>NZ_CP051201.1:2474957-3093697 GCF_024181285.1 Treponema sp. OMZ 790 | reverse complement strand
ACCCGGCCATTATACTACTTCTTTACTTTTTTTTGCAATAATGATAGAATGAAAAAAGGCATTTATTGTCAAATTTTATGGGAATTTATAAGTTTTTAAGGAAAAAAAAATGACAAAGTCAAATTATTCGGCAAATAATATTACGGTTTTAAAGGGATTGGAAGCGGTCAGAAAAAGACCGGGTATGTATATAGGTTCAACGGGGCCGGACGGCCTTCATCATCTTGTTTATGAGGTCGTAGATAACTGTATAGACGAGGCTATGGCCGGGTTTTGCGATAAAATCTTGGTAGTTCTTGAACCGAACGATATTGTGCGTGTAGAAGACAACGGCCGAGGTATTCCTGTAGATATTCACCCGACAGAAAAAATAAGTGCCTTGGAGCTGGTTTTAACCCGCCTCCATGCCGGAGGTAAGTTCGACAAGGGCTCCTACAAGGTTTCGGGCGGTTTGCACGGTGTAGGTGTTTCGGTTGTAAACGCTCTTTCAGTCTGGATGGAAGCCAAGGTTTACAAGGACGGCTTTGAGCACTATGCAAAGTTTGAAAAAGGCTCAATCCTTGAACCCGTAAAAAAAATAGGCGAAACCGAAAAAAGCGGTACGGTTATCAGGTGGGCAGTAGATTCTTCCATCTTTACCGAAACTACCGTATACAATTTTGAAGTGCTTGCAACCCGTTTGAGGGAACTGGCCTTCTTAAACAGCCGAATTTCCATCACGATGAGGGATGAACGCCTTTCCACTCCAAAAGAAGTTACCTTTGCCTTTGAGGGCGGAATATCTCAGTTTGTTTCTTATTTAAACGAATCAAAACAAGTTTTCCCTAAAGCTCCGGTTTTTATCGAAGGCGAAAAAAACGATATTATCTGCGAGGCTGCCCTTCAGTACAATGACGGATATAACGAAAACCTTCTTTCCTTTGTAAACGATATAAATACACGCGAGGGAGGAACTCATCTTGAAGGCTTTAAGACAGCCCTCACCCGCGTAATGAACGAGTTTTTAAAGAAATATCCTAAACTTGTAAAAAAGATGGATAAGGAAGAAAAACTCACGGGTGAAGATGTCCGAGCAGGTCTTACCGCCATCGTTTCCGTGAAAGTTCCCGAACCCCAGTTTGAAGGACAAACCAAAACAAAACTGGGCAACAGCGATGTTCGCGGTATAGTCGATTCTTTTGTAAACGAAAAGCTCACCCTCTTTTTTGAGCAAAACCCTAACGAGGTCGAAAAGGTTTTGGAAAAATGCGTTGCCGAGGCTGCAGCCCGCATTGCCGCCCGAAGAGCAAAGGAAGCTACCAGAAGAAAGAGCGGTTTAGACAGCTTCGGTCTCCCCGGAAAACTTGCAGACTGTTCTTTAAAAGACCCCGAAGCATGTGAAGTTTACATAGTTGAGGGAGACTCTGCAGGCGGTTCAGCCAAAAAAGGCAGGGACAGCAAAACTCAGGCCATCCTCCCCCTTTGGGGAAAAATGCTCAATGTCGAAAAAACTCGTCTCGACAAGGTTGTAAACAACGAAAAGCTCCAGCCGATTATTGCTACCCTCGGCACAGGTATAGGCAAGGATTTTAATATAGAAAAACTCCGCTATCACAAGGTCATAATAATGGCCGATGCCGATGTTGACGGCTCCCATATCCGCACCTTGCTATTAACATTCTTTTTTAGATACATGCCTCAGGTTATCGAAAGAGGCTATGTCTACATTGCCATGCCGCCCCTTTATAAAATTTCTCACAATAAAAAAGAGTGGTATGTTTACAATGATGATGAAAGGGATTCCGTTTTGGACGAAATCGGACGGGGAAACAATGCAGCTGTTCAGCGCTACAAGGGTTTGGGTGAAATGGACGGAACCCAGCTTTGGGAAACGACCATGGACCCTGCAAGGCGGAAGATGATGAGGGTTACCCTTCCCGATGCCGTTGAAGCCGACAGAATTTTCAGCACCCTAATGGGCGAAGAAGTAGAGCCCCGCCGAAAGTTCATCGAAGAAAACGCCGTCTACGCAAATTTGGATGTGTAATAAATATTTGATTAATCGATAAAAAAAGTTTGGGGGTATGTATGTTTGATGTTAATAGTTCTGTGCTCTTTTGGTTTGCGGGAGTTGTGATTCTCTTTGTTTTGCTGCAATCAGTCTTTTTTTTGGTAAAGGCTTTAAAGCGGGCAAAAGAGTTAAACATGCCCAAAAAAAAGATAAAGCAAATTATTTCCGGAGCGGCGGTTTTTACGATCGCTCCCGCCATTTCCATTATTCTGGGAATGATAAGCCTTTCCAAATTTTTAGGTCTTCCCCTGCCTTGGCTTCGTCTTTCGGTTCTAGGGGCCTTAACCTATGAGCTTACAGCTGCAAGCACAGCAGCATCGGTCTTGGATATTCCCTTGGATCAGCCGATTGCAGATGCGGCAGCCTATACGACTATTTCTTGGGTTATGGCCCTCGGAATAATTTCGGGGATTGTGGTGATTGCTCTTTTCTTACCCAAGATGCAAAAAAATCTTATTAAGATGAAGTCCAAGGATGAAAAATGGAGCAAGCTCCTCATCGATGCCCTCTTTATGGGAATGATTTCAGCCTTTTTAGGAATGATATTTTCCGAAATTCGTCTGGGACTCAAGGGATGGATTCCCGTTTTTGTGATGTTCTTTTCGGCCATCTTAATGCTTATCTGCGGTTTAATCGTAAAGAAGACAAGGGCTAAATGGCTTGAAAGCTATGCTATGCCGATAAGCCTTTTGGGCGGGATGGCCTTTTCCATTCCGATTACAATGTTGATAGGTTAAATCAGCGGTTCTTATAGGAGAAACGATAAACAGTTCGGCAGAAATTCAGCCTCACTGTTTATCTACCGAGTTTTGTACCTAAGGTACAAAACGTCGCATTATTGTATGTGTGTGCTTTCCGCACACACTTGAAAAAACTTTTTTCGCAAATTGAGATTTGCTGCAAAAAGTTTTTATAGGAGGAGTTATGAAAGATAAACAGATTGAATTCAGTTCATACGAAAAAAGTGTACATAGGTGGGGAAGAATATGGATGGTAGGTGCCATTATAATGTTTCTTTCTTATCCTCTTTTTACCTGTATTTACTATAATACTTGGCCCAATTTTTGGCTTCTTTTGAGGGGGCTTTTCGGTGTTGCCGTTATTTTTTGGCCGGTAGGAATTATTGAAGCCTTTACCTTTGCACCCATGCTAGGAGCAGGCGGAACCTATGTAGGCTTTATCACAGGGAACTTAACAAACTTAAAAGTTCCCTGCGGAGTCTTGGCCTTGGAGGCCGCAAAAGTTGAAGCCAACACCGAAGAAGGCGACGTAGTTACCACAATAGCCGTCGCAGTTTCTTCCATAACAACAACCCTTATTTTAATAGCGGGAATGCTTTTGCTAACTCAGTTAAAACCAATTTTGGAATCTCCCATCATGGCTCCGGCCTTTAAAAACATCCTGCCTGCCCTTTTCGGCGGACTCTTGGTAGTCTTCGTCGCAAAAAATCCCAAGATTGCCGTTGTTCCCTTTGCCTTTATGCTGATTCTTTTTATTGCCATGCCTCAGCTGGGAAAGGCCATAAGTATGCTCATCCCTGTCGGAGCTATTATTACAATCATATACACGAGGATAATGTATAAGAAAGGGAAGATATAAATGACTAAATATCCTTTTATCAGAACCTTTAAGCTTTTTTTTAAGGCCTCACCTTTAAGGGTAAGTGCCGTAATTGTGCTCACCCTTGCTTTGGGTGTTTTCCCGTCTTTAAGAATTTTTATTTCGATGAAGCTCATCGACCTGATTGCCGGTTTTTTACAAAGCTCAAAGGAAATCGCCTTTGGGGAAACTTTTAAGCTTTTGGCGGCTTGGGCTGTTATCACCCTCGCTTCCGAATTGGCCGTAAAACTGCAAGGAACCTTAAACGCCCTCATCCACGAAAAATTTTCTGCATCCATTATGACGGGCCTATCCGAAAAATTGGCAAGTCTTACCGATCTTTCTTTTTTTGAAAAAAGAGAAAACCTCGTAAAAGTCGACATGGTAAGGGAACAATTACAGGTTAGGCCTCAAAACTATGTTTTTAACATCATTTTAAATTTTCAGCGCATTGTAAATTTAATAAGCATGTTTGCAGTCCTATTTTCAATCGATTATCTTTTGCCGGTTTTAATGATTTTTTCAACCCTGCCCGTGTTTTTAATTTCGCAAAAGGCGGGAAAACTTCAGTGGGCTGAAACCGAAAAGCTCCAAGATAAGAGACTCAATATGGCTACATACATTAAGCACGGACTTGAAGGCGAAAAAGCAAAGGATAATTTTTTATTCGGCTTTACCAAAAACTTTAAAAATACTTATTTGAGCATAAAAGATGAGTATTTAAAAAACTTTATCAAAATTGCTCATAGGGGCTTAGCCTTTCAATTGATTACAAGCTTGGTTTCCGCCCTGATTATGATAGCCTTATTTTTCTTAATGATTTTTATTGTCGTAAAAAAAAGAATTGCAGTCGGTGCCGTAGCAGGTTATGTACAAGCCTTTATGTACACCCAATACGAAATACAGGATTTGGCTATGTACGGAAGATGGTATTTTACGATAATGGGGTACTTTCAAAACTATTTTGATATTATGGATTGGAACGAGAAAAATCAGGGTATTGAAAAATCCGAGCGGATAATCTTAAACGAAAAAATAGAATCCATCGAGTTAAAGAATATTCGTTTTGCTTATAGAGGAAAGGAATTCGACAAGGACGGAAACGATATAAGCGATTATGCAATAAAAGATTTATCTCTTTTTATAGACGGTAAAAAAACTTATGCAGTTGTAGGAAAAAACGGCAGCGGCAAAACCACCTTGATAAAACTTTTAACGGGCTTTTACACGCCCCAAGAAGGAAGCATCATAATAAACGGTAAATATAATCTTTGTGATTTGGATATGGATTCATACAGGGAAAGGCTCTCGGCGGTATTCCAAGACTTTGCCGTTTACGCAGGCTACACTGTGGACGAAAATATTTTTGTAAAGCCTGAGCACTCTGGGGAAGAAGAACGAGAAAAGGTAGAAAAGGTAAAATATTTAGGAAAAGACTTTGAAAAGAAACTTGAAAATAATTACTCCCTTGTTTTAGGAATGCAATACGGCGGCAAAGAATTTTCAGGAGGGCAAAGACAGAGGCTTGCAGCCTTGCGTTCCTTCATCAAAAAAAGCGATATAATATTTTTTGACGAACCTACCTCAGCGATAGACCCGATAGCCGAAAACGAATTTATCGAAAGCATTCTTATGCAAGGCAAGGGAAAAATCTCGCTTATCGTAACTCATAGGATGGGAAGCGTAAAGTCCTGCAGCGATATAATCGTAATAGATTCCGGCTGCGTAATCGAAAAAGGAACCTTTGAAAGCCTTCTAGCTCAAAACGGTTTATTTGCAGAACTTTATAACAGCCAAAGAAAAAATTTTATAGAAGAAAATCTATAATTTAATCATAAATAGCGATTTATCTATGCCTAATCTTTAAAAATCCGCTAATCTATGCTATACTATATGAAACCAACCGGCATCCTTGCCGGAATATAAACACAAGGGGGTAGTCATGAGCAGTTCAAACCGCAAATACAAAGACTCGGTTTTTGTCGATTTATTTAGCGAAGACGAAAAAGCAAAAGAAAACTTTTTATCGCTTTATAATGCCTTGCATGGTACAAATCTACCGCTTTCTTGTCCTGTAGAAAACATAAGGCTCGATAATGTCATGTACATGAACATTATAAACGATGTTTCTTGTCTTGTAGACGGTAAAATCATAGTGCTTGCTGAACATCAGTCAACTATAAATGAAAATATGCCTTTACGCTTTTTACAATATATAGCAAGGCTCTATGAGAAACTTCAAACACCTACCGACAGGTATTTAAGAAAATTATCAAAAATACCCACACCTGAATTCTATGTATTTTATAACGGCACAGAAGATTATCCTGAAACTACAACGCTAAAATTGTCGGATGCCTTTATCGCAAAGCCTGAACGGGTACCCTTAGAACTTGAGGTAAAGGTATTTAACATCAACAAAAGTAAGGGAGCTGAAGTACTCAACCGTTGCAAACTGCTTGAAGAATACAGTCTTTTTGTAGAAGAGGTAAGAAAGCAAACACAACTCGACCCTGAAAACGGCTTTACCAATGCGGTAAAGATATGTATAGAAAAAGGAATCTTAAAAGAATACTTAATGAGAAAATCAAGGGAGGTAATAAATATGTTACTAGCCGAATATGATTACGACACAGACATAGCTGTACAAAGACAAGAAAGTCTAATGATTGGAATAAAACAAGGCTTTGAGCAAGGCATTGAGAAAGGTATATCTCAAGGCTCTTATCAAACTAAACTTGAAACGGCAAAAAACTTAGCCGAAATGGGCTTTGCAGTAGAAGCTATCGCGAAAGCTACAGGTTTAAGCATTGAAGAAATCGAAAAACTGTAATAAAGTACAAATGTCGAAGTGCGAAGGGCGAGTGCCGTTTATTTGTACTTTGACATTCGTTACTTGACAACTCAGCTTCTTTCCCTTATAATACTTGACATGGTATCGTGTAGTGTTTTTTTATTAAAAAATTTAAACTTTTTCTCAAAACCCACTAGACAAAATAGCAGCAAATACTGTATAACCCCGAATTTTGCAAATAAATCGGTATCTGCGTTATCGCTTAACAAAAAACAGTCCTCGACGTATAAGTTCCGGCACGGATGCCGGCAGTTACGATTATACGAGTTTATTTATAAACTCGCAGGCAAACAATGTTCATGGACGGACATTATTTGCCATGCCCTCGGGTATTTTTTGTACGCTGCCGGAATCTGCTTCGCTTATTTGCAAAAAGGATTATTACAAAGAGAACACAATATACCACTATTACTCAAATAATAAATTTCACATCAATAAAGGAGTTTACAAATGAAAAAAGAAAGAAAACGTTTTTCAATGCGCAATAAGCTTATGATTGTGTTCAGCGCATTAATTTTTGCAGCCGGGTTTACACTGGCGCTTATGGGAGTGCAAACTGCACGCAAAGCAGTTATGGAAAAGATTGAGATACATCTTAAAGACAAGGCAACCGACACGGCAGAAATTATTGACAGTAAGATCAATGCCTTGTTTCAGTTTTTTGAAGGGATTGCACGTATGCCGGCCTTAACTGATCCATCTATTTCATACGCAGAAAAAATAACCTTTTTAAAGCACGAAGAAGAATTTAATAAGCTGATAAATAATTTGGTTATCTGTGATGCTAATGGGAATGTCCATTTATCCAATACGAAATTGGTTTCGGTACAAGACCGAGAATGGTTTAAATCTGCAATTAGGGGGAAAAAATTTGTAACAGAGCCGATTCTCTCACGGGCAGACGGAAAATTCGCAATCAGCTTTGCCGTTCCCGTCTATAATTTGGACAGAAAAATCGTTGCGGTATTGGCAGCCGATGTCCATGCTGAACATCTTTCTAACGTAATTGACGACATTGTAGTCGGACAGACAGGAGAATGCTATATCTTGGACAAATCGGGCAGTACAGTCGCCGACAAAGATTTCAGCTTGGTTGAATCACGCTCAAATGCATATGAAGAATCCAAAACCGATCCTAGTCTTAAATCCTGCGGATCTTTTGAAAAAATGGCAGTCGAAATGGAAGAACCGTCAGTAGGATATTTTGAATACAAAGGCGTAAAAAAAATAGCCTCTTATGCAAAGATGAAAAATACCGACTGGACAGTAATTGTTAATGCTCCTGTAGAAGAATTTATGAAAACTATCGATGACTTGAGACTTGAAATGATTATAATAGGCTTAGGTATTTTACTTATAAGCCTAATTATTGTTTTTATTATCACGCACCGAATGATAAAACCCATAAAAGTTGTCGTTAAGGCTTTACAAAATATATCTGACGGTGAAGGAGATTTAACTGTCCGTCTGCCTCTTATCGGAAATGACGAAGTTACCGACCTTTCTCAGTACTTTAATCAGACCATAGAAAAAATAGGCTCGTCCATTAAAACCGTCGGAGAAAACAGCAGCGAGATGACCAACATCGGTACAGAGCTTGCAAGCAACATGACGGAAACTGCAAGTGCAGTCCATCAAATAAGTGCAAATATCGACGGCGTAAAACAACAGACTCTTACTCAAGCTGCCAGCGTTACAGAAACAGCCGCTACTATTGAAGAAATTATCCGCACAATAAAACAGCTAAACACCAGTATCGAAAATCAGGCAGCGAGCGTTGCAGAATCTTCATCCGCCATCGAGCAAATGGTCGGCAACATCGCTTCGATCACTCAAACCCTCGACAAAACAAATGATGTTATAAAAACTCTTGCAAGTGCTACGGCAGACGGCAAGGAAACCGTTACAGGTGCAAACAGCGTAACTCAGCGCATTGCAGAAGAATCGGGCGGACTACTTGAGGCTTCAAACGTAATTCAGCATATTGCAAGCCAGACAAACTTGCTTGCAATGAATGCCGCAATTGAAGCCGCACATGCAGGGGAAGCCGGTAAAGGCTTTGCCGTCGTTGCAGACGAAATCCGAAAACTTGCAGAAGAATCAAGCACTCAGGGCAAAACCATCACCTCTACTCTTAAAATACTATCGGGAGAAATACAGACCTTGTCGGACTCTGCAAAAACTGCAGAAGAAAAGTTCAACATTATTTTTGAACTTTCGGATCAGGTAAAAACAATGAGTCAAAATCTAATGGATGCTATGCGCGAACAGGAAAACGGCAGCCGCGAAGTTTTGACTGCAATCCGTGATATCAACATGGTAACAAATGAAGTAAATGACGGCTCTGCTGAAATGTTAAAAGGCGGAGAGAATGTAGCCGAAGAAATGCGCAAACTAGATGAACTTACGCGCGTTATTACCGACAGCATGAACGAAATGGCCTCAGGTGCAATTCAAATAAGCAATGCCGTCCAAGATGTAAACAACATCAGCCAAAAGAATAAGCAAAGCATTGACAACCTTTCTAAAGAGGTAGGAAAATTTAAGGTTTAAATTAATTGGTAAATGGTAAGTTGATGAAAAAAAAGAACTTTATAAAAGTATGGTTTGCAGAAAAGTTAAAAAATGGCCCTACGGCTCAGTACATCACCCGAACCGCTGAGGCCATTAAACTTTCTGTAGACGCAGTAAGAAAAAGCCATAAGGATATTGAAAAATCTCAAACTTAATTTACAACAAGAGCATTAAAGTACAGCCTTGACCCGTATCGTATTTTGTGGTACAATCGGTCCAATAAATAACAAATCTTTTATCAAAGGAAGTTTTTAATATCTAAAATGAATAACTAAACATTCTTCAAATTTAAAATCTTGTCTCAAAACTAATATTAATTTTAAGGAATGTTTATGTTAATAGATGTTAAGAATTTAGCCTTTGCTTATTATGGTTCGGCGGAACCTGTTTTTGAAAATCTTAATTTACAGTTGGATACGGATTGGAAGCTTGGTCTTATAGGAAGGAACGGCTACGGGAAAACCACCTTTTTAAATTTACTCCGGAACAAACTCGAATATTCAGGGAAGATTATCTCTCCTGTGAGCTTTGAATATTTCCCTTATGCACTTGAAGAAAAAAAGACTGTCCGCGAGGCGGTTCTTTCCCGTCTGCCTCATCTCGAAGACTGGCAACTCGATTGCGAGCTTTCCCTACTGGAAGTTTCCGCCGAAGAAATTGCAGACAGACCCTTTAAAACCTTAAGTTCGGGCGAGCAAATTAAGGTGCTGCTTGCTGTTATGTTTTTACATGAAAACGCGTTTATGCTGATTGACGAGCCTACAAACCATTTGGATGCTTACGGGCGGGCCGCTGCCGCCGATTATCTAAAAAAGAAAAAAGGGTTTATTCTTGTTTCGCATGACAGAGATTTTTTAAACCGGACTGTTGACCGCGTTTTAACAATCGAAAAAAATAAAATCTATGTACAAAACGGCAACTATGACACTTGGGAAGAAAATAAAATCCGGCAGGATAATTTTGAGTTGGAAAAAAATATCCGGCTGCGTAAAGAAATAAAACGCCTTAAAGAAGCCGCCCGTCAAAAGGTGGGCTGGGCAGACTTAAAAGAAAAAACAAAAACAGGACAAGGCCCTTGCGACAGAGGCTTTATATCGCACAAAGCCGCCAAGCTGATGAAGAGGGCGAAAAATATCGAGCGGAATGCAAACAAGGCAGTTGCCGAAAAGGAAAAACTTTTAAAAAACATCGAAATAATCGAAGACATTCCTATGAGGCCTCTAACTCATCATGCAAAACACCTTATTGAAGCTTCCTCACTTTCGGTTTCTTATGGCGGTAAAAAGATTTTTTCACCGATTGACTTTTCCCTTGCACCCGGTGAGGTTTTAAGCCTTAACGGAAAAAACGGTGCAGGCAAGTCAAGCATTTTAAGATTACTGACGGGAGAAAAAATAGAATTTTCCGGCACCTTAAAAAAAGCGCAAGGATTAAAAGTTTCTTATATCCCGCAAAACTTCGATTTTTTAAAAGGGCCTCTTTTCGATTTTATCGAAGAGTGCAATATAGATAAAACGGTTTTTTTGACAACCTTAAGAAAGCTGAATTTTTCGCAGGACAATTTCGACAAGAAAATGGAAACCTATTCAAGCGGTCAAAAAAAGAAAGTGCTGCTTGCCCGCTCCATCTGCGAGCCGGCACATCTTTATATTTGGGACGAGCCTTTAAACTATATCGACGTTATTTCCCGTCTTCAAATCGAAAGGATGATTTTAAAGTACAGTCCCGCAATTATCTTGGTAGAGCACGACAAAAAATTTAACGAAAAAGTTTCTACCGATTTTGTAGAGCTGCTTCCCAATCCTTAGGTTTAAAACCGATGAGGACAGAAGTTTCGGTAATTAACAAGGGGCGTTTTACCAACATACCGTCGCTTGCGAGAAGATTATACATTTCCGCATCACTCATGTTCGGTAATTTTTCTTTAAGGTTTAAACCGCGATAAACCAAACCGCTTGTGTTAAAAAATTTCTTTAAGGGCAGGCCGCTCTTTTTATGCCATTTTTTAATTTCGGCAGCTGTAGGATTTTTCTCCTTGATATATCTTTCTGTATAAGAAAGCCCGTGATCATCGAGCCATTTTTTTGCATTTATACATGTAGTACATTTCGGATAATAAATAAAAATCATCATTCCTCCATAAATAAAGTAATTACTTCCCGTAAGCTTTTTCCAAGAATTCGGCTGCATGTTTGTTTTTAGGTTCTTTTTCCAATATGTATTGAAAAGTTTTTATTGCATCTTCTTTCTTTTTTAAGCGCATTTGAAGGATACCCTTGATAAGCAGAGAATCGGTTTTAATACCGAACATTTTTTCGGCAGCTTTTAATAGGTCGAGGGCAATCTTTGTTTGCCCCATCTTATCAAGACAAAATACAAGATTATGTAATAAAAGTCTTTCCTCAGGCTTAGCCCTAAGCATCTTTCTATATAGGATAGCAGCTTTTTGGTACTGCCCGGCCTTTCGACGGAACAAGGCAAGTTCGGGATCAAAATTAACTTTTTCTCCTTGGCTCATCAAAATTTCAAGCTGGTTGCCGGCATCTTCCCAACGCTCGCATTTTTCCAAAAATAGTACGTAGTCCCGCCTTATGTAAATATTTCTTCCCCATTCCTTTAGATAGGCTTCATAGGCCTCATCGGCTTCTTTATTTAATTGTAAATTTTCGTAAGAGGCGATAATTCCTATTTTAGCTTCTTCATCTTTTTCATTGATGCTTAAAGTTCTTTCATACCAGTTGAGAGCCAAGTCAGGCATGTTAAGTTTTATGTAGCAGCAGCCCATCGCATTAAAGATTGCCGAATCGGCTTTTCCGTTTTGAATAAGGGCTTGAAGATGAGGTAAGACTTCTTCGGGCGGATTATCGATATGGGCGGCGGTAATTATTTTATAATAATAAATATCGTCCGCATCGCAAACTCCGCTTGCTTCGGCCCGCAGGATTGCAGCACTGAGCTCTTCCCAGCGGTATGCTTCTTGGAGGGCAAGCATTATGCCATAATGCGGATAAGGGTTTTCAGGTTCGTGTTCGATTGCACATTTATAATGGCCTAAGGCCGTGTTGGTGTTGCCCATAGAACGCTGAGCTTCTGCAGCAAGAAGCCTGATTTCGGCATCGCTTCCAAAACTTTTTATAAAGATGCGGGCAGCAACGGCAGCCCTTGAATAGTCTCCACGTTCCATGTGCTTTTTGATAACGCCCATTGCAAAAAAGCGGTCCGAAACTCCGTCATCGGGAAGCTCAATTCCCAACTTTGCAAAGTCTTCGGCGGCTCCGGCAGCATCGCCCAGCTGCATCTTTATCATTGCAGGGTACCATTTTAGGGCAGGATCATCGGGTTCAAACTCGCAGGCAGCCTCGTACTGACATAGAGCTTCGGGAAGATAGCCTTCCATTTTGAGGGCATGCGCAAGGTAGAGCCGAGGAGCAACTCCGTCGATTCCGTTTTTTATTGCAAAGCTGAACATTTGGCGGGCCATATTTGCGTTGCCGCATCTTAATTCATAGACACCCTCCACAAAAAGAGAGTTTAAATATCCGGCATTCAGCTTTGCATCGGAAGGAGCAAATTTTAAGGCTCCCTCAAAGGTTTCTCTGGCAAGCCGCGGCTTTTTCCATTTTAAATAGGCAGAGCCCAGCATTGCCCTCGTTTCAAGAGGATGAGGGTTGAGTTTTAAGCTTTTTTCAAGGCAATAAACAGCTTTGTCATACTGTCCCGCAGCCAAATAGGAGCGGCCCAAAAAAAAGAAGCCCATAGGAAGACTTGTGCTATTTACAGCAAGGTCCGATGAGCACCTTTTAACGTAGGCCTTGCCATAGGCGATGGATCTGCCGTAATTGTGTACGGCAGCCCAAGCCCTTGACAGGTATAAATATATTTCGGGATTTCCCTTTTTTTCGCCGTAAAAGGGAGAAGATACTTCGGCTAAGCCTTCTGCGGCAAGTTTTTCTAAAATTAAAATTGAAGTCTTATAGTCGCGTTTTTTTCCGGCTTCAATGGCTTCATTTATAAGCGCATTTACAGACTTAGCCATAGTCTTTATTTTCTTCCGGCTTGAACCAAAGTTACAGCCGAGGTGGTGATTATGTCGTCTACCGAACAGCCTCTGGAAAGGTCGGATATGGGCTTTGCAAAGCCCTGGAGGAAAGGTCCAAGGGCCTCTGCTCCGGCAATTCTTTGTACCAGTTTGTATCCGATATTTCCGGCTCCAAGGTCAGGGAAGATCAGGGTATTGGCCTGTCCCTTGACGGGAGAATCGGCAGCCTTCTTTTGCATAACGGAAGGAACTATAGCACAATCCAACTGAATTTCTCCGTCAAAGACAAAGTCGGGCTTTCTTTCCTCTAAGATTTTTACGGCTTCGCGGACGCGTAAAATATTTTCATCCTTGTCGCCTCCTGAGCCCTTTGTAGAAAAGGAGAGCATGGCAACAATGGGCTCAACTCCTGCAAAGGTTCTACAGCTCATGGCGGCAGAGCAGGCAATGTCGGCCAGCTGTTCCGAGCTGGGAGTAGGAATGACGGCACAGTCCGAAAAGATAAAGACTCCGTTTGCTCCGAGTTTGGGATTTTTTGTATCCATCAAAAAACATGAAGAAGCGGTTTTCATTCCGGGAAGAGTTCCGATAACCTTTAAGCCTGCACGGAGAACATCAGCTGTTGTGTTTAAGGCTCCTGCAACCATAGCATCTGCCTTATCCTGAACGAGCATCATTGCGGCAAAGCCTAAATCTGCACTCATATCTATTTTAGCCTGTTCGAGGGTCATGCCCTTGGCCTTTCTTTTTTCGTAATAGCTTTCGGCAAAGGAATCAAGCCATTCGGATTTTTTCGGGTCGATTATCTTGATACCATCAAGCTTTACTCCTGCCTTGGAAGCGGCAGCAGAAACAGCCTCATCGGAACCGATTAAAAAAAGCTCCGACACCAATTTTTCATCTACGATAGATCGGGCTGCTTTGAGAGTCCTTTCTTCAGTACCTTCAGGCAAAACAAGGCGGTTAGCGTACATTTTTGCCTTTCTTTTCATCTCATCTACAAAACTCATAACTTTATCTCCTAAATCTTTTCCGCATGTTTAAATCGGACTAACAATTTTTTACTTGCACTGTATTTTAGCATGTTTTAGTGTTTATGTCTAGCAAAATGCCGATACTAAAAATAAAGTTTTTAAGCCTCAAGCTCCAAACTAACCTCACCAGAAATCACTTCTTCCTTTTTTCCTTCCTCTGTTTCTATTATAAGATGACCCAAATCGCTGATTCCCAGAACTAAGGCTTCATAGGGGGCGCCGGCAAAGGGCAAAACCTTCACTTTTTTTCCTGTAAGGAGGGATAGCCTTCTATACTCTTCCATTAATCTGCTTTGAGAATGCAGGCCGTAAAATGCTTCAATTAGATTTGATATAATAGAAGAAGCTAGGGCATTCCGGTTGAAAGAAGAGACTTCTTTAAACGGAATACCGGCTTTGCCGGAAAGTGAAAGAGTCTCACTAAAAAGTGAGCCGGCCTTGTTTTTGAGTTCGGGAGGAAAATTCGACTCTTTTACGTTGAGGCCTATGCCGATAATTACGGCCTGCACCAAAGAGGTTTCCATATCGATAATTCCTTCGCTTAAGATACCGCATATTTTTTTTCCGTTAAGATAGATATCGTTTACCCATTTTATTTTTGGAGAAAAGCCCAATTCTTGCAAACAGCGGCATATGACTACTGCCGAAATTGCCGTGTAAAGACTTGGATCGGGAGCTTCCCTATTATCTTTTACCCGAATTGAGGGGGAAAAAATAAGACTAAAATAGAGGCCCGCTCCTTCAGGTGAATAAAACTTTCGCGAAAAGCGGCCCCTTCCGGCACTTTGGTGCTCAGCAAAGAGAAGAGTTCCGTGGAGCAGCTCTGAATTGCTGCAAGAATTCAACCTCCTTTTCGCCTCGGTGTTTGTAGAATCTATCGTCTTAAAAACCTCGATTTTACCGCCGCAAACAGATTTCGCAGGGCCTGATAAGTTCTTTTCGATAAAAAAAGCGTTTAACACATCGGAAGAAGACTTTAGTACATAGCCCTTATTTTTTCCGCCTTCGATATCATAGCCTTCACCCCTTAGCTTTTGTACTGCCTTCCAAACGGAAACCCGCGAAAGCCCCAAGCGCAAGGCAGCTTCTTCGCCCGAAAGAGGTTTTCCGTTTTGTTCTATCAGCATATCCAAAAGGATATCGCTCGTTGTCCTTGATATAAGCTCTCCCATAAAAATAAGCCTTCTTTAAAATAAATCCTCTTTTTTAAAACCAAATTCTAGCATATTTTTTCGTTTTTTTCTATTGCAACCTTTTGGGAAAAGCTTTGTCTATAGTCTTATAGGTGAAAAAATGTTTTATAAAGAATACATAAACTATATTGAAAGCGATGATTGGGAAACAGTACATAACTCTTTTTCAGTCAAAGCTCCCGAAAATTTTAATTTTGCTTACGATATAATAGATAGAATGGCTAAGGAAAGCCCTCAAACGGAAGCCCTCGTCTGGTGTGATGAAACCGAAGAAAGGATTTTTTCGTTCGGAGAATTGGCAAAGCAGATAAATAAGACGGCAAACTTTTTTAAGGCGATGGGAATAGGAAAAGGCGACACGGTTTTGCTTTTTTTGAGAAGAAGATATGAGTTTTGGTTCGTTCTTCCGGCCCTGCATAAGATCGGAGCCATAGCCATTCCTGCAACGGTTCAGCTCGCAGCCCACGACATCGAATACCGCCTTCAATCAGCCAATATAAAAATGGTCATGGCCGTACAAGAAAAAAACTTACAGGAAGAAATTCAAAAGGCAGCCGAATCCGCTTATAATAAACCCCTTCTTGTTTGGATTCACGACGAGATGGAGGGCTGGATTTCCTTTGATAAGCTTGTAAAAAATATGAGCGATGAGTTTACGCCCCCAGCAGGAGACGCCTATCCTTGCGGAAATGACACGGCTCTTTTGTACTTTACTTCCGGCACTTCGGGCAATCCTAAAATGGTAGAGCATAATTTTCTATATCCGCTCGGGCACATAGCAACGGCAAAGTTTTGGCAAAATGTAAAAGAAGGCGGAAGGCATTTAAGCGTTGCGGAAACAGGCTGGGCGAAAGCCATGTGGGGAAAAATCTATGGGCAGTGGCTTTGCGGCTGTTCCGTCTTTGTGTACGATATGAAGATGTTCATCCCTAAACATCTGCTCGAAAAATTATCAAAATACAAGGTAACTTCCTTTTGCGCTCCGCCGACGGTTTACAGATATTTAATCCGCGAAAAAATAGAAGACTATGATTTATCTTCTCTCGAAGAGTGCACAACGGCAGGCGAAGCCTTGAGCATGGATATTTTCAACACCTTTAAAGAAAAAACAGGATTGGAGCTGCGCGAGGGCTACGGCCAAACAGAGCTTACCCTCACAACCGGCACCTTCCCGGGAATGAAAATAAAACCCGGCTCGATGGGAAAACCGGCCCCCGGCTATGAGATAGATATTATCCGCCCCGACGGTTCTTCTTGCGAGGCAGGAGAATCGGGAGAAATAATCTTACGCTTGGATAAAAAAATCCCTTTCGGAATGTTCGGCGGCTATTATAAAAATGAAGAAAAAACAGCAGAGGTTTTTAAGGGCGGAGTTTATCACACGGGAGATGCAGCCTATAGGGATGAGGACGGCTATTTTTGGTTTGAAAGCCGAACCGATGACCTTATAAAAAGCTCCGGCTTTCGTATAAGCCCCTTCGAGGTGGAATCCGTTTTGCTTCAACACCCGGCTGTTTTTGAATGTGCAGTAACCGGAGTTCCTGACCCGAAAAGAGGGCAGGCTGTAAAGGCCTTTGTTGTTTTAAACAAAACCTACAAGCCGAGCCAAGCCTTGGAAAAGGAGCTTATGTTCTTTGCAAAGAAAAATGCAGCCCTCTACAAGGCTCCGCGCTCTCTCGAATTTGTAGAAGCCCTGCCTAAGACCCACAACGGAAAGATAAGCAGAGCCGCCATAAGGAGTCAAAAGGATTGATACTTTATAAAGCTTCTATTTCTTTTAGAGTTAAACCTGTTGCTTTTATAATAGAATCTGAGCTAAAACCCATTTCAAGCAATTTTTTTGCCGTTTCGAGTGATTTTTGGTATGAGCCTTCGGCAAAGGCTATTTCCCTTTCTTCTGCCCGTTGTACGGCTATATCGGTTTCATAATCATATTCGGCTAGTAACATGTTGATTACCTCCTTGGTCTTGCGTTTTAGATATTCACGCAAAATATTGTTTTGTATACATTCTTCAACGGCTTTGAAAAAGCCGCTTTGCGTATCTATTTCTTTCCACTTCCTTACCGTTTCTACAAATATACTGTATTCCTGCATCGTTTTACAGTTTTCCAATATAGGATGACGATTTTGCCGGTTTATGTTTATTACCTTAACAACCAACTCAAGATTAGTTTCTGTTGGCTTTTCTATGAAAGCATCCGATAGTTTCAGTGTTTTATCGGAAGGATAGCTTTCTTCCCCATTGTAAAAAACATAGAACTCAGGTCTCGGAATTTTTAGAAGTTTACGGCTGTATTTTTCTTTGGACTCAAAGAGGGTTTCATAAAGGCGGCTTACATATTCAAGGCAGCGTAAAGGCATGTTTGGGTTTATTGTTGATTGATGTTCTGCCAGAACTATAATTTTGTTATCTACAAGGTAGGAGACATCATTATAGAATATCATATAGAGAACCTGATCAAGCCTGATATTTTTTAACTGCTCCACTGCCGTAAGATTCGTACCATGTAAGGCATTATAAAGAGATAAAAAATTTTCTTTTGCCTTTTCATCTTCGCTGAACAAATCAACAAAAACCGAATCCTTGTATTTTCTGTTTGACGTACTCATAGCCCTTCCCTCATCGATTGTATTATAGCATAGATTAACGAGTTTTGTAAGGGAATACTTCTTTATTACAAAATCAATTTCCACAACTTCATAAAAATCGGCCTTGACACACAGAGCAAAAGCAAGTACACTTTGTGCTATAAACTGTTATGTGAACAAAATGCGGAAGACTTACGCAAAAAAGGAGTTTATATGAGAAGAGTTGTAATTACAGGCCTTGGTGCCGTAACTCCCATCGGGAACACCCTCGATGAAACATGGGAAGGAATCAAAGCAGGTAAATGCGGAATCGGAAACATTACCCAATTTGATTGTACCGATTTTAAGATTCAAATAGCGGCAGAAGTAAAAAATTTTGATGCTTCGCAATTTATGGATAAAAAAGATGCACGCAAAATGGCACGCTTTACCCAATTTGCCGTAGCCGCGGCTTCACAAGCGATGAAGGATGCAGGCCTTTCAAAAGAAAACATTGATGCAAACCGCACAGGTATCATTATAGGAAACGGCATAGGCGGTTTTGAAATCTATCAAGAAGCCTTTAAAAAATACTTTCAAGTTGCGCCCGACCGTATTCCTCCCATGACCGTTCCCCTTCTCATCCCTAACGAAGCAGCCGGAAATATAAGTATGCAGTTCGGCATAAAGGGTCCGTCTTGGACATTGGCCACAGCCTGTGCCTCCGGTACCGATGCTCTCGGAAACGCATTAGACCTCGTACGCTCAGGAAGGCTCGATGTATGCGTATCAGGCGGAACGGAATCTACGATTACAGGTTTCGGAATAAGCGGATTTACAATTTTGCAAACACTAGCTTCAGGCGATCCTGCCAAGGCTTGCTGCCCCTTCGATAAAAAGCGTTCAGGCTTTGTAATGGGAGAAGGCTCAGGCATTCTCATCCTCGAAGAATATGAACACGCCAAAAAAAGAGGAGCCAAAATATACGCAGAGTTTGCAGGCTATGGAGCCTCTTCCGATGCCTACCACTTAACCAGCCCCGACCCTTCAGGAGACGGAGGAGCTTTAGCCATCACCAATGCCTTAGCTGATGCAGGCGTAAAACCTGAAGAAGTTCAATACTATAACGCTCACGGAACTTCAACACCGATCAACGACCCCGCAGAAACTGCAATGATTAAAAAGGCCTTTGGAGACCATGCTTATAAGATGAAGATTTCTTCAACCAAGTCGATGATAGGCCACTGTCTCGGTGCCGCAGGAGCTCTTGAAGCTATTTTCTGTATAAAGGCAATGGAAGAAGGCTTTTATCCTCCGACCATCAACCTAACCGAACCCGACCTTGAAGCCGGCTGCGACCTAGACTATGTTCCCAACAAGGGAGTAAAAGGCGAAATAAACTGCGCCGCCTCAGGCTCCCTCGGCTTCGGAGGCCATAACGGTGTCGCAATCTTTAAAAAAATAAAATAAGAGGTTTAAACGGATAAGACAAAACCGTTCAGAATGTATGGACTTCCAACATTTTGAACGGTTTTTTGTTAGTTGAAAAAGGACAGGTTTTGATGTAGGATATAAATAGGGCTGATTTATGTTATGTGAACTGCCTTCCGGACAGCATTTGCTAAAATAGGAAACAGAAAGTGGAAAACTTTATTAAGTATTGCATATTTTTGATAAATTCAGTTGACTGTGTCATATCACAAAATACAAAAAAATAACCGTATAGAAAAATTTGATACAATATGCTATAATCAGAAATAAGATTTACTTTTGGAGGTTTTATTATGGAAACAGCACTTGCTAGAGTAACAGCCACAGCTGTAGCACTTCCATACGAAGACAGGGTTGAACTCCTCTCAGTTTTAGTAAAATCTATAGCTAAACCTGTAAGCCATGACTCAAAAAAAGAAGATAAAAATTGGTCTAAAATGCTTGACTCTTATACAGGATGTATGGGTGGACTTTGGGCAAACGAGGATCCTGTTGAATATCAGCGGAGATTGCGCGAGGATAGAATAATTGGCTGAGTGTGTTTTTGTTGATACAAACCCGTTGATTTATCTTCTTGATAATGTACAGCCATTTGTTTTACCCGTAAAAAAATTTCTTCTGAGATATAAAAATTTAAATGCAGAATTTTATACCTCGACAGTTACCGATGCTGAATTTTTTGTAAAACCGATAGAAGAAAACCAGTTGGATAAAATTGACTTGTATAAGAATTTTCTTTTAAATTTTGGTTTTCTGAAATGCTATATAAACGATGCGATTGCTGAACGAGCTGCAAAAATACGTGCAAAACATAAAGGCGTAAAATTGGGTGATGCATTACAGTTGGCTTCAAGTATAGAATGCGGATGCAATTATTTTCTTACAAATGATGCACATCTAAAACAAGTTGTGGAAGTTAATGTTGTATACATAGGTGATTTGTAAAAAGGTACACATAAAACCCGCCTCAACCTAACATTGCGTACAAGCCGCAAATGCAGGTTAAGCGAATATTAGGCTTACAAACTAACCGCTTAAAGCAAAGTTTATGCGGAATCGGCATTTAATCGTCAGTATCTTGTATATCCGATTTCATAATAGCTATTGTCTCTTCCAACGTGGATAGCCTTATTTTATGGTCCTTCTCTAGTGCATACTGCGGATAACCTACACAAGCCCCCTCTTGTCTTTTTAGCCATACCAAATATACTTTATAACCGCTCCAAGCAGGGCGGGCTTCATATGTATCAAAATCTATTTTATGCTCATTAATAAAATCTTGAATTGTCATTAAATATCAACCTCTACCATTATTTTCTCCTTAGTAAGATTAGTTTAATCCGATTCAGTATAAACATTGTTCAGCTACTATTTTATCATTTATCTGACATGCTTGCATAGTATTCGGCTTGAAATTTTGCTATAGCTTTTACTTCTGTGCCTAGGGGTACCTTCTCCGGTTTGTGGACACACAAATGCTTTTTCTTACTTGAAAAAAATGAGGTATTGATGTAGGATTAAGGATGAAGAAGTTTTGTTAAGAGCATAATCTAAATAGGAGACAGCAAAAATGGATAATTGTATATTTTGTAAAATTATAAAGGGAGAAATCCCCGCAAGTAAGATTTATGAAGATGATGATTGCTTAGCATTTTTGGATATTCAGCCTGTAAATGCAGGCCATGTATTAATAATTCCAAAAATACACGAACAATACATATATAAAATCGATGACAAGATAACATCTAAAATGTTTATGGTAACAAATAAAATTAACAAAGCAATACGTCAGTCTAAAATAAAATGTGAGGGTATTAACTATTTTTTAGCAGATGGAGAAGCAGCCTTTCAAGAAGTGAGCCATGCTCATATACACTGTTTCCCAAGATATAAAGATGACGGATTTAAACTACAATTTTCTGAAAGGTACTATAATAATAAACCGAATAGAGAAGAATTAGAGCGTGTGGCTAAAGAAATACGAGAAAATTTGTAAAGTAAAACAGTATACCTTTATAATTTTTGATGTGTGCTATAGCAATACTTTAAGCATGGAGAAAAAATGGAAAAAATAAAATCATTGTTTGATTTATACAATCGTAAAGAAACCGGCTTATCAAGAACTTTGGCTTGCTTATTTTATTCTGACTATAGGGTAATTCGAGAAATTATAAAATGCGAAAACTTTAAATTTAAAAAGGAAGATGTTAAGACACTAGAAGTTTATTATGAGCCCAGTTTTGGTTCTGCACGTTTTGATATCCTTTGTTTAAGCAAGAATTATGCAATAGTTATAGAAACTAAAATAGGGCTAAGCACTGTTGGACAAGATCAAATGAATAGGTATTTAAAAATTCTTGAAAATTACAGTCAGCCGAAAAAGATTCTTATATTGCTAACACAGTATAATAATCAAATTGAATTTTCAGCAAACACTAATGTAAAGATTCTGTATAAAGAATGGAAAGAAATATATGAAGTAATCAAAAAATACAACATAACTATAAATATCGCAGATGAATTTGATAGTTATCTTACAGGGAGTCAAAATATGAAAATATCGGATATAGACATATGGGCGGTTGTCATCAATAAAGATGCTGAGATCAAAAGAATAGAGGAAGACCTTGTTTATAGAAATGACAATTATCACCAACCAATATTTATCGGGATTCGTGAATGGGATACAGATGCAAAAAAAGTATTGATAAAAAAATTATATCCCGTAAAAGAAATTATACCGCCTAAAACCCCTCGTTCTCGTATTTATAATTCTGATGATGATAAAGCATACATCTATGTTTTGGATAATCCGCTAATATTGAAAAAACCAATATATAAAAAATTCAATCAAAATTCAGCTATAAGCGTAAGTTTTTCTGATCTAGAATTTGCATAATATACACTTCCCGATAATAATTTATTATTTTATCGTCATCTTGTACTTCTTGCTCAAAAGATATACAATAATGCTAATATAATATTCATAAGCGTAGGAGACATACAATGAAAAAAATATCGTTTGAATTAATCAAAAAAATTGATTTTGTGTTAATTTTTATTTTTTCGATTTTGGGAATTATTACATGGGTTATTGTTATGATAGATATATTTGACCCATTCAGCAGCCGGCACAGCGTATCAAATGAAGTCGCGATTATTGAAGATGAAACTAAAGAAGAAATACGGGAATATATAGAATTCAACGAAAAGATAAAAGATGTTTTTATTTTTAATCTTAAAAGTTCTAAAATAAAAGCTGACGGACTGTATGATGATATACCTAAAGCTTCTCTTAAATCCGGCGCAAATTCTTCGGCAAAATCCCGTAACGAAGGAATTACCAACTTAATTTTTATCAAAGATAAAAATTACGAAGAGTATAAATTATTTGAATCAAATATTTTTATATATCGATATAGATTTGTTGAAGCAGCAAATAGAAATAATATTTCTTGCGATAAAAATATTTATGCTGTTGTAAATGAAGACACAAATAACGATAAAACTCTAAATACAAAAGATAATGTAGCCTTATATGTTTCCGATTATGACGGTAAAAATTTAATTAAAGTTTCAAACTCGGTATATAAAGTCAGACTTACAGACAACAACCAACTTTTGTTTACTGAATATGATGGAACGGCTTTGACGTTTTTTTTGTATGATATTGATTTAAATAAAAAAATAAAACTAAAGTCAATAGAACAAGCTGTTTTAGAAAAGGATATTTATCTGTATTAATAGATTAACGCAACCATGCTTAAAATAGCCGTCATCGAAGATAATGAAGTTCAATCCCGCCTCTTAAAAGATTATACAAACGAATGGGCAAAGAAAAACAGTCTTTTGTCTGAAATCAGTATCTTTTCTTCAGGCGAACAGTTTTGGTTTGAATTTGAAGAGCTTTCCGATATAGATATAATCTTACTGGATATACAGATGTCAAGGATAAGCGGCATAGAACTTGCCCAAAAAATAAGAAAAACAAAAAGCGATGCCGTTATAATTTTTATAACGGGAATACCGGATTATATGCAGGACGGCTATGATGTTGAGGCCCTGCACTATCTTTTGAAGCCCGTAAAAAAAGAAAAGCTCTTCGATTGCTTGGATAGAGCCTTAAAAAAACAGGACAAAGTAAAAGAAGAAAACTTTATATTCTCCTGCGAAGGGAAACTTATCACATTAAAACATACTGAGATTGTTTTTATAGAATCTATCTCGCATAATTTAAAAATAAAAACCTTAAAAAGCGAATACATAACAAGGATGAATTTATCCGAGGCGGAAGAAAAATTAAACCCCAAACTATTCGTAAAAACGCACAGGGCCTTTATCGCAAACCTAATGCACATAAGACAGCTTCAAAAAGAAAAAGCCATTCTTGCAGATAATACTTCAATTCCAATAAGCCGCAGAGAATATAAAAATGTCAACACTCTTTTTATCGCCTTTTTTACCCAAGGAGAAAATTAATGTTCATTTTTATAGTTGTTTTGATTTTAATCTTATTGATGTTTATACTTCTGTACTTTTTAATTAAAAGGGCAGTCAATAAACGTTTTGACGATTTTCAAAACGGACTCATCAACAAGTATTATCAAGATGTAGATTCAATCTATAAAAAAATGCGCGGGTGGAGACATGATTTTCATAATCACCTTCAAGTTATGAAAGCTTATCTCGAATTTAAAAACTATGATGAACTTGAAAACTATTTAAGCAATCTAACCGAAGACTTAATTAAGGTGGACAGCGTAATCAAAACCGGGAACCTAATGAGCGATGCAATCTTAAATACAAAGACAGCGATAGCTCTTTCCCATGATATCAAACTAAACATAAAAGCCTCCATTCCTCAAAATATAGCTTTGAGCGATCTTGAACTCTGCGTTATAATAGGAAATCTTTTTGACAACGCCATAGAGGGAACCCTGAGCCTCAAAGAAAAAGAAAAAAGATTTATAAGGGTGTACATAAGAAAGCTAAACGGCAACCTTTATATCTCTTTTACAAATTCCTGTGAAGGCCGCCGCAAAAAGACTCAGGGAAAATTTCTTACAACAAAACAAGGCAAAGACCACGGCTTCGGCTCAAGCAGAATTGATGCAATAGTAAAAAAATACTCAGCCTTTATAAACCGCCAAAGCGAAGAAGGAGCCTTCGCCGTCGAGCTCATGTTTCCGCTTGTTTTGAGCAGCAACCAACCTTTTTGAAAATAGGCAGAGCAGATTCAAGGAGCCTAGTAAAAATAAAGCGGAGGCGTATCTGGTATACGTCGAGCATTTATTTTCGGCGTGTGACGCAGAAGATGCCGGCATATTTTCAAAACAACCGTTTGCGTCAAATATGATACCTTCTACGTCATTCTCTCCCAAAAGCTTTATTTTTATTGTATAATCAGTCAATAAATTAATTATGGAGGCCGGTTCTTATGAACTTAAAGGAAAGAGGGCTTTTAAAAAACAGCCTTTATATGACGAAAAACATCCTTAAAACCGATAAAATTCTTTTTTTTCTAATGCTCTTGTACATACCGGTCTTTGTGCTTTCACCTTTCGCAAGTGCCTACTTGCCGAGAACGGTAATAGAATCAATTCAAAACAAGGCAGGGATTTTTGTCTTTATTCAAAATTTTTTAATTATAGCCCTCATTGTAGCAATCTTAAAAGCTCTTGAAACCTTTTTAACGGCAAGGCTTAATTGCCGCGGAGCTTATCAAAGAATGGATTTTATGATAAGCCTCTATCAAAAAATATGGACAACCTCATATAAAAATATTTCTTCGCAAAAAGGAATGTTGGATTCAGGGAAAGCTCAAGAAATGTGTATGGGAGATGATACGATAAGCCAGCAATTCCCTAAAAAAATAAGCAGCCTTATTGTAAGCATTGTAGGTATTTTCTTTTTCGGAAGTCTTGTTGCCTCTATAAATCCCGTTCTCCTCGGTTTAATTTTTGTATCGGGAGCGGTAAGTTATTTTTACGGAAAATATGAAGTAAAAAAAAGTAAGGAAATAAATGAGGTCTTAAAAAAAGAACATCATAAGATGAAATACCTTACTCAAAAGGCTTGTAATTATAAATTTGCTAAAGACATAAAACTCTACAAGATAGAAAAATGGATAGTTCAAGCATATAAGGTCTCCTTAAAAATAATAAGCAAATGTTACAGAAAAATAAAAACCGTAAATTTTATCGGCTCAATCATATCCGCTCTTTTTATATTTTTAAGAGACGGGCTTGCCTACCTTTATCTAACCGGAATGGTTTTAAACAAAGAGATAGGCATAGGAGAGTTTATCTTTTTATTTTCGATAATCAAAACATTTTCGCTCTGGCTATTGGGAATTATTTCGCAGATCACTCACTTAAAAAGAGAATGTTTAACAATAGACTATTACCGCAATTTTTGCGAACTTGATGACGGGCTAAACCGAGGTAAGGGGCTCCCGTTGCCAAAAAAATTCGATATAGAGTTAAAAAATGTTTCTTTTAAATATGACAACTCAAGTAGATATATTTTTAAAGATTTTAATTTACGCATAGAGGATAAAGAAAAGCTTGCAATAGTCGGAATAAACGGAGCGGGAAAAACTACCCTAACCTGTTTAATAATGAATTTACTTCAACCCACAGAAGGTGAAGTTTTATTAAACGGGAAAAATATAAACGAATATAATATTGACGAATACTATTCTTTATTTTCAACTGTTTTTCAAGATATATTTATTTTACCGGACACAATTAAAAATATGATTACGGCAGGTAACAAGGCTTTTAATCAAGATGACTTTGCTTCGGCGTTAAAGCAATCGGGCTTACAAAAAATTATTGACACCTTAAACGAAAAAGAAAACACTTATTTGGTAAAAGGAGTTTGGCCTAATGCGGTAGACCTTTCAGGCGGGCAAGAGCAGCGTCTTATGCTTGCAAGGGCTCTATATAAAAACGGCTCCATTTCTATTTTAGATGAACCTACAGCAGCCCTCGACCCTATAGCAGAAAGTCAAATTTATTCCGAGTACAATAATATGACAAAGAATAAAACTTCTATTTTTATTTCACACAGACTTGCCTCAACTCGTTTTTGCGATAGGATTATTTTAATTGAAAACGGTAAAATAATCGAAGGAGGAAGCCATTCGGAATTAATGAAGCAAAACGGAGAATATAAAAAAATGTTCGAACTGCAAAGCTCGTACTATCAAGACTAAGGAGACAACATGAAAGCAAGTATAAAAGATATTATTAAATTTTCTTATAAGACGGATAAGGTTTTATTTATATTTTTAATCTTAGAACAAGTTATAAGGACAGCTGATATTTTTATAAATCTTTATTTGGTAAAACTCATCATAAATGCCTTTGTAAAAGGAAAGACAAAGGAAGAAATATTATTCTTCTGTATTATTGCCCTTATAAGTAATTTTGTTTTAACCTTGATAAAAAGATTTTCCGAAGAAACAGAAAATAATAGATACCGCATTGTGCTTTATAAAAGGGATATGGAAATAAATAAAAAAACGATGAAGCTCGATTACGAATTTTTGGAAGACTCTGATCTTCAGTTAGGTCTTACAAAGATGAGAGAGTATGACAACTTTGGAAATTACGGCATCTATCATGTAGGAAGACATTTCGGCACAATAATAAATTCAGTTTTGACCTTTGTCTTTGCAATAGTTTTCTCCATAAATCTTTTTACAATGCAATCGGAATTGATTCCTATAGCAAATTGGTTATGGAACGCAATTTTTATTCTTTTATTTTTTTCATTTAGTATTATTTCAATACTGGCTTCCAAAAAATTTAATTATAAAATGCAAAATATGTTTGATGATGATGTTGTATTTTTAAATAGATTATTCCGCAAATATATAGATATAAGCGATGATTATAAATCGGGAAAAGATACACGCCTTTATAATTACAATTTACTTAACAATGTGCTTAAAGATTCTAACTTTAGATTAAAAAAGCTTTATAAAAAACTTTCCAACAATTTATTTACCTGCAATGTTCAAACAGGGCTTATGACGGTTTTTTCTTCACTTCTTGTTTATTTTTATGCAGGGCTTAAAGCTTATTACGGCCTTATCGAATTAGGCGATATTGTTCAGTATACGGGCATTGCAGCATTAACCGCCGATGCCATAACTTTTATGATTATGTCTATTTCAAGTCTCTATGCCAATAAAGATTATTTTAAGGCTATCTTCGATTATCTTAATTTATCTAATACCAAATATGAAGGGTCTCTCCCTATCGAAAAAAGAGATGATAACGAATATGAGTTTGAATTTAAAAATGTCAGTTTTAAATATCCTAAAAGTGAAAAATATGTTCTACAAAATGTCAACTTAAAATTTAAGATAGGACAGAAGCTCGCCATAGTCGGCATGAACGGCAGCGGTAAGACAACTCTCATAAAACTCCTCACCCGTTTTTATGATCCGAGTGAAGGCGAAATTTTACTTAACGGAATCAATATTCAAAAATATGATTATAACGAGTATCTGGATATTTTCTCGGTAGTCTTTCAAGATTTTAAACTTTTTTCTTTTATGTTGGGACAAAATATTTCGGCTGCGATGGAATGCGATGAAAAAAAAGCGGAAGAGGCCTTAAACAAAGCAGGCTTTGAAAAATCTTTACAAAAAATGCCGCAAGGATTAAAAACCTATCTTTATCAGGATTATGAAGAAGGTGGTATCGAAATATCGGGCGGTGAAGCTCAAAAAATTGCGATGGCAAGGGCTATCTATAAAGATTCCCCCTTTATAATACTCGATGAGCCGACCGCTGCTTTAGACCCTATTTCCGAATTTGAAATTTATTCTTCTTTCGATAACATAATCGGTAGCAAAACAGCCGTTTATATTTCGCACCGTCTTTCTTCATGTAAATTCTGCGATGAGATTGCAGTTTTTGATGAGGGTAAACTGGTGCAGCACGGCTCCCACGATGAGCTTCTTCAAGAGAAATGCGGAAAGTACTTTGAGCTATGGAATGCCCAAGCTCAGTATTACAGGGAAGAGGAGATTGAGGCACTTTTAAAGTAAAGACATAGGCCGATTGAAAATTAGTTTTTTTTATGATATATTGTTTTAAGCCTTTAGGATTAAGCTTATGGAAAAAAACTTTTCTACGCTCTGTTCGGTTTTAGAAAAAAATCAGCCGGTACTCGTACAAACACATGATTTTCCCGATCATGATGCAATAGGAGCGGCCTATGCTCTTTCAAAACTTTTAGAAAGTCACGGCTACACAACCGAAATAGCATACGGCGGGCTTGTTCAAAGTCTTCCTTTAATTGAATTTGTAAAATATCTAAATCATCCTCTTTTAAAAGTAGAAGAAATTGAAGACTTAAAAAAATATCAAGTTATAATTGTAGACGGCTCACCTTTTAAAGCAACGGTTTCAAAGGTTGCCGGAATCCTAAAGGCTGTAATCGACCATCACCCTCCGCGCACAAAAATGACTGTAGAATACATGGATATAAGACCCGAAATAGGCTCATGTTGCTCAATTATCTGGTCTTATTGGAAAGAAAGCGGAAAAGACTATGATGGAATGACTGCTACCGCAATGATTGCGGGTATTCAGCTTGACACATCATTTTTATCAAGAAGAGTAAGTCCTCTTGACATGGATGCCTACTACGAACTTTATTTTAAATCCGATGTTCAGACAATGTATCAAATGATTAAGACGACCATAAACATCGGAGAACTTGAAGAAATAGGCCGTGCATTTACCGACTACTTCCAGATAGGTAATTTCCTGCTTGTAGAATTGAGCGAAGACTACTCCAGAGCACTTTTGTCGGTATTGGCCGATTTTTTGATTTGGATAAAAGATATTTATTTTGTCATCGTAATTGAAACAAGCGGAGACGAATACAAACTATCGGCCAGAAGCCGCGATAAAACCCTCGATGCAGGTTATTTGATTAAAGAAGCTCTAAACGGTATGGGAAGCGGCGGCGGTCATGCGCACATGGCCGGAGGCATAATTGAACCGAAAAAATATCCCGGAAAAAAAATACTTTTAGGCTCAATCGTTGAGCTTGCAAATTCAGACAAAAAGGAATCACTGTGGACGAAAATAATGAAAAAACTTTAAAGCGCATTCTTTTAAAAGACCGCGAAATTATTCTTTTAGGAACAGCGCATGTTTCTAAAGAAAGCATTAAAGATGTTGAATCTACAATCAGGGAAGAAAAACCCGATTGCGTATGTGTCGAATTAGACGAAGGAAGATACAAATCTTTAACCTCAAAAGATGCTTGGCAGCAAATCAATATATCCCAAGTATTGCGTGAAGGAAAGGGCTTTTTACTCCTTGCAAATCTTGTTTTGGCCTCTTTTCAAAAGAAACTCGGCAGCGACCTCGGCGTAAAACCGGGCGATGAAATGAAAGCCGCAATCGAAGTTTCTCAAGAATTAAACATCAAAACCGAAATGGTTGACCGCCCCATCCATACAACTTTAAAAAGAGCTTGGGCAAAAAACCGAGGCTGGGGCAGATCCAAGTTATTGGCAACCCTCCTAAGTGCAGCCTTTTCAAACGAGAAACCGGATGAAAGCGAAATAGAAAAACTAAAAAATCAAAGCGCAATGGATAACATGATGCAGGAAATGGCAGAATATCTTCCGAACATAAAAGAAGTTTTAATAGACGAAAGAGACCGTTATCTCGCATCAAAAATTTGGGAAAGCAGCGGAAAAAAAATTGTGGCTGTCTTAGGAGCCGGACACCTTCCGGGCACCGAACGCTTTATAAAAGAACTTGAAGCGGGCACAAAGACCACCGATGTTTCAGATATTGAGGTCATCCCGCCTAAAAGCATTGTAAGCAAAGCGGCCTCATGGATATTTCCTGCAATTATAATCGGCTTAATCATTCTCGGCTTTTTTAAAGGCGGCGGAATAAAAACGGGACAGATGCTTTTATCCTTTATTCTCTGGAACGGAGGACTTGCAGCAGTAGGAGCTATTATCGCCCTCGGGCATCCCCTAGCCGTTCTATCCTCATTTTTGGGTGCGCCCTTTACAACAATCAACCCGCTTTTGGGTATAGGAATGATTTCCGGACTGGTACAGGCTTGGGCAAAAAAACCGCAGGTAAGAGATATGGAAAACCTTACAAACGATGCAGGGAATTTTTCAGGCTGGTACAAAAATAGAATCACAAAGGTTCTTATGGTTTTTATTCTTTCTTCACTCGGAAGCTCTATCGGAACATTTATAACGGTTCCGGCTCTGATTGCTAATCTGATTAAATAAAAAAGGAGGGGAACCCCTAATGAGGTTCCCATTATGAAAAAAAACTAAAAAATGGAAAAAGGCGCCGATCAGAATCGAACTGATGAATGAAGGTTTTGCAGACCTGTCCCTTACCACTTGGGTACGGCGCCAAAGTAGCTAGAGTATAGCAAAAAATGCAAACTTTGGCAAGGGCTTATAGCAATTTTAATAAAAAAATAGTATAATAAAGATTATGTTTGAAATGAATCCTGTAATTATAAAGAAAATATTTAAAAATCAGCCTCACTACATCCTCACATGGTCTCCTCTTACAAAGGCTGATAAATACAAGATTAACCGCGCAGTACCGGCAGTTTCCGGGGTGTACGAGCTGTATAAAATGGACAAGGAAAAACACCTCAATCTTCTTTCGGTAACCCATGCGTGGTACGGAGGTTTAAGAAGCAACATACGGGAAGCCATAGACCCCGATACAAAAATAGATCCTGAGAGAAGAAAAATATTGGAAGATGACGACATAGAACTTTATTACAGGTATTCTTGCTCCGACTCGTTTGGAGACTTGCTGGATGTTGTTTGGTTTTTACACTCAACATACTTTCCGGATGATATACGTGTAGAATCGTCAAAACGATATGAAAAATTTTTTCTTACGGAAAGGGCTCCCGACAAAGTTTACTGGCTGGAATAAATAAACTTATGAAAACTAAAATCTCATTTACAAAAAAAGGTATACTGTCTTTTTTATTCATCTTTTTATTAACGGTTAATCTAAGCTCCAATTCGGCTGTAAAGAAATTACCAAACTTTTACGATGATCTTCCGAATGAAAAATTGGCAGCCGAAATAATCGCGAACATGACCGATGAAGAACTTTTAGCACAAACCTTCATGTTCGGCTGGGCAGGTCAAGATCCCGGCGATTTACTTTTATCATGGATTGAAGATTCGGGACTGGGAAGCATCAAGGTATTCGGCTGGAATACGGGCGATTCTCACAAACTTGCAAAAGCCATTTCTCTTTTACAAAAAAAATCTCTTCAAGGAAGATTCGGTATTCCGCTTTTTGTTGCAACCGATCAGGAAGGAGGATGGGTACGGCATGTCAAAGGATTAACCTCAGAGACTCCGGGAAACCTTGCAATAGGAGCTTCAGGCATTCCGTGGGATTCCTACTATTCAGGCTACTATATTTCAAGAGAAATAAGCGCCCTAGGCATAAACTTAAATTTTGCACCAACTGTAGACCTTTTAACGGATCACGATTCTTCAATCATAGGCCCGCGTTCCTTTGGTGATTCGCCCCATGCGGCAGGTATTCTGGGAGCGGCCTTTGTTCGGGGAAGCCGGGAAGCCGGAGTTCTTACAACAGCAAAACATTTTCCCGGTCATGGAGATACCAGCATAGACAGCCACGGCCGCTTACCGAAAATCGACATATCGGAAGAAACCTTCCGCAATCGGGAACTCATTCCTTTTAAATACTTAATAGAAGCAGGAGTGCCTGCAATTATGACAGGGCACTTGAACTTTTCGTCAATCCTGCCGAACGGAGAACCTGCAACATTTTCCAAATATCTTTTAACGGATATTTTGCGCGGAGAAATGGGCTTTAAAGGGCTTATAATTACCGATGACATGATGATGCACGGAGCCATGAATTTTGCAGGAGGAATCGCAAAGGCCGTAAAAATGGCCTTAGAAGCAGGAAACGATATAATCGAGTCCTCAACAACACCTCGGCACTATCAAGCTTTTTGGAAAGAAAATATCAGGGCAATGAAGGATGATCCCGAATTTAAAGAAAGAGTAAAGGATGCAGCCTTTAGAATCATATATGAAAAACTAAAATATTTTAAAAGCAATAACCATGTGCCAATTCTGCCTGAACTCGAAAAGCTGGACGAAAGAATTCCGGATAAGGAAGGCCAAAAATTCTTTTTAAGTTTGGCAGGCCGCTCAACTACAATAGTGCGGGATGCAGCCATTCCTTTTAAACCCGAACCCAATGAAGACATCCTTCTTGTATCTGCCTATAAAGATTTTTTTAAGTACGGCCTAAAGCGCTTCCCTGATGCAAAAATAATAGAAGTAGATTCGGCCCGTCACCATGCCCGGCGTTTCGATACAATAATTTTTTGCCTTTCCGATAAATATTCCTTAGGTGTCTTAAAAAAAATAATGGAATCTTATCCGCAAAAAAAATACATAGTCATCTCCATATTATCGCCGGCCTTTTTGGCAAAAGTTCCAGACGTCCAAACAGCAATTGCAATTTACAGCTATTCTCCGGCTTCCTTTACCGCCGCCTTCGGCGCCCTTTGCGGAGATTTTAACCCTAACGGCAAACTGCCTATTTCCGGAGTAAAATAGGAGGGCTTAAATGATTTTTGCTCCGCTCACAAAAAAAAATATTAACAGCTTTATCGAACTGATTCTTCCATATGAATACCTCTGCGTAAATCTTGCCGAATGTCTAAAAAAACAAAAAAGATTTTTTGATAATGACCAAGATTTATTTACCTTCATAAAAGCCGAAGCTTTTTTTTCCGTTAATACTGAAAAAAAATCGTTTATAGGAATTCTGCTGTTGGCAGCTCACGGTGTTTTGCTCCACTGCTTTCCAAAAGAGATTCCTGATGATATTGCGCAGCACATAAAAAACAAGTTTCTAAGGCAGACGGAACCTCTTTCTGTAATGGGAGAAAAAAACACTTCAATCCATTTGGAAAAATTAATACACCAAAGTCTTTCACTTGTTCCTGCCCGATTTGAAAATTACAAACTTCTTACATTTAAAACCAAACCTCAAGCAGCAAATTCTTTTTGCATAAAAGTCTCCGATAATCTCAATTCCAAGTTGGAATTTATAAAACCGCCGATTGAAGATGCCGAAAGCCTTTGTCCCATGGAAATACAATACAATGAATCTGAAGTCTTGGCTCCCGGAGTAAAAGCCTCCCGCGAATCATGCTTAAAGCTTCTAAAAAAAAGAATAAACAACAATGCTTTATATGCGGTAAAAAAAGACGGTAAGTACATTGCTAAGGCCGGAATAAATGCTTCCGGATTTAATTGGAATCAAATCGGCGGAGTGTTTACAATCCCCGAATACCGAAATAAGGGTGTCGGAGCTGCCAATGTAATAACGCTGGTAAACGATTGCGCTCAATATAAAAAAAAATGCGCTCTTTTTGTAAAAGTTAAAAATCCGTCGGCCAGACAAATGTATAAAAAAATTGGATTTACGGAATCTATCGATTTTAGAATTTCATACTTTTAAATTTCGTAATTTTAAATCTGCAAAATAATCAATTAAAAATTTGCCAAAAAGAACATTGCAAGCAAGACTGCGTAGCGGGCTTTTTCGGTCGAAATAATTTCAACCTTTGCAAGACGGGTAACATAATACCAAAAAAAGCCGAAATCAGGATCTATTCGGAAGGCATATTCCACAAAGGAATCGGTCTTGACCAAATCCCCAAAAAGGAGAGTTACTACATCCTGCAAAATAGCAAAACATTCTTCAAACAAATCTTTGTAAACGGCAGGGCCTGTGGAAGCAAGCAGTTTTTCGCACAAGGAATTTATTCTGTACAAGGTATCTTCTTTACATTCTTCATCATCTTTTTCAACCCAAGTTTTTTGAACTAAGAGTTGAATATTTTTCATAAAACTTTCTATCAAGTGTTTTTCGGCATCAGCCTTGGTATCATCCGTATAAATTTCAAAACAAGCCCCGCGGCCGAAAGCCTTCGATATTTTTAATGCAGATGTGCTGACTTCATCATCCGCAGTATCAATAAATTTAGGAATTTCGAAGACTGCTATATCTTTTACTTCGGGGGACATTAAAAATTCATCATTAAATATCGGATCAACCATGGCTATACCTTGCTATTTTATCAAGATTTTGTCAATACCTTAAAAGCATTTTTATTTATTTTTTTTTGCCGGAATAGGATTTTTCCAATACCAACAATGCCTATATTTTTTAAAAAATACCAAAAATCTATTTATTATTCTGACCAAAAGATATAAACTTTGAATTATCTGAATAATAAAGGCATAATCAAAAACTACAAAATAAAGAATACAGCTTAACGGAACAAAAAAGTCAGGCAAAGATTCTTTTACTTTTTCTGCCGTGGCCGACAAAACCGATTGAATAAACAATACATTGTAAAACGTAATAATCACCGTCTGTGCAAATATCGGAGCCTTAACCTGCCAAACCAAAACGGCTCCTATCGCGGCAGAAAAGACAATATGCAAAAACAAGCGCAAGGTAATTTTTTTTGTTTTAACAATAACCGTGAGTCCTGTAATCCATGCCGCACCAAAGGCGGTAAACATAATTATATACGGAATACTAAAACCGAATAAAACATTTTGAACACTTGCCAGCCGCATAAATCCGATAGAGGAAAGAGCAGCAGTAATTGTAATAGCCATAGCCCCTTCACTTGTACTGAAAGTCGAAAACTGCATCACTCCGTCTTTAAAACGGCCCCAAAATGTTCCTATTTGCCCCAAATATAAAAACTGATATACGCAAAAAAGCAAAACAGGATTTGTAACCCTATAACACAGCATCAAAATACCGGTGAGAAGCCCCGTAACAAAACTATCCAAAAAATGATCAAAGTATTCGCCCAGAGAAGAACCGGTCTTGGTACGCAGTGCCTGTATTCCGTCCGAGCAATCGCCCACAATATAAAACCAGCACAAGATTGGAATCAGCCACAAAAATCTATATGTATCATATACATAATTTATATAAGCTATAAAAAATGAAATGACTACAAGACTGTTAGAAAATATCGTTATGATGTTCGCCGGAATCGATTCCGGAAGAATCTTTACAAGCGGAAAAACAAAGTATTTGTAAAGCAGAGGAGTAAGTAAGGACTTATCCTCTGCACTGTAGGAGTAATTTTCCATTTACGGCTCTTTTTTATTGAACTCTTTTATAGTTTTTAATCTCAGCCTTTATTCGCGAAATTAATTCGGTTCTGGGAATCCTAATCTGCTCCATGGAATCTCTAAAGCGCAAGGTAACCGTATTATCTTCTTTTGAATCATAATCGACGGTTACGCAAAAAGGAGTTCCTACCTCGTCCTGCCGGCGGTACCGCTTTCCGATGGCTCCGGACTGATCGTAATCGGTTTTAAATTCCTCTTTAAGCTCATTTCGAATTTCAGCAGCCAATTCTGCAAGCCCGTCTTTTTTCATTAAAGGAAGAACGGCCACAGTTACAGGAGCAATATTCGGATGGAAACGCAAGACGGTTCTCCAATCATCATCATTTCCTTTATCTGCAACTTTTTCTTCATCATAGGCATCACAGATAAACATAAGCACATTTCGTGTCAAACCGGCCGAGGTTTCAATTATGTACGGAATATATTTTTCGTTGCCGTTATCCTGATCGATGTACTGCATATCCTTGCCGGAATATTCCGTGTGCCGTGTAAGGTCATAGTTGGTTCGGTTATGAACACCCTCAAGTTCCTTAAAGCCCATCGGGAATTCGTATTCGATATCGTAAGCATCTTTTGCATAATGAGCAAGCTCATCCTTGCCGTGCTGATGCCACTGAAGCTTATTCATTCTTACGCCGTATTTTTCATAAAATGCCCAGCGCTGCTTTTTCCAATAATCGAACCATTCATCATCGCTTCCGGGTTTTACAAAAAACTGCATTTCCATCTGCTCAAATTCGCAGGTTCTAAAAATAAAGTTTTTTGTAACAATTTCGTTTCGGAAGGCCTTTCCGATTTGTGCAATACCGAAAGGAATCTTCATTCGGTTGGATTGAACGATATTTTTATAGTTTACATAGATACCTTGAGCTGTTTCAGGGCGAAGATAAATAACACTAGAGTTATCATCCGTAGGTCCGATATGAGTTTTAAACATAAGATTGAATTTTCTGGTATCTGTAAGCTCTCCGCCGCAATCGGGACAAACTCTTTTTTCAAGGTTTTCGGGAGACAAATGGTCTGCCCTAAAGCGGGATTTACACTTTTTACAATCTACAAGAGGATCGGTAAAATTTTCAACATGGCCTGAAGCCTCCCATGTACGGGGATGCATCAAAATTGCAGCATCAAGACCTACAATATTATCGTGGAGCTGGGTCATTTCCTTCCACCAGGCTCGCGAAACATTATTCTTTAATTCTATTCCTAAAGGCCCGTAATCCCACGCACCGTTTTGTCCGCCGTAAATTTCAGAGGATTGAAAAACAAAACCCCTTCTTTTACAAAGACTTACTATTTTTTCCATTGAAATTTTGTGATCTTCCATAGCTTATCTCCCTTAACTTACAATAAATAATTGCTGATTATAATCTTTTTTCCGTCTTTATACAAGTACCAAACTACAGCCCGCTAAATCTTGCGGGCTACAAGTCGTGTTTAACAAAAAAAGAATTTGACAGTTGCAAATATAGTTTTTTTATGCAATAATATTAGTATGAAAACAGATATAGAAATAGCTAGAGAAGCGAAGCTAAACAAAATCGCTGAAATTGCAGACGGTTTAGGGATTCATGAGGATCATGTTATTCCCTATGGAAAGTACATAGCCAAGGTTCCCTACAGCGTTATAGATGAGGCAAAAGTAAAAAAGAATAATCTTATTCTGGTTACAGCCATCACGCCTACAAAGGCCGGAATCGGCAAGACGACCGTATCGATCGGTCTCGCTTTGGGTTTAAACAAAATCGGAAAAAAGGCGGTTGCAGCCTTGAGGGAGCCTTCCTTAGGCCCCTGTTTCGGTATGAAGGGAGGTGCAGCAGGAGGGGGCTATGCCCAAGTCTTGCCTATGGAAGACATTAACCTCCACTTTACGGGAGATTTCCATGCAATAACATCGGCACATAACATGATAAGTGCCCTTTTCGACAACTACATTTTCAGAATGCAGGGAACACCTAAAGCAATCAAAACCGTACTTTGGAAAAGAGTTTTGGACGTTAACGACAGAAACTTGCGCCAAATTGTTACCGGATTAGGAGACGGTAACGGCGTAGTAATGGAATCCGGCTTCGATATTACCCCGGCTTCCGAAATTATGGCTATTTTCTGTCTTGCAAAAGACATTGAAGATTTACGCCGAAGAATCGAAAATATCATATTGGGTTATGATACCGAAAACAATGCCGTAAAGGTAAAAGACTTAGGTATTGCAGGTTCAATAGTAGTTCTTTTAAAGAACGCAATCAACCCCAACCTTGTACAAACAACGGAAAATACCCCGGCCTTTATCCATGGCGGCCCCTTTGCAAACATAGCCCACGGATGTAACTCCGTAATAGCAACAAAGACAGCCCTCACCTACGGTGAATATGTAATTACCGAAGCAGGATTCGCTGCTGACCTCGGTGCCGAAAAATTCTTCGACATCAAGTGCCGAAAAGCCGGTTTAAACCCCAAATTGACCGTAATTGCTGCCACTACGGGCGGTTTAAAAATGCACGGAGATGTTCCCGAAAAAGAAATTTCCAAACCCAATGCCGAAGCCCTCAAAAAAGGCTTAATCAACCTTGATAAGCACATTGAAAACATGAAAAAATTCGGACAAACTGTGGTTGTAGCTCTTAACAGATACGGATACGACATTGATTCCGAATTGGATCTCGTCAAAAAACACTGTGAAGCTCAAGGCGTAGGCTTTGCCGTAAACAATGCCTTTGTCGAAGGCGGAACAGGAGCTGTCGCGCTTGCCGAGTTGGTTGTAAAAACCATCGAAACAAATCCGTCAAAGCCCTTAAAATTTGTTTACAACGATAAGGACTGCATAAAAACCAAGATAGGAAAAATCTGTAAAGAAATCTATGGTGCTTCAGATGTTACATATTCGGGGGCAGCCGACAAGATGATTAAAAAGATTGAAGAAGCCGGAATGGCAGACTTCCCTGTTTGTGTTGCAAAAACACAATACTCGTTCTCGTCGGATCCTAAACTTTACGGTGTTCCTACAGGCTTTGAAATGAATGTCAGGGATATAGTTCTCAACTCAGGCTCTGAAATGATTGTTGCCATCATGGGAGATATGATGAGAATGCCGGGACTTCCGAAAGATCCTCAGGCTGTCAGAATCGACTTGGTAAACGGAAACATTGAAGGTTTATCATAAAATTTACCAAATAATATACGATATTATTTGATTTTTATTAAATAATATCGTATACTGTTAAATAGTGATTTATACACTTTCTGAAAAGCAGGTTTATAAATTGCCCAATATTTATTAAGGAGTAAAACATGAAAAACGTTTTGAAAATTTTGACCTTATTGGCAGTTTTTTCTTTTGTATTTACGAGCTGCGGAACACCTCCGACACCTCCGCCCCAAGAAAAACCTGCACCCAAGGCCGCAGAAGAACCTATGGAAGAGGTAAAGGCTGAGCCTATGGCCTCTAAACCGGCTGCTGAAGAGCCGCGAGATGTTCCCGTAAAAGAATATATAATAATGCAAGGAGATACCTTGTCGGAAATTGCATTGAAATTTTACGAGACAAGACAAAAAGCTTACTACTTCCCCATCATTATGTCTATAAATCCCGGTGTAGTTAAACATCCGGATAAGCTGACACCGAAAGTAAAGCTTCTAATTCCCGATTTTGATCTTTTTATGCAGCACTCCCCTTCAAAAATGCGTGCAAGGCCGGAATTTGAAAAATGTATCAAAATTTATGAGGATGAAGGCAAATCAGGAATTGTTGAATCCTTGAGCCGAAGACTTAAAGAGTTTTAGTCTTTGACTTATAACTTCCCCCCTTGCGGGAGGAAGTTTTTTTTATTTAAAAATCAAAACCGGTTAAACTTAAACAATCAGGAGAATTTATCTTATGGATATCAGATATGCAGTAGATTTATCTAAAGAACTTTTGCAAATACACAGCCCCGGAGGATATACAAAAAACGTAATAGACCGAATAAAAAAAGAATTTGATTCTCTAGGCATAAGATATACCGAAACAAACAAGGGAGCCATTTATGGAACAATCGAAGGCAAAAACACGTCTAAACATAGAGTTGTTTCAGCTCATGCCGACACCCTCGGCGCTATGGTACGCCAAATAAAACCCAACGGCTGCTTAAAACTGGCTCCAATAGGCGGCATAGCTTTTAACAGCATTGAAGGAGAAAACCTTTACATCATCACAAGAACGGGAAAAGTCATCACGGGAACAGGTCTTCCGGAAAAAGCCTCAGTCCACATATTTGAAGCCATCGAAAAAGAAGAAAGAAACGGAGAAACCTTTGAAGTCCGCTTGGATGCCGAAACACACTCAAAAGAAGAAACCTTAGCTCTAGGTGTAAACATAGGAGATTTTGTCGCCTTTGAACCCCGTACAATGGAAACTGAAGACGGATATATAAAGTCCCGCCATTTGGATGACAAGGCCTGCCTAGGTATGCTTTTTGCCGCCTGTAAGGCTCTAAAGGACAAGGGCGAAAAACCGGCTTACACTACCCACTTTTTTATAAGCAATTATGAAGAAATAGGTCACGGCTTTTACGGCATTCCTAAAGAATGTTTTGAAGTCTTGGCCTTGGACATCGGAACCGTCGGAGGCTGCCAAAACTCGGATGAACATGCAGTAACTATCATCGCCAAGGATTCCCGCACTCCCTACGATTTCGGCTTTAGGCACAGGCTTGAAAATCTTGCTATTCAAAATAAAATAAACTACAGAACAGATGTTATGTTTAGATACGGCTCGGATGCCAGTATGTATGTTTTACAGGGATTTGATATTAACTTTGCCTGTGTCGGCCCCGGAGTAAGCGCCACACACCACTATGAACGAACTCATATAGACTCTTACAAAGAGACAATAAATCTCCTGTATGCTTACTTAATGAGCGAGTAGGATTTTACGGTAAATCTGTAAGGCGGCAAGTCTTTAGCTTTGCCGCTTTTTTAAAATTTCGGATCTTATCTTTCCTTCATAGCCCTGATCGCTTGGTTCATAAAAGTGAGTACCTTCAAGTCCGTCAGGAAGATATTGCTGTTTGACCCAGTGCCCTTCAAAATTGTGCGGATATAAATAACCCTCGCCATGGCCTAAAGCAGCTCCGTCACGGCTTGCATCTTTTAAGTGATTGGGAACCTCTTTATTCTCTTTTTGAACAAAATCAAGGGCTTTAAATAAAGCTTCGGCACTATTCGATTTGGGACAGGTTGCCAAATAGAGGGCCGCATGGACAAGATGATACCTTCCTTCAGGCAAGCCGACCCTGTCAAAGGCTTCCGCAGCACCTGCAACCACACTGACAGCTCCGGGAGAAGCGAGCCCTACATCCTCGCAGGCGGAAATCAACATCCGTCTAAAAATAAAACGAGGATCTTCTCCTGCCGCTATCATACGGGCAAGCCAGTAAACGGAGGCATCGGGATCACTCCCCCTGATAGACTTTATAAATGCACTTATAACATCATAATGATAGTCTCCATCCCTATCATATAAAACGACCTTCTTCTGGATACTTTCTTCGGCAGCTTTTAGACTTATTATAATTCGCTCCCCATCATTTGGAGGCCATTGTTCTACACCCGTTTCTACAGCAAGCTCAAGGGCATTTAAAAGGCTCCTCGCATCTCCCGAAGCCGTATCAATGAGATGCTCCAAGGCTCCGTCTTCAAATTCTACCTTCCACTTGCCGTAACCTCTCTCTTTATTTGTAAGAGCAAAATGGACGGCTTTTTTTAAATCATCCTCAGTTAAAGCCTTCAATTCAAAAATCCTGCTGCGGCTTACAAGGGCCTTGTTCACTTCAAAATAAGGATTTTCGGTTGTAGCTCCTATCAAGATTATCGTACCATTTTCTACCCAAGGCAGGAGGGCATCCTGTTGGGATTTATTCCAGCGGTGAACTTCATCCACAAAAAGGATGGTCTTACGGTTGTAGAGCTTTTTGTTTTCTTCGGCATTAGAGACTGCATCCCTTATCTGCTGCACCCCGGCTAAAACTGCATTTAAACTTAAGAAATTGCTTTTTGTGGTATTTGCGATAACCTTTGCAAGAGTCGTTTTTCCCGTTCCGGGAGGGCCGAAAAAGATGATTGATGAGAGTCTGTCGGCTTGGATTGCTCTTCGTAAAAGACAGCCTTCCCCGATAATATGCTCTTGCCCGATGTATTCATCCAAATTGACAGGCCTCATACGGGAGGCAAGAGGTTCATTTTGTTTAGAACTTGAAGACTCAGCTTCAAAAAGGTCCTTACTCACGGTTCCATTCGGGTTTATCGCTGTAAAAACCCCAAAGCCCTTTATTTCTGGTAATTACACCGGAATGGATTCCCATGAAAACGGCATAACCGCTACCGCCTCTGGAAACACCCAACATAGGATTTGTATTATAGCTTCCAAGAGTAGTTTGATATTGAGAATAGGAGCCGGGGGGCGTTGTAGAACCTTCATCACCGGGGTCAAGCTGTTTTGTATTTTCATTTGAAAGATCTATTGATGGTGTAGTATTTACCTTTACCTCGGTATATCCTTGAGTACATCCTAACAATATGGTTTCTCTTTCTTTAAAATAAGAAATACTTATAGGGCTTTTTTCTTTTATTGATTTTGAAGAAGCCCAAGCACTACCATTATAATAATGGATTGTCGATCCTGCAAGCACAAAAATTTTATCATGATCTGTAGAGTCTGCCGGACAAACAGCTATTGCTCCGGAGGGTAAACCGGCTACCTCAGCGGCAGGAGTTCCATCTTTATATAACTTTGCGGAATCTTTAGACTTTACCAAAAAATAGTTTCCTGCGGCAGATAAGGATTCAACCACACCAACATCTATAGGATTAGAAACACCTCCGGTTCCTATCTTATACACTTTTTTTTCGCTCGCATTATATCCAAACACGATCTTATTACCGGCAATAAGATGGATATTATCTGAATTAGGAACAGCTCCCCAATTTCCGCTATATTTTACCGGCCCCTCGGCAGAAGAGACAAAAACATTAGTGCCGTCATATGCAAGATTTTGAGTGCCTGCATAACTTAAAATCTTTGACCAAGGGCCGTTGGAACTTTTTGATTTTGAATAAACACCGGCCAGATTTGCAGCATATACGTTTGAACCATCTTCAATCAAGCTTGAAACATCCCCTTCAACCGAAAAATTTTTTAAACGTATTTCCTGTTCGATAGCCGCAAATATAGGCCATTGATTACAAGAAACAATAAGTGCAAAAACAAGGGATATTAAAATAAAAATATATCTTTTAACTTTCATTATAAATTCTCCATAAAATTAACTAAAAATGATATCTGACGGCAAAATTGATACCCAAAAAGTTTCCGGTTCGGTTATCTTTTTTGTTTTCATACCATTGAGGCACAACATTCCACGATACATCTCCCCCGAAAGACCATTCAGGAGAATATTGATAATAAGTTCCGGCATCAAATCTAAAAATCATTCCAAAATATCGCCCGCCGTTTCCCGTATAAGATTGAACAGCTCCTCCTATACCGCCTCCGAGGGGAAATCGCCATTTTCCCGCAGCAAAAGTATAGGCCATATCAAATGTAATCGGAACAGCAAAATAAAGATTTTTTGCCAGTGTCGGATAAAACTGAAAACTGAGAGTTGCTCCTAATGAAAATCCGTCAAGAACATAATACCCGAAAGCAACATTTAAGGTTCCCCCGGGCCAAATATTGGGCTTAATTGCAAATTTTGACGGGGAAGTATTAAAAAGAGGTATCCCCAAGGTTAACCCCGCTTTTATAAATTTATCGCCTTGTCTCACAGGGCGGAATACCGCAGTACCGTCGATCCTGTTAGTTGAAGGTTCTTCTCCTTCTTCTTGCGCAAAAATCGGGATAAAAAAGATGCTGATAATAAGAACGCAGAAAACAAATTTCTTCACTTTTAATTCACCTCTAACTTGATAAAAATAGTATATCGTATTTTTTACAAGAATGTCTATATGTAAGTCTTGCACAAAAGCAGATTATGTTATAACATAGTATCTATAAGATAACATAAAGTTTCTTGTTTTAGACCGCCACGAGGTTAGAACAAACAAGGAGAATAATAGTTACTTGTACAATTATTTTGATGGAGGAAAAAAGATGAGTGCAAAAATTATTGACGGTGCGCAGATAGCAGCAGACTTAAGGGCAGAGATTGCAAAAGATGTCGAGAAAATAAAGGCAAAAGGAGTTCAACCGACCCTAGCCGTTATTTTGGTAGGAAACGATCCTGCATCTCAATCCTATGTAAAGGGAAAAACAAACGCTCTTCACGAGGTAGGAATGAACGACAGAACATTCAGGCTTCCCGAAACGACAACGCAGGATGAATTACTAAAACTTATAAAAGAATTAAATGCCGATAAATTGGTAAACGGCATTTTAGTTCAATTACCCTTACCTAAGCAAATAGATCCCGATACGGTAATTGAAACTATAAGCCCCGAAAAAGATGTAGACGGTTTCCATCCCGTAAATGTAGGCAAGCTTCTTTTAGGACACGACACCTTTATTCCCTGTACACCCCATGGTGTAATCCATCTTTTAAAAAGAACCGGAGTTGAAACTAAGGGAGCAAAGGTTGTTATCGTAGGCCGCTCCAATATAGTCGGAAAACCTCTTTCTGTATTAATGATGAATAAGGATGTAAATGCCACGGTAACCGTTTGCCACAGCGGAACGAAGAATCTACCTGAGGTTACAAGAGAGGCCGACATTTTGGTTGCAGCGATGGGAAAACCTCAATTTATCAAAGCCGATATGATTAAAAAAGGAGCAGTCGTTATAGATGTCGGTGTAAACCGAATTGATGACAGCACAAAGAAGAGCGGCTTTAGGCTTGTAGGCGATGTCGATTTTGAGCCCGCTTGCGAAGTTGCTTCTGCAATAACACCCGTACCTAAGGGAGTCGGTCCTATGACCATTGCCATGCTCGTAGCGAACACTCTTATTGCAGCAAAGCGTCAAAATGGTTTGGAATAAACCTTCTATAAAATCTAAGTAGGACTTTAGAATAGAAAAAGCCCTGAGTTGAAACATTTCAATTCAGGGCTTTTGTTTTGCTTATTTAAAGATTATAAAGATTTGTGGCAGAACCAGAAGTCGTACCCCTCATATTCCTTTAAGCGCTTTTTAGCTTCCGCTTCTGTTGGAGGCGGAGGAATGATTACCTTATCTTTAATAAGGCCGTTGTTGGGCCAGTCGGCAGGTAAGGCAACCTTATTCTTGTCTGAAACTTGAAGAGCTTTAACGGCTCTGACGATTTCTTCCATGTTCCGGCCGATTTCCTGCGGATAGTAAAGAACAAGTCTGACTTTTCCGTTAGGGTCAACTACAAATACGGCGCGAACCGTGTTTGTGCCTTTTCCGGGGTGTAAGAGCCCGATTTGGTTTGCAATACTGTCGTTTGCAGCAATTACGGGGAAGGTAATTTCAACTCCGAGTTTCTCCTTAATCCACTCAATCCATTTTAAGTGACTCTGCATTTGGTCGACTGAAAGACCAATTAATTTTACACCCATTTTTTCAAATTCGGGCATAAGCTTTTGAAAAGCCACAAATTCCGTAGTACATACGGGAGTAAAATCAGCCGGATGACTAAAAAGTACAAACCAGCTGCCTTTAAGATCACAAGGAAGCTTCATAGCTCCATGTGTTGTCGAAACCGTTAATTGAGGGAAATCATCCCCCAAAAGGGGCATATTCATTGCCATTTGTTCCATAATTCTCTCCTTAAAATTATTTTAAAGCGGATTTTAACATCCAGATTTCTTTATCAAAGTATTCGATAATCCCGCTGAGGATTCCGTCGGTAGCAACATCATTGCCGGCTGCAGCTTCAACTTGAGTTACCTTTATTTCTTTTGAAAGATACTCAAAATCGCCCAAGATATTTTTAAGAGCTTCTACGCTTTTAAAGGATTTCTTGGTTTCTTCCTTTATGCCTGTTACAGCCAAATATTCAGCCATAGAAGAAGGAGCTTTTTCGTTTAACTGCAGCATTCTTTCAGCAACGGCATCGTAAAAGTCACTCATACTATCGTAATATGACTCTATCATTTCGTGTACAGGTTTAAAATCTATACCCTCAACATGCCAGTGATAATTATGTAATTTTACATAAAGGACTGCAAAGTCGGCTGTATGCACTGATAATCTTTTAGTTATATTGTTCATAAACACCTCCATATGTGTACATGTATATACAAGCAAAATTTATGCTAAGCATAAAAATCAAAAGAAAAAGGCTTTTTTAGTCGAAAATAAGAGAGTTTTTATCGAAAATTTTAGAATTTTAATAAAAAAAACTATTTTAGGCTGAATTTACACCGATATATCGGTAATTATTCACTGATATACCAGTGCACCGATATATCAGTGAAAATGTTTTTCTTTTAAGTATAGAAAAAGGGCGGCATTCATGATTGCATGGGTATAAGGAGGATTGCCCATATTTTGAATAACTTTTTTAACAGGGATTTTAAGAATATTTAAAAATTCGTCTTCGTCGAGGTTTTGTTTTCCTTCTGCTTCATCCAATTCAGCCAAAAAGATTGAGCAGGTATTTTCCATTATTGCAGGATTAGGCGACATAACCGATAAACACTTTATTTTTTTAGGAGTTCTGCCGGTTTCTTCCAACAGTTCCCTTAAAGCCGCTTCTTCCGGCTTTTCTCCCTCATCGACAACACCTCCGGGAAATTCTATGCAGACGCTTTCCGAACCATGCCGCCACTGCTGTACCATCACAAACATATCTTCTCCGGAGGAATCCCGGTAAACAGGCACAACAATAACCCAACTCGGGGCTTTTAAAGAAATAAAGGTCTTTTTTTCTCCTTCAGGAGAAATACTGTCTTTTTCGCATACGGTAAAGACCCTTGTTTTTAATATTTCTCTGGAGGAATCGGGCTTCCATATAATCTCATTATTCTTTTCCATAAAAATCGCAATTCTCCATTTGACATATCAAGGATTTCGAGTTATTCTATTATAAAGAGAATTTAATTGCAATAGGAGGTTTTTATGGCAATTATAACGATTTCACGCAAGATCGCTTCCTTTGGCGACGAAACAGCGGTTGAGCTGGCCAAGCTTTTAAATTACAATTTTATTGACCGTAAGTCATTGGAAAAGGATTTGCTTGCAAGAGGAATTTCGGATGCCCAGCTAAAAAAATATGATGAACGCAAACCCGGATTTTGGGCATCTCTATCGAGAGAAAGAGACTCTTACTTTGATTATCTGCGCGAAGCAGTATATGAACATGCTTCTTCAGGAAACAGTATTTTTATAGGGCGGGGAGGATTTGCAATTTTGAGGAACGTACCCGGACTTTATTCGGTACGGTTAGTTGCAGCCGATGATATAAGAATTTCGAGATTGATGAAGGAATTTAATTATCCCGAAAAAGATGCCAGAGCCAGAATGGAAGAAAGCGACAATAACCGCGACGGATTTCATAAAAGCTTTTTTAATACTGCAAATGAAGATTCCTCGGAATACAATTTGGTTATAAATACAGGACACATAACTCCTGCTCAAGCTGCCGAGATAATCAAATTCGGGTTTGAAAAAACCGTAAGCAAAGAAGAAGCTGCTTTAGGTGATAAGAGAGTAAAAGAACTTTTGTTGGCTCAAAAAATAGTAAATCATATCTCTTTTGATCTTAAACTGCAAATATACTTCCTAGAAGCAGATATTTCGGAAAATGAGGTTATTTTACACGGCGTTGCAGACAATGCAGGTTTAATTCAAAAAGCAACGGATATAGCTCAAGAAATGTCGGAAGGCCGAAAAGTTTCTTCAGCGATAAGCATGGTAAACGAATATAAGCCTTTTCCGTAAAAGCTGACAGTATCTTAGCCGGTCTTAAGCGTTTCAAGCAACTTAAAAAAAATCGGCCGAAGTTAGGCATGGCCGATTTTTTCTTTTAATAAATTACAGCCTTAAAAAAGTTACAGTTTTAAAGCTATTCTACCGTGTATCCGGCTTCTTCAATAGCTTTTTTTAGATCTGCAACTGCAACGCTTTCAGGATGTGAAATAGTTGCAGTTTTTGCGCCCAAATCTATTTCGGCAGAAACCCCCGAAATCTTTGTTAAGGCTTCCTTAACATGGGAAACACAGTGTTGGCACTGCATTCCGTTTACCTTTAATACAGTATTCATAAGTTCTTTCTCCTTAATTTTATTTTCTTCCGTTATGCAAGATTCTGCATTACGGTTTATTTTATGTTTCCGTTTGGGCTTAAAATAATTTAAGCGCAGGGCATTACTTACAACCGACACCGAGCTCAAGCTCATTGCAGCAGCCGCAATCATCGGGCTTAAAACTATGCCGAAGACAGGATAAAAAACTCCTGCCGCTAATGGTATACATAGAGAATTATAAAAGAGTGCCCAAAAAAGATTTTCCTTTATATTGCGCATTACAACACGGCTTAATTGAATCGAATCGACCGCAGATTGCAGGCTGTCATTCATCAAAATAATATCCGCACTTTCAATCGCTATATCGGTTCCGTTGCCTATGGCGATCCCAACATCGGCCGTCATAAGGGCCGGAGCATCGTTTATGCCGTCGCCTATCATAGCCGTTTTAAGACCGGCTTGGTGTAATTTTTCGATTTCGTTTTTTTTGTTTTGAGGCAAAAGCTCGGCGGCAAAACCGTCGACTCCTGTTTGGGCCTTTATGGCATTTGCAGTTTTTTTATTGTCACCTGTCAGCATTATAGTTTTTATGCCCATAGCCTTAAACTCTGCAATAGCCTCGATGCTGCCTTCCTTAATTTTGTCGGCCACGGCTATAATTCCGATGAGCTTTGCACCTGAATCGGTTCCTGAAGAACTTCCGTCTTTAGCACCGCTTAGACCTATTAAAAGAGGAGTTGCTCCTTTTTCTGCAAGAGCATCAATTTCTGATGCAGCATGGGAAATTTCGATATTATTTTTTTGGAAAAGCTTTTCATTACCTGCAAATATTTTTAGCCCCGAAGCCTCTTCGATACCCGAAATACCCAAGCCGTGTTCAGCCTTAAAGTCCTTAATTTTTAAAACATCCAAGCCTTTTTCCTTTGCCTGTTTTATAACGGCATTTGCCAAAGGATGCTCTGAAAGAATTTCCAAGCTGTAAGCAAACTTGAGCACTTCGTCCTCGCTAAAACTTGCGGTTTTTTTAATCTCGATTACATCGGGGCGGCCTTGGGTTATAGTTCCTGTTTTGTCCAAGACTACGGTGTTTGTTTTATGGGCAGTTTCAAGGGCCTCAGCCGAGCGGATTAAAATACCGAGACGGGCACCCTTCCCTGTTCCTGCCATAATGGCGGTGGGGGTTGCAAGACCTAGGGCACATGGGCAGGAAATTACAAGCACCGAAATAGCCCTCGAAAGAGCAAATTCAAAACCCTCTCCTGCGGCGAGCCAGACAAAAAGGGTAATCACCGCAATAAGGATAACAGCAGGCACAAAGTAATTGCTTATCTTATCTGCTAATTTTGAAACAGGAGCCTTTGAGGCCGAGGCTTCTTCTACAAGGGCAATTATTTGGGAGAGGGTTGTGTCATCGCCTACCCTTTCAGCCTTAAAGGTAAAGGTTCCGGAAAGGTTAATGGAAGCGCTTACAACCTTGTCTCCTGCAGCCTTTTCGACAGGGAGGCTTTCACCTGTAATTGCAGCCTCATCTACCGAAGAACTGCCCTCAACCACAACTCCGTCAACGGGAATGGAAAAACCGGGCTTGATTAAAACAAAATCGCCCTTTACAATTTCCTCGACAGGAATTTCTTCTTCCTTACCGTTCCTGATAACAAGGGCGGTTTTAGGCCTAAGGTTCATCAGCTTTGTAATTGCCTGCGAAGTTTTTCCCTTTGCATTAGCTTCAAGGAATTTGCCCAAGGTTACGAGGGTTAAAATCATCGCAGCCGATTCAAAATAAAGATCATGGGAAAAAAGCCTTACCGTTTCCATATCGCCGTGCCCCATTCCGTAGGCCATCTTATAAATGGCAAAGATTCCGTAAATGACGGCAGCACCGGAGCCGACAGCGACAAGGGAGTCCATATTGGGAGCCTTGTTTAAAAAGGCCTTAAAGCCTCCCACAAAGAATTTTTTATTTACAATCAGCACAGGCAGGGCAAGCAAAAACTGCGTAAAACTAAAAAGAATTGCGTTTTCTATTCCGTTCAAAAAATGAGGAAGAGGAAGAGAAGCCATGTGCCCCATCGACACATAAAAAAGCGGAATCATAAAGCATAAAGACCAAATGAGCCTTTTTTTTATTTTTTCGCTTTCAAGTTTTGCTATCTCGTTTTGAGATGAACGGGAGACCTTTCCGCCAGACACTGCCTGATTTTTGTTTGAAGAAGAATTGTGTAAATTATCGGCGAGCGTGGCTCCGTAACCGCCCCTTTCGACCGCTTCTATAATCTTATCGGGAGTCAAAAGATTTTCATCATAATTGACAGTCATGCTGTTGGTTAAAAGGTTTACCTGTACTTCGGCAATTCCTTCAAGCTTTTCGACCGCTCTTTGAACATGGGAAGAGCAAGCCGAGCAAGTCATACCCGTAATATTGAACTTTATTTTTTTACTCATGTTACTAATATACAACTTTTAAACGAAAAGGTCTAGGAAAATTAATAATTATAGTTTCTCTATCTCGGTAATGCTTAATCCTACGGCTTTTGCGATATTTTCAATAGGAAAGTTCATTTCAAGTAAGTTTTTTGCAGTTTCAATAGCTTTTTGTTCAATACCTTCTTGATACCCCACATGTTTCCAAGAAGCCTTGTCGTGTTCGTATTTCATGCGGTTTTCATATAGCCATTTTTCTTTTGGACTCATTTCCATTACTTCTATCGTTGTATTTGCTTTTCGCATCATGGGTGATTCTTGTGCCAGCATATTACGTACCTCCTCATCATCAGTTTCGATAAATCTCAGCCAGTTATAAAGTTTCTTTTTCTTCTCATCCTGTTCAATATTTTCTTGTTCCTTAATCTTGGCTAAGTTTAAAAAGTGGATTTCAAGCTCATCGGAAAGTTTATTGTTTAAGTGCTTTTCGACTACATTATACTCACTGTGAATGAGATTGTTTAAATCAAAGCCTTCACCCACTATGTTTATTGTAATACATTTAGGCAGTTTTGTATACACTTCACCTGTTTTTAAGTTTTCAGTATACATTTTAGCCCAATAAAAGATAGTTCTTTGAGCAAACTCACTGTTCCACCTGTTTTGAATTTCTATATCGATAATTGTGTTGTTCTTTAGGCGTAATTTTACATCTAAAACACCTGTTTTATCGCTTATCGAATCCTTATGAAACTCCTTATCCAGAAGTTCCAAGCCGGCGATGGTCTCAGGCGGTATGTCTAAAATACATTCCAGCAAGTCTTGTAAGACATCCTTGTTTTCGTCCACTCCGAAGACACGCTTAAAAGCATAGTCGTTGCGGAGGGTAATGTTAAAAAGTTTTTTCATTTTTACCTCTCATAAATTATTTGAAAGAAGAAAAATTTCCCCTTTCATAATTATTGTATGAAGAGTTTGCAGTAAATAGTAAAATTTTAAAAAATAATTTATCAATTATTCTGCAAATAACACACATTGATAAACTGTCGGCTTTTATGAAGAGGTTTTTAATACGCAATTGAAAAGCCGGCCTTCTTCTGCTATACTCCTTGACAATGGCAAGACAAAGTTATGGGACAACGCCCTGGGGTGCATGGTTTTTGGAGATGCTCAAGGCCTACGACGATTCGGGGAGATTGTCTCGCGGGAAGACTTATGCAAATACCGGAAAGGTAAATTCTCTTGTAGTAAACGGACAAACGGCGGGAGCAAAGGTTAAGGGGAACTATGTTCCTTGGTACCATGTATATTTTAAATTTCCGCCTCTTTCAAAAACAAATGAAAATGCAATCCGCTCAATCTTAGAAAAGCATCCTATTGAGCTCGCAGGCCTCCGAGCCGGAATTATGAGCCCTGCCCTAATCGAAGCCTTAAAGAAAAAGAAGGTTAGGCTCATTCCTGCCCGTTGGAATTTAATCGAAAGGGACTGCACCTGCCCCGATTCGGGAGATCCTTGTAAGCACATGGCAGCCGTTCTTTTTTTGCTTGCCAAAGAAATAGACCATGACCCCCGCCTCTTGTTTAAACTTGCGGGTTTCGATCTCGATTCGGTAAACATACCCGAAGGTGCCGCTTCCAAAAATGCTGGTCCTGAAAAGGAGAGAAACTTTACCCTCCTCCAAGAGCATCCCGTTCCTTTAAGTCTCCGCAAAAATGAAACTTTAACTGAGGCAAGCCTCACTTCAGACTCATCTGGCAACAGGGAAGCTGCGTCTCCTCCCGAATTAACAGCACCTTTAAAATTCAGCCTTGGAGAATCCTATCTTCCGCTTATAAGCGGCATCCTTCCGCCTGAACCCAATTTTACATCGAGCGATTTTATAATAAAACTTACGGAATTTTATCACAAGGCGGTTTTAAATTACGGGCTTAACTTTTATAGTCAAGAAAAGCAAGGCGAAAAAGAAAAATCGGTAAACCCTTTTTTGTTTGCAAGGGTAAAAATAAACATCGACAATATCCGAAAACAAAAAAGAATCTTTCCGCTTGAGCCTAAAAGCCCTCTAACGGTAAGCATAAAATTAGGCGAAAACCAAGAGATAAATCAAACCCTTTTGCAGGCTCAAAATTTTTATAAAACAAGAAGCAGTTTAAACGAGATGAGCCCCTCGGTCAAAATTCTTTTTTCTCTCTTTGCCATTGCGGGAAAACTCATCCAAAGCTCGGCACTTATACCTGCCGTATTTACCGAAAACAAAAAACTTTTTATCTTTTGGAAAAGCCTTTCTGCCTCTTCCGAAATAAAGGCCGACATTCTTAAATTTGCAGCTTCCCTCACAAAGGACTTTTTTCTTCCGGTCGAAAAATGGGGAAGGCTCTACTGTGCCGAACTTTTACTTACAGCCCTTTTAACCGAGTATGCGGCATCTTTAAAATTTTTCCCGAGTAAGTCCTATACCAAGGATAAAGAAATAGACTCTCTCTTTTTTTCAAATGAAGGAATCGATATAAGCGTTCCCGGCAAGCGGAATTTGGATACGGTAATTTACTCTTGGCTTTCGGTTTTAAATTACAGCAATTGCGGCTATGAATACCGCCTGACTTTGGACTCACTAAAAGAAGACGAGTTCTTTTTGCTTTCCGCCCTTGTGCGCAAGGCTAAAGAAAACTCCGGTGAAAGCACATCCTTTGAAAGCGATGCATCTTCCTTTTCTCTCGAAGCGGAAGCTCCATTTACCGAGTTAAATATCGCAGCAAAGAGGAGCAAAAACCCCGACGATATTTTGCGCTTTCCGGCAAGCCTTTCGGCCTACTTACCGGCTCTTTCGATTCTTGCGGTCAAAAAAAATATTATGCTCTCACGCGAAGAAGCAGGCCTCTTTTTGCAAAGGGCGGCCAAACTTTTGCAGCGGTTCGGAATCGACATAGTTTTACCTAAAAGCCTAAAAAACGTTTTGACCCCCAAGCCCGTCATAAGCGTAAAATCCGTAAAGGGAGCGGGAAACGTAGTTTCGTTTTTAAACCTTGATGACGTTCTTTCCTATGACCGGGCCGTAATGCTTGGAGACACCGTAATAGACATAGACGAATTTAAAAAGCTCTTTTTAAATAAATCGGGCTTGGTAAAATTTAATGATCAGTTCCTTTTGCTCGACCCCGAAGAAGTTGCCAAAATGTTAAAGGCATTTGAAAAACCGGCAGACATGAGGGAAGCCCTTCAAGCGGTTCTTTCGGGGAATGCAGTCTGCTCCAAACCGGCCGCAGAAATTATCGACGGCATTTTCAGGCAAGATGACATTCCCGTTCCTCAAAACTTAAATGCGGAATTGCGGCCCTATCAGGAAAAGGGGTTCCGCTGGCTTTATGCAAATATCAAAAGCGGCTTCGGCTGTCTTTTGGCCGATGACATGGGCTTGGGCAAAACCGTACAAATTATAAGCCTGATACTGGCCTTTAAAAATTCAAAAGAAGCAGAGGAGCCTTTTTTGGTTATAGCTCCTGCAAGCCTTCTTTCAAACTGGGAACACGAAATAGCCAAATTTGCTCCCTCCCTTAAAGTCGCCGTTTATCACGGAGCAAGGCGCAAGTTCAATACCGAAGCCGACGTAATAATAAGCACCTACCAGACGATGCAAAAAGATATAGAAAAATTAAAGGATAAAAAAGTTTTTTGTATTATTTTGGATGAGGCTCAGGCTATAAAAAATTCGGGAACAAAGAAGGCCCATGCAGTAAAGGCAATTCAGGCGAAGGGCAGAATCGCTCTTACCGGCACCCCTGTCGAAAACAACCTTGAAGATATGCGCTCCATATTCGACTTTTTTCTCCCCGGCTATCTGGGCTCGGCTGACGAGTTTCGAAAAAAATGGCGCATTCCGATTGAGCTTCACAATTCCGAAATCGAAGCAGACGATTTAAAGAAAATCACTTCACCCTTTTTGCTCCGCCGCCTAAAAACCGATCCCAAGGTTATCTCCGACTTACCCGACAAGATAATTACAAATCAATATTGCAATCTGACGCCTGAGCAGCTGGCAATTTACGAGAACCTTGTAGAAACGGAATTGCACAAGGTGATGGGAGCCGAAACTAAGATTGAAAGGCAGGCCTATGTCCTAAAACTTTTAACGGCCCTAAAACAGGTATGCAATCATCCGAGGGCCTATGACAAGGAAACTCCGAGCGAGATGAAACATTCCGGGAAGGTTACCGCCCTCATCGAGCTTTTAAGCGAGATAATTTCTTCAGGCGAAAAGGCAATTATTTTCAGCCAATATGTAGGCACTCTCGACATTTTAAAAACCGTTATTCAAAAAGAATTGGGAACCGAGGCCCTTTTGCTTCACGGCCAAATGCCCGCCTCAAAACGCAAAAAAGCTGTTGAGGTTTTTCAAACGGATCCTGCATACCGTATCTTTTTAATTTCGCTTAAGGCGGGAGGAACAGGCCTTAACCTGACTGCAGCTAACAGGGTAATTCACTTTGACCTTTGGTACAATCCTGCAGTTGAAGATCAGGCCACAGACCGGGCCTTTAGAATCGGGCAGACTAAAAACGTATTCGTGCACCGCTTTATCTGCTCCGGCACCTTTGAAGAAAAAGTTGATGAGATGATTCAAAAAAAACGGGAAATAAGCGGCATGAGTATTTCTTCAGGCGAAACTTGGATTTCAAAATTAAGCAATGAAGAACTTGCAGGCCTTTTTAAGAAATAGCCGGCTGCAAATTCCGCAACATTGAATAATACCCTGTCTTATGTTATAATCATCTTTGAGGGGGTTAGCATGTATTTTTTTATAAATGATTACAGCGAAGGCTGTCACCCAAAAATTCTTAAAACACTAACTGAAACAAATGAAGAACAAACTATCGGCTACGGCTGTGACGAATATTGCGCAGAAGCGGCAGACCTTATCTTAAAAGAACTCGATGCACCTCAAAGCAAGGTTTACTTTTTTTCGGGAGGAACTCAAACTAATTTAACAATGATAGCTGCTTCTCTCCGTCCTCATCAAGGGGTAATAGCAGCCGATACAGGCCATATAAATGTGCATGAATCGGGAGCCATAGAAGCCTGCGGACATAAGGTTCTCACCATTGAATCGGCAAACGGAAAAATAACGGCGGAGCAGGCTGAAGCCCTCATAAGAGCTCACTATGATGACCCCACAGCCGAGCATATGGTTCAGCCCGGGATGATTTATATTTCAAATCCTACCGAACTGGGTACCATTTATTCGAAAAAAGAATTGCACGATCTAAAATTTGTCTCACAAAAATATTCCGTATCTCTCTATGTTGACGGAGCCCGCCTCGGAACAGCCCTTACTGCGGACAATAACGATTTAAGTCTTGCGGACATGGCAAGGTATACGGATGCCTTTTATATAGGCGGAACAAAGATGGGCGCTCTTTTCGGTGAAGCTCTTATAATAAATAATCCGGCCCTTCAAAAAGACTTTAGATATATACAAAAACAAAAGGGCGGCCTTTTTGCAAAGGGCAGGCTTTTAGGCCTCCAGTTTAAAGCGCTTTTTACGGATAATCTTTATTTCGAAATCGGAAAAATGATGAACGAAACGGCAAAGATGATCCGTAAAGGATTTTCAGACCGAGGCTTTTCTTTTTTTATGGAAAGCGAAACAAATCAGAGCTTCCCCATAATCGAAAACAGTCTTTTAGATAAAATAGAAAAAGAATTCAAATGCGAATTTTGGACAAAAATTTCTGAAAACCAAACAGCGGTGCGCTTTTGTACCTCTTGGGCTACAACAAAAGAAGCCGTAAAAAAACTCTTTGAATACTTGGACGAAATAAATCGCAAAAGCCCCCAAGGATAGACATTTGCCGTTTCCCTATTGAATTCTTTCCCTTTATCCTGTACAATCCCTTATTATCAGACTATTATTAAAGCAAGGAGAATTGCATGGCTGTCATAAATGTTACAAGCGAAATAGGAAAACTAAAGAAGGTGCTTTTGCACCGCCCCGGGAAAGAACTTTTAAACCTTACACCGGATACACTTGATGAACTTTTATTTGACGATATCCCCTTTTTAAAGGTTGCCCAAAAAGAGCACGATGCCTTTGCCGATATTCTTGCCGAAAACGGAGTTGAAGTTGTTTATCTTGAAGACTTGGCAGCTGATGCTCTTTCTCAAAGTACCGAAATACGTGAAAAATTTATAAAACAGTATATCCGAGAAGCTGATGTATATTCAGAATATCATCAAGAAATGTTGTATGATTTTTTTGATGCAATCAAGAATCCGAAAGAGCTTATCTTAAAAACAATGGAAGGAGTAAACGTAAAGGAAATACCTTTAAAAAACACGCACTCGCTTTCGCACTATGTGTTGGATTCGGGTTCTATGATAATAAACCCCATGCCTAACCTGTACTTTACACGCGACCCCTTTGCATGTATAGGAAACGGAGTCAGCTTAAACAAGATGTACTCCGTAACCCGATGCCGCGAAACCATTTACGGGGAATACATATTTAATCATCACCCCGAATATGCAGGCAAAGTAGATAAATTTTACAACCGCTATGACGCCCCCAGCATTGAAGGCGGAGACATATTGAATATCGGTAAAGAAGTTTTGGCTATAGGGCTTTCACAGAGGACATCGGCCAACGCCATAGATTCTATCGCAAATAATATTTTTTACAATTCTGATTCTCCAATAAAAACCATTCTCGCCTTTCAGATTCCTGCAATCAGGGCCTTTATGCACTTGGATACGGTATTTACTCAAATCGACTTCGATAAGTTTACCATTCACCCCGGAATTTTAGGCCCCCTAAGAGTCTTTGAAATTACAAAAGGAGCCAAGAAGGGAGAACTTAACGTAAAGCAGATTGATTCTACTTTAGAAAAAATTCTTGAAAAATACACCGGCGCCGGAAAGATTGAGCTCATCCAATGCGCCGGAGGAGATAAGATTGCAGCCGAACGCGAACAGTGGAACGACGGCTCAAACACCCTCTGCATAAACCCCGGTACAATAGTCGTTTACGAAAGAAACGATGTTACAAACGAAATCTTAAACAAGAAGGGCTTAAAAGTCCTCGAAATGCCCTGCGGCGAACTTTCCCGAGGCCGCGGCGGCCCCCGCTGCATGAGTATGCCCTTATTGAGAGAGGATATACGCTAGCTTTACATAAAGATTAAAACTTATAGTCTATACCGCTTTGCTTCATAATGGCATTAGCGGTATGCCGTGATTTTATTTTTGAGTCAACGGTAAAACGGCAATCGCTTATTGGACTATACCAAATGTCATGGTCACCCTTGCCGTGTCTTACAAAACTGCATCCGTTTTTACGCAAGATTTCTCTCACAATTTTTTCATACTGAGCCATTACGCGTACATCCGTTCGGATTTTTCGGCACAAAAGTGCAATGTGGTTTGATCATGGGGAAGCTGATTATTTTCTTGGAGGAGCTCAGGCACGGCATATCGTACCCTCTCCATGAGGGCATCGATCGAACCGCTTTCAAGCACAAGCCCTCTCACATCATCACTTGTTGCTATCCATACTCCGGCTTCGTTATCCCAGTTTATTTTAATGACATATTCCATAACTATAAGTTTATCATAGGCCGGATATTTTTACAAGTATAAACTATTTTACGGCAAATATTCGGGTAAGATATTTTTTAGAGAATTAAAGAGGTTTATTTTTAATTTGTAAGAGCCGCCTGTCAGCCTGTCAAGTCTTGAGCGGGCTGTTTTGCGGGCGGAGTTTTCTTGAAAGCTGCAGGTACAGGTTGAGCAGATATAGCCGGCCTGCTCCGCATGGCGGATAATCATGGAAAGGTCTGCAAGGCAGAGAGGCCTTATCATGGTAACCGGATATTTTTCGAATTTTAGGACAGGGGGCATTGTAGACAAAATTCCCTTTTCCAAGGAATTCATCAAAAGGGTTTCCAAAATGTCATCCAAGTGATGGCCCAAGGCTATCTTATTAAAGCCGGACTCCATGGCAAATTTATTCAACTCTGTTCGTCTTTGGGTCGAACACCACCAGCAATTCATCTTTTCGTTGGGTTTTAATCTTCCCAAAACCGAAACGGTTTTTACGGTGAGGGGAATATTCCAACTTTCAAACATCTTTATAAGTTCAGGAGAAAACGGAGGCGTTACATCGGTTGCAATGTGCATAGCGTGAACTTCAAAATGCGGAAACGGACGCTTTAAGCGCATCGAAAAATATTCAGCCAAGGCCGTAGAGTCCTTTCCGCCTGAAGCAGCAAGCAAAATACGGTCTCCTTCTTCTATCATCTTATAATCAAAAACAGCCCTGTCGATTGTTCTAAAAAGTTTGGGATTTGCCATGAGATTGAGAATAATATTTTTTTAAAAAAAAGACAATGGCTTTTGTTTTACTGTGCTGCCTGCCGATAATGAAAGAGAGGTGTTGTATGAATTTTGATGCGGATATTAAAGACTTCGAAAACTTAAGCGAAAATGAATTAAAAGAAAAACTTAAAAAACTTTTTAACGAGGTCTACGGACAAACTGAAGACGAAATTGTTTTAACGGCTTCTCCTTTAAGCCTCACTCTCATGGGAGAAGAACTGGACTATAACGGCGGGATCGTTTTAACAGTATGCTCCGATAAATATCTTTACACGGCGCTCCGCAAAAATAATTCCGATAAAATCTCATTGATTGATTTGGTTCTGCAAAAACGGTTTGACGGCAGTCTTAATCAAGAAAAGAATATTGCCGATGAAGTTTTTTCTGAAAGCTCCGTATTCGATATTGTTCTTTTAAGCGTAAAAAAAATCAATGAAGCCTTTGGAGGCGTTTTAGGCGGATTTGATATAATGGTTTTCGATAAAATACGCCTCGAAACAAGTCAGTCAGCTCTTCCAAGTTTTGAAACCGGGCTTTGCCTGGATCTTTTATCCGCATTTAAATTAAAAGAAAATTTTATGGATCTCATAAAATTATGTTTGGAGGCAGAGCATGAGGTTTTAAACACAAAGAGGGGGCTTTCAAATCAGGCAGCCTTGTTTTCCTGTAAGCGGAATGAGTTTTGCTTTTTTAACTCGAACGATTTATCGGTTTCAACCCTGCCTTTAAATTTGGGAGAATATAGAATCATAGTAATCGGTACGCCTCCGAATAAGGAGTCTTATAGAGCCCAATCCAATATCCGCTATATGGAGTGCGAAGAAGGCTTGCATATTCTACAAAAAAAATTAGATTTGGATCACTTGTGCGAAATAACGGAAGCCGATTATACCTACTATCAGCCGAGTTTTTTGGATAAAACAATTCTTAGACGGGTAAAACACTGCATTACCGAAAACGCAAGAACGGCTAAGACCGTAAAAGCTTTAGAAAAGGGAGACATGGATCTTTTAGGCAAACTTCTTTGCGAATCTCATATTTCGATGAGGGATGATTTTGAACTTATGAGTACCGAACAAAATATTCTTTTTGAAACCGCAATTATACAAAGCGGCTGCCGCGGAGCAAAACTTATCGGAAACACTGAAGGCTGTTATGTTTTTGCCTTAGTAAAAAATGAAGTTTTGGATGAATTTTATCTTGAGGTTCACAAAAGGTATTTTGAAAAAACAGGAAACAGTCCTAAGTTTTTTGAATGTAAGAGTTCCGGCGGAGCCCGCATTCTATAAAATAAAAAGAGGTGTTTTAGTGAGTCTAAAAGCTCATTAAACACCTCTTTTTTGCATCATTGACTAAAGCGGCTTAAACGCCTCTTTCGCTCATTATAACTTTTATTTCTTCTTCGTTGATTCCGACCATGGCTGAGCCTAAGTTTTCGGATACTTCTGCCAAAACAGCAGGATTGTCGTAATTCTTTACGGCCTTTACAATGGCAGCAGCTCTTTTTGCAGGATCGCCCGATTTAAAAATTCCGCTTCCGACAAAAACGCCGTCAGCACCGAGGTGAACCATCAAGGCCGCATCTGCAGGAGTTGCAACTCCGCCTGCCGAAAAGTTAGGAACAGGAAGCTTACCGTGCTTATGCACGTATTCTACAAGAGCATAAGGAACTTGGAAATTCTTAGCCGCAACATAGAGTTCATCTTCTCTTAAAGTTGTCAGCTGTCTCATCTCGCTTTGAATTTGGCGCATGTGTTTTACGGCCTGAATAACATCGCCTGTTCCGGCCTCACCCTTTGTGCGGATCATCTTTGCACCTTCTTGAATTCTTCGCAAGGCTTCTCCCAAATTGCGGGCACCGCAGACAAAAGGTACCTTAAATTTATTTTTATCGACATGATAAACCTCGTCTGCCGGGGACAGTACTTCGGACTCATCAATAAAATCTATACCGATCGCTTCCAAAATTGAAGCTTCTACAAAGTGACCGATTCTCACCTTTGCCATAACGGGAATTTTTACAGCCTTTATGATTTCTTTAATCATCTTAGGATCGCTCATTCTTGAGACTCCGCCTGCCGCCCTTATATCGGCCGGAATTCTTTCGAGGGCCATGACTGCAACAGCCCCCGCATTTTCTGCAATCTTTGCTTGTTCGGGGTTGGTTACGTCCATAATGACGCCGCCCCTCAGTTTATCTAAAATATCCACAAAAACCTCCATAAATCTTTTAGGACAGGCTCAATTATATCGCAAACCGGTGATAATTTAAAGGGGGCAATACCTCTTACATTTTATAACCTCAAATTCACCCCATCTTCTTAGGTTGACATTTTTTTACATCTTTTGTATAGTTTTTTGGATGCTTTTATTTTAGGAGCTTTTTATGAAAAGATTTTTATCGATACTTTTTTTTGCATTTATATTCATGACTTATCTATCCGCTCAAGATTATTATACGGACGATTTTAAGGATTTTACCTTTGAGATGCCTGACGGCTGGGAGACAACAAATTATCCCGGGCTGAAATATAAGATAATATGCGGCGACTCGGTAAAAGGCTATAACCAAAATATGATTTTTATTTCAGAAGAGATTTCGGCTTCAATAGATGAGGTTGTTGAAGAGTACATAACCGGTAAAGAAGATACTGCCGGCCTTATATCCGGCTCTAAAATAATATCACACGGTAAATTTGAAAATAATTATAATATAGAATCCCGAAAATTGATTATGGAAGTTTCTGATGAAAAAAATATTCTAAAACAATACTTTTATCTATTTAGACACAATAATATACTTTACATATGCGCCGCAACCCTCCCCGATGATACGAATGCAGAAATTGTCGAAATGCTTGATGCTTCTATGAAAACATTTCAAATTTTCAATAAAAAGGAAGAAGAATAATTTAGTTTTACATCATGGGAAAAAAAATAAATAAGGCTAAACTTGTTTTTGTTCTCTTTATAATAAGTCTTTGGATAATTGCAATATTAAAATTATATCCGATAATCAAAGACCTTAAAGGAGTGCACGGCAGTACAAACAAACATGATGTAAGCGTAAAGGCAAAACCAAAAAAAGAAAACACAAAAGAAGAGATTTTTTTTAAAAAATATGCCGAAAGTTTATATTCGGAATATTATGACATTCTAAACGTTTCCGTCTATGATTATATTCCTGAAGATGAAGATTGCGGTTCAAATGAAAAATTCTATTTTGTGGCGATCGAAAAAAGATTAAAGTTTAATTCGGTTTATCAGCTTCCATTCGTTGCCGGAATGAAAAAAGCTGTTGAGAATTTTAAAAACAACAAAAAGGCTTTAAATCAATACAATAAAAGAACAACCGAGTTAAAAAAATACATAGGAAAGAAACAAATTGAAAACAATATTTTCAAAATAACATTTACCGAAAATGATAATTTTGAAAATATAAAAATTGAGATAGCGACCTATCACACAAAAATAGATGCTTTTTCGCTAAAGCCGCCCGAACCCGATGTAATGATGCAATACGGTTTTGATTTTATAAAAAGACACATTAAAACAAATTCAAAAAAAATCGATTACAATAATTCAGCTGCTGTAAACTATGCAAATAAATACTCATCAAACCCTTTGAATATGTCTAGTGATATATCCGTATGGAATGATGACTACAACACCTATGAAAACGATTGCGCAAATTATGTTTCTCAGTGTATTTATGCCGGCGGTATTCGGTTATCGGGCTCTTGGTATCCTGACAGCCTCATCTGGATTAGAACAGGAAGCCCCCGTTACGCCAGCAGCGGCATAACTACTTATATGCAAAAAAAGAATTTGTTTTATTCAACAAACTACTCATCCATAAGCGAGGGAGGCTTTATCTGTCTTATAAAAGAATCCCATGTCGTTTTTGTAACATCCAATGACAGTATTACCATCTTATTTAACGGTCACACAAATGACCGCAAGCTGGTTTCCTTCCCTCACCTTAACGAATCTGAAGCAATTTATTTAAGTCCGAATAATTAATCTTATATCTTAAATTTCTTGACTTCTTCAGACAAGGCATCAATTCTGTATTTATTTTGTTTGGTTATCTCGTTTACTTCCTGAACCGCATTGTTTATTTGAATTGAACCCATAACCATTTCATTCATACTGTCCGTTATTATTCGGGTTAAACTATCCAATCTATTCATCTCTTCTGCAACTTGTTCGCCGCCTGTGAACATATCTTCAGAACTTCCTTTTACGGCTTCAGTTATGTCGTTTATGTTCTTTATCGCGGCCAATACTTCATTGCTTCCGGCTTCTTGCTCCTGCATTGCCGCTACAATTAACTCTTCTTGCTGTGCAATTTCTTTTACAAGATCATATACCTCCACAAACATTTTTTCGGCTCCGGCACCTGCTACGGTTAAGTTTTCAATTATTCGGGTTGATTCTTTTATAACCTCGCCTATTTGTTTACCCTGCATATTTGATTCTTCTGCAAGTTTGCGTATTTCATCGGCAACAACAGCAAAGCCTTTTCCGCTTTCCCCGGCATGTGCTGCTTCAATAGCCGCATTCATGGCTAAAAGGTTTGTCTGGCTTGCTATGTTTTGAATAATTTGGCTTGCTTCAAGAAGAGAAGCCGACTGTTCCGAAATCTGTGCTACTACGGAATTTGCTTCTGCAGCACCTTCCTTTCCTTTTTTTGTTTGTTCGTATACGGTTTTTATAAGATCGTTATTTTTTCCTAAGGTCGATGCAACCGAAGTAATGTTCGCCGTCATTTCTTCAATAGCAGAAGATGATTGAGCAATATTCGTTGCCTGATTTTCGATGTTTTCGTTTAAGCGTTGAATAGACATTATTATGTTGTTTACCGTTCCTGACGTTTTCTTTACACTTGAGGCTTGAGTCAGGGCTTGTTGTTTTACACTTTCGATATTGGCGCTTATTTCATTTATTGAGCTGGCGGTTTGAGCCATACTTGTCGCAAGTTCTTCACCTATGGATTGCATTTCCTGAGTGTTGGATGAAACCGATTTCAAAGACAAGGCCAGTTTTTCGATTGTCTGATTAAAATACATCGCTATATCGCTTATTTCATCTTTTCCGCTAACAGGTAAAGACGCCCGTAAATCTCCGTCACCGTCAGCTATATTCCTTAAAGCTTTTGATGTTCTTTCCAAAGGTTTACTTATTCGGCTTACAAGAATCAGTGTGGTTATAAGCAGTATCAGAAGACAAAGGCTAAATACCCATAAAGATATAACAAATACTTTTTGAGTTTCATTTTCAAATTGTACCGCAAAAAGCTGCTTATCTTTGTCTATTGTATCTATGTAACATCCCGTACCTATCCACATATCGGTATTTTTTATTCTCATAGCAGTACCGAGTTTCGGAAAAACCTGACCGGCCGGAGCATCCGGTTTTGACCAATAAAATTCTAAAAACACCGTATTATTCTCGGCAATGGCATCCAATTCTCTAACGATGTACTGTGTCTTTTGCGGGTTTTGTAAATCCCATAGGCTGGTACCTTCCAGATTCTTGTTGGAACCGTGAATTCTGCAGAGTCCTGTTCCATTTTGATAGGCATAATAATAGCCGTCTTCTCCAAAGCGCAGATTTCGAACTATCTTTGCAGACAAGGCAAGTTTTTCTTCTTCCCCAATATCCGTTCTGGCATAAATATTTTCTATAAGCGAGACAGCTACTTCCGTAGCGGACTTCATCTCCTTTTTAAACTTGTCATATAATAGTCTTGTTTCAACTGTTTCAAAAAAACTATTGTAAGACTTTTTGGACAGATTTAAAATGACAATTATGGTGATAAGCATAAAAAGAGCTATACATAGTAAGGGGGCAAATATTTTAAAAGCGACCTTATTAAAGATTGTTTTTTGCGAAGGCTGTATTTTGTTTTTCATACTCACCTAAATCTACTACTTTTTATGATTTGTGTCAATTACCGCTAAAAACTCAATTTTTTGCTTCTTTAAGAGGAAGTATTTTAATATATCTTATCAAGTCATTATCCATTTCATGGATAACGAATTTATACTCCCCTATGTCGGCTTCAAGCCCCAGATGAGGCGAGCGCCCCTGCTGTTTAAGATAGTTAAACAAATAACCGGCAACGGTGTTTCCGTATGCTTCATCAAAGTCCGAGTCCAGCCTGTGATTTATTTCGTGAATACTAGTGCCGCCGTTTACTATATAGTCGCACTCGTTTCCTGCACCGTATTCTCCGCCTTCATTTAGGTATTTTTTTACGGCAAACAAGACTGCGATAGCAACAACCCCCAATAAGGCATCGAACATACTGCCGTGGTCGGCAATAATTTTTCGTGCAATGGTATAAAGAACAACTTCAAGAGCACTGCCCGGTGTATGCTTTATAAGCATGTTTACAAATTCAAGACCGATTACAAGAGAAAATATTAAAGACAAGAATTCCGAAAATGAAGGAATTTTCTTACTGTAAATAAATGCATAAACCATTTCTTTTAAATCAAAAAAGATTTCAATAGAAAGAATTAAAATTCCGATAAGCATTGCAAAGGACAGAACAATTTCAACTCGTCCCGCCAATCTTGCGGCTCTGCGTCTTAGGTTTTGCTGATGAAAAAAAGCTCTTATTTTTTGCATAATCGATCTCCTTACCTGATAAAAAGAAAGCAGCCCGAAAAGGAGGAGAAAGGGCTGCCTGTGAATAGAATAATAGTGTGTATCTTCTGTGTGTGAAAGTAATATACTCGAATTTAAAATAAATGTCAATACTTATTAAGAAAAAATATATGTTTTTTTTGATATTTTTTTGCATATTATGCGGTTTATTAACATATTATACCAAAAACACCGTATTAAATCTGAAAAAACTCATTTATCTTGAATATTGTGCCTATATAAGATATACTTGTATCATTACGGAGGGAAACATGAGTATTCATATAGCTGCAAAAAAGGGAGAAATTGCCGATAAGATTCTTTTACCGGGCGATCCTCTTCGAGCCGAATTTGTTGCAAACAATTTTTTGGAAAATCCTCAATGCTATAACAAGGTAAGGGGAATGTTGGGCTTTACGGGAACCTACAAGGGCGTAAAGGTATCAGTTCAAGGTACGGGAATGGGACAGCCCTCGCTTTCAATATATGTAAATGAGCTGTTCAGCGAGTACGGGGTACAAAGAGCTATCCGCATCGGGACAGCCGGAGCCTTACAAAAGGACATAGGCTTGAGGGACGTAGTTTTGGCTATGTCGGCCTCTACCGATTCCGGAATCAATACGCACCGCTTTAGAGGCTGCTACTATGCCCCCACTGCCGATTGGTCTTTGCTGAAAAACGCCTATGACCATGCCCAAAAGATGGGCATAAATCCGCTGATAGGTTCGATTGCAAGCTCAGATGTTTTTTATGATGATCTTGAAACATGGAAAATGTGGGCTGCTTACGGAGCTTTAGCTGTGGAGATGGAAGCTGCTGAGCTTTATACCCTTGCGGCTAAGTACAAAAGACAAGCTCTTGCAGTTCTTACTATTTCGGATAATGTTGTAACGCACGAGCAGACAAGTGCCGAGGAGCGGCAAACTACCTTTAAAACCATGATGGAAATTGCCCTGGAGGCAATAATAGCTTAACCGCTCTAAAACTTTAAACTGCGACTACCTCGGTAACTTCGGGGAACATGTCCTTAAGCTGTTCTTCAACGCCCATCTTGAGCGTGTAAATAGCCATAGGACATGAGCCGCAGGCTCCCTTTAACTTAACATAAACCTTTCCGTTTTCATCAACAGAATCAAGCTCTATATCTCCGCCGTCAGCCTGTAAATAAGGTCTGACCAAGTCTATGCCTTTTTCAATTTCTTCTTTGACCAACATAATGACCTCCGCTATTTTATAAATACTTTACAAAATATACAAAAAATATAGAGAGAAAGCAAGCATAGTTAAAACTCGTACCCGATGCTTATCTTAATAAAATGATTATTTTGGTATCGGCCTAATTTACCGGTTTTTTTGCCGCCGAAAAAGCCTAAACCAAGGTCAAAGTCGATTGTGCCTATCAGCCATGAAAGTTCGGGATTTATAAAAAAATCGGCATCTTCTATTCCGACAAGAGCATTGAGTTTCCATTCGAGGGAGCCTCGTACCAAGGTTTGGGAAAGAGAGAAAAGCAGCCGGGTATCTGTGACAGACCTTCCGTTTTCCGTGTCAAGGCTGAGCTTGTTCTGATTTATTCCCGAATTTAAAAGCCTTATAGTTTCGGCTGCTTGAAGTCTCAAGTTTATATTTTTAGGAAGAGCATATAAAAGCCCCAAATTCCATGCAATATACGGATTATATATATCGGGATTGTTTCCTTTTAAATCGTTGCTTATATTTGCGGCAAATTCTGCTTGTACCGTAAACTGCCCGAACATTGCTTCATAATCGAGACCTATTTGATGATATCGGTTGTATATAAGCTCTGCGCTTTCAAAGACTTGTTTAAACTCGGCTTCGGTGAAATCTGAAGGCGTATGATCCGATTTAAAATTAGGCTTATGTAAAAAACCGGTAAAATACTGAAAACCTAGGTCATGTTTACCGCCGATGTTGAACGTATAGCGCAAGCCTCCTTGAGCATAATCAATTGTATCAGTTTTTTTTGCTTTATGCATTGCCGCATTCTGCACTGAAGCCGGAAGGTCTTGTATAAGATTTGCGAAAGTATTTTTTTGCCATCTTCCGTTAAGAGCAAATTCATCGGCTTCAAAAACCGGAAGATATACAAACTCAAGCTTCATATCTTTAGGAAGATAGGCCGAAAGAAAAAACACAGGCGCCGATTTTTTTATCTTTTCGGGATAAAACTCATAAGGGAGACTGAAGTCTTTGGGATTCACTGTATCCAACACACTAAAAAAATGAGCTTTTCCCCAATTTATTTTTTTGATTCCGCCGCCGAAAACTACAGGCCCTGTAAGAGCCTGCACATAGGCCTCATCAATCCACCGGGGAAAAAGAGGTTTGGGAAAGAATTCGGCCGGTTCACCCATCCCCACAGAGAGGGTTTTACCGTTTAGGTTTACAGAGGCATAGGCTTCTGCAAGGGGAGACCTTGCTTCTAAATGAAGACGGCCCCAAAGCGGAAAGGGAAACTTATAGCTTTCAGGTTTTTTGAGAGTCTCAAAAAAAACTTCCGTTCCGGCATAAAAGGCCCCTCCGAAATCTATGCTGAATACGCCTGATTCGGCTCCGTCTTCTTCATCGTCAAAGCCGAAATCTCCTAAATCACTGTCTTCACCAAAAATAAATACACTTGCGGAAAGGATAAAAATTAACGTAAAAAAAAATTTTTTCATTTTACTTATTTTTTACCTGTCTCCAAGTACTTTTGCGTAAAAATATAATCGGGTATTTTCATACCGTATTCTATTCTTTTTATGCTAATAATGGTAGAAGTATTTGCTTTTACGGTGGAAAGTTTTGTCTTATGGGCTGTCATTATTCCGTTTATTTCTTTATAATCATAAAATTCAAGAACCTTTACAAGCTGAGAACCTTGGTAAAATTCGGCCTTGAGTAGAAGATTTTTATCCTTCGTAATCCGCATTATAGTTTTAGAATAAGAATAGTTTTTATCTTTCGGTGTAGATTCGATAAGATAAACGGGTTTGCCGTCATATTCTTCTTCACTCAAAATTTTAAAGTTATCAAGCTTTGTATCCCTTTCCATAAAAGAAATATCGTTATTTGAAAAGTCTGATCCCATAAAAGGTTCATCGGCACTTCCTTGGGCCGATATCTTTTGTACCTTCTTTGTTTGGGCCAAATACATCCTCTGGTCAGTTGAACCGTCAGCTCTTTCCAACATTAAAAATCTGGAGCCCTTATATGAAGGCGGATTTTTTATCTCGACAAGCATCCTTTGTAAACCTTTTTTGTCCAAAGAAGAATATTGCCGAATTTCCAATGTTGAAAGGGTTTTTCCGCCCGACTGCATATCCAAACTTGATTCCGAGCCAAGCGATGATGCCGTATTTTTTGTTTTTGTTTTAGCTGCGATTTCTTCGGCACTTTGCGAAAAAATTAATCCGCAAACTCCAAAAATAAAAATCAAACTCAATGTAAATTTTTTCATACCTTATACCTCCGTATTTTCTTTTTCGTCATTAAAAGGATATTCGCTTTTTAATTCCTTTACATCTACAGGTAAAAGTTTTCTTATAAACTTTGGTTTCACTAAATTTAATAAAACGGGCAGAATAGTCAAGCTGCCGAGGGAGCTGGTTATCATTATAAGGGCAATTAAAAAACCCAGTTCTGCAAGCATATTAAATTTTGACAACATTAAGACTGCAAATCCGGCACCGACCGAAACGGCATTAAACAAGATGGCTTTTCCCGAACCCAAAAAGGTTAAATATAAAAACTGTCCGCTGCCCTTTGTTTTAAGAAAGCACTTATGATAGGCGGCTAAAAGATGGATTGTATAATCTACACCTATTCCGATTGCGAAACTTGCAACCATTGCTGTTCCTATGTTGAGTTTTATTCCCAGCCGGCCCATTATTCCGAAGTTAATCAAAATGGAAAGGGCTAGAGGAATAATTCCGAAAAGTCCTGCAAAGGCTGATCTATAATAGATTGAAAGAATTAAAAATACTATGAGAAGGGAAACTCCTACAGAAATAAGTTGAGATTCAACTACCAGTTTGTTTAAGGTTTTTTCGACCAAAACAAAGCCTCCGGTTTCGGCGATTACATCCTTGGGGAATTTAAGGCTCACAAATTCGTTAATTTCTTCCAATACTCTGTCTGTGTCTTGCTGTCCGACAGTGCGGAGCTGAATGTTCACTTTTAGTGTCTTGGGATCGGTATTATTATCCAAAAAGCCTTCAGTGTTTTTCCCTAAAAGTATTAGGTAGTTTCCCATTAAGGCAGATAAGTCTTCTTGAGTATTTTTTCCGTATTTTTTTGGATCGGAAGGAATCTCATAGTAAGCCAGGCCTTTGTAATTTACCCTCTTTCCGAATTCGTAAACAAGGCTTTCGGCAGAAATATGTTTTTTTGTTCTTTCTCCGGCCGCTTCATTCAGCATTTCCATAATTTCTTCTTGAGTATATTGCTTTTTCTTTGCAAAATCCGTTGCCGCAGGAAGACTCCCGCCTTCGCCTAATTCCATTTCAAAATTTCCAAAGTCGTCAAAACTCCCAAAATCGTCTACGGCATCTTCTTCCGCTCCAGCTTCAGAAGGTCTTATTCCTTCAGGAGATTCATCAGCATTATAAACCTGATTTAAGCGCTTAATTAAAGGAACAATGGAAGTTACTTTTCCGACATCATCAACCTCTTCCTCCAAAAAAAGAGACAGATTATCAATCGATTTTAAAATATCGGGACGTAAAACGCTTGAGCCGTCCTCGGTCTTAATCACCATTTCCAGCAGCTTTGATCCGCCGAATTGTTTACGCATAAAAACATCGGATTGAATTACTGCCACATCTTCATCAAAGTATTCCATTAAAACGTTGTCTATAACAAGCTGTTTTACGCCAAGAATCGAAAGAACAACTATAAGGCAGGTAAAAAGAATTACCGAGCGGTAATGTTCCGCGATGAGTATAAAGGTGGTTGCTATACCTCGATCCAGTCTGTTGGTATTGTCTTTTTTGTCGGCCCAACGCATTGACGGCTTTTTGGGCCCTCTTAGTATCAATATGCTTGGAATCAGCGTTATGGATATCAAAAAGGCGGCCGCCACACCGAAGCTGGCAAAGATACCGAATTCGAAAATAGGTATAACGGAGGTAAAACAAAAAGAAACAAAGCCTGCAAAGGTTGTAAGAGAAGCTAAAAAGACCGGTCTTATAACCTCGCTTAAGGCCTTGATAACCTGACCTTTATGTTCTTCCTTTGAGATGGAATTATCTTGCACTACCTCATCATAATAGTGATTGATAACATGTATACCGTAGGCTGAACCGACAGCGATTAAAATAATCGGTAAAATTGTAGAAAGAATCGATAATGGAACATTAAAAAGAGCCATGGCTCCGAGAGCCCATATTACCGAAGTTATAACCGTCAAAAGAGGTAAAAATACTCCCGTAAATCTTTTAAAAGACAGGAAGAGGACTCCAACAACCACAATGATAACCAGAGGAACCAAAAAGCTCAAATCATGAGCGGTTGCCTCATTTACTATTTCGTTAAAAATAGGAGCGCCGGTTAGATAAATTTTGGAATCGGGAAAATTCCAGTTCTGAGTTAGTTTCATAATTTTGCGGCAGGCCGCAATAGTTTCGGGAGAACCGCTTTCTTCATTTGTTATATTAAGAAAAACAAGGATTTGGGTTGCATGTAAGTCTTCAGAAACAAGGCTCCTGTCATACATATCCCAACTTCGCAGTTTGCGTTCGACCGCTTTTATTTCTTCTTCCGTACCCGAAAAATCGGCAGGTATAATCGGTTCACTTACAATCCCTTCCTCGCCTATATCTATGTGAGTTGTGTCGGTTATCAAGACCGTGTTTTTTACCAAATCAATTTCTTTTAAACTTTTATCGAGCTTTCTGATCTCATCTAAAAATTCTTTATCGACAATGGTAGAAAAATGACGTTCAATTCCTATTAAAATTGGAACATCTTCCCCAAAAATATCCGCAATCTTTTTTGCACTTATGCGGGATGGATCATTTTTAGGGATAAAGCGGAAGTTATTATTATCAAAATTAAGCCTTATTATCTGAAGTCCGAAAAATAAAGTGATTGCAAGAATCGTTATAAGCATTGTTATGGGATGTTTATAAAAGTTTTTTGTTGAAAATATATGCTTTGTTTCTTTTTTCATAAAGGCACTCCCGATTATCGCTCATTTAATTATATAATTGCATCCTCTTTTTGTCAAGCAAGAGTGAATTTCCTTTCCGGACCAAGTTTGAGGAGCAAAACTGAACAGTGAAAAAAGCTAGACAAGTTCAAATGTCCTTCATCCTTTTAAAGATTTTCTGGAATGTGTTTTAGACATTCCGCCTGAGACCATCGCAGGCTTGGAACTTCTGTAAGCATTATTAAATATTGAAAAATTTTTAATCAAATGTTATTATTATACAAAGGTTAATGATAAAACTAATGAAAAAAGAAATGACAAATAGATATGTTACCGAACGAATATGATAAATATTGAACTAGTTGAATTTAACACTGAGGGGTGGGAGCCCTGTTATATAAATTGGCAAGATATTGAAACACAAAAAGGCTTTAACTTTATTCCGGCATGGAATTCGATAGATGAATATATCGAAATATTTAAAGTCAAAGACTATTTGTTAAATTGCCTGATTCTCGATAACGATTCAAAAAAATATGCCGGGCACATAACTATTTCAAACAAAGATAAACCGGATATCGCAATTTGGATATTTAAAGAATTTAGAAACAGAGGCTATGCAAAAAAAGCTTTAAAAAAAGCAATAAACTTATTTCGAAAAACCAATAAATCCTCGCTCTACGCCGGCATATATAATGACAATTTTGCATCAAAAAAAGTTTTTAAATCATTGGGCTTTACCGAAATCGAAAATGATGAAGAAGAAACAAACGTTTTTACGGGTGAATCAACATATCAGATAATATTCAAAAGTTTATCTTAATTGTAGAGAATATAAATTTGCTTTCCTATCGACTTTTTCTTATTTTTTGTGTATTATAGTAAGATATAAATGGAGAATCGATAAACAGTTCGGCAGGAATACAGCCTCACTGTTTATCTTCGAGTTTTGTGCAAAGCACAAAACATCGTAATTATTTTATGCGGTTTATAAATAAACCGCTTGAAAAAACTTTTTTCGGAAATTGATATTTCCTGCAAAAACTTTTTATTGGAGAATGTATGAGTAAAAATAACGACGATAAAAACCAAAACGATCCCTTTAATTTTTTTAACTTCGGGCCGGATTCCGACGGAGATGATAAAAAGTCTCCCAAAAAGCCTTTTTTTTCTTTATGGCTTTTAGCGCCCCTTATAGTTGTCATTTTTATCTTAATTAATCAGTTGATGATCCTAAATAGTTCGGCTCTGATTCCCTTTTCGGAATTTAAAGATAGAATCACTTCAGGACAGATAAAAAAAGTCGTTTTAGGCCCCATTTACTTTACAGGCTATACCAGCATTCAGGATGAAGAGCCCTCAAATACTTCCCTTTTTTCATTTTTATCGATTCAAAAAAATACCGATGAGTACACGACGGTCGGTATTTACACCTCGGAATTTCTACAACTTTTAGATGATCACCATGTAGTTTACCATGTAAAACCAAAGGAAAGAAGCTATCTTATCGAGCTCCTTTTGCAATGGGTAATTCCTTTCCTTTTAATATTCCTTGTTTGGCGCGCCATTATGAGGCGGATGACCAAGGGCATGGGAGGTTTGGGCGGAAGTATTTTTTCTCCCGGGCAGGCTCGAAGTGCCGCTATAGACGAGGGAAAGGTCGAAACCCGCTTTAAGGATGTTGCAGGTGTAGATGAGGCCAAAGAAGAATTAATGGAAGTTGTAGACTTCTTAAAATATCCGCAAAAATATACCGAAATAGGCGGAAAGATTCCGCGGGGCGTTCTTTTGGTAGGCCCTCCCGGAACGGGAAAGACCCTTCTTGCACGGGCAGTCGCAGGGGAAGCCGGAGTTCCCTTTTTTAGAATAAGCGGTTCCGACTTTGTTGAAATGTTTGTCGGCGTAGGAGCTTCCCGTGTGCGCGATCTTTTTAGGCAGGCCCGCGAAAAGGCTCCCTGTATTATCTTTATAGACGAATTGGATGCAATCGGAAAGTCGCGCCATAATTCTTACAGTTCAAACGACGAGAGAGAGCAGACCCTCAATCAACTCTTGGTTGAGATGGACGGCTTTGACAATAAGACCGGCTTGATTCTTTTAGCCGCCACCAACCGCCCCGATGTTTTGGATCCGGCTCTTTTGCGTCCCGGCCGCTTTGACAGGCAGGTTGTAGTTGACCGCCCCGATGTTAAGGGAAGGGAGCAGATTCTTAAACTCCATGCAGAAAATGTAAAGCTGGATGCTTCGGCTGACCTTGCTTCGATAGCCCGCATTACGGCAGGCTGTTCTGGTGCAGACCTTGCAAATATCATAAACGAAGCCGCTCTTTTGGCTGTTAGAGGCAAAAGAAAAACAGTCATAATGACCGACTTGGATGAGGCTGTAGAAAAGGCTATGATAGGCTTACAGAAAAAATCCCGAGTAATCCGCGAAGAAGAAAGAAAGGTAATCGCCTATCACGAAACAGGCCATGCCATTGTGGGCAGCTTTACCGAGGGTGCAGACAAGGTTCATAAGGTTACGATTGTTCCGCGGGGAACTTCAACCTTGGGCTATACCTTCCATATTCCTGAAGACGATAAGCACATTGTCACCGAAAAGCAGCTTTTGGCCGAAATAGATGTTCTTTTAGGAGGACGGGCTGCCGAGCAGGTAAAATTCAATATGGTTTCTACCGGAGCGGCAAACGATTTAACCCGTGCAACCGACATTGCCCGAAGTATTATTACCGACTACGGTATGAGCTCCAAGTTTAAAAATGTCGCTTTAAGCAAGAGGGGCGCCGGCTATCTCGGAGACAATGAACCGCAGTTAGTCCGGGAATATGCCGAAACAACCCAGCAGTACATTGACGAAGAAATCGCAAAGATAATCAATACCCGCTATGAGGTTGTTCTAAAAATGCTGAACGACAAAAAGCATCTTTTAGAGAAGATAGCAACAACTCTTTTAGAAAAAGAAACCATAGAAAACGAAGAGTTTGATGCGATAATCGCAGAAGAAAAGACGCCTCAGCTTTTTGATAAAGAAGAAACGGAAAATGTAGAAACCGCTTCTGTCGGCTTGTAAATATAATAGAAAAATGATATGTTAATTCCATACGGATGCTTATTTTATATGGGAGGTTTATATGACTAGATGGGGAGCTTTTGCACTCGGTGTTGCTGCAGGCGGAGCTGCTGTTCTTTTGGCTCGAAATGCGGGCTTTAAAAAGGCTTGTGCCAAGGTAATCGGAGCAGGCTTAAAATTAAAAGATGAGGCAGCTGCCTTTGTAGAAACCGTAAAAGAAGACGCTCAAGATATAATGGCAGAAGCCGCTTATAATAACGAATCCGCTTCTACGGCAAAGTAGCCTGATTTTCTTAAAGATAAATTATGAATTTTTATATTGCTCACCGCCTTCCCGGGCGTCTGCGTTTGAGGTATAAACGAAAAGGTTTAAGCCGAAAGCAGACTGCTCTTATTGAGGTTCTTGTATCTTTGCAAAAAGGCATAAGGTCTATAAGTGTAAATCCCGTATCGGCAAGTATTTTAATTGAATATTCCGGTATAAGTGAAGATGAAGCCCTTTCATACATAAAAGCTCTAAATGCTTCGTACCTTGAAAATGAAGAACTCTTGGCAAGTGTTGAAGAGCCTGTTGTAACGGAAAGTTTAGCCGTCTCTTTGGTGGGACTGCTTGCAGAATTTTTTATCCGCAGACTTTTACCCTTTCCTATCAGGAAAATCTTAGCCCTTAAGTCGATTATGCCCCGCGTAAAGACGGGACTAAAAGCATTGAAGAAAGGGAAACCTTTTTGTGCCGATACCTTAGATGCGGCGGCTCTTTCTCTTTCCTATGCAGGCGGCAGTTTAAATACTGCGAGCACCATTGCCATGATGCTGGAGATGGGCGAAATCTTGGAAGATTATACAAGGCGCAAGTCCTATGAGAATTTAGCTCAAAGTTTTTTGAACACAAAGGAAATAGTACATGTCTTACGGGACGGAAATGAAACGGAAATATCGGCCAATCTTCTTCAAGCCGGGGACACGGTTGTTCTTAGGATAGGCTCCGTTATTCCTGCCGACGGAACGGTCGTAGCCGGGGAAGCTTCGGTTAATCAGGCTTCGATGACGGGTGAGGGCTTGCCTGTGCACAAGATTCCGGGAGATACGGTTTTTGCTTCTACCGTAGTTGAGGAGGGGGAGATTCATGTTTGTGTAAAAGCTTGCGGCAGGGAAACCAGAGTCAGCAAGATTGCCGATATGATTGACCGCTCTCAATCTTTAAAGGCTGCTTCACAAATAAGGGCTGAAAGAACAGCTGACAGGCTCGTTTTTTATAACTTCCTGCTTGCAGGTTTGACCTATGCCTTTACCCGTAACTTTGCAAAGGCTGCCTCGACCCTTCTTGTCGATTATTCTTGTGCGATGAAGCTATCGGCCCCTGTTTGTGTGCTTTCAGCCATGAAAAACTGTGCCGAACACGGCATTACCGTAAAGGGCGGGAAGTTTTTAGAGGACTTCGCCCGTGCCGATACGATTGTCTTTGATAAGACCGGCACTCTTACGGAATCCCAACCTTCAGTTAAAAAGATAGTTACTTTCGGCGGCAGAACGGAGAAATCTGTACTTAAAATAGCCGCCTGTCTTGAAGAGCATTTTCCTCACTCTCTTGCAAGGGCGGTTGTACGTGAAGCCGAAAATAGAGGAATCGAACACAGGGAAGAACATACAAAGGTTTCTTATATTTTGGCTCACGGTCTTGCCTCAACCTTAAACGGAGAGGAGCTGCGCATAGGAAGCGCTCATTTTATATTCGATGATGAGGGTATTCCTAAAACCGAAGAGGCCGAAATGGCTATTGAGGATTTGGCAAAGACAGGCTGCTCCCAGCTTTATTTATCGGTAGGAAAGGAGCTTGCAGGGATTATTGCAATAGAAGATCCCTTACGCCCTGAAGCCAAGGAGGTTGTTTCGGAACTTCATAGGCTGGGTATAAAAAATATAATTATGCTTACGGGGGACGGGCCTCAGACTGCCCGCAGCATAGCCAAAAAAACCGGTATTGACCGCTACCATGCGCAGGCTCTGCCCGACACAAAGGCCGATTTTATAAAGAAGCTAAAAAGAGAAGGTAAAACCGTTGTCATGGTCGGCGACGGTATAAACGATTCGCCTGCCCTTTCGGAAGCCGATGTAGGAATTGCAATGGGGCAGGCTTCTTCCATAGCCGGAGAAACTGCAGATATTCTCCTTCCGGATGACGGGCTAAGGGCCTTACCTATTTTAAGGCGTATAGCAAGGGGCTTGATCAAAAGAATCAATGGAAACAATAGGGCGATTATCGGTATTAACTCTACTCTCATCGCAGGGGAACTTGCGGGCTCAATTCCTCCGGCTGCGGCGGCCTTAGTCCATAACGGATCGACCGTGGCCATAGGGATATCGGCAATGAGAAGCTATGAAGAACCGCTTGATAAAAGTGTTTAACAGAGGAAAAATATTATAATGACTGTTTCAAGTTTTTTTCCCGGGCATATAAGGCTCAGGGGCGAGATGATAAAAGATAAGGATATTTTTGAAGCTTTTGAAAGGGCTGTATCTTCTCATAAGGCTGTGCGCAAAATTGAAAGGAATGAGAGGACAGGAAGCCTTTGTATTGAGTACGATGCAAAGGCCCTGCCCCTATCGAAGTTTGAAATTTTTAGAGAAGACTTACCTGAGTTAAAAAAACTTTCCGATGCCTATATTTCGGGCAAGGTAGAAAAAGAAATAATAATCGAAAAAATTTCAGAGCTTTGGGAAAAATTAAAAAACGCATAAAAAGTAATTTTAGGAAAATTAGTTGATTTTTTATATATTTTGGAGTATAATAATAGGTATGAGAGTAAAATCTTACTTAGGCTTAAAATTCGGTTTTTCTCATTTTAGTTTTTTGTGTGCCGGTGATGTGCCGTGAACTGACCCCATAAATTAGGACACCTTTTGGGGGTGTACAGATGGGAAAAATAGAGAAGTACAGTATTGACTTCAAACTAGAAGTTGTAGGAAAATATGAACGAGGAACATGCGGCTACAAAAGACTCGCCAGAACATACGGGCTTTCTCGAGATACCGTACGCGATTGGTGTCTAAATCCACGTCTGCATGAAATAACAACTATGGCTCGGAAAAAGAAAATTAACAACGAAGATCACGACCTTGAATATTATAAAACGGCAGCTCTTTTTTGAAAATAAACCGCAAAGGACGCAAAGACGCTCAAGCTCTTGCTTGAGCTGCGCAAAGCTTATAAATAAAATTTTTTCTCAATTATATAAATTAACTTACTTGAAAGGAGAAAATTAGCTATGAAAAAAACTAACTTTAAACTTAAGACTAATGTCTTAAATCGGGCAGTATCTATTACTGCATTGTTGTTGGTTGCGGGCCTCTTATTTACAGGCTGCCCGCAAAAAGTAAAGGAAGAGCCGAATCCTGTATACTACACTGTAACGCTTGTACATGAAGGCGGAAGCCTTACTGCAAATCCTACAATCCAAGACGGCAAGGCCTTAAAGGACAGTGTGATTACCTTTACAGCAAGCCCTGCAAATGCTTCGACCCATGAAGTTGACAAGTGGGAAGTTACGGGCGGACAAGTAGTTTCAGGCGGCGAAGAAGGAAGTGCAAGCGTAAAGGTAAAGATTACAGCAAATACGACAGTAAAGGTTACATTTAAGAAAAAAGATACTGCTCCTATTGATAAGACATATACTGTAGGTGCAGTCGGATTTACCATGAAAGGAATAGCTGCTGTGGATGCCTGGTTGGGACATAATGATTACTATAATAACAAGCCTCATACCGTAAGTTTAAGTGCCTATCTTATAGGAGATACTGAGGTAACGCAGGAGCTATGGCAGGAGGTGATGGGCAATAACCCGAGCTATTTTAATGGAAGTTTCGGCAAAGACCCTGATGTAGGCGAAACACAGGGAAAGCGTCCTGTAGAAAATGTAAACTGGTATCAAGCAATAGCCTTTTGTAATAAACTCAGCCTAAAGCTTAATCGTGCCCCCTGCTATACGGTAAAAGTTGGAGGAAGTCCTGTTGATTTTGGTATTCTTACCTTTGATGAAATTCCCACAACCGATAATGCTGATTGGGATAAGGCCGAACTCGATATGAGTAGGAACGGTTTCAGGCTTCCAACGGAGGCGGAATGGGAATGGGCTGCTAAGGGAGGAAAGGATTATAAATGGGCCGGAACAAATACCGAGACTGAACTTAAAAACTATGCTTGGTACGATCCAAACAGCGGAAATAAAACCCATGAGGTAAAGAAGAAGTCTCCTAACGGTTACGGTTTATATGACATGTCGGGAAATGTGTGGGAATGGTGCTGGGATTGGTATGGCACTATACCGGCTTCGCTTGGAGCGGACTATGCAGGTCCTGCTTCAGGCTCTTCCCGTGTTTTTCGCGGCGGCAGCTGATCCAACGGCGCGAACTACTGCACTGTGGGCTCCCGGGGCGGCAACAGTCCTGGCATCGGGCGCAACTTTCTTGGCATCCGCTTGGCTTGCCGGCCCTAAGTTCACACATTTTGCCGGAGAGGTTGAGCAGCTGAGGGCGCAGCGTAAGCCGCCCGAAGCGGTGAAACCGAACAGGCAAAATGTGTGGTGTGGTTGCAGTAAATTTTTGAAAATAAGATTGACCTGCACTGTGTAAGCCGCTTTAGCGGTTCTAAATTTTTTTGGCTAAAAAACGGTATGGACCTTATAAGGTGCCGCATCAGGCTCTAACCGTGTTAAACGCGGCGGCAGCTGGAACAACAACGCGAACAACTGCACTGTAGGCTACCGGAACAACAACAGTCCTGACAACAGGAACAACAATCTTGGCATCCGCTTGGCTTGCCGGCCCTTGAGCCGCTTAAAAATGTACATCCGTGTACATTTTTAAGCTTCGAGTATTTTTGCTTCGCAAAAAACTCGCAAGAATAGAACCACCGCCGTCCGTGGCGGTGCTGCATTAACTATTTAACTTTTTAAACCGTCCATAGGGCGGTTTAGAAGAAAATGATTAAAGGAGAAAAATTAAAACGACTTATGTTAAAAATTGGAATCGTAAAGCACAGAAAGAATCTATGATTGAAAAATGGGAACAATATACAGGAAAAAACTGTCCTACATATTGTTCAAATGCTAATTGCGATAATAAGCTTGATGATGATAATAAATGCGGATCACATGTGTACAAATGTGATAAAGATGGTAAATTGAAAAGTAAAACCATATACATAGTTCCACTTTGTAAAGAATGTAATAATACTCATAATGAAGATGTGATGATAATAAGAAATGATTATTTACAGGCTCGAAACTGCCGATTTTACATTTGCCCCTTGCGGTTAAATTATCCTCGCCTTTGTAAAGACGAGGGGTTCTTAGGGGCGGAGCCCCTAATCTACAGTTCCTCAATCTCAGCTTCGGGAAGACCGGTCATTAATAAAATTTCAGAAATCGGATAACCTCTGTTTTTCATAAGTTTAGCCGTTTCTATTGATTTTTGCTTTAGGCCTTCAGAAAAACCCTTATATCTAGCGTCCATCTCAAAAGTAGACATTAATCTATATTCTTGCCTTGCCTGTTCATTTTGTTTTACTGTTTGTATCATTTCTTCTATCCTCCTTGTAAATTCGCTCTTCGCCTTACCTGTTTTAAGGTATTCTAAAAATTCTTTTAATTCTTTGTCTTTAGTGTTTTTAAAGGCCTCTGCATTTATTATAACCTTTTTTGTTCCATCGTGTAAAGATATGTTTTTATCTTCAAGACAGATGTTTTCAAAAGTATAAACAGGTCTATTTTTACCAATAGCATCAAAAGTGCAAATAAAAATTATAAAGCTGTCATTTAACTCGTTATAGAAATTCCCTTTATCCAAGAACGAAATATCAATAGCTGCTTGGTAGAACCTCATTCTTTTAGGTATGTTTTTCTCGTTGCTTACCTGCATTTCAATAAGCCTTTTACACAAATCCGTATTTTGCATGACCTTACAAAACATAAAGTCATCTTGCAATGTTAAATCTTCAAACCTTTTTACCATTTTTTTCTCCTAATTTTTTCACATTTTCCCTATAAAAACTTTTTGCAGCAAATATCAATTTACGAAAAAGTTTTTTCCGTGCTTTTGCAACGAAGTGAAAAAGCACATATAATAATGCGATGTTTGCCGAAAGGCAAACTCGGCGGATAAACAGTGAGGCTGAATTCCTGCCGAAGTGTTTATCATACCTCCCCATTATATTTATAGAAAATATTTGAAAAAAATAGTAAATTATAAAAAGATTTTTATCATTCTCCTCTAGCTTGTAAGTCCAAGTTCTTCTCCTGCCCTTAGCCTTGTTCTCATATTTTGAATTTTTGCATCCATAATTTCAAGCTCGGCAAGGATTTCTTTTTCTTTTTTTGAAGTTTCTATAACGGATGCTATTCCTCCGTTTTTGATAACTATCCGCTTATCCGCATAGAGGGCCAGAGCCGGATCGTGTGTGGCCATTAAAACAATTTTTTCCTTTGAAACCAAGAGTTCCAAGGCTTTTTTGCGGTCGATACCTGCATTTTCTATTTCGTCTATGAGGACGATGGGAGAGGAGCTTAAAATAGCCGTATCCGCAATCATAAGAGCACGGGACTGTCCTCCGCTCAAAGCTGTTATGGGGGTATCCAAATTAAATTTTTCGCCTGCAAGATTGTTTGCCGCCTCTATAATGTTTTTTACCGCCTCTTCCTTGTTTTTTATTAAACGGCTTTCGGCATGAAGTTCTATAAATTCTTTTACAGACAAATCCATTACAAAGTTCATGTTTTGCGAAAGCTGGGCTACAAGTTTATTGTTTACCGAAAAGCGGATTGTCTTATCGGGAGTTTTTCCGTTAATCAAGATGCTGCGGCTTGTGGGTGTGTCCCCTTGAGCTGTCCATTCGATATCGGCTAGGAGTCTTGACTTCCCTGAACCCGTCGGTCCTACAATCGAAATAATTTGAGAAGTATAGAGGGTAAGCTCATCAAAGGTTTCCGCCTCTCCCGACTTATTTGTTCCAGGGAGGATTGTAAGACTTTTAACCTCATTTGCATTTTCCAAATTTAAAAAAGCCTTCATTTGAATTATGTATTCAAAAAAAGCATCATACAGTTCTTCTTTGTTTACGGCTTCTTCTTCACAAAGCTCGTCTGAAAGAGATTGTAAAAATTCTTTTAAAGTGAGCTCCTTGTTATTTAAGATGCCGATTTCAATTAAACGGTTTTCGGTAATAAAATCCTCGATAAAAGGATATTCTTTTAAAAGCTCTTGAATCGATTTTTCTGAAAGTTTTTTAACCTCTGTATTTTCATCATTTAAACTAAAATTATTTTTCATAGTTTCTTCCATATTAGCTGTTTTCTCCCAGTTCTTGTGCTTCTGCAATCTTCATCTTGCGGATATTTCCCATCTGAAAATTTTCTCCTATTCTTGTTTCACCCAAACAATAGGAGCAGAGGGCAGCCGGCATTGGAAAGCGGAGTTCCATTCCTTGTACTGTGAAAATAGATTCTGCCTTATCGGTTAGCAGGGTGCTAAGCTCAAAGGCTCCTTGTCCCGTAAGACCGTTTACATGCATGATGATTGCCCGAGGGTTTACGGTATTTACACGGGCTGCAAAAACTTCCCTCTCTGCCTGCGAAACGATGTCGCCCTTTGTGATAACCACAATGTCGGCTGACTTTAAAAGCGGGCCTATTTTTTTAGGGGTGTTTATTCCCGATAAGTTGTCGATAACGCAGATGCCTAAGATGTTTTTTATATAGGGAGAACAGCGGTTGCAAAGACCGGCTGACTCGCTTACCAAAAGGTCGAGGTTTTCCTTTATTCCCCACTGCACAACCTCCTCAATGTTTGACACAAAGAAGTGGTCGGGACAGAGGGATCCTGAAATTCCTTTTTGCACGGGGATGCCTGCTTTTTGATATAGAAGATCATCATCAGTATAAAGACAGTCGAATTTTACTGCCCCCGTTTTTATATTTTGTTTTTTTAGAGCTTCGATTGTTTTTAAGATTACGCTCGTTTTGCCCGATGAGGGCGGGCCTGAAAATATTATTAAGTTCATTAAATTTTTCCTGCAGCTATTTCAAAATCTTTTTTTATTTTTTCTAAAAGAGAACCTATATCGTTTTGGTAAATAAAATCCCAGTCTACCCAAGAAAATTTTTTATCTTCACTTAAGCGGTTATCCACATCGGGATTTGTCGACGGGAAAAAACCGCTTTCCGAAAACACCTTTCCGGTTTTTTCCGAAAGAAAGAAGTCTGCAAAGGCCTTGGTTAGAGCTTCGTTTTCTTTTTTGACAAGCATAAAAATAGGGGCAGCTATGGCTCCGTCTTTAGGCCAGACTGTTTTTAATGCCGAGCCTTCTTTTATCATCTTAGAAAAAAAATAGGGGCTTATATTTACGGCCGGCTGTTCATTGGCTGTAGGTTTAGTTTCTTTTAATAGAGGAGATGTCCGTCCTGTCCCTGAGCGTGTCTTTACCATTTGTGCCGGATGAAGGGAAGTGCTGCATGCCCTGCCTAATTTTTTTATGCCTTCATCTCCAAAACGGCTGTAGATATTTAGGATGACCGAATTAAAGAGGTCTAAATCGCTGAAAGGTATTGCTGCCGAGTTTTCAAATTCGGGCGCAAGGAGATCTTCCCAAGTTTCAGGGATTTTTCTTCCCTTTAGCATTGCGGTATTTACAATCATTACTGCGGGAACTACCCCGATAATTGCATAGTTTTTTTTGCCGTCTCTAAGGTCTATATAATCGTTGCAAAAGTCCTTATTCATTTTTTCGATTGAACAGTGAAAATCTTTGTTTTCGATAAAGGAGCCCATTAGTTTTTTGTCGAAAAAAAGCTCAAACCCTGCAGAAAGGAGAATATCGGGGAGGTTTTCCTTTTTTCCTGTTTGAGCTTCTTTTATTATCCAGTCGATTCCGAGGTTTGCGGAACGAAGATCATAGCTGATTTTATAGTTTTGTTTTTCAAGCTCATCTTTATTTTCTTCAATATACTTGGAATGAAATTCTTTAAAGGCTTCAAGCAAGGGGATTCTTATAGGACATGGAAGAACTCCCTCAATTCTTATATTTTTTTTGCCGTCATCATAACCGGTGTTTTGTGCGTTTTTCTTTTCTAAGCTTGAATCTATTTCGGCAAAACCGATATTTTTATTTTGTTCGATAACTTCAATAAGCTCTTTTTCGCACAAGCCGATATCAAGATTCTTGGTTAAAAGGGCTTTTTCAAGACTAATCTTTTTCCCCATTATTTTGCGCATAAGGGGATTGGTAAGAGGGGTAAAGCCTTTTTCTGTCAAGTATCTTATCGTTTCAGGAAAGCGTTCGGTAATATCAAAAACACTTTCATCCATATTAAAATATTTATTCATTATAATCCTCCGATCTATAATCAAGTTAAAATCAAAATAACCCGAAATTAAAAGTATGAATCCTATTTTTAAAAATATATCCGCCCAAGAAGCAGAAAAATATTTAAAAAATACCAAGGCCAAAACCCTTAACTATAAAAAAGATGCCTTTATCTTTTTTGAGGGCGATACTCCCGCTTTTATTTTTGTTTTAAAATCGGGCATTGTTCAAATCGAAAAAAACACTGCCGATGGAAAGCGGCTTATTGTAAACCGCTTTGAAAACCCCGGTACGGTTTTTGCCGAAGTCTATGCTCTTTTGGATTCGGCTATCTACGATTACTCATGCCGTGTAATTAGCGATGCCGAAATTCTCCGTCTCCCCATAGAAGGGGTCTTTGGTGCCGGAGCGTACTCCGAAACTCATTTTAAGGTTCTAAAGAACCTATTAAATATTTTAGCTCATAAGGCTTATTTTTTAAACCAAAAGCTTCTTATCTTTTCTTCATTCAGTCTTCGGCAAAAAATAGCCCTATATTTATTACAAGAGGCGGAAGGAAGCTCAAAGGTCGAGCTAAACCTAAACAGGGAAGCAATGGCCGAATATTTAGCCGTTCCCCGGCCCTCTTTATCCCGCGAGCTTATGAGCATGCAAAAAGATGGGCTTTTAAAAATCGAAAAAGATACCATCATTGTCAATCTTGATAAACTCGAAGACTTTAGCTAAGGGCTTATCAATAAAAGCCCTTAGCCTGTCCTCCCGATTATGTTTCTAACCGAAAAAATGTTTTATATCATCTTCTATTGAAGAGATTCCCGATAATCCGAATTTGCTTATTAAAACATCCTTTACATTGGGGGAAAGGAAGCCGGGAATAGTAGGCCCAAGGTGTATGTTTTTTACGCCTAAGAACAATAGGGCCAAGAGTACTATAACGGCTTTTTGTTCGTACCATGCTATATTAAAAATTATAGGTAAATCATTAATATCGCTTAGGTTAAATATTTCCTTCAACTTAAGAGCTATAAGGGCAAGGGAATAAGAATCATTGCATTGTCCTGCATCCAATACCCTTGGAATTCCGTTTATATCTCCAAGATTTAGTTTATTATACCTGTATTTTGCACAGCCTGCCGTCAGGATGACGGTATTTTTCGGAAGAGCTTCCGCAAAACCCGTATAATAAGATCTTGTTGTGTGTCTGCCGTCGCAGCCGCCCATTACTATGAATTTTCTAATATCTCCGTTTTTTACGCTTTCGACAATTTTGTCGGCAAGAGCAAAAACTTGGGCGTGAGCAAAGCCTCCTATAATCTTCCCGCTTTCAATTTCTTTGGGGGGAGGACATGACTTTGCTTTTTTTATAATTTCGGAAAAGTCCTTATGTCCGTTTTCATCGGCTTCGATATGAACACAGCCGGGATGACCTGCTGCATTTGTCGTATACATTCTTGATACGTAAGAAGCCTTTGAAGGAATTATACAGTTGGTTGTCATAAGGATTGGGCCGTTAAAACTTTCAAATTCGGAAACCTGTTTGGCCCACGAATTACCGTAATTACCTGCAAGATGCTTATATTTTTTTAATTTTGGATAATAATTTGCGGGAAGCATTTCGGAATGAGTATAAACATCAACACCTGTACCTTCGGTTTGCTCAAGAAGCATTTCAATATCTTTTAGATCATGTCCAGATACAAGGATGCCCGGATTATTTCTTACACCTATCGAAACTTCGGTTATTTCGGGGTGACCGTAGCTGCCTGTGTTGGCGCTATCCAACAGAGCCATTCCCTTAACTCCGGCTTCTCCTGTCTTTAAGGTAAGAGAAATAAGTTCATCAACACTCAAATTTTCATCTATGAGCATTGAAAGCGTTTTTTGAATAAAGGCATCAACTTCTTCATCTTCATAGCCTAAGGCGTTAGCATGTTTTACATAGGCACATAGCCCCTTTAGACCATAGATAATAAGTTCTTTTAAGGAACGCTTATCGGGATCTTTTGTCTGCAAAACGCCTATTGTAATGGCTTTGCCCAGTCTTTTCGGTATATCCGAGTCAATATACACTTCAATCTCCGGATCAAAGGGGCGGTTTAAAGAACTATGCAAATCATGGATTGCTTTAAGAGTAATATTTATTCTGTTGTTAATTGCTTTTTCATCAAAATTTGCATTGGTTATTGTAACAAAAAGGTTTGTGCTTACGATGTGGTTAATTTCTTTTTCAACCTTAATCCCGTTTTCCCTCATATAAGACGTTATCTTGGAAAGTTTTTTTGTTACCCAGATGAGAAAATCCTGTAATCCTGCAACTAAGGGATTTTTTCCGCATACGCCGACCCTTATGCAGCCTGAATTTTTAAATGTCTCTTGACATTGAAAACAAAACATAGCGTTCATAGTATTCTCCTATTTTTCAAAGGTTTGAGTAAATTATAAGCATTTGATGAATAGAAGTCGGTAACGGATGTTACGCGGATGTTAAATTTTTTCGGTTTTCCAGTCTTTTATGGTACGTTCTTTTTCATCAAAGGAGGAACCGATTAAGACAATTTTTTTACCGCTTGATTTAAAGGGAGCTGCATAGCCTTTTTCTTTTATCTGTGCTATCGCATCTTCCGAGCTTCCGTTTCCGTCAAGTTTAAACTCAAAGATATAAACCTTATCTGTCGTGTGAACTATGCAGTCTGCTCTTCCGGCAGCACAGTGTATCTCTGTTTCGACAAACTGTCCCATAAGTTTAAAAATCAAATAAACAGCCGTCTGATAATTTTGCTCTCTAAGTTTTAACTTTTCTTTGGGAAGATTATCGTAAGGAATGCCGGCAATTATGGACTGCATTCTTTCCATAAAATTATCTACATTTCCTCTTTCAATATCTTTAGAAAATTGGGCGACGGAATGAGCCGTTTCAGTATTTTTAATATCTGAATAGACAGGCAAAAGATTGCTTAAAAAACCGTAACGAACCTCATCATTAGGAAAACCCAAAGAATAAAGCTTGTATTTTGAATCATAACTTTTTATTGTTAAATATCCTGCTTGAAATAAAATCGGCAGAGGATTTTTTGTGTCGGCTCGGTAATCGGCAAGACCTGCCTCATCAAGCTCAACATTTCCGTCTAAGTCGGGAATATTATACTCAGCTTCTTTGAGGTAGTTTACCAAAAAGGTCGGAGTTCCAGTAGCAAACCAATAGCTTCCCACATCTTTTGCCGAAAAAGCATTTAGAAGGCTGAAAGGATTATAAACACTTTTTCCTTCTTTTGCAAAAAGATATCCGTCATAGCGTCTTTTAAGAAGGCTTAAACATTCTTCATAGCTTATCTTTTCTTTGTCTGCCAAGACCTGAATTTCGGGAGAAAATACGACCGTTAATTCTTCTTGGGTTATACCGCAAAGAGCAGAGCAATCTTCGTGAAGGCTTATGTCTTGTAAGTTATTTAGGTCACTGAAAATACTTACCTTACTGAATTTTGTTACTCCCGTTAAAAATGCAAAGCGGATATATTTGTCGCAAGTTTTTATAACGGAATAAAAAGCTTTGAGTGTGATGCGGAATTCTTCGTTTAGGGTTTCATTTACATACATTGTTTGTAAGAGGGGCTTATCATATTCGTCTACAAGGATAACTACCTGTTTGCCGGTTTTTTCATAAGCTGTTTGTATTAAAAAAGCAAAGCGTTTACCAAAAGATAAATCGTTCCCCTGTATACCGAAACGCGCCTCTTCTGCCCTTAAAAAGAATTCAAGGCTTTCATTTAAAGACTCGGGCAAATCATACCGCCCCGTATTAAAATCCAAGTAAAGAACGGGATATTGAGTCCATGCTTCAGTCCCTTCGTTTTTAGCCCTGTTTTCTTCGGCCTCTTCAATGTACAGCCCCTTAAACAATTCTTTTTTTCCTAAAAAGTAGGCTTCGAGGGTAGAAAGAAAAAGGCTTTTTCCGAAACGGCGGGGGCGGCTTAAAAAATAAACCTTACCGAAATTGGCAAGCCGGAAAACATATTCCGTTTTATCTGCATATAAAAAATTCTTTTTGCGTAAATCTTCAAAACTTTGTACGCCTATAGGTATCTTCCGTGAAAAATCCATCATTTTTGCCTCCCCAATCAATCGTTAAGTGCTTATTCCCTTTATCTATTATATATTATAATTTACATGGATTCAAGTATTGATGAATTTTATGGGCTTGTCTATTTTTGCTCACTTGAAATCTCTTATTCTATCCTATATACTCAATCTTATGAAACCGGATAAAATCATACAGTGGCAAAAATTAGGATTTGGGATGTTCATTCATTACGGGCTTTATTCTTTATGCGGAGGCGTTTGGAAGGGAGAACCGGTAAAGCGCGGTTACAGTGAGCAGATTTTAAGTCACGGTAAAATCCCCAAAGAAGAATATAAGGCCTTGCAAAATAAATTTACCTGCAAGAATTTTGATGCAGAAAAAATATGCGCTCTTGCAAAAGCCGCAGGAATGAAATACATTATTATCACGGCAAAGCACCATGACGGCTTTTGTCTTTTTGACACAAAGACTACCGATTATAATTCGGTAAAAGCCCCTGCAAAAAAGGATCTTATTGCAGAGCTTTCGCAAGCTTGCAAAAAAAACGGTTTAAAGTTCGGGCTTTATTTTTCTTGGATAGATTGGGATTGTGAATTCGCTCTTCCGATAAGCGATCATAACAGCGATAAAATTCCGCCTAAGCATCAAAGATTTAATTTGGAGCAGCTGACCGAGTTGTTTACAAATTACGGCCCTCTTTGTGAGCTTTGGATGGATATGGGGTTCCCGACAAAAAAGCAAAGCGAAGAGGTTAGAGCCCTTGCCCAGAAACTTCAACCCGATATGATGATCAACGGAAGAATATGGAATGACTGCGGAGATTTTTGTACCATGGGGGATAATAGACTTCCCGATAAAAGTTTAAATGTTCCTTGGCAAACTCCGGCTTCGATTTATCATGAAACATGGGGCTACCGTTCATGGCAAAGGCGGGGCGATAAAAACAAAAAAGCCCAAGAGCTCATTGAAAGCCTTATAAGGGTAAGAGCTATGGGCGGCAATTATCTTTTAAACATCGGCCCTAAGGGAGACGGTTCGGTAGTTGCTTTTGAAGCCGAGGTTTTAAAAAAAATCGGGAGTTTTTTTAAATCAAAGGCGCCTTCTCAAAAGTGCGCACAAAGACTTTGTAAAGAATTAAATTTAGATATCCCTCAGGATTCTATTACGGAATTAAAAGAAAAAATAAACGAAATTCCTTTTACAAAAAAACTATACCGCTTTACGGGAAAGGATTATTATTCTTCGCATTTTATTTGTACGGAACTTGAACTAAGCTTAAAAATTTCAAAAGGCTTAAACAAAACAAACTTGTGGACGATCAGCCTTATCAGAAAAAAGCCCATGTCCCAAGATGAGGTTTTGGAAATAAACGGAAAAGAATTTTGTTTTCCCGCAAACAAAAAAGAATTGGAAATTTTTAAAAACATAAAAATAGAAAAACCTCTTAAAATTTCAGTATCCGCAAGCGGCTGCCCTGCATCGCGGAAGGCGCTAAGGCAAGACAACCTAATTTTGAGGGTAGAAAAAAAATGAGGCTTTTAAATTTTAAGATAGTTTAATAGATACATATTGGGTTATTGAATACAGCATCCATTGCCACAGACAACGCCGTAGATGAAACGAGGTCTCTAATTGCCGCACTGTCATACATTCTTGAAATAAGCTCACCTGTCTTTCTATTTGAAAAAATGCTTTTCTTTGGAGATAACGCCTTACAGTCAAATGAAGACGTTAATTATTCTGAAAGAAACTAATAATTACTCCAGTGTTATTATTTCAATAGTCTTCATAAAGTCTTCACTTATTTTATACAATTCCCGTGCGGTTTCACTTTCAATTGTACCGTCAATTATCTTTTTTACAAATTCAATATATCCGGCTTCGCTTGAAGGCATTTCTCCTTTCCAGTCTCCATTTTCTTCAAAGTACTGTGGTGCTTCTTCTTTGAATTCCTCTGCGCCTCTCGAAAAAATACACTCTAGCGTATACAAGGGTGTTGTCGTATAATAACTCAATCGAAAGAAAACAATATCAGGAGCAAATTCAGTAACCTTAATGGTTCGTGCAAATTTATGACCGTTTATTTCAAAAACACCCCTTTCTTTTTGTAAATCATGGGGCAGCGTTGAAGATGATAAAACAACTTTTGCATATTCTTGAAACCATTCTGGTAGCGTGAACCTCATTGTATCATCTTCAAAATATTTGGATCTCAGTGCTACATCAACCTTAATGCCTTTTTCTATTTCAAAGTTAAATTCGAGGCAGTCATTTTTACCGGCTGGAAGTATCTTATATTTTTCATTTTGAAAGAAAATTGCTCCTATATCCTTTTCAATAAGGGCGATCCATGGCTCTTCTGTTTTAGTTTCACTAACACTTTCCACACTCGCGGCATCCTGTGCAATAGTGCTTGATTCGTTTTGCATTTCAGTTTCTGTTTCCCTTGTAATGCTTTGGTTCGTGCTTACCTCAGTGTTTTTACTGCACCCAACAAGCATTCCCGCCAATGCCAATATAAAAGCCAGTTTTTTCATAAAAATCTCCCCGTACAAATTTATTATTTATCCAAAGAAAAATACTCGAATTTGATAAACTTTTGATGTTTTTTCTTTAACTTCGACCAGTTAGAAAAAAGTTTTACTCGCTTTCTGTAAAATTGATTAATACCCCATATAACAAAAACCGGCAAGATTTGTCAAGAGGTAGCCTTTTCGTATACTATGGAATCATTTGCAAAAAGTTAGGAACTTCTCGCAAATGCTATCAATATACCTAATATTGTGCAATATAATGGGCAATTTTTGAGCTATTTACAAAATGCAACCGAAACCTTATGATTATGATGTTGGTTATTTGTCAATATATTTTAAACTTTCAATGGTTATTTCCCTTTATCTATGATAAAATACTACTATGTCATTGGATCGTTTGATTTTATATTTTGCTATTTACAGTTTTATCGGGTGGTTTTGCGAAGTAATTTATTGCTCTCTTTTACAAAAGAAACTTGTGTTAAACCGCGGAATGCTTTACGGACCTGTATGTCCAATATACGGTTTTGGAGCTTTGATTTTAATTTTTTTGTTGAAAAATTTAATCCCGCATCCCATAGTTTTATTTTTTGCCGCCGTGGTTTTAACAAGCTCTCTTGAATACGCTGCAAGTTTTATTTTGGAATATTTATTCGATACCCTGTGGTGGGATTATTCAAAGTATAAGCTTAATATTAACGGACGAGTCTGCGCAATTAATTCAACCCTTTTTGGAATATTGGGGCTTGCTTTAATGTATATTATAAATCCTTTTATTTCAAAATATATAAATCAAATACCCGATTTGTTTATTCTGATTATTTCAAAAGTCTTGCTTTTTATTTTTACTGCCGACTTTATTTTTACGCTTAAAGCTCTTATCGGACTTCATGATGCGCTCTTACATATTAAGAGTCTGACGGAAAATTTTTATGCACATCTTGAAACTCTTGATATACATGAAAGGATAAGCGAAAGCAATATTGCAGAAAGTTTTAATCTTCTTCGAGAAAAATTAAAGCAGGATAGATATTCCGCTTATGAAAAAATACAGGAGCAGTTTAAACTTATTGCCGAAAAAAACAAGAGCCGTATTTTATCGGCCTTCCCGAACATCAGGCAAAGAAGAAATAACTTACATCTAAAACTTTTAAAATATTTTAAGGAGAAGAGGTAATAAAAAAAGAGGAATAAAATTAGAATTTTATTCCTCTCGCTTTTTAGACTTTAAATTTTTCAACCTCTGTGACAAGGCTGCTTATATTTTCTTTATTTTTTTGAGAGATGCTATTGACTTCTTGGGTCGCTTCATTTATTTGAAATGCTCCTGCTGCCATTTCATTCATACTTGCGGTAATGACTCTGGTAAGATCGTCAAGTTTTTGCATTTCAACAGCGATATTTTTTCCTCCCTCCAACATTTCGGCAGAACCGTCATTTACACGCGATGTGATTAAATTGATATCATGAATTGCCGTTAAAACTTCACGGCCGCCATTTTCTTGCTCTTTCATTGCAAGCATCAGAGTTTCACTCATCTGTTTTACTTGTTCTGATAGGGCAAAGATACTGTCAAATTTTTCTTCAGCTAATTTTGAAGATGTGGAAAGGTTTTCAATCTCTTTACTTAAAATTTTTAAGGTTGAAGTTATCGTTTTTCCTTGTGAGCTGGATTCTTCTGCAAGTTTTCTAATTTCGTCTGCAACAACTGCAAAACCTTTTCCCGCTTCCCCGGCATGAGCTGCTTCAATTGCCGCATTCATCGCAAGCAGATTTGTCTGACTTGCAATATGCTGGATTACGCTTGAAGCTTCTAAAAGGCCGCCCGATTCTTCCGAAATTTTTTGCGTTACCGTATTTGATGCTGAAAGAGTTTCTTTTCCTTCGGCTGTAGCTTCTGCAAGATTTTTGATGGCTTCATCCGTTTTTATAAGAGTCTGAGTTATTGAGCTTATGTTGCCGACCATTTGTTCTATTGCTGATGAAGATTCAGCCACACTAACAGCCTGAGATTCTATCATTCCATTTAATTGTGTGATGGTTTTAATAATCTGTTCTATAGTTGCTGATGTCTCGGTGACGCTTGCCGCCTGCGTAAAGGCTTGTTGTTTCACCCCTTCTATGTTTGTACTTATTTGATGTATTGCACTTGCCGTTTCAGTCATGTTACTCGCAAGTTCATTTCCTATCTGCTCCATTTCCTGAGTTCCTGAACCGACTGTCTTTATTGAGTTTCCTATTTTTTCAATCGTTCTGTTAAAGTATTTTGATAGATCGGTTATTTCATCATTTCGTTTGATGGGCAAGCGTACCGTTAGATCGCCGTCTCCATCTGCAATATTTTTAAGAGCTTTAACTGCTGATGTAATCGGTCTTACGATTGTAAGGGCTATAACAGCCGTAAGAATGATAGATACAATCAATATGGTTATACCGATAAGCCTCATTGTAATTTTTAAGAGCTGAAGACTACGCATAAGTTCATTAACAGGAGCACTGACTATTACTTTCCAGTTTGTGGTTCTCATAGGAGAATAGGCGGCGATTTCTTCTTCACCTTCGTATACAAACCTATCTAAACCGGCTTCAGACGATGCTAATACTTTTTGTTCAAAATCGGCTATGCTTTTAAGGTCCGGCTCGGACTCAGCTTTTTTAATACTGTTCTCTTGGTCTTCGACTAATTGCCTGTCTTTATCTGCAATTGTTGTTCCTGTGGCACCGATAATATAGCAGCCGCCTGTTTCGCCTATTATAATGTCATCGATTAGGTCGTTAAGAACTAATCCGTTAATACCGGCGCTGAACACACCCAAAATATTTTGTTCATCATCATAAATAGGTACGGAAAGTATAATCTGTAATCTGCCTGTTTTACGGTTTGCCATAGGTTCGGAAATAAAGTTCCGGCCTTCTATAGCTTCATTATACCATTCTCTATCTCCAACGAAAAAAGAAGTACCGTCAGCAGAATATCTCATCCCATTTCTATCGGAAATTCCAAAGTATTCTATCATTTTATTCCGCTTGGCATCTTTTTGTAATGCTACTGCTTTCTCTGAAAAATCGAGTTTATAATCCCGAAGTGCAGGAATACGTGCAAGCCCTTCCATAAGCTGTAAAAAAGAATTAACTCTGCCATCAACAATTTCAGCCGTATCCTTTGCCTTCATTATTAGCGCACCTTCAATTTTTCCTGTTAAGGCATTTTTCGCTACAAACAAAGCAGAGGCTCCCATTGTAAATCCTCCAATCAGGATTAACAAACCAAAAAAGAAAATCAACTTTCCTAAAATAGAAAACCGTCTTCTTTCTTTTTGATGAATTTTTCCACCTAACATATGCGGCTCCTTCAAAATGCTATTTTAAGAACTATTTATAATTGATTTTTATTGAATGCACATTAAGAGTTGAACTACTTGATTATAAACTAATTTTTTTATTTTTACTAGGCATTTATGCAATAGATACATGGAAAATATTATAATGGAGAAAATTTATAAAATAGAAATAAATAAGTCTTATATTTTTACGACCCCGTCGACTTATATTTTGATACGCCGAATCGCCAAAAAAGATAGGCAGGAATTAAAAAGAAAAATGAAAGAAGGGGTAAAAAGGCGAGGGCCGGGTTTTCATATTTATCGAATAAAAACCAAAGAGGATAGTATTGAAAAAGAGCATAAGGAATTATAAATGTGCAAAAGCGTAAAATTTTGTTTCCGTATATTGAAACGGGATATGAGGCAAAGGTTCCGGCTCCATGTGTAAAAATATTCATAAATTCAAGACTCTGTATTGTAAAAAAAGAAATAGCTGCATAGATTAAAAAGAGTCCTGAAAATACTGCCATGCCTCCTAAGAGCATAAAGAAAATGGTCAGAGCCTTTAAAAACGACCAATCTATATTTCCGAATTTTAAACCGTAAAAAAATAAAATGACGGCTATAATAAGTCTTCCTATCCTTGAAAATTCGAATTTGCTTCCCAGAACTTGAAGGGTGAGTCTTCGAGGGCGTAAAAGAAGTCTGTCAAAATCTCCGTTTATAATCAGAGAAGAAAATGAATCAAAGCCTCTTGCATAGCTTTCGGTAAGGGCAAAGCTCAACTGCATTATTGAATAACAAAAAATAACTTCGGCAAAGGAAAATCCTTTTATGGACTGAAAGCGCGCAAATAAAAAGTAAAGAGCAAAGATGCTGTTGCAGGTTAAAAGAAACTGCCCCAAGCACGACAAAAAAAACGAAAGCTTATATTGCATTGTGCTTTTTAAAAGAATACCTATATATCTAAAATAAAGTTTTAAACCGTTCATACCTATCTTAAAAATTTTAATTTAACCTCCTTGCACCACCAATTTTTTTTCTGCCGCCTTTGCAATAAGTTTCCCCGATATAAATAAAACAATGAGCCAAAATATTTGAAGGAGTATTTTTTTACCTGCATCGGCAGTAGAAATATCGTAAGAAAAAATTCTTAAAGGAATATTTTGAATCCCCGTGAAGGGAGACAATTCCAAAATCTTTCTTATTGTTTCGGGGAAAAAAGGAATGGGAATTACCTGCCCCATAAGCATTTCCGAAGCCGATAAAAATACTATTTGAAGCCCTCTTGGAGAAACCGTAAAAAAACAAAGCACATATATCAGGCAGGTAAAGGCAGCTGCCGTACAAAGGCCTAAAATCATGGAGCCTATAAATATTAAAAAAGTAATAGGGTCAGGCATTACGAGACGGTAGGGCATAGGTAAAATTGCGGCAATTATTAAAACGGGGAAGCATCTTAAAAGTCCTCTTGCAAGTCTAAATGCTGCTGAGCGGGTAAACCAGAGAGTGTATATTTCGATCGGTTTGGACATTTGGTAAACAATGGAGCCTGAAACAATAGAGTCCGTTATATCGCCCTCGAAGGTCCACATTGCAAAAAATGCTAAGAAGGCTTGCTGCATCCAAATATAAGAAACAAAGGCGTAAAAGCCCATAGGAAAGTTTTGCGGAGAGGATTCATAAAAGGCTTTGAATAAGATAATAGTTAAGGTTCCCCATGCAAATTGAGTCGAAATACCTGCAAGGGCGGCAGCCCTATACTGTAAGTTTGCGATAAATCTTATTTTAAAAAAAGAAAGATATTTTTTCATAAGCTGCAGAGTCCTTAGCAATTTTTTTTATAAAACTCGGCGAGGCTTTCATCCAAAGAGAGGTTTTCTTTTTTGATGTCTTTTAAAGTTCCGTCCAAAAGAATTTTTCCCTTGTCTATTAAGATTATGCGCTCGGTAATTGCTTCAATATCCTGCATATCGTGGGTGGTTAAAATAATTGTTGTTTTATTTTTTTTATTCAGTTCCGAAATAAATTTTCTTACCGTCAATTTTGAAAGAGCATCAAGCCCGATCGTCGGCTCATCCAAAAAAAGAATTTTTGGGCTGTGCAAAAGAGAGGCCGCAATTTCGCACTTCATCCTTTGGCCTAGGGAAAGTTGGCGGGCAGGAGTTTTTATAATTTCTTTTAAATCTAAAAGACTTATCAATTCTTCCAAATTATTTTGAAAAAGATTTTGAGGCACGGAATAAATATCCTTTAAAAGCTCAAAGGAATCTATAACGGGAATATCCCACCACAGTTGAGTTCTTTGTCCGAAAACTACGCCGATATTTTTTACATATTCCACTCGTTTTTTCCATGGAACAAGACCTGCAATTTCGCAAGTACCGGAGTCCGGTGTAAGAATACCGCAAAGAACTTTTATGGTAGAGCTCTTTCCGGCTCCGTTCGGGCCGATGTAACCTACGGTTTCTCCTTCATTAATCGTAAAAGAAATATCGTTTAAGGCTTTTATATAATCATAGTCTCTCTTAAAAAGAGCCTTTGCTGCTTCTTTTAAGCCCTTATTTCTTTTTGAGACCTTGTATGTTTTGCAAATATTTTTGACCCTAATCATTCTTTTTTCCATAAAAATTTTTATTGGGGCGGTATTATATCATTTTGAAAAAACTTGTTCAATAGAAAATTCAAGTCTGATTTATTTTTTCCGAAACTCTAGTTATGAAAAAGCGGATTTTTTATATTTTAATTTTTGGTTTATCTTTTTTGTTTTTTTCATGTTTGAGTTTGTTTATAAGTCCTCCTCATTTAATCGAAAGCCGAGGCAGATGTTCGGCTGAAGATTTAACCGCCTTTTTTATGAGTCAAAATCCCAAGGCCGATAGGGCTAAGGTAATGCGGCTTGCTCAATTTTATATAGAAGAGTCTGAGGCTGAAGGAATAAATTCGGATATTGCTTTTTCGCAAATGTGCTTGGAAACAGGTTTTTTACGCTTCGGAGGTTTGGTAAGCGTGGAGATGAATAATTTTTGCGGCCTTGGTTCAATCGGAGAAGGGAAAAAAGGAGAAAGTTTTCCAACCGAGAAGACGGGAGTTTTAGCCCATGTTCAGCACCTAAAGGCCTATGCTGCATCCAAGCCTCTTGTCCGCCCTCTAGCCGATCCGCGGTATAAATATGTTAATCCTAAGGGAAAGGCTCCTACAATTTACGGGCTTGCCGGAACTTGGGCGGCAGACCCAAACTACGGCAAAAAACTTGAAAACATATTGAAAAGATTGTACAAATCGGTTTATTAACCGGAACTATTCAATGTATATACTCTTGTCAAGTTATATTATATAAAAACCTGCCCACAAACCTGAGTTTACAAAAAGCATAAAAGCTTGTATACTTAAAAACAAGAGTGTGAAAAATTTTATCTATGGAGGAACCATGATAGAAAATATAAGTACAAAAGAACAGTTTGAATCAAAATTTCTTGAAGAAGAAAAAGAAATCTTAGTGCTTATCGAAACTAAAACCGGCGGGGCATTTAAATTTGGCGATATGTGGGTACCGTCTAATCGCCCGCTCGCTTTTATCGACCTTGCGGATAATTCACTTTATTCCGAGTCCATTCGCTTAGAGTGGCTTGTAAAAGATAGGGATTGGAAATATTATTTTAAGCCGCAAACGGCCTTCCGAGTGAAGGTGCGTCCGCAAAAACCGAACTCTTCTTCGAAACATAAACATCTTTTTATGCTCGTGGAAGTCTTAGAAGAGGACGTGAAAGATAAAAGATTTGACAAAATTCTAAAAGAATATAATACCGAAGTTATCTATGAAGATGAGGATTTTTATTTTGTTCTGAATAAAGAATATAACTGGTTCGAAGGTGCAATAAAGTATAAGGATGAAGATATTGACCTGAATGTAGAAACGGAAGATTTGGAAGAATTAAAAAATATTTTGAGTGCTTATAAAGCCGCAACAAAAAATTTCGATGAGTGGCTAAACAGAATAAAAAAATTTGCAGCAGAACAGCTTACCGGCTTGGCAAATGATTGGCAGGAGAAGGAGACTCCCGAAATTACTAAAAAAGACTTCTTCGACAGGGTTGAACTTTCGAGTATTGTTCTCGAACCTGAAAATAATTTTATTGTTTACCTGCATGATGATGATATGTTTTTCGGGCACATTATCTGTGTGTACGGAAATCTTGACGGAAAACTCGATAGTGCGAATATAGAAGGATAAAAAATGAAAACAATGAATGAAAATTTAACGGCAGAAGTCATTAAAGGAATGGGCGAAGAAATAGATCTTTATCGGCTCATTGACCCTATGTGGTACACCGTAAATATTTACGGAACGCATGAAGAATATCTAAAATCGGCTAAAGATTTTACTTTGGAACAGCGTTACTTATTAGCCCTGCAGTGGTATACGGTGGAAACCGATAACGGCGGTCATCATCAGTTTTTTTTCAACTCCACAGGTATTGTGTGGCAAGACGCCTTGGAAGGTCTTAAGCTTTTTGGCATTGATGATTTATATAAGAACTTCTTGGAAGTGATAGAATTTTTTGGCGGCTCAATTTCTTTTGATAGGAAGCAGCGCTGGGATATGCTTTCAGAAGCGGAAAAAAAAGATGAAGAAGCTCTTAATGATTTTTTGGATAAGCATGATAGGTTCTATTATAATCACGATGAATTTGACGATAAACTGATAACCTACATTAAAAACAACCCCGAAAAATTTGTCTTCGTCGGCAGTTACGAAACAGATGAAGAGTAATGGAAAGATACAAATACTGTGTAGAATCCGGAGGGAAATAACATTATGACTAAAGAAGAATTAATACAACTTGCTAAAAATATAATGAATGCTGCCGGAAAAACAGAAGAAGAGAATAATGAAATGCTTTTGAAATTTTTGGATAATATTCCAGATCCAAATGCTTCCGATTTATTTTTCTCCTTGGAATATGCCGGTTTAACAGCGGAAGAAATTGTTGAAAAAGCATTATCTTATAAACCTCTTCAATTATAATTTTGCATAAAGTTTTTTGAGGTGATTGTCTTTCTGCTATCAAAGTCAATACCTTGATAGCAAAACCGAATTAGCGTATAATAGATATGGGTTAGCGGGTGATAATCCTACTTGGAGACATGCGAACATGGAAACAAATAATATAATAAACGGGCTAAAACATTTATCTGAAGGACTATTCCTACCCGAAGAATGGATTGATTGGTGGAAACAAAATGAAAAATTTGCAAAACAATTTTTGTCGCCGCGGTGGTATTTAAAGATAAAACCTAAGATGCCACAAGGTTTAATGGGTGCCGCTCTAATATCTCAAAATGCGGCTCGTGAATACTTAAAATCTATAAATCAATCTTATAACGAAAATTCACAAGTCAATTATATGGAAGGATGGCGAAAGCAAATAGATGATATCTCCTTGAACTATGACAAAGTTGATATTATTGATTTTGACTTGAAATTTACCAAATTGAAGCAAAGTTACCCTAACTTGTTTACCGTAATAAAAAAACACTTACTGAAAAATGATGTTGTGGAAAATAATTTAACCGAAGAAAAATTAACCTCATCATTCTTTTATAAATTATTACATAGTGATGTGATTGCATTTTTTTATTGTATTTCGCAATTAAAAATGGAAGGAATTCTTATTGATTTTGATATGTTAGAATTACGGAAGGAATATATTAAATTTGGGGAATTATGGTTGAATAGTGATGGGGATGAGTTATATATCATACCTCATGAAACTTCTGTATATTTGCATGATATAGGGAAAAATCAAATACATATTATAAATAAATCATTTAATTCATTTATTGAAAATGATTTGAGTCATTTTATCTCTGAAAATATTTAGTCTTTTACTCTGTTTTGAAGTGATTATCCTTTCCTTTGCCAAGGACAACACCTTGATACCGAAACCGAATTAGCGTATAATAGATACAGATATAAAGAATAATATGGACTTCGGTTTAATAAAAAATAGCAACATAATTACAAATGGAGATCTATCTGTTCTTAAAAGTTTTACTTTTAAAAATGGAAGGAAATTTTCTTCTTATATTTCTTTTGTTGAAAGATATGGTTATGGATTATCATCCGGACTTTTTATAATTTATATTCCAATGGTTAATAATCCGGATTCAATTTTTTTAAATCGGGCGGAGATACAATATTAAACTATGATTTATATTAAATACTATAATAAGAGCAAAGGTTGCTTTTTAGAAGACCTCAATAGAAAACCTGATCCCGAGATTGAAAAAAAATTAAATATCCAAGCTGATGTCATCTATCAGTCGCCTCATACAAGTAAGATCACTTGGGCGGCAAAGAGAATAGACGAAAATTACATACGCTTAATGGTATCCGATAAAGCCGTAAATAAAATTGTTTCCATAAAATTGGAAGATGAATTTAGCGGTTCTGAAATAGCTTTTGCAGGCTTAAATGAAGAGAATCGTATAATAGTATCTTTTACAGCAGGACAGGACGGTTCTCAAGATTATTGCATAGAATTAGACAATAATGAGCTGAAGGTAATATATAAGTTCCCAAAGAATTTATCCTATATGTTTAGCTTCGACAAATATGCTTTGCTTGCAGATTTTTACAGCTCAAACTTTATTAAAATTTCATCCTCCGATTTTACACAAATTCTCGAGAAAACATATTCACTATTTAAAAAAGATTCATTATCCAATATCCAAAAAATCAATGATAGTTTCGGAATCTTTTGTACTACTGAAGGGAAATGCTATCTTTTCGATTTATCTACACTTGAATTAATTGATGAGCTTATCATCGATTGTACGATAGGTGAATTAGAAAATAGCTGTGGTGTGAATGCACTATTTCAAACAAGGGATGAAATGATCTTCCAATATCGCAATTATAAAAATGGCAAAACAAGCATTGAATGGATCGGTGTAGATAAATTATATTTGGATAAACTTATCAAAGAACAAAAACTGTGATATAATTAAAAAAGGACAAATATTATGAAACTAATAGAAGCTCTAACAAAATTTAGTAATGTGTTCGGCAGAAATAAAACCGATCTGGGAAATTTTTCCGTCATTGATGATGCCGTGAAAAATACCGAATGCACAGATGAGTTGGATCAGTTTTACTCTTTGATGTCTTTCGATAATGTGTTAATAATCGGAGGAGAATTCTTTCTTACCATTCAACCTAAGATAAAACTTGATAGAGCTCAGGAAGGCTGGTACATAATTCTTAATAAAGAAGGACAGCGGCAAAACGATGATACAAAGTGGAATAAAGATTGGGTTGTATTTGCAAATAGAAATGATGATGCTGTTTACTTTGACAAGAAAAATGGAGGAGTGTATGGTTCTATCGATAAAAGACAGATCTTTCATTTAAGCTCTTCACTTGCCGATTTCTTTTTTCTTTTATCTGAATGTATGAAACTGGAAGAAGAAAAATATAAATTTAACACAAGCGATGATGAGGAAGAGCCTTTAGAAAATTTTATTGATGATACGGAAGGTATTCTCTCGCAATGCTTAAGCACAAAGCAAGTTGAAGATTTTCTATCGTTCTTTTTTGGATAGTTCAGTGGCTCCGATTTGTCAGGAAGGAATTGTAACTTATATTGATACCGAAGATGAAAAGTTTTGAGGCTGCGGAGAATGCGGTAATGTTTGGTTTTCAAAAGAAGATTTGGGTATAAAGTCATGAATTTAGAACAGTACTACTCCGGTGATGATGTTTGGGATAATTTCGTGGAAATAGCCAAAAAAGAAGTTGCCTCTGCCGGGTTTAATACAGACAAATCTATTTTAGATAAACTAAAAAGAAAACTGAAAGACAATGATGATATAGCTTATGTTGCTTACTATCTATTCTACAATGATAGTCTTAATTGGATTGAAAGAAGAGTTTCAGTTTTAGATAATCTAATGCCGATAGGATGTCTCTCATCTGAAGAATTAACTAATAGATTGCGAGAAGTATTATTAAGAGCTCTTCTGTGATAAATGGAAAAAATTATGGATAAAGATAGAACAATAAAAAAAATAAATTTAGATAGACTCATCAAAGAGCAAATACTATGATATAATTAAAAAAGGAGGCCTTGGTATGATAAATGAAATCTATAAGAGGATTGGACAACGGATTTCGGATTCAATTAAAGAAAAATGGGTTAATGCTGTTTTGCAGATTGAATATATAGGGGCGGTAAAATGCTTTTTGCAATATAAAAAACCGGACGGCACAGCCGGCAACATAGCCTTAGTTGACAGTTTTAAAAATATGAGAGACATAAAAGATTTGCACAAAATAATGACAGAAGACGGAAAAAATAAATGGAACAAAGCCGTTTTTTATTTAAACGCTGACGGTTCATTCAATATGGAATTTGAATGGGATCAAAAATTGCAAGATGAAATAGAAAAATTATGTCAAAAATAAAAGATATATTTTCATATTCTTCGCGCTGGGATAGCATCGGGCTTAGCTGTGCAGGATGTAAATATTTTCAAGGACCGATCCAATGGCCTGATACAGAAAAGCAAAGCAGATGTGAGCTGCACAATATTTCATTAGCCGTGCAAATAGGCAAAAGCGGCTATATGACAGGCGAATGGTTTTGTTCTTCGTTTGAAGGACGAGCAGATGAGCGGGCATATAAAGAGTTTTTATCGTTAAAACCAAACCTTAAAAAAGATGTCCTATACGGCGGCTACGGCAAGGATGGAAACTTAAAAGAAGTAGATATGAATAAACTGAAAATTAAAACATCGATGGTAGAAAATATCAACGCTATATTACATCATATAAAATTGAGAGGAGGAAAAAATAAATGAAGACAACGCTTTTTCCGAATTGGACATTAGACGAAATAGATGAAACGGGTGCAATTTCGGAATATTTTCATAATGAAAAAATGCCTTTCACCGAAGAGACTATGATTAATTGCCTTAAAATGAACCGTAATAAATACGAAATCTATTGGTCTGTTTTAGCTCTGCGTATGCTCGGAACGCAGAAAGCAATTCAATATTTAAAAGAAGTTACCACTTATAAGAACTTAGATGTGCAGGGTGCAAGTGTTTTAACGATTGCTTACTTAGCCGAGGGGACTGAAAATAAATATTTGGCGAGCCTCTTGTTAAATCAAGATTTCAAAGCAAAGTGGTACGCAGTTGTTGCCTTCAATCACAAACCGGACGGCAAGGCTGTTCCTTATGCAGCTGAGTACGGTTTTAAAACAATCAAAAGCTCAAAAAATAAACCTGAAGCGGGTTCTTTAATAGTTGAGTATCTTGCAAGATATGCCCCGGAAAATGAACTTGCAAAAAAGATATTTGCAAGGATAAATAAAGACTTCGAGAATCTTTCTCCCAAAGAACAGGAAGTTTTCACAGTGAATTTTCCGCATATCTTTAGAAATTAATATGAATAAAATTTTAACTACAACAGTAATGGTAATTTTTACTCTCTTAGTTTTTACAGCCGATATACTGCTGATTACGCGGTTTTTCATGTTGATAAAACAAAGAAGATATAATGATTCGGCCCCCCTTTGGGGCGGACTTCCGGATTTATTTCCCAAAATTGAAAATAGATATTTTAAAACTTTTTTGAACTACATCACGCTGAATATTGCGGTGTATATCATCGGGTACTATTTTCCAAGCAAATGGCCTGGTGCCAAAGCTCTTAGATTTTCTTTTGATGTTGTTATCGAAGGGTATAGATTTTTAATAGCATTTATAATAACAAACCTTTTTTTAGCTATTGGCCGGCTCACAAGAAAAATAAAAATTTTTCAACAAAATACAATGTCGGTTAAACTATATTACATTGAGCTTATCATCATTCCTATAATTGTTGTTCTTTCTCTTTATTTTTTTGACAGTGTTTTCAAAGTGCTCGCAAAGTATTATCTTGAATTGTCTATGGAGTAAGGTATGAAACAAAAATTGATAAAACGGCTGCAAATATTTTTCGATAGACACCCTTCACTAAGGGGAAAGCCTGCCGATATTGAGCAAATTACCGCTGCCGAACAAGAACTTAATATAAAGCTCGATGAGGACTATAAGGAATTTATAAAACTTTTCGGAGGAGCTTATGCGGGTTTGACGATACACGCTTTTGAAAATGGAGAATCCATAGGCAAAGAAACAATTATTGAATTAACCCGTTATGCCCGGAAATTATTTAATGATATAAAACTGTTCCCTGAAATAAATACAAGTCTTGTGATTGCAGATGACGGTTCGGGGAATCCGATAGCGATTGAAGCTGACGGAAGCGTTGTTTTATTTGATCTCGACATAGAAAAAAAGCGGGTTATTGCCTGTTCATTTGAGCGTCTCATTGAACAAAATTTTGAAGAGTGGTAAAAAATGATAAAATAAAAACGAGGTGGGAAAATATGGGAATAGGAATAACGCCTGAAATGGCGGTCTTAGCAACTCCTTTTTTATTGGGATTGTTTTTACTGGTAACAATAGGTGCAAAGAAATTTGCAACGAAAGAAAACCCTAACGGACTGATGACAAAAAAAGGCAGGATTGCCTCTGCAATAGTTTTGTCCGTTTCGATTGCCGTTTCCGCACTGTGGTGGTATTTAGTTTACGGCAAGGGCAGCGGCGGTGCTGAGGTTAAAGATGCCTTAATCACGATAGGTATAACCGAAGTTAGCCTTTGGGTATGCGTCTTGATTATTGCTATGGTGTTTAAACTTAAAAATAAAAGAAAATGATATCGAGCAATATATGGATTTTTTTTTGAGTGCCGCAATCGGCGGAGAAATTACGGCTGAGGTTGACGGAGCAAAAATCATTCATTCATTGATGATAAAAATGAGAAAATCTTTAAAAGAACATTTTGAAAAATCTTCTTTTGAAGGTCTTAATAAGATAAAAATCAATGTGTATATCGGCGCAGATGTTTCCGCTTATTGTGAAAAAACCGGTATTAGCGTAAGCCGGTATTCCAGTACAAAAAAAGAATATACGGCGGAGTTTTGTATCGATAAAAATTATTGGACTTTAGAACCCCTTCTTCCGATAAAAAAGAAATTTATTTTGATTATGGAAAATTTATTGATAAACTCAGGTGAACTGATCGAAAAAAAACTTAAAGCTGCCGGCTGCAATTTCGATTGCAAACTATTTAAAGAAATCGTTCTTAAAAGTTTAGCGGAGGTATAAAAAAGAATATGATAAAATATTCAAAAGAAGCATTAGATGAAGCATTACTGCAAGCTCAAAGCAACGATATTAGTATGAGAACAAAAGGAATAAGGTTTTTAAGACAAGCCTCTTGTTTGGAAGTCGGCACGAAAAATACATATCCGATAAGGGATTGGTTTTCAGAAGCTGCTAATTATACAAAGCTGTTTGAAGTAATACAATCCGAAAAAGATCCGAAGCTGTTATGGGAATATTTATTTTTGATAAAAATGTATTGTGAGCGTTATATTGATTCAGCTCATTTAGTAAAAAATTCTGAAACCTTTATCCAAAAAAAAGAAAACATGGAATTCAAAATAAAAGCTTGCAAACTCGGAGAATTATTTTTGGTACACCAAGATGCTTCAGTAAGACAGGCCGCAGCAAGTCTGCTTTGGTACTTAAAGAAAACTTCCGAAGTTTGGCCGATAATCATAGAGCTTATGCAGAAAAAACACGATTATATAACACTTTCTCATATCGGCATAATGATTTGCAATTGCTTTTCACTTTTGAATGACGATAGAACTATTACGGATTATTTGGAGAATACCGCGGCAAAGGAAAGTCTTATTTCGCTAAAAGATGCGGCAGCTTTAAAGGATGCCTCAGCACTTGCATTGGAAAAAGCTCCGGCAGCCGCAAAAAAAGCCGGCTTTAATTCCGTTTCTGAAACACTTGACAATATAATTACAGAGCTTACAAAAATCAATAAAAAATGATAGAATAGACATAAGATGCTTATTTTAGCAGGAGATAAATATGAACGGAGAATTATACCTAAAAAAAGGATTGCTTCAACTAAACAAGAAATTGTATGATGAAGCCTTGGAAACTTTGAATAAGGTTATCGAAATGGATGATGATCTTGCCAGTGTGGTATCTGCAAAATGTATTTTGGGTGAATATTATTTTATTCATCAAAACTATGAAAAAGCAAAAGAATTTTTATCATGGATTTGCGATATGCAGGATGAACTTGAAGAAGAGTTTGACGATTTACTTTCAGAAGAAATTGACACTGCCTATGTGTTGATGGAGTTAATTGAAAAATATAATCTGTAATATGAAAAATAATTCTTATATTCACAACTTAAAAATAGATGATGTTCCTTGGAATCGTCTTCCTACAACTTATGCAAGAGCAACTCTGTTTCCTCAATATTTTGAAGTATTGGATAATATGCAGGAATCGGATAAAATAGAAAAAGCATTAGATGAAATTTCAATAAACATTGAACATCAAAGTACTCTATGGTATGCAACTCCGTTTGCTCTTGTATTTCTTGGAAGAATTTTTATTAAAGCATTAAATCAAACTGAAACAAACATAAATGCAGATTATATAGTGGAGAGGCTTCTCGAAATTTTTGATGTAATAGCTGAATGCTGTTGCGATGGAGAAGTACTGGAACATCCTGAACCCTTGCCTCTTTTTGAAGATATGTTAAAAGAAGAATATCTATGGTCTGAAATTTATAATGAAGAAGATGATTTACTCCGGTACGAGGAAGAAAATGTTTTCCCCGGTAATCTATTTTATAGTTTTTATTATTATTCTTTTGAAGTATTAACAACTTATCGTGAAGAATTTGCCAAATTAAAAGATACAAAATTTGCAGAAAGTGCAAAAATACTTTCTTCACGGGTCGAAGAAAAAAATTAATAATCAAAGATAATACATAAATAAGGAGGATATGATGAAATTATTCCCAAGTATTGATGAAGTTTTTGAAAAAGCACACCCTATTTATAAAACGCTTTTTTTCCGCTAATGAGTGTTGATTTGCAGGATATGGATAAAGGTGCGGGTAAGGTACATTTTATATCTGTCTGGGGAAATGGAGGGGTTGATGATTTTATGATTTTCGACAATATTTCTTTTGGAATGGAATTTATAAAATTCGATTGGAATGGAGAAAAATATTTTTTTGATGATACGCGTTTTAATCCTGAATATATTGACATACTTCAAAGATGGGAAAAGATATCAGCCGATTATAAATTATACGCAGATCAATTAATAAACTATTGGGTTACTCGCGATAAATATTTTGAAACAGGAAAATTTATTCAAGGTTCGGCCTATACACATGGTTTGAACGACGAGGAAAGAAAACCGATTATTTCTTTAAGTAAGACAAAGACAACTACACGTAGCAATGAACTGGTAGGAAAGGTTTGCGGGTACAATTATAAAACCAATGGCGAAGATGAAATCGCCTTGTATATAGACCGCAAACAAAACAATGTATTTCAAAAATTTAACCGGACATAATTTTGGAATGACATAAAAATATAGGGAAATTAGTATGATGAACTATTAGAAAAGTTTTTTCCGATGCTTTACCGGAAGAATAAAAAGAATGGGTTGTGAATGCTTAGTGAAGAATTACAAACTGAAAAGGAGAACTTATGGTAAATAAGGAGCATATAATGTTATTAAGTGATGATTTAAAAGAAATATTGCAATTGGAATTACATGCAGGTAATACCATTACAGAAACGGCAACAGGCGGATTTTCTAAAACCGAACTGGCTCATTTGTTTGTTTTCCTTGAAAAACCTTTTTTGACTCCCGTACAAAAAAACATACCCGGAATAACATATACCGAAGTCAATGACGTACATTACTGGAAAGCGGAATATACCGATGAAGTAAATCATCAAACCCTTGCTTGCAAATTTTAACCGGAGAAAATAAACCGAGGACTGTAACGACGCTTGCAGTTTCGAAATCGGCGAAATAGATTGTATCGAAAATCCACAGAACCTGCCCATTTGGTTTAAAGAGAAGAAAAATCTCAAAGAATTATTTCATCAATATCTGTTTCAAAACAAGCTGAAAGAAGCATGGTTTACTATGAACAGTAAAGACTGGTTGTTGAAAGATGTTGCGGAAGCTTTAAACTTGCTGAAAGATAAAACCGACAACGAACTGTTTCATTTAATAGCGGATAACTGGATTTACGGCTGGGAACATTCGGATTGCGGTGAAGAAGAAAAATATTAATTTTGGTGAAAATAACGACTTGGGAAAATGTAAAAAATAAGTATATGTAAATTAAAAAAATGTGGTATAATATATAATATATTATAATGGCGGATAATAAATAAGTATGTGTATAGAAATAATGATTTGTATATTTTATTAAAGGGCAGTTTTCATCCTTATGACTATCCAGCATATATTAATGTTTAATTAGGAATTAAGAATTAATAGAAACTTGTATAATAAAAGTAAACAAGTATAATGGAGAATATTATGGGAAGAGTTTACAAAAATTATACAAAGGAAATGAAAGAGCAAGCGTGCCGAATGGTGCTTGAATCAAAGATGCCGGTGAAAATTGTAGCCGAAAGATTTAATGTAGGTTTGCAGCTTCTGTATCGGTGGATAAGTCTGTATGAAACCTATGGAGATGAAGCTTTTGTCGGTTCCGGCAAGCTACGCAGTGAAGATGCAAAGCTAAAGAAACTGCAAAAAGAAAACGAGTATTTGAAACTGGAGAATGAAATCCTAAAAAAACTTCGGGCATACTATGCGGAACAAGAAGAGAACAGGTTAAAATAACCAAAAAACTTTTTCCAAAAGAAAAAGTGAGCATAGTATGCCGAATACTCGGAGCTTCGCGCAGCAGTTATTACCGAAAAAAAAGAGCGGTGAAAGAAGAAGAAATTGCACTTGAAAAAGCAATCGTTTCAACATTTAAAAGAAATGACGGCAATTCAGGAAGGATACGGATAAAAAAGGAGCTCGCCAATAATGGAATAAAGGTGAGTGAATAGAAAATCAGCCGTATAATGAAAAAATATGGTTTAATAGCAAAAGGAGGTAGAAAGAAAACTAAAAAAGAGATTCAACAAAAGAAAGTTCAGGCAAAAGAAAAAATTATGAGACAGAATTTGATTATTGATAAGTTCTCCATAACTGTGCCGAACAAGCTGTGGTGCTCTGATATAAGCGAGTTTAGGATAGCAAACAGAAAGCTTTATGTTTGCGCAATAATTGATGTTGCAACAAGACGTATTGTAGGAAGGGCTATTGCTTTACACATGAGGGAAAGCATTGTACATGATGCTTTTAAAATGGCGTATGGAAGGAATCCTCATCTTGCTGAACAGCCTTATTATCATTCGGATGGAGGAGCTCAATTCACATCAAAAGCAACAACAGAGTTGATTGAAAGGGCGGGCTTTATCAAAAGTGTTTCCCGACCAGGGATACCGCAGGATAATCAGCCAATAGAGAGCGTTTGGAAGACGATAAAGCGAGAAATGCCTTCAATACGGCATATGAGATTTGATGAAGCAAAGATGACTATTGTCAAATATATTGAGCTTTATTATAATGGTGCGAGGCTTCATTCGAGCATCGGCTATCAATGCCCGAATGATTTTTACTATAAATTAGCAATTTAACTTGTATACTAATACTTGACAAGTTTCAGACCAATTCCTCATTACGAATTATGAATTACAAATTAAACAAAAGAAAGATATAAAATGAGTTACGATATAAGCCTATATAGAACTGAAACTAAAGAAAAAGAACTTCATTCGAATGATGAAAACTTTTTTGATAATTACGAAAACTTAGTACCTTTCACGGAGGAACAGTATTGCAGTTTAAGAGCAAGATTGGAAGAATACGATTATGTGCTTCAAGAAAAAAATAAATACGGTTTGTTATTCGGGCATGAAGAGTATGGAACTGCATTGCTTACCGAAGAAGCTCTGTTCTTTACCGCTTCATCTGACGAAGATGATATTTTCGAGGTAGGACTGATAGCTTACGAATTGACCGATACCGGCGAATTTGCCAAATATGACCCGCAAGATGACGGCTGGGAGGAGATATACTAATGTTCCAAATGGAAAATTTATGGAGCGAACTGAATGAAATGATACCTTTCTATTATAAAGATATAATAGAGCAGTTCTCACTTGTTACTGTAAAATTAAATGATATAGAAACCATTCTTATAAAAAGAAACAGTTATGGTTTAAAAGTATCGATTGATAGATTTAATGCGTATTTAAGTTATATAATGAGGAATGACGATAAAAAATTAGTGCAATTAAATTGTGATAGCTTTATTGTGGAAAAGTTTGATAAAAAGGACAGAGAAGGGATTGTTTTAGGGGAAACGGTTAGAGAATCAATTATTAATGATTTGTTAATTTTAAAAAAAGGATTGCTGAATAAGTTTAGCTGTTTGCTGAATGGAGACAAACAATGGATTGACAGCTATAAAAAATCCGAATGGTTTTATCGGGAAGAACGAGTGTCCGCAGACACCGAAGAAAAAATAAAATTGTTTTTATAAAGGTTTATAATAATGGTATAATTAATCGGGAATTATAATTAAACAAAAGGAGATAAAAATATGAAAATAATATACCAACGATATAATGTGTGGAAAGGCATACTTAAAACCGAATCCGATACAATAGAATATTGGGACACGGTGAACAAAACAAGACTTTTTAAGAAGTTTCAAAAAGGGCAGATGACTATTGAAGATATAGCCCGAAAAAATCACGAAGACGGTCTTCTTTATGAAGTTACTGTCTTGGAAGAAGATACCCCGGCTGTTTTTTTACAGATTAATCATAAAAACGAATTCATAGGGGTCAATTTTATGGATGAGGTGGGACGTGCTTATTTAACTTATCATTTTTCCGAAATCGAAGCGAAAAAGAAATTGTTTTTAAATGAAGTCTGGTATAATTACTATACACCCGGGGATAAATCTTTTGATAATGAAGAATATCGGATTAATTTTATTTTCGATAGGGAGGGCAATGCCGCCTACCGCAAGTACGACGAAATAAATAAAAAAACAATGGATTATGAAACCAAAGAGCCGCTTGATATTAACGGCTTATATGAAGATTATCCCGAGTTCGGCAATTACAGCGGATTAATCAAAAAAGAAAGAAATATGAAGTTTCTTGCAGACGTATGTTCTATTAAACTATAAGGAAAATAAGAATATGAAAGAATTAACTAAACATTCTATGTGGTATTGTTACTGTATTCTCGGTAAAGTCGAAGATTTGTTACAAGGCTTGGAGTATCCCGAGAATTGGATGAAATGCTACGAAGTCATTGATAAATTTATAAAAGGTTTGCCTCGTAAAAGTATTCACTCCGAGCAAATGAAAAATAGAATTCTTAAAATTGAAAAAAACGGAGTTCCCAGAATTACCGGCAAAAATGCGCCTTTGGGTGGAGTTTTGACATGGAATCGCAAAAACAATGAAAAGATATGTACACTCTATCTTAACGAACAGATTAACGATATTAATCAGGCAAAAGCGTGCGGACTTAGCTACGGCGACTGGCAGATAAAGCAATTCCCCCAACGCGACTCATATATTTATTTTCATAGAAACACTGTAAACGGTTCTCTATCAAAAGATGTCAATATAAGAAATCCCTTAGTCGGATATTACCCCGATTTTATCTTTGATATGCCCGGTTGCGGCGACCCGTCGAATGATCATATAAGCAATTTTAAAGCTCATATCGAAGTTTATATTTACATAAGCGAGCGTTATGCAGATATAAAAGGCGAGCAGGAAATAGAAGAATTTGTTATGGAGATGGCAAAATTGGCAAATGCCATAAAGGTCGGCAAAGCCAAAAGCGTATGGTGCAGAGAGTGGATAGACGAATTTGGCGATAATCATTTGGAGAATCTGATATGGGGCTCCCGAGCCGACAAACGTACACTTGAATATTCAGCTAACGGAAAAATTACAGGCTGGGAAACCATCTTCGAAAGATAGTTGTAATGTTAGTCAAAACACCTTAAAAAAGTATTTCCTGTCTGGGCGAATGATTTTCCCTCCAAAAGAATATGCTGACGGCTTCAACTATCTTGAAACTTGTTTACTTTTATTATACAAGTTTCCTTTGTTGTAAATTCGCTATTTACCTTTTCCCTCCTAATAGTTGCCAATCACCTCATTTTCTACTATAATAAAGATAGTATGAAAAAACTTAACGGACTCATAGCTTCCGACGGTTTAGCCGCCGGGCCCTTATATTGTGTGATGGAGCAGCCTGAAACGGTGATTCCGTCTTATTCCATATCCGAAAATGAAATCGCTTCGCAAAAATCAAGATTGGCCGGAGCCGTCGAAAAGGCAAAGAACGAGCTTTCCGAATTAATATCCTCATCTTCGGATGGGGAAAAAAGCGAAAACGACAAGACCGGCGAAGATATTATCTCTACCCACATTCTTATGCTGTCGGATACGGCCTTTTTGGATTCCGTTTTTTCCAATATCGAAAAAACAAGAATGAATGCCGAGTCCGTTTTAAAAAGAAAATTGGACGAAACCGTTGCGATGTTAAAATCAGCCGGAGATGAGTACCTGAGTGCAAGGGCTGTGGATATTCAGGATGCCTTTGAATCCGTCTTTGTCCATCTTCTCAAACAGGGGCCGAGGGATTCCCGATTTACAAAGGTTCCCAAGGGTGCGATTATTGCAGCCAAGCTGATAAAACCCTCTGAAGCCCTCTTGGTCAAAAATGCGGGAGTGAGCGGTATAATCATGGAAGAAGGCGGAGTTACCAGCCATATTTCGATTATGGCCCGCGCTTGGGATATCCCCATGCTTGTGGGCGTAAAAGACTGTATGGATTTTGCCAGAACAAATATGCCTGCAGCCCTCGATGCGGACGGCGGCTTTGTTTTGTTTAACCCTTCCAAAGCCCTCATAAAAGAATATGAGGTCCGTATAGAAAAAAGAAAGGCTGAAATTAAGGAGCTCTTGGAAGCTCAAAAAAACTACACCGAGCGCCTTTCGATTACAACAAAGGACGGGGTTAAGGTTTCGGTAAATGCAAACATTGCCTTCCCCGAAGAAATTGAAAATAAATTCGTTACCGTCTCGAACGGCATAGGCCTTTTCCGCTCCGAGTTTTTATTCTTAGAGGACGGAAAAATTCCCGATGAAGATACCCAATTTGAAGCCTATAAAAAAGTTGTTGAGGCAATGGGCAGAAAGCCGGTAATTATCCGCACCTTTGATGTGGGCGCCGACAAGATGATTGACGAACAAGAACATTTACGCGAAAAAAATCCTCTTCTCGGCTGGCGGGCAGTCCGCTATTGTATAGACAGAAAAGAAGTATTTAAAACTCAAATCAAGGCTATCCTAAGAGCCGGAGTATTCGGAAACGTTTTTCTTTTAATTCCTATGATTTCAAATATTGAAGAAATTATCGAAGTTAAAAAAATAATTGAGGAATGTAAGCTCGAATGTAATGCTGCCGGAAAAAAAATAATTGAAAAGGTCAATGTCGGAATCATGGTTGAAGTTCCTTCGACGGCTGTAGCTGCCGACCTCTATGCTCCGCATCTGGATTTCTTTTCTATCGGAACAAACGATCTTATTCAATACACGATGGCAGCAGACAGGGAAAACACAAAGGTTGCCTATCTTGCAAACTATTTTGAACCGGCTGTCCTGCGCCTTATCAAAAACGTCATCAATGCACAAAGATTTATAAAAGAGCAGGAAGGGCATTTGGTTTCGATGTGCGGCGAAATGGCCTCGCATGAAGATGCAGCCTTTTTGCTTTTAGGAATGGGCTTGCGGCATTTTAGTATGCCTGCCGGAAAAATTTTAAAAATGCAAAAGTTTATGCAGTCTGTAAATGTCAAGGATGCGGAAGCCTTATATGAAGAAATTAAAACTTTAAACTCCGCAGCTCAAATAAAAGAAAAGGTACAAAAAACATTGGAGAAATATTATGCCGAAAAATAAAGACGATTTTTTTGAAGAAGAAAATATAAACAATGAGAGTCCGGAAGTTCCTGAATTTTCTCATCAAAAAAAATATAAGAACATTCCCCTGATAGCCATTGTAGGCCGCCCTAACGTCGGAAAGTCTACATTGTTTAACCGCTTTTTACGAAAGCGCCGCTCGATCACTGATCCGACTCCCGGTGTAACCCGCGACCCTGTTGAAGCTCAGGCAATCGTAAACGGTCTTCCTGTTCTTCTTGTAGATACGGGCGGTTTTAAACTGACCAGGAGCGGGGAAAAGACAGAAGATACTATCGACGAGCTTGTTATGGAAAAAACTATTTCCACATTAAAAAAGGCCGATAGGATTTTACTTCTTCTTGATGCAGGGCTTGCAACTGCTGAGGACGAAGAGTTTATTCAATTTTTGCGCCCCTATTTTAATAAGTTGGTTGTTGCCGTAAACAAGACCGAGGGCGGAAGGCTCATGGCAGAGGCTTGTAACTATTACTCTTACGGCTTTAAGTCCTTGACCTGCATAAGTGCAGAACACGGCGACAATATTTCAGACTTGGCCGAAGTACTGACAGAAGGACTGGACTTTAGCAAGGCAGAAGAGTTTGAAGAAGATGCCGGAATAAGAATTACTATTGTGGGTAAACCCAATACGGGAAAATCGACCTTGGCAAATTATCTTACAAATTCTTCCGCCTCGATAATTTCGAATGTTGCAGGGACCACCCGCGATATTGTTGAAGGCGAATTTTCTTATAAAAATAAAAAGTTTGTGATTCAGGACACGGCAGGGATAAGGCGTAAGGCAAAGGTGAACGAGAATATAGAATATTATTCCGTAGTGCGTGCAATTAAAAGCATGGACAATGCCGACATAGTTTTTCACATGATAGATGTTCAAGAAGGCTTAACAGAACAGGATAAAAAAATTATAGTACAGGCTACAAACCGCGGGCTGGGCGTTATCTTTGTTTTAAACAAATGGGATTTGATGGAGCAAACAAAACAAGCCTTTAAGGATGAGGAAGAAAGAATAAAGGTTATGTTCGGCAAAATGGACTATGCTCCCGTGCTTGCAATTTCGGCAAATGAGGGAACGGGAATTAAGGAGCTTTTAAATACTGCCGTCAAAATGTTCGAGCAGCTGAATAAAAAAATAGAAACCTCAGCCCTTAACATTGCCTTAAAAGATTGGCTTCAGGCAGCTCCTCCTCCGCAAGGCCGTCAAACAGCTTTTACCTTTAAGTACATTGTGCAGACCGGTTCCCGCCCGCCTGAGTTTTTATTGTTTTCAAACAGGCCCGATTATGTGACGGAATCCTATATGCGCTATATTCAAAATAAAATCAGAAGCGATTTGGGTTTTGAAATGATTCCCATTTTGTTAAAAGTTAAGGGAAGCCGAAAGCGCTGGGAAGAAAGGCTTTAGAGCAAAGCATCGCAAATTAAATTTAAGGTTTTGGTAATGAAAAGTTTTTCGATAGGTGAGGTTGAAAAAATTACGGGAGTAAAGTCTCATACTCTAAGATATTGGGAAGATAACGTTCCTATCTTGCAGCCTAAAAAGGATTTAGGCGGAAGAAGATTGTACAGCTCACATGATTTGGGAATCATCTATCGGTTGGATTATTTAATAAATAAAAAGAAGTACACGGTTGAAGGTGCTGCTGCCGAGATAATAAATCAAAGTGCAGCTCAAGGCTCGGTTACAGCTAAAATATCCGAACTTAGGGATCAACTTTTAAGTATCTACGAAATTATACGGGAAGAAAAAAATGACGGAACAAAATAAACCATTTTATGAAAAATTTGTAAAGAAGAATGAAGCAAAATTTCAGCATCAAAAAAAGAAAGAAAAAGAATTTGATGAAACTTCGAATAAAGAAAAAAGAACCGAAAAGAAAAATACTCGGGATGATTTTCCTATAAAGATTGTAAAAACAAAAAATACGGGGAAAAATATTTTTAAAGAAAATGATGAGAACACAAATCGTCTTTTAAATTCCTTTGACCTTATCATAAAAGATGCTCTTAAACTTTCTTCAAAGCAAACCGCTTTGATTCCTAGGGATATCCGTATCCTCTTCCACGAACTTACAAATGAAAGAAGTTCCCGAAAAGTAAATTACCTAAACAATTCCGTAAAATTAACGGCTTATATTTACCACTACATGTGGTGGAACTTGGTGCGCATGTCAAAATTGATAGGCAATCTTGATTTTGATTTAAAGGACGGAGATGTAATTGCCGACTTCGGCTGCGGGCCTATGACCCTCATGTGTGCTTTTTGGATTGCCAAGCCTGAACTGCGTACAAAAAAACTTCATTGGTATTGTGCCGATATTTCGGGGAAGGCCTTGGCGGCAGGAGAGGCCTTGTTTAATTCTCTTGTTGACTTTACAAATCAAAGTAAGTGCGGAACAGAGCAGGCTTCAAACTGGAAGCTAACAAAGCTGAACGGCAGTTTCGGCCTTCCGCTAAAAGAGAAGGTAAAGCTTTTTGTAAGTGCAAATATGTTTAACGAAATATTTTGGGATTCTTCAATTAAGGTTGAAGGCGAAGCTGAAAGAGCTGCAAAAACAATCCTGCACTATCTTCAAAAAGACGGTGCCGCTTTAGTAATTGAGCCCGGCATTCCCCTTGCCGGCGAATTCGTTTCAGCCTTACGCAAAAACTTCCTCGAAAAAAAATGCGAGATCCTTTCTCCCTGTCCGCACGCGGGAATCTGTCCTATTCCCGGGAAAAAAGTATCTGAAAAAAATGATATAAAATATCCTATAGCCTCGGACAAGTGGTGTCATTTTTCTTTTTATGCAGATGACGCTCCTTCTAAACTTGTTGAGCTTTCTGAAGCCGCAAAGCTCGAAAAGACTCGAGCAAGTCTTTCGTTTATATATTGCCGGACCGAAAAAACAAAACAAGTTGAGAATAAAAAAGAATTCCTTGCACGCATCAGCTCCGAAATAATAAAACTCGGCGAGGGAAAGATCGGCCGTTACGCCTGTTCCGAAAAAGGCTTTTTACTCTTAACCGAAAAAAAAGGAGCAAGGTCAAAACTTAAAGAATACGTAGACGGCTCCCTCATAAAAATTGAAAGCGAAAAAATAAACCGGTTCTTCCATGACAGAAAAACCGGTGCTTTGATTATTCAGGTTTAATTACAAGTTTTCTTCGGCAAATCTTATACTTTAAACTTGTTTACCTCAACAGATAATTGATCAATACTGTCTTTGTTTTTTTGTGATATAGCACTCACTTCCTGACTTGAATTGTTTATCTCGGAAGCAGCGGCAGACATTTCGTTCATGCTGTTGGTAATATTTTTTGTAAGCGTATGAAGTTTTTGCATTTCATCCGAAACCTTAATTCCTCCCGACAGCATTTCGACCGATCTGTTTTTAACTTCACCGGTAATCGCAGTTATATTTTTTATTGCCTGCAGAACTTCATTGCTTCCGTTTTCTTGTTCCTTCATTGCAAAAACCATGAGCTCTTCTTGCTCGGAAATTTGATTTACCAATTCATATACTTTGATAAAAGAATTTTCTGCTTCCTTTCCTACGACTGTAAGTTTTTCGATAATCTGGGTAGATTTTTTCATAACTTCACCAATCTGTTTACCCTGCATATTTGATTCTTCGGAAAGTTTTCTTATCTCATCGGCAACAACGGCAAACCCTTTTCCGCTTTCGCCTGCATGAGCCGCTTCAATTGCAGCATTCATAGCTAAAAGGTTTGTCTGACTTGCAATATTTTGAATAATCTCACTTGTTTCAAGCAAGGAGGCCGATAAAGAAGCTATTTGCTCTACAACATCATTTGCAGACCTTGCCCCATCTTTACCGTGCTTCGTTTGTTCGTATACGGTTTTAATAAGAGTGTTGTTTTTTTCAAGATTATTTGTGACGGAAGCTATATTGGCCACCATTTGCTCAACTGCCGCAGAGGACTGCTCAATGCTTGATGCTTGCACTTCAATGTCGCTGTCCAACTCTCCAAGCCTGTTTATTACCTGCTCAATAGTGGCGGCCGTCTCGTTTACACTGGAACTTTGATTCATAGCTTGAGTTTTTACGGATTCAATATTTTGGCTGATTTGATGTATTGCGCTTGCCGTTTCAGTTACATTACTTGCAAGAACCTCGCCTACTTCTTTTATTTGATTTGAATGCATCAAAACGGATTTTATCATATAACTTATTTTTTCTATCGTATTTGAAAAATATCCTGTCAGTTTTCCTATTTCGTCATTCCCCGTTTCGTTCAACTGAATCCTTAAATCGCCTTCGGATATACCTTTAAGTTTATCGATAACCTTGTTAACCGGCCGTATGATAAAGATTTTTGTAAATATTATAATGGTTATAACAAAGAGAATGAATATAAACAGCAAAATCACAGTCGTCTTTAGAAAAAAGTTTGCTTGGCTTTTTTGAATGGATTCAACAGAATATAAAAATTTAACAAAGCCTATCTTATCTCCCGAAAAATCATAAAGAGGATAATAAGCGGCTGCATTAATTCCTTCAATATTGATAAAATTTTCATTGTAGTTAAATTTTTCCATTATCGATTCACAGTTTTCCGCTATATCGCTTTCAAAGTTAGATCCCATTATCTTATATTCATTTTCTAAAGTATGGGCATATACGCTTACCTGTAAACCTCCATACAATACATCCGAAGTAGAACTTTCAGTAAATTCTTTTATAAATTCATTATCGATTGCTCCGCCGTATTCTACTGAACCTATGTGCTTATTCGCTTTATTAAAAAGAGGTTTAACAACTCGAAAACCTAAATCGCTCACTCCCATTTCTAATCCGTATATTTCTTTTTTTTCGGAATTTGTTTTTAAAACGGTTTGTCTAAAACTTGAAAGATCATCTCCGAATTTTTTTGGATTCTGGACCCGTAAAAATGAAATGGCGGGAGCCGTATGAAAATGGAGCTGTTTAGCCCTGTACTTATGTTTCATTTCTACAAATAATGGAGAGGTCAGTTCAGTAAGAGTTACCCGATCTCTTTCGGCAAAGGCTTCGATAATTTGATCGTTTTTAGAAATAGTATCTAATAGGATTTTCCCCATTATTTCATAGGTACTCAGTTCATGGTTAAATGCAGAATGTTTTAAGTCGGCCATCATTTGTATTTGATTTTGAGAAAATTTTTTTAAACTTCTCCAATCTTTGTATGCAATTACCGCATATTGGATTAAAAGCAACACAATAGTAAAAAACAAAAGCTTTGTTCCGACAGAATAAAAACGCTTTTTCACTGTTCCCGTAAATGTGATTGAGGTACTTTTTGTATTTGACATGTGGACTCCTTTAAGCATAATTATAGTAAAAAAAGCCCCTAAATGTCAAGAATATTAAATATCTCTATAATTTTGATTTACGGGCTTCAATCTTTGCCGGATCATAAAAACCTTCCTTCCAGTTAAATCTGGAAGTATCTTCAAGTAATGTTCCCTTTCGGCAAGACCCTACAATATACCTATATTCCGTGCGCTCAATTTCGGTATGGGAGAAATCCAAAAGGAATTTATCAAACCCTTTTTTTTCAAGAGCTCCGATACGATCGGTTATTGAGAACGGTTTTTCAGGCAATACAAAAGAAGACGACGGCGTCGAAAAAGTTTTGAATGCCTCTCCTTGTTTATCGGAAAAATACAAAAAATCATAAGTTTTCGGAAGAGTAAATCGCATTCTAAATAAAGCCGGATAAGCAAAAACCGGAATTAAAACCTGCTTTCTCATACCCGGAGCGTAAACATTTTCAAGGTTTTTTTGCGAGTTTTCTATTGGAGAAACAAACTGCAAAATATTGTTTTCTTGAAGCCATTTTACGGCCCATCGGTTAAAGCCGTAAAGATAGGGGCCGGCAACAAGGTTCAAGTTTTTGTTCTTTAACATTGTAATATGAGCGGGATTGTTGATTACAAATTGAGTAAAGCCTTTTTCGATAAGACTCAAAAGATAGATTTCAAGTTCATCGCTTTCAGCCTGTCCCACAAAGGGATCGAGCGAAATAAAAATTTCACGTTTTGAGAAAGGAAGAGGTCTATCGATTTTTCCTGTGCCGGCTAAGGCCTCCTTTGTATCTTCGTTAAGGTTTATAATAACCCGTACAGGCCTATCGGAAAGAATTGTGTGGAGGCTGCTGATTGAAGATACTTGCACATAGAGGCCGTCAGGGAAAATGTCTATATTGGATTTACTTAAAATCTTTTTACCTCGTTTGTCTTCTTGCTTGTTTTTAGCTTCGGCAGCGCTTAATTCAGGATAGAGTTTAAGTTCGGGCAGTTTATCGTCTCCCGGTCTTTTTCTAAAAGGACTTAAACTTTTGGGCAGCACCGGGGCATAACGCTTACTCATGCTCTTGGTCTGTAAGAGGTAAACACTGTCCCCGATTCCAAAATCGGCAGGAACCTGAATCCATACTTCTTCTGTCGGCCCGCCTTTTTTTGAAACCGATTTTTCAATTCTTATATCTTGAATTTTCCAGCTTTCCCTTCCGCGGTCGTCCTTTGTATGAAGCCTAATCGAATCTCCGAAATCCGGAGTATAAGAGCCTCCTTTTAAAAGTGCATAGTGCACCTTGCGCATCGGGTCTTCTTTAGTCTTCCCTTCAACTTCTTTAATCTTAAATTGAGCGGTTTTGTCTATCGTTCCTAAAAAAATGCCCGTTCCGCCCGCCTGATTCGGGTTTAATATTTCTTCGGCCTTTGAAGAAACAAATAAAAAGCTAGTCTTTTTGCGGGCAAAGTCTCCGGCTAAAATTCGGCGGCCTGTTTCGACGGCTTCTTTCTTGCTGTTTTCCCAATTGTCGATTACATGGCGGTAGGCCGAAACTACGGTTCCCACATATTCGGCGCTCTTCATTCTTCCTTCTATTTTAAATGAAGAAACCCCGGCCTTTATAAGATCGGGAACATAGTCGATTAGCTGCAAATCATGGGGAGAAAAATAATAGCCGTCTTTGTCGCCCTGAGGAGTGTGTGCCGTATAAAGTCTTCGGCAGGCTTGGGCGCACATTCCGCGGTTCGCCGATTTTCCTCCGAGGTATGAAGAAAACATGCAAAGCCCCGATTGGCATACGCAGAGGGCTCCGTGCACAAAGACTTCAAGCTCACAGGAGGTGTTTAAGTTTACTTCTTCGATTTCCTTTAATGAAAGCTCCCGGGCTAAAACAACCCGTGATATTCCGAAGCGGCTCAAAGCATTCGCAGCTTTGGCAGAAGCTATATTCATCTGGGTTGAGGCGTGAAGCTTTAATTTTGGAAAATGTGTTTTAGCCATTTGAACGACACCCAAGTCTTGAACAATGATGCCGTCAGGCCCAATCGAGTCAAGGTATTTTAAAAAGCGGTACATCTTTTCGGTTTCTTCTTCGGTTAAAACCGTATTTACCGTAACATAGACCTTTTTATTCCTTTTATGGAGACTGTCTACGGTTGCCTCAAATTGGCTCCATGCAAAATTGGAGGAGCGCATACGCGCATTAAAAGTTTTTAAGCCTAAATATGCGGCATCGGCTCCTTCGTTTATGGCGGCATCAAGGGCTTCAGTATTCCCTGCCGGAGCTAAAAGTTCTATGTTCATGTTTATACCTCTAGCCCCATTGTACCACATTTTACAAAAAAAATCAGGTGGCAAAAAAAATACCTACACCGAAACCAGGGCCTTAATCTTATTTCTATCGGCTCTTAGCTTTCTTAAAGCTCGAAGCTGAGTTTGGCGGATGGATTCTGCCGAAATGGAATATTTTTTTCCTAAGACTGCAAACGGAGTTGAGGTCATAATGCCGTCAAGGCCATATCTGTTTTTTAAAACATCTTTTTCGCGGTCATTAAGTATTTCCAAACACTTATTTAATTTTTCTTTGAATTCATTGTCTATAACTTCTTCTTCAGGATTATAGGTATTGCATGGAATAAAGTCATATAGGGTCGAAGTATTTTCTTTATCGACGGGGTCATCTAAACTATATACCTCCCCATAGTTAAAAGATTTTACTTGAGCTATAATATCTATCTTTTCATTCATTATTTCTGCAAGCTGTTGATAAGAAGGTAAAGTTCCGTATCTTATTTTATAGCTTTCTTCTTCTTGACTTAACTGGCGCATAAGAAGCTCTTTGCGTACAGGAAGTTTTATAATTTTGTCGGCTGAATTTAAATACCGCAAAAATGACTGCTTTATCCACCAAGCAGCATAACTAGAAAAACGCACTTTAAATGATTTTGAAAATTTACGGGCAGCCTTCATCAAGCCCATATTTCCTTCTTGAATTAATTCCAGAATTTGAGCTTCATTAGAGCTGAACCGTTTTGCCATTTTTATTACGAGCCTCAAGTTTGATGTAACAAGAGTCTCCACCGCCTTTGCATTGCCTTTTTTTACTTCATCGGCTAATTCTGCTTCTTGTTCGGCTGATAAAAGAGGATATTTTTTACTATCCTTTATGTATTGTAAAAGCAGATCTTCCGTCATAAATTATTACCTCATAAAAATCAAAGCAAAAGTCATGCTAAGATTTGCCTTTTTTCTTATAGCAATAATGGAGTTATTAAATTTTATAAAGATTTTAGACAGGAAAACCTAACACTAAAAAAGACACTGTATATTTTTGTATACATCAATATGTATACTTATGTATAACATTATCTACGCCAAGAGCGCTAAAAGCTCCGCCTTCTTTTTGTTCCATTATTCTTTTGGAATAGATAAGCGCCGAAAGAGGAAATTTACCGCCCCCTTCAGGAAGGTCTGCGGCAAACTGAGGTCTTGAAAGACCTGAAAGCCTCGGCGCCGTCTTTTCCCAAAGCGTTAAAGCCTCTTTTAAGGGAACTCGAAAATGAGAGGTTCCTGCTGCAGGATCTAACTGAAAAAGATAACCCGGTTTTATGCCCATGCAGGCAAGGCTATGAAAAAGTTTTACCATAGTTTTTTCATCATCATTTATACCTTTCAATAGAACAGTTTGGCTCTGAACAGGTATACCCGAGTCAATGCAAGTCTTTAAAGCCTTTTTTTGCTCCTTTCCTAGCTCTGCAGGATGGTTTATATGAGGTATTAACCAAAGAGGCCTTACTTCTTTTAACAGTTGTAAAAGCCCTTCCGTAAAAAGCTCAGGAGCAAATATCGGAGCTCTCGTACACAGTCTTATCAAAAGGTCATTTTTTATTGCTCTAAGACTTTTTAAAACAGTTTTAAGCTTTTCAAATCCTCCGCTTAAAGGGTCGCCTCCCGAAACGAGGATTTCCGTCACCTGAGGATTATTTTCGATGTAGGCCGTAACTTCCTTTAATTCTTCAACCCCAATATAGTTTTGTGAGCGGGCTGTAAGTCCCCGTCTAAAACAATAGCGGCAATATGAAAGGCATTTCCCCGTCGTTATAAGGAGCACCCTGTTTTCATACTGGTGAACAAGATAGGGCCTTATGCAGTATTTTTGTTCGCCGAGCGGATCTGAGGTTTCGTAAGGACAGGCTGTTTTTTCATGGACGGAAGGCTCAACTTGCCGGCGCAGAGCTTGTGCATCTTCAGGTTCGGCTTCTTCTATCAATTTTTGAAAAGCGGAGGAAATTAATACGGGTTGCTCAAAGTCTGCCGTTTCGGCAGCCGAAAATTCCCTCCAGTTTTTTTCTCTCATATTTTAAGTGCTTTAGGTTTTAAATATTTTCGACGCCGAACATCAAGGCTGCCATAACCTTTGCATCGCTTACGATATTATCGATAAATGCATACTCGTTGGGCTGATGGCAGCTGTCATCAAGGGAGCTCCAAACAACGGCATTAAAGCCCTTGGCCCTAAGGCAGGCTGCTACAGTTCCGCCTCCTATTCCTATTATAGAAGTTTCAATTCCTTTTACCTTTTTTACGGCAGATGAAAGAACTTTTACAATCTTTGAGTCCTTAGGCGTTGCAGGAGAGGCTTCCGGTTCATCATATTCAAGCCTGATAGTAACACCGTATTTTTTTTCAACCTCTGAAGCTCTTTTTTGCATTTCTTTTAAGACCTCATTTACATCATACGATGGAAGAATGCGGCAGTCCACATAAAAAACGTCATCTCCCGGAATTGTGTTTACATTCGGTACATTGGCTTCTTTTTTAGTCGGCTGAAAGGTAGAATAATTAGGCGAAAATAAATCGTCTTTTTTGTTAAAGAGATTTTCCAGATCGTTTAAGCGGAGGGCGAGGTCGCAGGCCGCAACAAAGGCATTTTTTCCCGTGTTCGGCATTGAAGCATGGGTTTGGACTCCCTTTGTGATAACTTTGAGCCAAAGACTTGTTTTTTCTGCAATTTCTATTGTTTCTCCCTTAGGATCTCCTCCGTCCGGTACAAGAATCAAATCGTCTTTTGTAAAAAGATTGTGGTTGTTAAGAAGGTAGATAATACCGTATTGCGAGCCGACTTCTTCATCGGCAACAAATAAAAGCTTAATCGTGTGCTCCGGGGTGATTCCCAATTTAATAAAACTCAAGGCTGCAAAAACCGAAGAAACAATGCCCTGCTGATTGTCTTCAACTCCTCGCCCGATAAGTTTTCCGTCTTTTTCGATTACGGTCCAAGGATCATTTTCCCACTTGGATAAGTCTCCGGGAGGAACAACGTCCAGATGGCTCATAATCCAGAGCCTTTCCTTGTCGTTTTTTCCGGGAACGGTAACAATCAAATTGGGGCGTATCTTTGAAGAAACTCTCTCATCGGGAGCGTCAAATCTTTCAAAATTGGTAAAACCTGCCTCTTTTAAGTATTTTTCTAAGGCTTCGCATTTTTTTAATTCTCCGTCTCCATCGGATTCCGGAGCCATTGCAGGAATTGAAGTTAAAAGTTTTTCCAATCCTATAATATCGTCTGTTTTGGATTCAATAAAATCGGTAATTTTTTTTAAGGTACTCATTTACGTATTTTATCAAAAAAAAAATAAATATACAATCATTTGACAAATATTAAAAAAATTGTATCTTAATATGTATGAAAAAGAAAATATTTATAACTTCTATAATCGCTATAATCTCCATTTCATTTTCTTGCAGCGATAATTTAAATTCGATTCTTGCAAAAAGAAATAAAGAAATTCCTCCTGCATCCATAAACATCGATTCGGATACAGGATTAATAAGCATCGTAAAAGGTAAAACACACAAAATCAATGCCTATATTTTGCCTGCAAATGCATCAGATAAAAAGCTATATTTTGCCTCCGACAATGAGCCGGCCGCTTCAATCGATAAGGATGGTTTAATAACCGCCCATAAGCCGGGCAGAGCCAACATCACCGTAAGCACAGGGAACAACATAAAAAAAAGATCTTACGGTTGAAGTTCAGCCTGAACCTGTCGCGGTAATAAGGATTATAAACACTGCCGAAATTCCGATGTTTTTAACGGTCGGGGATATTTTAACTTTGAATTTAGAACTGGAACCTTTTAGCGCCACCAATAAAAATTATACGATAAAATCGGACAATACCGAGATTGCATGGCCTGATAGAGTTCAAGGTATAAGAGCCCAAAAGGCGGGAACCGCCAACATAATCGTGGAATCGGAGAGTAATCCCGAAGTAAAATTGATTATTCCCATTAAGGTTAAAAAAAGACCTGAAATTATAGTTGATGACAAGCCTTTAAATTACGGCAGCAGTAATCCCGGACAAACTTCTTTTGCCGTAAAAACATTACACGGAAAACTAGATTATACACCTGAAATTCAAGGTAATGTAAATTGGCTTACATTTACGGTGGATAATTCTGCCGATGATAAGGACATAATAAATTTCAAATTTGCCGAAAACAAAACTCCATGGGATAAAATCGCATATGTCAAATTTAAAAATAAAAAAACCGGTAAATATATCGGTAAACCTGAAGGACGAAAAAACCAAAAAGATTTTACGGTAAAAATAATTCAAGCCAAAAACACAAATCCTCCAAACGTAAAAATACGCTGGGTTCATGGAGTAACTCCTCCAACCGAATCAGAAAAAACCCGGATAAAATACAATAACGATACCCAGCTTGCCGTACCCTATGCTTTTACTTGGACAGAAACTGCAAGTACAAACTTTTTTAATGCCCGCAAAGCCTCATATGTGCAGCCTGTTACAGCAGGACCGGCTATACCTGATACAAATGCATGCTGGGCAAAGACATCAACAAATATGCTCCACTGGTGGTTTGAGCAAAACAAAGAGAATATAGAAAAATATAAAAAAACATTACAAGGCGACACCTCTCTTTATGATGTTTCGTATGACAGGTCGCTGCCTGATTCTAAAGAAAGCACAAAAAGCTCAATAGCCTCCGTATTCAGCAAAAACTTTAAAAATGCCGGCGGCGATATGTTTTCGGGTATTAAATGGTATCTTTATGAACAGCCGCTAAATTACCGGCCGAAAGCTCCTGCCCTGTTTAAAGAAATTTTTAACAAGGATAGCGGTTTAATAGAACAAAAATCGGTACACTCAAAAACCGAATTTGAAAACATGATTAAAAATGCTTTGGATTCTAAAAAAGCTATAGGTTTTGCAGTAAGAAGAGACCGAGACCAGTTTTGGCACGGAATAACCTTATGGGGTGCAGCTTTTGATGCCGAGGACAATGTTATTGCAATTTATATTGCCGATTCAAATGATTCACGCAATATAATAAACGCATGGGGCATCCATTATCAGGATTCGCCTAGAAAGAATCCCTACATTATGAGATTCGATCTTAATGCATATGATAAAAATTTATACATAGATACGGTTATTACCTTGGATAAGGGCGAAGAACAGTTTAAAAAATTCTTTGATACTCATAAGTAAAACCTGTAACTATTTTAGGCAACTAGGTTGACAATTAGACTTTTTCAAAATATACTATATGTGTGCAGTTGACGGAATTTATTTAAATGCATAAAAGGTATGAGAGGTTAAAAGTTGTTACAGCTGTCATTTTTGAATTTTAGAAAAGGCTCATATATTCTCATAGAGGGAAAGTCGGACACAGATCATTTTTATATAATACAAAGCGGAAAAGTTCAAGTTGCCAAGGAAGATGAGGTTGTTGTTGAAGAAGGCGGCAATGTTCTCGGTCCCGGCGACTTTTTAGGCGTAGTTTCCTGCATGTCAGGGCACAATCAAATAGAAACGGCTATAGCTTTAACTGATGCACTTTTGATTTCTGTTCCCTATGGTCAATTTCCCCATCTAATTGAAAAAAATACTTCCGTCGCAATGAAAATCATCTATTCTTTTTCAAAAAAGATGAGATATTTAGATGAAGCTTTAACCAGAATAACACTAAAACGTAATGCCGTAACAGGTATCTCTCACCTGTTTACGATAGGCGAATACTATTTAAGGATGTCAAAGTTTGATTTGGCGCTTTATGCGTACTATCACTATTTAAAAGCTCAGCCTAAGGGAGAGTTTGCAGATGCAGCCCAAAAAAGAGTGATGGCTATTAAGGCCATGGGCGTAAAAATTCCTATGCAAGTACTTGAGCCTCCTACAAATCAAATGATAAGGCTCTATGATAAAGAGCACATGGTTTTTTGTGAATGCCAGTCAGGAACCGAGCTTTATATAATTCAAAAAGGCCATGTCAAAATAACAAAAATTCTTGATAACAATGAAGTTCTTTTGGCTGTATTAAAAGAAGGGGATATGTTCGGCGAGATGGCTCTTTTGGAAAACAAACCCCGTTCGGCCAGTGCAATAGTTACTGAAGAAGGATGCCAACTTTTAGCAGTTAACCGCCAAAACTTTAATCAAATGGTTTCTACTCAACCGCAACTTATCGCCCGCCTTACTACAACCTTTGCCGATAGAATATGGGCAATGTATAAACAACTTGCCAATACTCTCATCAAAGACCCCGTCGAAAAAATGTACGACATGCTTGCCATTCAATTAGAAAAACTGAGAATAAAGCCCGTTAAAGGCAAGTACCACACCTTTAACTTCGGACCTGTTGAGTTGGCAAATATGTGCGGTATACCAAAAGAAGAAGTATCGGAAGCCGTTACACGCTTTTTAAAACAGCCCATAGTACGATGTGACGGATCAAAAATTTCTATAACTGATGAGCTGGAACTTTCAAAGCAGGCTGCTTATTTTAAAAAGATGCAGGAAATTGAAAAATCCCGTATAAATGCCCGGGCAAAAAACGGCGGATATTGGTAGAACGGAAACAAATTATGAAAAAGTTATTTTTTTGTGTATTTTTTATCTTTATAGGTTTTGCTTTTTCCGAGGATTCTGTATCCGATAAAGAACTTAACGGCAAGAATGCTGTCGAAAAAACGGAGGAGAGTCTTGAGTTTGCTGAACTTCCTGCCGGTTATCGGGATATAAATCTTGGTATGAATATGGATGCAGTTAAAGAAGCTCTTTTAAAAGATTCAATATTCGGATACCGCGGAGAAAGAGATATTTCGCTTTTACCCGGTAAAAACCGCAGTTTGATTGAAACAAAGGGCTCAAGCAATATCAAGCGGGCTTGGTTTCAATTTTATGAAGAAAACTTATATATAATCATTATCCAGATGGATACGGACAGAATAGATTATTATTCGATGTATTCCGCTTTAACCGCCAAATATGGGGAACCTTTAACTATAGACCCCAAAAGAGCCATTTGGAAAAATGAAACCGTCTCAATGATTTTAGAGCGCCCGCTGGCAATCAAATACATCGATTTAAAAGTCTTTAATGAGCTTTTAGAAAAAAGCCAAACAGATAAGGCTTACAGCGACATCTTACGCGAGGAATTTATAAATGATTTTTAAAAAAATCTCGGTTTTGTTTTTGATACTTTGCCTTTTTCCTTCATGCGGAGCTCAAGATAAAATGGACACAGAAGAAATCTTTATAGAAAAAACTTTAAATGACGAAACACAAGACGAGACAAAAACCGAAGATTCCGTTAAAAAAAATATTGAAAAAATAAGCGTAGAACTTGCAATTACACCTTCTCAGCAGCAAAAAGGCTTTATGGAACGCAAGGTAATTCCTGAGGGTACGGGAATGATTTTTTTATACAAAGAAGATACAAAATTAAGATTCTGGATGAAAGACACCCCTCACGCCTTATCGATTGCATTCATCGACAGCTCCGGTGTAATAAAAGAAATTTACGACATGACTCCCTACAGTTTGGAAACAATTGAAAGCACATACTCCGTGCGTTATGCTCTTGAAGTCCCTAAGGGCATGTTCAACAGAATGAACATAAAAGAAGGCGATAAATTAACACAAGAAACAATTTTTCTTTTAAAAAGGAAGTTACAATAATTCACTGAAAGGAGTTTATTATGAAAAAACCGGATTTTTCCATTCCTTCATTAGGAGAATGTAAAATACAGTCTCCGATTATGCTCTCAGAAAAACATGGGGATCTCATTGCAAACTATGTAAGAGATTCCGAATTTATACGCTATAATTTAGGGGCCTCGCTTGGAGAAGTAGGCGAAGCTCTTACTCACTCCGATCTTATCGAAAAAGCAGGCCCCCGCCAAAAGATATATTTTAGTCCCAACTATGTGCATGCCGCAATTGCTACCTGCGGAGGATTATGCCCCGGAATAAATGATGTTATAAGGGCTATAGTCCGCTGTCTTTGGACACGTTACGGAGTCCGCCGAATAAGCGGAATCAAATTCGGCTATAAAGGATTTATATCCGAATACGGCTTCTCTCCTGTTCCGCTGACCCCTGAAGTTGTAAACGGAATCCATAAAACAGGAGGCTCTTTCTTAGGCACTTCCAGAGGCGGAGGAACCAGAGTAAACGAAATTGTAGACGGTATCGAACAGATGAACATTAACATGGTCTTTTTTATCGGGGGAGACGGTACTCAAAAAGGAGCTCTTGAGGTTTCAAAAGAAATCGACAGACGCAAATTAAAAATTTCGGTAATAGGTATCCCTAAGACGATAGACAACGACCTTTCTTTTATACAAAAATCTTTCGGCTTTGATACAGCCATTGCAAAAGCTACGGAATCGGTTGCTGCCGCCAATATGGAAGCAAGCTCTCAGATTAACGGTATAGGCTTGGTAAAGCTAATGGGACGCGAGTCAGGGTTTATAGCAACACATACGGCCATCGCCTGCCATGAGGCTCACTTTGTTCTTATCCCCGAAGTCCGCTTTGAATTGGGCGGTGAAAACGGTTTTTTAAAACTTTTGGAAAAAAAGCTCGTTGAAAACGGCTATGCCCTCATTGTTGCAGCCGAAGGAGCAGGCCAGCACTTAATGAATATTGAAGAAGGAACAGATGCTTCAGGAAATAAAAAGCTTGCAGATATCGGAGCCTTTTTAAAGAAAGAAATAACCTCATACTTTGAGAAAATCGGAATGCACATAAATTTAAAATATATAGACCCCAGCTATCAAATCAGGTCTTCAATAGCGGCTCCTATAGATTCAATTTATTGCGAACGCTTGGGAAATAATGCTGTTCATGCGGCTATGGCAGGAAAAACTCGCACCCTAATCGGACTTGTAAACAATAAATTCGTACATCTTCCCATAGAAGAAGTAGTATCCGAGCGCAAACACGTAAATCCTGAAAGTTCATTGTGGCGAGATGCTTTGGATGCCACAGGTCAGCCGACAACTATGGTTTAGCCGGAAAATAATGATAGCTTTTAAAAGCGGCTTTTTACTCTTTTTTGATAAAAAGCTGCATCAGCATGATAAAGTCGTAGATTTTTTTGTAGGCTTCAACGAGCCATTCTCTCACAGGCCTTTCCGAATGTTGTTCAATCTCTTTCCAGTTTTGAATTAACTCTCGGCGCGGTTTATCATAGTCGGCTATGATTGTCTTAAAGTTATTGCCTATGACGATTATGTGTTTTAAGGAGATATTTATAAGCTTGAGAGCCGTTTCGTTTACATCATTTAAAAGTTTTGTCGCCTGTCTGCCTGCTTCCTTTTCTCTTTCCATTCTGGAAAGGAGAGTTCGGAATTTTACGCCTGTATCCGACACTTCGGAAAGTTTTTCATCGAATTCTACGGTTTTGGAAGCCACCTGCATAATTGCATGAAAACTGTTTGAAAAATCGGCCGTTGTACCTGCAAAACTCCCCCAATTTCCGCGGACTAAAAATAAGTCGCATAGAGTTCTTATATCCGTTTTGATGTATTCTATTAAAAATGATTTTAGATAGCTCATTTCTTCGGCATAAATATATCCCGACAAGCCGCGTTTTTCAAAAGCGGCATTTGCATCGACGGTATAGTTTTTCATCCCTGAAATGATTTGATTGCCGAAAATTTTATTTATCAAAACGGCAACTTTTGACGACCTTTGTTCATCTATGAGTTTACTGATGACATTTTGAGTAGATGTTTTTATCTGCGAAACATAGGTATCCGTTACTTTTTCGGTAAAGGGCGATGTTTCAACCGTGTAAAAGATATCTTCAGTAATGTGCTGTATAATATACTCGAGAGCTTTTGAGCGGCGAAGATCATTTAAAGCTCCTAAAAGTTTTTTCCATTGACCTGCATGAACCGGCTGAATGTTTTTATATGTCTTTATTATATCAAAAATGAGGTTCCAATCGGTATCGATACTCAGCTGATAAAAAACCGATGCAAAATCCTTTAAATCTTCGGTAATATACTCCCCTCTTATTGCTTGAAAATTAGGAGTATAATTAAAATTGTTCTCAATAAAATTTGAATCGAATTTTCTTAGTAAAAAATAATAATCAAACAATACAAAATGAATAAAAGCATCCAAGTGCTGATATGCCAAATCTATCTTTTGTGTTTGCTTGGAATCGAATTCTCCTATAAAAATTTTCAATTCCTTTTTCACTTTCTCGGCAAGGGTTTCAGCATTCGAGTTTTTTGATTGTTCTATGATTGATTCTTCCGATAAATGCTCAAGCAGTTTTTTTTGTTTTTCTGAAAGAGAATTTTCGACTGTGACATTTTTAAGCACTTTTGAGGAGGCTGCTCCGGCCAAAAGAGGGCGAGCCGGCCCTACTACCTTATATACATTATAAAAAAATTGAGCAGCTTGAGGCAAAACTTCTTGAGAATTTGATTTATACCATTTACTGTATCTGGTTTTTCCAATTTGTTTTGCAATATCTTTTAATTTGCGCCTCTTCATAGCCTCCGGACTGTCTGAGGACATAAACAAACCTAATATTTTTTGGAAAAAACTTTCTTTTTTATTGGCCATGTTAATAATATGTGTTAAATTCGCTAATTTGTCAACAGGGTGACGCCTCATGAAAAATAAACAGGACAAAAAATAACGGCCTGTGCAGCGCTCAGCATAGGCCATTACTTAGAGCTCTTCAAACATACTATTCTTCGTCGCTTTCCATCAAAAGTTTAATAACGGCCTTTTCGTTTGAAGCCCGTAAAAGTTGTTCTCTTTTCTCTGCACTCTTGAATAATAGGCTTATCTGTGCAAGGAACTGCAAGTGAGGCCCTGTCTTATCAAGGGGTGACAAAGTCATAATAAATATTCGTGCCGGTTCTTGATCCAAAGAATCGAAATCGACAGGATTATCTGCAATACCTATACAGGCAACGAGATCACTTACAGAGTCTGTTTTTCCGTGAGGTATAGCTATACCATGCTTCATACCGGTAGACATCTTGCGTTCTCTGTCTAAAACACATGCTTTGGCCGCAACCTTGTCTTTTACTTTTCCGGCTTTTACAAGCGTATCAAGTAACTCATCAATAATAGCTTCTTTTGTAGTCCCTTTTAAGTGCAGATTAATAGTTTCAGGAGTAATGACATCCTTTAAATCTACAGAATCGGGTTTCAATGCATCTTTAAATTCCATGCATACATTCTAAGCCTCTTTTGATTAAAAGTCAAGTTTTTTTTAAGTTTTTTTCAAATTTCTTTTATTATTGCAAAATAAAAGCCTTTTTTGCTCAATTACTGACAAAATATGGGAAAAATGATAAAATAAAACAGGTGGAATGTATATATGGATAAAAAAGCAAAAAATATTCTAATGTATTATATGGATGACGTGAAACGAAACCGATTGTCATCCGAAGAAATAGCTTATGCAAAAAAACATGGAGCTATTTTAGATGATTTATATATTTCTGCCGAAGAAACCGTACAATTGCTGACACAAATTCTCAATTCGATTTCTCTAACCGATGCAGCCAACTCTTTTTTATACAGCCTATCCGCTCGTGATATGGAATACCGGTATGTCTTGGCATCATATGTATATGCTTCAAGTTGGCTAAATTTTGATAGAGGAAAGGCGGACAAGGTTCCGCCTCGGCTCAATAGAACATTTTATAATTGGGTTAAATACCGCGGTGGAGGAATTTGGGGAGAAATTGGAAAGCCTATTTTTTATCTTGATGAATTTACTCGTATGAACAGAAAAAAAGCCGCTAATTTTGATGAAAATATTCTTAGAAAAATACTGATATTAGCCTCTGCCATGAACGATACGGACACCGGTGTTACTCTGTGTAAAAAAATTATGGAGGATAAGCTATTCCCTTGCAATAAAAACGAGGTTATTGGGATTCTTGAAACGCTCGCTATTTGCGGAATTTTAGAAACACCGGAACATAAAGGTTATTTAAGCTCATTTACTCCTCCTTTGATGAGAGATACGGGAGATTTAAGACAAAGTTTATCATACCCGCTTAATTGGTGGCGTGGAGCAAACAAAGTTAACTATAAAAACTGTAATCGTATTTTTAACATTGATTTGACTATAACTTAGAAGTTTAGGAGGAAATAAAAATGGGAATAATAGCAAATTATCAATTTTTAAGTGATGAAAACTTAAAACAACTAAAATCGTTTAATGCGGAGGAAGATGAAATCTTTGAGACTGCAGAAGATTGGAATGAAGATGCGGAGATGTTACTCGATATAGATAAGATGTGGGATGCACTTCATTTTCTGCTTACCGGAGTAGATAGCGGCAAGCCGATAGAAAATGACCCTCTTAGTGAAGCGGTTGTTGGTGTATCTTCTCTTGATGATGTAGAAGAGTTTATAGCTTATACCGAGAAGTCAAGAATTAAAGACATTATTTCAGCTCTCGATAATTTTGATATAAAAAAAGCTTTAGGAAAATTCAGTATGCAAGAATGCAAAAAAGCGGATTTATATCCGAACATCTGGGACTATGAAGAAGAAGCCGATGAAATAAAAGAGGAATTAATCGACTGCTTTCAAAATATGAAAGAGTTTTACAAGAAAATATTAGAGGCTAACGGCAATGTATTGGTTACTATTTATTAACCGGGTTTGAATTTTTAATTTAATGATGTATAGAAAATCAAAAATATGTAAGGATTACTATTATAGGATAGACATATGAATTCTTACTTACAAGATTATTTGGCGATACATAAAAAATTTCCGCTTGGCGGCTCTTATTCCAAGGAGCAACGGAAAGTGCGTCACGCAATGATAATGAATTGGGAAAAGACAACTGCACATGAATTTCCTACACTTGATGAATTGATATATTTCGTAAAACAGTATAAAAATGAAATACTTACACCTCCTCAGTTTTTTAAAAAATTCAAAACTGTCTGGCAAGATGATTTGAATGACGGTTATCGGTTTGCAGAATTTTTGCTTGAAACGGATTTGCAGGAAGTCATGCGTGGTTTGAATATTTCGTCTATGTACGCAGCAGACCAAGTATTAAAACACAACTCTCACCATACCAAAGCTTTGACTTTAAAACTGAAACTTCTTATCCGTTATCATGATTTTAATTTGCACGAATTGCCTTGGGCAGTGCTTACAGAAAACCGCTTGGAGGAAGAGTTGAAATCCATAGAAATAATGGAAAACATTGCTTATGAGTTATCATTCAAAAATGAAAATTTTAAAATACTGGTTTCCAACTGTAAAACCTATTATCCGCTCTGGTTTGAATTTTTACAGAAAAAAGAAAACTTTCCGGACGGCTTTGAACAATTCCTCATCTCAAAAGGAATTGATACGGAGCACATTATTTTACCTTGTGTTATCGTTTAAATAAAATTGATTTTGCGCTTGCATAACTACAATCGTAAAACTGACAGAATATAGCAAAAGTGATATAATGGAATGGACGAGAAATTGACAAAGTAGAAGTTGTTGGAGAAAATGATAATGACTTTTAGAGAAATTGATAAATCAAACTATTGGGACTGTATAGCATTGAGCATTTATGAGAGCCAAAAAAACTTTGTTGCGGACAATAAACAGTCATTAGTTGAAGCGGCTTATGAGGATGGACTTTACACTTTAGGAGTCTACCACGAAGATACAATGGTAGGTTTTATTTTGTATGACTACGATGAAACTTTTCCCGGGTGGTCTATGAGCCGTTTTATGATAGGGAAGCAATTTCAAGGGAAAGGTTACGTCAAACAGGCCGCAGCCGAGTTTTTTGATTATTTCAAGAAAAAACACAATGCAGATAAACTGTATGTAAGCGTATCTTTGAAAAACATTGTTGCGCGTAAAATGTATGCTTCTATCGGTCTCAAAGAGATTAAAGAAGTAGAGTACACATTTTGCGGTAAGCATTTTAAAGAAATGCAGATGGTAAAAGAACTATAACGGAGATACAACGCCCGGTTTATTAGGCTAAGCAAATTAAAAGTTGCCGGAGGAATAAGAATTTATGAACAATAAAGAAGTGTTAGCAGCTTTTTTTAAGGCTGAAAATGAACGTAATTGGAATATCTATCAGCGGTTTCTCCATTCGGAAATATCTTGGCAATTATTCGGCAAAGAAGAAAAAAAGATTATCGGTGTAGAGAACTATATGCAGGTGATAAAAAAAGCTTACAGTAATACTGACGCTCAATTTTCTTGCGTAAATATGCAGATTTCATCAGACGGCAATAGAATCGTTACGTATTTGGTAAATAATTTCGGAGCTCGTTCACTGGATATTTTTGATTTTAAAGACGGCATGATATATCGGGAATATGAGTTTATTCTCGACTGAGAACTCTTAGGTTTGTCAAAGTAAAACAATTAAATAAAACTGCTAAAAGGAAGTAAAAGCAAAATAGCCGATACTTCCTTTTTTGATGCCAAGAAATATCGTCTATTTTTTTACCGGAAATACGAAAGGATGAGTAAATGAACAAAAAAATAATGCCACATAAATATTGATATAGACTTTTTGCACCAAATATTATATAATATTTGGTGCAAAGGAGGCGGCATATGAATTATAAAAAAATAATACTTGATAGAATAAACAGCTTGGATTCCAAACAGGTTTTTATTGCAAATGACTTTTTTGACCTTGCCAAATATGAAACGGTTCGTAGCACATTGAATCGCCTTGTGGAGTCAAAAGAGATTAAGCGTATAATGAACGGTGTTTACTATAAGCCGAAATATATTGAATTAATTGGAGAATATGAAGCGCCATCTGTAAATGAAGTTGCAAATGCACTTGCAAGAAAATATAATTGGACGATTGCACCTTCCGGAAACACAGCTCTTAATTTATTAGGATTATCTACTCAAGTGCCTGCGAAATGGACATATATATCAGATGGAAGATATGTGAATTTTTCTTTTGAAAATACAATGATTGAATTTAAACGTAGAAGTAACGGCGACGTTTCAAAGATGTCAACAATTACAGCGATGGTAATACAAGCTATTAAAGCTATTGGAAAGGATAAGGTAACAAAGAAGCAGATAAATTATTTGAGAGAAAAGTTATCTGATAAAGAAAAATCAGAATTGCTTAAAGATGGAAAGACCACAAGTGCTTGGGTATACAATATTCTTAGAGAAATATGTGAGGTATAAATCATGTTTGAGTATAAGAAGATTTCCAAAAATGAATTAGAACAGGTCATAAGAAATGCTTCACAAAAAATGGGAGTGAATGAAGTAATTATTGAAAAAGATTATTGGGTATGCTTTGTACTTAACTATTTGTTTTCAAAATGCAAATGGAAGGATAATCTTACTTTTAAAGGTGGTACGAGTCTCTCGAAATGTTTTTCTTTAATTCAAAGATTTTCAGAGGACATTGACTTAATTCTTGACTGGAGAGTTATAGGTTATAAGTTTGGGGAGCCTTGGAAAGAACGCTCCAATACAAAACAAGATAAATTTAATAAGATCTCTAATCAGAAAACAGCGGAATTTTTAAAAAATGAATTTGTACCTCAGATGGAGGATGATTTTAGAAACATGCTTGATGAAGAATTTCGAATAAGCATTGATAATGAAGATTCTCAGACAATACTTTTTAAATATTCAAAAGTTTTTAACTCATCATATTTAACTCAGGCTGTAAGACTTGAGATTGGAACATTGGCAGCATGGACTCCTTCAAGTATAGTTGGAATTATACCGGATTTACAGAAAAATTATCCGATGTTATTTGAAGGAGAGAGGATAGGGGTTAGGACAGTTCTTCCGGAAATAAAGAACCGAGGGACTGAAGATATTCTGATAGCCTGCATGGATGGGCTTACAGGTTTTCCTGAAGCGGTAAAGGCAGTATTTGCCGATACTCATATACAGCATTGTATAGTTCATATGGTTAGAAGCTCTACCAAATTTGTTTCTTACAAAGACCTTAAGGATGTATGCAAAGACTTGAAAGAAATATATTCAGCGATAAATGAAAAAAGTGGAGCTGAAGCTCTTGAAGATTTTGGAAAGAAATGGGATGACAAGTATCCAATGATTAAAGCAGCCTGGCAGAGGAATTGGAATGAGCTTGTTGAATTTTTTAATTATCCTGAAGAAATCCGAAAAGCTATTTACACAACGAATGCAATCGAGTCTTTAAATTCCAGTTTAAGAAAAGTTACTCGTAATAAACCAAGCTTTCCTGATGATGATTCGATATATAAGGCTATGTATTTAGCTATACGCAATGCGAGTAAAAGGTGGACTATGCCTATAAAAAATTGGGGCATTGCCGTTAATCAATTTGCCATATTGTTTGACAAAAGGGTTCCTTTTTGATAAATTAAAAAAAAGCATTTACACAGTTTTTTGGACAAGGCCGGAAAAAAAAGTGATATAATGAGGTGTAGAGCTATGTACAATTTTGAAAATGATGCATCGTCGAAGCAGAGTATACGCCTTTTGTCAGTTCTCTTTTTGTAGGTACGCTTTGGGCAATATGGCATTTCATTAAAATATCGAATGTAGGCATCGCGGGATTTTTATTATTTATCCCAACGATTATTATGTTGAGTGTTTTAATGAGTTATATATTTCACAAGTCAAATAAATCGCTTGTAAATATGGTTGTATTCCATTCATTTTTTAACTTAACAAATATATTTTTGATTTATAACAGAGAAGGAAAAGCTTTTTACATAGCCTTACTCGGGGTTCAGACAGCAGTACTTTTTCTGATTTTTTTGAATGATAGAAATTATTTCAAATTGAAAACCAATCAATAAATCCCGGTTTGCCAACTACCAAAATCAAATAAAATCACTAATAAGGAAGTGGGATGCCGAAATTATAGATCTTTTAACACAAATCCATGAGCATAAGGGAAAACAGGCTTAGAAGCCGCTAAAAGTTTTTATAGGTTTTCCGATAAGAAAGATATGAACTCACCAGATTTTTTTTATGTGGTAAAAAATGTCGTTCTTTCGCCTATAGTGATCGGAGTAACCATTGTTTGCGGTCTTCTTTTAAGTTTTATTTTTTATGTGATGAGCTATAAGAAAAAAGCCGGAAGTTTTGCACTTAAAAAGAAGTTTTCTGCACCTGTAAAGGAAAAAGCTCCCCCGCCTCAAGAAGAAACGGAAGCCGAAGAAGAGGAAGAGTAACACCTATTCTTTTAGCTTGAGTACTAATCAATCAAGTTCCATTGTTTTTACCCTCTTCCCATAAAACCCGCAAATATCCTTATAAAGCCTTAATATCTCGGTTTCGCCTTCTATAAAGTAGCGATGAACATCGGGGATGGTCTTAAAAAAGGTTTCCTGCCGCTTGGCGTAGTGCTTGGTATTCCGTTTTATAAGAGCCGAGACTTCTTCTAAGGCCGATTCGGGTTTTAAGCGGTTGTTCTCATCGAAGAATTCCCTGTAGCCTATGGCTTTGAGAGCGGGGCTTTCCCCCGTATAACCCATTTCGTAAAGCTTTTTTACCTCATCATAAAGCCCCTCGGCAAACATGGCATCGACCCGTTTTTCGATTCTTTCGTATAGAAGAGAGCGGGTTCTTTCAATACTTAAGATAAAAAACTCGTATTCTTCTCTTGGTGTTTCGGGGAGGGCAAAAGAACTTAAAGGCCTTCCTGAGGCGGCAAAAACCTCGTGAGCTCTTATTATTCTGTATTCGTCATGGACATGGAGACGCTGAGCCGAGACAGGATCTATTGTTTTTAGCTCATCCAGAAGAACGGCGGCACCCTCTTCCTTTGCGCGTTTTTGAAAGTGCTCCCGGATTTTAGGGTCGGCTGTAGGAGTCACAGGAAGTCCATAGATAAAATTCTTTAAGAAAAAGGCCGTGCCTCCCATCAAGACCGGAAGTTTGCCCCTCGCATATATTTCGGGGCAAAGCTTATCGGCCTCCCTCACAAAATCGGCCGCCGAAAATTCTTCCGAGGGCTCTTTTACGGCGATTAAATGATGGGGAAGGTCTTCCAATTCTTCTTTTGAAGGGGAAGCCGAGCCGATATGCAGGTGCTTATACACCTGTACCGAGTCGGCGCTTATAACTTCGGCACAAGCTGAAATAGCCGAAACACCGCCTTCTTTTGAGAAATCTTTTGAATTTTTATAAGAAAATATTTCGGAAGCTAAGCTTGTTTTCCCCGAAGCCGTTGCTCCGAAAAAAATCAATACAGGAATGCGCAAACTTTTAAAGCTGAAATTTTAGTTGAATTCGGGATGCCTTTCTATCTGATAATTTACCTCGCCGGTAAAAATCTGCTTTGCTCCGGCTGAAACAACCTTGTCTCCGCTTTTTTCGACATTGGGATCTTGAATTTTAGCCAGCTGATAGGCCCTTCTTGTCGATGCGCATGTAATCTCGTAAATATTGTCATCAAACTCGATGAGTTCTTCTAATGGAAATATCATGGCATCATTCTACCATCATTTAAGAAAAAAGTCAATCATTATTGAATTTCAGGCGTTATGTTTCCCATACCGATGACTGAAACGTCTTTTGGAATTTCGGGAACGGATAAGACCGGGACCATGGGCATTTCGTATTTTCTTGATAATAGTTACGAAAAAAGCACCCTAATCTCTTCCTCACGGTAGTACTGTGCTTGGGCACTCCACAGTTCGTAATACTTTCCGGCTTTGTTTTGGACGAGTTCATCGTGGGAACCGGTTTGGACAATCTCGCCATGATCGAAGACGAGTATTGTATCACAAAAACGGCAGGAGGATAATCGATGCGAAATATAAATTGCGGTTTTTGAACCGACAATTTTATCGAAGCCTGAATAGATTTCGCTTTCTGAAATCGGGTCTAAGGCAGCGGTGGGTTCGTCTAAAATTATAAAGGGAGCGTCTTTGTAAATTGCTCTTGCCATTGCAATTTTTTGCGCTTCACCTCCGGAGATTTCCATACCGCCGTCTTCGTAGTCATTATAAAGATACGAGTCTAAATCTTCCGGCATTTTTTCTAACGATTGCACAAAGTTTGCTGCATTTAACGCACGAAGCGCTTTTTCTTTATCGTACGTTAATTCCGATGCAACATTTTGTCCCAACTTAAACGAGAAAAGTGAAAAGTCTTGAAAAACGACGGCAAGTAAATTAAGGTATTCGTCATAATCAAATTGTTTAATAGGAACTCCGTTGAGGAGAATTTCGCCCTTGCTCGGATCGTACAAGCGAACCAAAAGTTTTATAAAAGTAGTTTTTCCGCTTCCGTTCATTCCGACAACAGCAAGCCGCTCTCCGGCTTTTAATTTTAAGTTTATATTTTTAAGAACACACTTTTCCGTACCGGGATAGCGAAAACTAACATTGCGGAATTCAAACTCGTATTGATTGCCGTCGCGTTTTTCTATCGGCTGTGTACCGCTATACTTTGTCTCACTTAAGTTTATAAAGCCCAAACACAAATCAAAAAAATCGCAGTTATTCGTGATGTCATTAAAAACCGTTGTCAAACCTGAAATCGCAAAAACAAATTGAGTAACAGCTCCGGCATACTGAACAATATCTCCCACAGATATTACTTCATAGTAAGCCTTTAATCCGACAAATAAATACACCACAAGCAAACCAATAATATTAAAAAAAGATAAAGAAAGCTTTACCGGTAAACGCAAAATACGAAACGTACGGTTAACCATTTTGTCAAATTCATTTTGTGTTTCAAAATATCCTTTGTAAAGTTCCGAATTATAAAGGCGAATATCCTTTCCCATTTTATAATCCAAAAGACTATCAACAGCGTAAGAATAGGGGCGCTCTTTTTCAAACACATCGCTTTTTTCAAACTTATCTATACGGCGTAAGGAAACAGTATTGATATGAATTTGTAAAAAGCAAATAAATAAAATTAAAAGTGTAAAGATTATATTTTGAGCAAAAAGAGGCAATCCGAAAATCGAAGCATCAGCTTTGTACATCGGAATCGCAAGGATAATTCCGGAGATAAACAAAAAAGTATTTTGCACAAGTTCCATACAGTTCACCAATTGCTTCCATAGTCCGAAGCCACCGTTATAATCCATGTTGTACATTTTATCCAGCTCGATGTGTAAGTTCGGATCTTCCAAAAGTTCATAATCGATAGTCGTATTTTTTCGACCGAATTCCATATCCCGCTTTTCAGTCATCAGCTCCATTCTAAAATAAGCGTGGTGTCCTAAAAACTTTTCCGTTAAGTCAAGCAAAAGATTTAAGACAACAGTAGCCAAGGCAAGAATAAAAATTTCTTTAAAAGTTTTTTGAGCTGAGATAGAATTTATGATAAGTTTCAAAGCATAGATATTTACAAAGGGTTTTGCTCCCACCATCAAACCGATAAGAGCATAATATGTCACAAGCCCCTTGTCCAGTTTGTGTAAAAACTTAATCGATTCGATAAAAGTTTTTATAACTTTTTTTAAGCTACGAGATTTTTTTTCAAGTTCCATAATAGTTTCCTTAATTATAATATTGTGATTGAACATCAAACATTTGTTTATATTGTCCGCCGAGTTTCATCAGTTCTTCGTGAGAACCTTCTTCGATTATTTTGCCGTCGTCGAGTAAAATAATACGATCACAAAATCTGGTGGAAGCTAATCTATGAGAAATAAAAATCGAAGTTTTGTTTTTTGTCATTTCATTATAATGCTCATAAATTTCACTTTCGGCGATTGGGTCAAGGGCGGCTGTCGGTTCATCTAAAATTAAAATCGGAGCGTCCTTGTATAAAACCCGGGCAAGCATTAACCGTTGCTGCTGACCGCCCGATAAATCCACGGCTTCGGTTCGTGTGCTTTTTACCAAGTAAGTATCTTCTTTATTCGGTAATTCTAAAAGCGTTTTTTGAAAACCGGAGTCGTTCACTGCTTTTTCAAAAAGTTTTTTGTTGCATTTGACTTGAGAACAGCAAATAATATTTTTTACTGTTTCCGGCGGGATAAAAATATCTTGAAACACAGCACCGTACATTTTTTTCAACGCTTCTTCGCCAAAGTCTCGAATGTCTACACCACCGATAAAAATTTCCCCCGATGTCGGATGAAAAAAATTCATAATTAAATTTATGAGCGTAGTTTTCCCCGCACCGTTTACTCCGACGATGCCGAGCTTTTCGTTTGCTTTAATATGTAAGTTTATATTTTGTAAAGTGTTTTCCTCAGCTCCCTCATACCGATAACAAACATTTTTTAACTCGATGTCAAATTTTTCCGGTAAAGCATTTCGTTCCCCAAAAGAATATTCTTCGGCAATTGATAAATACTCCCGGTAATAATCTATATCCAGCGAACCTTCACGTAAATCAGTAATTTGTTCAGAGATAGACATCAACCATTCGGAAAAACTTGTGATTATCGGAAAAAGAAAAACGAATTCCGCAATTGGAATTTTTCCCGTTAAAGCAAGTCGTATCAAATAAAAATATGCAAGTCCATCTCGTAAAAAAACAAAGAGTGCTGCAATTAAGTTTCCTAAAAACCGTGCATTTGCCAGCTTCGTATGTAACTGATGACGAGCTTCATTATAAGTTTTATAACTTTCAAAAAATAAACCGCCTAACTTGTACAAACGAATATCTTTGGCGTATTTACAATTTTTGCTTTTGCCTGAAAGATATTCCAGTTTGCGGTTCAAATCCTGAGAAGTATCGACAATTTTTTCCGTATAGTCAACAAGAAAAATTCCATATAAACAATTTATCGCAAAGGATACAAAAATTATTACAAGTAAGAATGGTTGTATTTGCAAAATAAATGGAACAAAGCTTATCATACCAAAAAGCGAAACCAGCAAATTGGAAAAGATTCGCCCCGCCTGAGCAGTGATAGCCATAGAGCCCATGACGGCATCTGCAGCCGTATCCATTTTTTCTAGCGTTGATTTTTTTGCAAACTTTTCATAGTCCATTTTTGCTGAAGTGATTATTCGCTTTAACCGATAGAAATGTCGCATTTCTTGACCCTCGTGTTCCATAAAATAGTTCATAAGATCAAGAAGCATTTTTGCAATGGCAAGTCCCGCTCCCACCAATAGAACTTTTTGCAAGTAGGTAGCTATCGGCAGTTTTTGCGTCAAACCATCGATTACCACCTTAGGCAAAAAAGCTTGCAAAAACGGCATCAAAATCGTAGCCGGCACCAGCAAAAAAATCAGTAAAAATTGCAGCTTGCTTTCTTTCCAAATGTTCCCAAACAAATATAATGAGTTATTTATAACTCCGTGTTTTTTCATCCACATCTCCTATGATGATATTCATATCTGCATTATACTAAAAAAAATATTTTGTATAGACTGTATCATAGTTGTTAATTATCACATAGAATGAGAATTCTGAAATACTATAATTTGATAAGTCTATAATTTACAAACACTTATAGAATTTCAGCCTTAAATCCTCGTGATAATAAAAATCAGTAAAAAAGCCTGTTTTTAGCCTATATCGTTACCTAAGCAGAAAAATAAAGTAAAACCAATAGAAACGGTGTTATTCAACTAATTGAATAGCTATTAAATACTTATTTTTAAGTGATTTTTCGGTAGTTGCATACCGTCTTTTAACTCCTCATTTTAATCCAAAAGAACCGTATCGTCCGCTCTATAAAGCGAAGCAAAAAGCGATATTCTTTGTTCGCTATACGAGCTTTATCAAGCATATAATCAGCTTCAGCTTGATGATACTCTTGTTGTATCGATTAATGAATCTAAGTCCTAAAAATTCATTTCTACATTTACACTCAAAACATGGTATTTCTAAAATATCGTTCTATAATCCCCATACCTAGCATTATATCAATTTTTTTATATTTTGTCCGGTTTAAAAATATTTTTTATCTTAACTCATCAGGCTTTTTATTTTATACCGGCATCCTCACCAATACTATTTCTTTAAATAGCCATATCGTTTTTGTATCGAGGTCTTTGTCTTTTAATTTCGATCCTAAAAATCTCATAAAAACATGGATAGTTTACAGCTTGCAGCTGCTGTAATCTATGATTGCGATTTATTTTTGACAAATGATCGGCAGTTATTTCAGTTTAAAGAAATAAACTGCCGAATATTAGAATAAATTATATAGTCTTATTGAATTTCAGGCGTTATGTTTCCCATACCGATGACTGAAACGTCTTTTGGAATTTCGGGAACGGATAAGACCGGAACCATGGGCATTTCGTATTCGAGAAGCCGTTTTATTAAAAGCCGGCCTTCTTCGGGAACAAGAATAACGGCAACTCCCACAAATTGAGCATTAAAGTTGTTGTATGCAGTTTGAACAGCCCTGAGCCATGCTTTTTTAGATTCAATATCGATTGCCGGCTGAGGCCCGGTCAGAGTATCTATGCGGCTTGCCAAAACGGTTTGGAAAAAGGCTGAGTCTACCATAAAGGCTCTTAACGAATTATCATCTCCCAAATATTGCTGAACAATTTGCCTTCCCAATCTTTGACGCACTTTTTCGGCAATTATATACATATCTCCCGTTATGCGCCTATAGTCGGATATAGTTTCGAGAATAGCCGGAGTATTCCGTATGGATACATTCTCTCTAAGAAGACACTTGAATACGGTTTGCAAGTCGCCCAGAGTAAGTTTGTCGTTTGTTTGAATTTCTTCGACAACAATGGGGTTTAATTTTTTTACGGAATCGAGCATGTTGCTTACCATCTGCCTTGAAAGTATATCATCCGCATGAGTTTTTATTACATGAGTTAAATGCGTTGCTATTATCGAAGGCGGATCGATAACCGTATACCCCGCTCTTTCGGCCGCAGGCTGATTTGCTTCCGATATCCAAATAGCAGGGAGACCAAAGGCCGGATCTAAGGTAGGCTCTCCGGGAATTTCATCTTGAACGTTTCCAGGGTTTACCGCAAGATACGCCCCCATTCTTATCTTTGATCTTGCAATATCGGCGCCCTGTATTGTGATGCAATATTCATCCGGCGGAAGGTTCATTGCATCTACAATTCGGATAACGGGCATAACAAGGCCGGTTTCCAAAGCGATTTCTTTTCGTATTCGTTTAATACGGGATAAAAGCTCGGCGCCTTTTTCTTGATCTACAAGAGGAAGAAGACCATAACCGAATTGGAGCAATATATCGTCTAAGGGACTTACGGCCTTAGTATCATCCGTTTCACTTTTTGCCGCTTGCTCCGATGCTGCTTGAGCCTCTTTAGCTGCCTGCTCTTTTTGGGCCCTTGTTACCTTTGTAGTCTGCAAACGCCATCCGAGAAAGGCAAGACTTAGTGCAATTATAATTAAGATTATCGACGGGAAGCCGGGTAAAATTGCCATTACCGTCAAGGTAACAGCTGCGATGTAATAAATAGTCGAATTGCGTGCAAATTGATCGGTGATATCTTTTCCGAAAGAACCTGTTGAAGCCGAACGCGTTACTACAAGACCTGTTGCAACCGAAATAAAAAGAGAAGGAAGCTGGGCTAAAAGACCGTCTCCTATTGTAAACCTTGTGTACATCTGCAATGCTTTGCCGAAGGCTTCTTGTCTAAACACTATACCTACAATTAAGCCCGCTACAATATTCAAAATGGTGATAAAGATGCCTATTTTTACGTTCCCCGAAACGAATTTACTCGCACCGTCCATTGCTCCGTAAAAGTCGGTAGACCTTTGCAGGTCTTCTTTTTTCTTTCTGGCCTCGGCCTCCGTTATAACGCCGGCGTTGTATTCCGCCTCTATAGACATGCTCCTAGTATTGTTAAAGTCTAAGGCAAAACGGGCGGCAACCTCAGCGATTCTTGTCGCACCCTTTGTGATTACAAAGGCTTGTACTGCAATTAAGATAATAAAAACTACAAAACCTATGACCAAGCCTTGATTTCCTGAAGAGCCTATAACAAATTGACTGAAGGCTGCTATCATTTTGCCGTCAAAGGCTTCTCCATATGTTAGAATGAGCCTTGTAGAGGAAACGTTTAAAGCAAGTCCGAATATGGTGGATACTAAAAGCAATGACGGGAAAACCGTAAATTCCGTAGGTTTGTCTACAAATAAAACTATGAGCAGTATTATAAGGCTGAATATAAGATTCAAAGCCATAAAAAAGTCTAAAAGAGCTGTAGGTAGAGGAATAATAATCACAAATATCACCATGATAGCTCCCACGGCTACCAAGGCATTCGGTGCTTCTTTAAAAATTCTGTTTTCGGCCATTTATCGATTTACCTCCATCTTTTCCTTAACATTTCTTTTTCTTTTAGCGAGTAAATTTTTAAGAATATAATCGAAAGCGATTTATAGTATTCGCTTGGAATTATCTGTCCTAAATCTACATTGGCATAAAGAGCCCGCGCCAGAGGAACATTTTCAATTGTAGGAATGTTGTTTTCTTTGGCAATCCTTTTTATGTTTTGGGCTGCCGCATCAACTCCCTTCGATATAACCATGGGAGCAGGCATAACCCCTTGTTTCCATTGAAGAGCGACCGCATAGTGGGTCGGGTTTGTAATAACGACATCGGCATCAGGCACATTTTTTATGCCGGTTTTTTGCAGGATTGACTGCATCTGTCTGTTTATCTGGGCCTTTACCATCGGGTCTCCTTCCAATTCTTTGTACTCATCGGTTACTTCCGTTTTTGACATTTTTAAGGATTCGGAAAACTGGCGTTTTTGAAAAAAGTAATCCGGAATACTTAAAAGAACCAGAGCGATGGAGGCATAGACCAATATTTGAGCTGCCGTTTTAGCGATAAAAATTATTGAATTAGTAAAATCGGATTGAAGCAGGGCTATCATCTTTGTAATATTGTTCTTTATAACAAGATATCCTATAAAACCTATAATAGCAACCTTAAAAAGCGATTTTGCCAAATTAAAAAGCCCCTCGGCAGAAAATAAAGCTCTTTTAAAAAAGCGTACAAAATTGGGGGTAACCCTTTTAAAATCGGGCTTGATAGGCTTTGTCGAAAATAAAAAGCCTCTGTTTTGAATAATGTTTCCCAATACTCCCGAAATTAAAGCAACAGCGGTTATCGGGAAAACCGTTCTAAAAAAATACGAAACAAAGATACCGAACCATGCTCCGTTTAAAACGTCTTCCGTCGTGCAGCGCTCAAAAAAGAAAGAAATAACCTGCATTAAGGATTTAAAGATATAAGGCCCCATTATTATAAGAGTGATTACGGGAAGCAGCACAACCATGGCAGCGTTTAGGTCTTGACTTTTTGCAACTCTTCCTTCTTCCCGGGCTTTGCGTATTTTGTACTCGGTCGGGTCTTCTGTTCTGCCTTCGTCTTCTGCAGCGAACCACTGCAAGCCTATCTTTTTATTGAGGAGGAGCTCTTCTTGCGAAAAATACTTTTGATAAAGGAGGTCTGATTCTATGTTTATCATTTAGCACCTCCGAGGCTGTCTAAAAGCCTCCAAAAATTCAATAAGCCTTTTTCCAACATAATTTCAAAGGTGTTTATAAAAAAAGGCAGAGCAAGGGCCAAAATAAAAAAGGCGGTTAAAATGGTAATTGGGAAGCCTTCGGATAAAAGGTTCATCTGAGGAGCCGCCTTTGTTAAAAGACCCATTGTTATGTGAATTAAAATGAGCGTACCCATAACCGGCAAGGCAATTATCATTGCATTAAAAAAAAGATTTCCAATCGCACCTAAAAGATAGGTTGAAAGTTCATCTTGTTTTTGTAAGAACATAAAACAGTTGACATGTTCAATGCCCTTCATTATACCGCCTAAAAAAAGGCGCTGAAAGCCGTTTATGCGTAAAAAAATGAGGACTGCGATAAAGTTAAAATATTGACCTATAAGAGGGTTTTCAACTTGAGCCAGAGCATCAAAAACTCCGGAAGCCCCGAAACCCATCTGAAATGAAAAAAACTGTCCTGCTGTACTGAATGTAGAAAATAAAATGCTTATAAAAAACCCGGTTAAAACCCCGATAAGGCCTTCCCCCAAAAGTAAAAGAAGATATTCAAGGCTAAATGCATTTAAATTTCTGAAATCAGGATAGGCATAGGGGGTAACCATAAATGCAGTCAAGCCGGCAAGAGCAACCTTTGCTATTCGCGAAACATTGCGCATCGACATTAGGGGAGAAGTCATCAATATGGCAAAAATTCGAACTGCTGCGAGTAAAAAAATAGGTTCTTTATTTAGAATAAAATCAAAGGGCTGCATTTAGTTAAAGAGTCATTCCTTAATTTATCTTACCAGTTGAGGAATTAAATTCATTAAAGAAACAAAATATTCCCGTAATACTGTAATCATCCAAGTTGCCAAAAGAGCCAGCATTCCCAAAATAGTTAAAATTTTGGGAACAAAGGTAAGCGTCTGTTCCTGTATAGAAGTAGTCGCCTGAAAGATCGCCACAATCAAGCCGACCAAAAGAGCTGCAACTAAGATGGGTGCAGAAAGCATAAGTATTATACCTATACCTTCACGCATTAAAGTAACTATAGTACCTGTAGTCATAGTCCCCTCCATAATGACCTAGGATTATCCTTTTATCATTATAAATGAAAACCATATATTTTTCAAGATGAAGCGAATGACCTCTGATATTCCGGTCATTCGCCCCTTGGACTTTGCAGTTAAACCTATTCGATCTTTGAATAGATTGTCTTTAAAATTTCGATCTTTAGCTTTTCGCCTTCTTCAAGCATCTTATTGCATTCTGCCCTTGTCTTTTCGCAGAGGGGAGCATCGTCAATACCGCCGAGGTTTATCTTGACATTTAAGATAGCACCTTCCAAACCGGAGCGGGCATTAAGGGCTGCAACGCCGGCATCGGATGCGGCATTTTTGTTTCCGTGAACGGCAACAATGGGTAAAAAGCGTAAAACATCCAAACAGGTTTTAGCTGTTTCAAGCGGAACCTGCATGGCTACAACAGTAGCATCGGACATAGCCTTATTACGTTTTGCCTTTTGCTCATCGGTATCCTTAGGCAGCTTTAAGGCTTCCATAAAGGCATTAAAGGCCTGAGTGTCTTCATCAATAATTTCGACCAATCGTTTTTGTGCCTTTTCCAATTTAGGAAGCTGGGCCTTAAATTCTTCTTGAGTTTTTTCGTCAAGGGAAGCAAAGGCTTTTTTTCCTGTTGTCAGGCGGATAACCATCTGACCGAGGGCAGAGGCGAGCGAACCTGCCAAGGCTGAAACCGAGCCTCCTCCGGGAGCCGGAGAATCACTGGCTGTTTCGTCAACAAAGGCACTTACCGTCATCTTTACTAATTCCATAAAAAATCTCCTCTATGTTTAAGTTATTTTTTTAATTATTTAAACAAGGTTTATGTACGGGCCTTGTAAATTATCTGCTTATTCTCTACGACTTGTTTTCCCTTTTTCCAAACCTGAACAACGGAATTTACACCGAAGTGATAAACAAGGTAATCGATATTGGGAGCATCAAAGATAACAAGGTCTGCCTGTTTTCCTTCTTCGATGCTGCCTATAGTTTTTTCGCGGTCGATTGCATAGGCTGCATTGATGGTTACTCCGCGTAAAATCTGTGCAGGTAAAAGCTTCATCTTAAAACAAGCCGCCCACATAGACATTTGCAGGTTTTCGGTCGGGCTGCTTCCGGGGTTATAATCGGTTGCAAGGGCGACCCTTACGCCTTCTTCAATCATCTTTTTTGCAGGCGCATAAATAGGCGACATCAAAAAGAAAGAGGTGGCCGGAAGAAGAACGGCAACGGTTCCCGATTTTGCAAGAGCCGTAACTCCCTCATCGGAGATCGCCATCAGGTGCTCTGCAGAGTGTGCATTCATCTTTGCGGCAAGCTCGGCTCCCTTTAAGGGAACTATCTCGTCTGCATGAAGCTTTAACTTAAAGCCCAGCTCTTTAGCAGCCTTCATTATTCTTTCGGTTTCTTCTACAGAAAAAATCTTGTCCTCACAAAAGGCATCGGAAAACTCGGCCAAGCCCCGTCTTTTAACCTCGGGCATAACCTCTTCTATCATAAACTTGATATAGCCTTCTTTATTGTCCTTGAATTCGGGCGGGGTTGCATGAGCTCCCATATAGGTCGAAACAATGTCGATAGGATGATTTTCGTTTAGATAAGAGTTTATCTCGAGACACTTAATTTCGGTATCCATATCAAGACCGTAACCGCTCTTTGATTCGGCAGTTGTTGTACCGTGAATGAGCATTCGGTCAAGGCTTGCCATAGCCTTCTGTGTCAACTCTTCTTTTGAGGCAGCTCTTGTCGCTCTTACGGTGCTGAAAATGCCTCCGCCGCTTGCGTGTATTTCAAGATAGCTTTTTCCTTCGAGCTTCATTGCAAGCTCATGTTCGCGCGAGCCGCCGTGCACCAAGTGGGTGTGGGCATCGACAAGCCCTGCAGTAATGGTCTTTCCTCTTGCATCAATTATTTTTTCGGCTTGGCTTTTTAAACTTTCGGGAGCCTCGCCCTTGCCTACCTTTTGAATAATACCGTTTTCTACCACGATGTAACCTGCGAAGGCCTTATCAAAATCCTCGCCTTTTTTTTCGGTAGAAGTGAAAATACTGTCGCTTATAAATAAAATCATTTTGAGTCCTCCATAAAAATAAAATTAATCTTAATTTATAAAATATCTTAAAATATCTTTTAAATTTAAATTTACGGCATTGTTTATAAATTTAAAAATATCGTCTTCCTTCATTTTATTTAAGGTATTAAAAAAGGTGAGCGGATTTTTTAATTCGTTTATGTTCTTCAAGCCTGCGGCTTCAAGAGAATAGTCTGCAAGTCCGCCGTAGTTTTCAAATTTCCAATCTTGGGTCATGCTGAAAAGAGCCCTGCCTTTTTTGTCAAAAAACACGGAATAATTTTTTTTATCGTTAGGATTATATTTATTTTTTACATTGACGTTCCATTTTAGAGGGAAACAATCCGCATCAAACCCGGCTTCCTTTACTTTCTCGCGAATTGCTTGTTCTATAGCATCGGAAACAACTATAATTTGAAATTTATCTTTTAAATCGGAATTGCCGGATAATTTTTTATAATAAGAAGCGGCTTTTTTATAGGCGGCCGATTTTAAGGCATCGCTGTCATCCGCAAAAATAAGCCATGTTACGGTGTACCCTTGTAAATCTTCGTCTTTTATCTGTTTGATTATTTCAGTTTCGCGGGCCAAAGAATCTAAAAGTTCACATCCCGTAAAAATAAATGTAAGAACGGCCATAAAAAACACAATTTTAATTTTTTTCATTTTAACCTCTCATAAAAACTTTTTGAAGGAAGCTTCAGCTTCTGAAAAAAGTTTTTTCATGTAGTTTTGTTTTGCAAAACTACATACAATAATACGATGTTTTGTGCTCTTGCACAAAACTCGAAGATAAACAGAGAGGCAGTACTCCTGCCAAACTGTTTATCACACCTCCACGATTAACTAAGATAACACTAAAAAGAATGTTTTTCAATAGGCTTAAAGAAGATAAAATGGTTAGTAAAAACCTTATGACCGGTAATCTGCCGTAAGAGCTTCACACCATTTTTGCATACAGATACCGAAGGCAACGCTCACATTTATCGAGGCCTTTATTCCGTACATAGGAATTGTGATAACCCGTCCTTGGGCTTTTTTTATAGCTTCGGGGCTGACCCCCAATTCTTCCGAGCCTATCACAACAATTCCTTTTTTTGGAAATTCAAACTTTGAAATATCCGTTCCGCCCGTTTCAAGCACAATCAGCGGAAGGTCAGGCAGGCTTTCAAGTCCGGCCCTCTCCCATGGAAGATATTCGGTGCAGCCCATTGCGGTTCTTTTAGCCTTGGGGTTGTCAGGAGAAACGCAGTCGTGAGACAAAAAAACTTTTTCGACCCCGAAGGATTCGGCTGTTCTAAAAATCGAGCCTATGTTAAAGGGGGTGCGGATATCTTCGGCATAGACATAGACTCCTTCAAAAAAACTCCGCCTGAAATTTGCAATTTCATCGGCACCGGAATTAGGCAAAATCAAATCCCACTCCGCAGGAGCCGTATCAAGTTTTTTGTAAAGTTCATACCGTACAAAATTGATAATTTTTCTTTTATCGTTTTCTTGCGGATTTTCAATCCAGTTTTTAATTTTTATTGCAGAGGAAGGTTCTAAATCTTCTAAAATGATTTTTAAAAGAGAACGCAGATAAAAAACATCCAAGAATTCGTCAGCCTTGTTTTGCACAAGAGCAGCTTCAGCCGATTCCAATATACGCAATATTTTACGGCATCGCTGTTTTTGCGGTAAATTATAAAGTTTAAAAATTTCGGGCATCTTAAAAAGCTTGTTTTATAATTTCAAAAATATCATGGTTTGCAAGAGGTCTTGGACTGTAGTTCATAAAGCTCAAACGCGCAGCATCTTCTGCGACAGGCACAAGAGATTCTATAGTCAAATCTATGTCTTTTAAGCGGATGGGCAAATTAGCTTCGGCAAGCCGCCTTCTAATTTCTTCAACACCTCTTTTTGACACTTCGGCGGCATCTCCGCCTTCAAGCATGGTTTCACCCAACATTCTTGCTACAGCCGCCGTTTTTGAAAGGCTGGAAGAAATTGCATCGTTGACAACGTGGGGAAGCAAAATGGTCGAAATAAGGGGGCTTGAGATTCTATACCGCCCGCCTGCCGCAAGCGCAATAGCGGTTCCGAGCCCCGGAGCGGACACGGCAATTCCTATGGATGAAAGACAAGCCGCCTGAGCTACAAGTTCTTCTCTGGGCATTCCAACCAATTTTTCATGTTGAGGGTCAAGAGAAATTAAAAATATTTCGACAGCCTTGCCCAGAATGGTTTCAGAAAAGAAACTGCCCTTTGTTGAAACATAGGCTTCAAAAGTAGAACTTAAACCTGCAAAGATCATTGAGGTCATCGCATTGGGAGCAAGGCCTGCATAGGTATTCGAATCAAAAATTACAAGGTCGCATAAATCTTCTTTTATTTTTAATAGGTTTACCGTTCGGTTCCTTGAATCGACAATAAAACTGGAAGTTCCGAATAAAAAAGGATCACTGCATGTTGTGGGAATTTGAATAAGAGGCAAGGATTCGGCTGTGATAGGTTCGCCTTCAATATACCGATAAACGGGTTTGTCTTCATTATAAAGAGCAGCAATAGCCCGGCCTATGGCACAAGCTGTCATATCGCCGCAAGCTATGACTCCTCTTATATGGGCTCCTCTTGCCAGCGAAAGGGCTCTTTCGACAACTTCGGAATCGGCGGTCTGTTCAAAACCGTTAAACATAAAAAGGGATATGTGTTTTTCTTCAAGAGATTTTTTGATCTTATCGACCAAACCCATGTCCTCAAAAAACGGATCCACGATAAACATAAAATTATTCCCGAATTTTATGACTTCTTCACCGATGCGGGCAAGAGAATAGTTACCTAAAATAACCTTTGATGAAAGCTTAAAAACAAAATCTGCCATTTTTTAAAATTCCTCTACAGAATAAATTTTCGGCATATTTTTTTTAAACTTGAATTTTAAGTAAGCCCTCATAAAAGTTTCCGCATCTCGCACCTCGTCATTCGCACTTTGCACTTCGTCATTCACACTTTGACATTTGCCAATTCGTTGAGTTTATGTTATAATACGGACTATAAAAGGGGAGAAACTTATGAATTATTTTTACCTGTTATTTTTGCTTCTTGTGTTTCCTTTATGGTTAGTATTAAGGGCTCTTACATTTAAACCTAAAAAACTAAATAAGATTATTATCGAAGATATCGATATGGACTTTGACAAGGCTATAAGCCGTTTTGCCGGAATGATAAAGATTCCGACAGTATCTCATGCCGATGTAAGCCTTGAAGACTCTGCCGTTTTTAAAAAATTTCAAGACTATCTTAACGCGGCCTACCCTCTGGTAACCAAAACCTGTCCGCGGCGAATCTTGGGACCTAAGGGGCTCCTCTATCATTGGAAGGGAAAGAGCTCCGAAAAGGCCTCGGTTTTCATGGCCCATTATGATGTAGTTCCCGTAAACCGAGAGGGCTGGAGCCGGGATCCCTTCGGGGCGGAAATTATAGATAATGTGCTTTGGGGCCGCGGTACCTTGGACACTAAGTGCACCCTCTGCGGCGTAATGGAAGCTGCCGAATATCTCCTTTCAAAAGGTTTTGTACCCGAGCATGATATTTATCTTTCCTTTTCGGGGGATGAGGAGCCGCACGGCCCAAGCTGTCCTGCAATAGTCGAAGAGCTTAAAAAAGAAAACATAAAAATAGACTTCGTTCTCGATGAAGGAGGAGCTGTAGTTGAAGGGGTCTTCCCCGGCATTAAAGAAAGGTTTGCCGTAATCGGTATAGGAGAAAAGGGACAGATGGATGTGGAGCTTTCGATGGAAAGCAAGGGCGGGCACGCCTCAACACCTCCTCGGCACACAATAGTAGGAGAGCTCTCTCAGGCTGTTTGCAATATCGAAAACAATCCCCTCCCCATGCATGTAACGCCTCCCGTTTCGGCAATGTTCGACGTCCTCGGCCGTCATGCAGGCCTTGGGATGAGATTAGTCTTTGCAAACCTAAAAGTTTTCTATCCCTTATTTAATCTGCTTACCAAAAAAACAGGCGGGGAATTAAACGCAATGCTCCGCACGACAACGGCGGTAACAAAGATGTCCGGCTCCGATGCCTTTAATGTTATTCCGCCTAAGGCGAGCATAGGAATCAATATCCGCTATTTGGCCGAAGACGGAAGAGAGAATATTGTTTCTCATTTTAAAAGAGTAATAAAAAATGAAGACGTAAAGATAGAGGTAAAATATGATGAGGAACCAAGCCGCTATTCAAAAATAGATTGCCCCGAATTTGAACTTTTAAGCGATGCAATCAGGCAAACTTGGGAAGACGCTCTTGTAACTCCATATCTTATGATGGCCTGCTCGGATTCCCGCCATTACTCAAGAATCTCGGACAAGGTATACCGTTTTTCTGCGATGCACTTAACAAAGGAAGAAAGAGGCTTGATTCACGGCAATGATGAAAGAATACGCCTGGACGAGTTTAAACGCACCCTTGCCTTTTTTGTACGCATAATGAATAAATTTTAACTTGACTGTAGACAAAAATAGTGTTATCTTTTATTTATGCATATAAACAAAAGGCGGTAAATATTATGAACGAAAAAATTACAAAGGCTTTAAACGAACAAATTAACAAAGAAATGGAATCGGCTTATTTGTATTTGGGAATGGCTGTACATTTTGAAGCTGAGGCTCTTTTAGGTTTTGCCCATTGGATGCAGAGCCAAGCTAAAGAAGAAATGGAACATGCTCTTAAAATATACAAATACTTGTTTGAAATAGGAGCAAAACCGGTTTTAGGAGCCATCGGTGCCCAAAGTACCGAATACGGAAAACCCGTCGATGTAATCAAAAAGGTTTTGGAACATGAAAAATTCGTAACCGCTTCAATCACAAGCCTTTACGAGTTAGCCCTAGCCGAAAAAGACTATAAAACTCAAAGCTTTTTAACTTGGTTTATAAATGAACAGGTTGAAGAAGAAGCCAACGTTACGGCTATCTTGGATAAGTTTAAATATATTGACAACAATGCAGGCCTTATGATTCTTGATAAAGAATTAGGCGAAAGAGCCTAAATTTTAAAAACACAAAAAAACCGGCTCGCTTGAGACCGGTTTTTTTTATTTGATAGATTAAAGATTTTTTCAAGCGGCTTTTTAAAATTTACTTGCCGGTAACTATTGCGATACCGCTGCTTGCACCTATTCTTGAACAGCCCAAGCCGATGTAGGTTTCCGCATCTTCGCGGGTGCGTACTCCGCCTGAGGCCTTTATCTTCGTATCTTTTTTTAAGTACTTTTTAAACAGTTTTATATCTTCAACTGAGGCACCGCGGGAACCGTAGCCTGTCGAGGTTTTTATAAAATCGGCTCCGGCCTTTTCGATAATTGCACAAATATCTGCGATATTTTTTTCTTCAAGATAGCAGGTTTCGACAATCACTTTAAGAAGGGCATTTTTGTCATGGCAGGCCTTTGTAATGGCGTTCACCTCATTTTGAGTATATTCCAAGTTTCCTTCCAAAAGTTTTCCGACATTTATAACCATGTCTATTTCTTCCGCCCCGGCTTCAATTGCTTTTTTAGCTTCTTCTACTTTTACCTCTGTTGAAGAAGTTCCAAAAGGAAAAGAAATAACGCTGCACACCTTTACATCCGAATCTTTCAGCTCCTTACTCACTAACGAAACATTGCAAGGATTTACACACACGGAAGCAAAATGGTATTCCTTTGCTTCGTTACAAATTTTGATTATATCCTTTTCGGAAGCTGTCGGTTTAAGAAGGGTGTGATCTATATATTTATTTAATTCCATATTTAAACTCCTATTTGCTAAGAATAATATATATTTTGCCTTTTGTCCAGTTATCAGACCCGTAAAATCTTATCCGATTTGTTCTATCAGCTTATTGATTTTTCCGATGCAGGCAGAAGCGAATCCTTTATCCGGCAACTGAGATGCAACTATGCGCAGATATCCCAAAACATCCTTTAAGGTTTTATCTGTCGAAGATTGAGGCTCTATTGTTTTTTTCAAAGCCCCTCTTACATTTAAAAGAATCATTCTGCGCTTTAATCCCACATCTCCCGATAATTTGTTTATAACATATTCCATTTGAATACGCTCATTACTGATAAGAAAATCTTTTAATTCTACGGAAGGAAGATTGTCCATTAAATCCCTTAAATAGACAAAGAGCTTGACGATTTCACAACTTTCAATAATATCCAACTCTTCTTCAAAATAAGGAGATTGTTTTAAATTATGAGGTAAAGCAGCAACATAAGGATTTTCAGAAATACCGTTTTCCGTTTCATTGAGTGAATCGGCAGTTGAAGCTGAAGGACTCATAGATATTTCATCCTTAAAATCATCTTCAGAACTTAAATTCATTTCTTCGTAAGGAGCAGCTTCAGAGCTTATGGGCGGTGTTTTATCTAAAGATTTTTCGGGCACAGGCATAGCTCTATGCTCAGGCTCAAACTCCGGTTCATTTACTAAGTCAATTCCGCTGTCGGCAGAATCAAAACTTACAGGAGCTTCAACGGGGGCATCAGGTACGCTTTCGATCGGGTAATCCGGAGCTGATGAGCTTGGAGCCACAGGCATCGGCTGATTTTGGGATGTACCAAGGTTTTCATTTAAAGGCGTTTGATTTTGCATATTTGAAGAAGATGCAGGAATTTGAGGCCCGCTTGATCGGTTATCTTCTTTTACCGAAGTATCTTGAAGTTGAAATTCTTCCTCGGCCATATCGTTTTTACGCCCCTTGCTCGAGCCCGGCTGCCCGAATTCGAGAGGCTCATATTCTCCTCTCATTTCGGGACTGTCGTCAATCGGTGCATCCACATATACCAAACTCTCTAAAGAATCTTCATCTTCTCCCGGTTCAAAAATTTCATCATCAGCCAGCTCTATCAAATCGTCAAAAGGCATTTCCAAATCAGGCATAGATTCAAAACTTTCGCTGAGCGTTATTTCGTCATCATCCTCAAAATTTAGATCTCCCAAATCTTTTAAATCCGCTTCAGGACTGATATCCAATTCTTCTTGGGGAGGGCGCAGCTTATCAAGATTTTTATTCAATAAGCCGTCATCTCCATAAGAGCGGACAGCATCTTCATATAATTGAACAGAGTCCGATAAACTGTTTATATCATCACTGTCGATATTATCCGTTTGAATATCCACAATTTTGTTGGCAAGTCTTACCGCTTCTACCGCATTGCCTTCTTTTTTATTTAACTGCACAATTGCTGCAAGGGCTTCGGTATTTTTTGAATCGTTTTTTATTATCTTGTTGTATTCATGTTTGGCCAAATCATACTTTTGCATTTGCTCATAGGCTTTTCCTAATTTTAACCGTGCTGCAATTTCTTGCGGCCTTTCATTTAAATATTTTATAAGCTCATTTGCAGCTTCTTTGTATTTATCGTTATGAAAATAAAGATCGGCCAATTCAGATCTCATATTTATTTCACCCGGAGACAGTTGGAGTAAGTGCTCAAATATATTTTCGGCTCTTTTAGTATCCCCCAATACGGAATACAGTTTACCCTGCATTTTAAGAATATCTTTATCCCCTTTGATTTCGTTGCTTAAATGATTAAGTATCTCCTTCGCCTTTGCATAATCTTCAACCATCAAACAGATGTCTGCCGTGCTTAATAACAACTCCTTACTATCAGGATGTTTATCTTTATTACTTATCAAAATATTATAGGCATCGAAATATCTTTTTTGGGTTTTAAGCATATTGGAATATCCCAAAACAGCAGGCAAAAAATTTTCATTTAAAGAGACAGCTTTTTTATAAAAATCTTCGGCATTTTGGTCTTCATGATTTTTTTCATAAAGATTTGCCAGCTTTGTCAAATTCTCTTCGGACTTACCATTTGCTTCTATAATAATTTTATATGTGTCAATCGCTTTTTTCAGCTCGTCCATTTCAACATAACAATCAGCTATCGCTATCAAAGCCTCAATCCAGTTGGGTTTTGTTTTTATCGCAGTATGATATGAATTTACAGCTTCCTTATAAAGCTTTTTTGCCTTATAAAGTTCTGCAAGGTTAAAGTTTAAAAAAGGATGATTCGGATCTACTTTTAAACCTATTTTATAAGTTTCAAGGGCTTTTTGATAATCTTTACATAAAAAATACACACTGGCTAAGTGGTTATATGCAAGGGCATCATCCGGTTTCATTTCCAGTACATCGGTAAAACATTGAATTGCGTTTTTATAATCGCCTTTCTGTTTATATGTATTACCCAAATTATAAAGAGTTGTTTCGTTTTTATTGTCTATAGCCTTTGCTTTTTCCAATATAACAACCGACTCATTAAACATGTTAAGACGGCGGTATATTATTCCCATATTATTTAAGATATCAATGTTGTTGGGATGAAAAGAATTTAACTCTCTATAAACCTGCAGGCCTTTTTTTAAATCTCCGGATCGGATGTAGAGTTTTCCTAAAGTAGTTTTTAGAAGATAATATTCATCAGGAGTTTTCTTCTCTTTTTTAAGTTGATTTAGCAAAACCTTCTCCGCAAAATCATAATCGCGGGATAAAATAGCAGAGTTAGCTTGTTCGATTATAATGTTCAAATTACTCGACATTCATTCCTTCCTTTTTACTTTGCAAAGGTCTTGCCCATACCTCTTTTGATGTATCGCCGGCATGTTTGCCCTTATCTTCATCATAAGCGGCTATCGCAAAAAAGTATAATTTACCGTTTTGTAAATTTTCTATCTTATACTTTGTCACATTTCCTACATCAATAGGAGAATTCTCATCAAAGTACTCGCCCCTCCTATTTCCAAAATAAATCAAATATCCTTTTACATCCGTATCGATTGAAGGAGCCCATGAAAGCTCAACAGATGAATCCCCTGCCCTGGCAATAATTTTTACCGGCGGAAGGGGCTCGCTGTCTTTTTCATATTCTAAAGAAAATGAATGAATGAGCGGAGATTTTAAACCGTCTGCATCGGGATAAATATTACATGCAATCTGAAAAAACCGGCCAGAAATATTTTTAATGGCTTCATTCGGTCTTATGCTTTTCCATTCAGGATAGGTTCCGTTCCAATTAAAAGGACTGTCAGCAGCTCTGATAAAAAATTCCGCATCTGTTTGCTCAGGTCTTTCATATGAAGCTTTTAAGAAAAGAGGTTTAGACTTATCCCCACCCGTATCGATTATATTTGTCTCGATGCGGCCGCCTTCCTGCGGATATTTTTCAAACAGAGAAGATATTTCCCAAGGCATTCCGAATTTGGTAAAAAAGTTTGTTACTTTAAGTTCATCTATAAGCCCGGAATAATTCAGTGCTATTAAAACATCGGATGGGTAACCAAGCACGGAATATAGGACATGTTTATTTTCTCTTCCGGTATCGGTCATATAAACAATGGCTTCGGATTTTCCGTTCATTCTGTATTCCAAAAGCCCTGTATTTTCGTCATAGGTGATAAGATGGTGACTCCAAATTTCGGGAATTATGTTTGATTTTCCCGAGAGCCTTACATCGATTCCCTTGTTATTTTTATCCTGCCATATATTTAAAAAAGACCATTCCAGTTTATTGTTAAAAATACTCGCCGCAATATTTTGGTACATTGTCTTTCGGCCGTCAACTAATGATGTCCACCAGCGTAAAATAGTACTTCCGCTTTCGGTAGTTTGAGGGCATAACCAAAATTCTATTGTAAAAGATTTTAATATTTTATCTCCCGAAAAAAAAGCACCCTTTGCAGGTTTTAATATAAGACTTTCTTTGCCGGAGTTATAATCACATAAAGCAGCACCTTCTCCAAATTTTGCCTTATCGGCTTCGATATGAAGTATTGAAGAACTTACTACGGAATAAGCACCGGTTTCTTCAACAGTATCTTTAAAGTCAAAACTAAGATACATATCCGTAGTTTCGGTAATGCCTTGAGGCGCCGAAGAAAGGCCGATAGATTGGAATCCGAATTTTCCGTTTCTTTGTTCTACATTGTTGGAATAAAAAAGATTGTTCCAGCCCAATTTTCCGCCGAAATTTAACACTGCTTCTTCAGAAAAAACAGATATTAAGAGAATATTAAAAAATACGAGGCCCAATAGGGAGCGTTTTCGCAAATTTAGTTTAAATTTACACATAGTCCTTATCTATTATCGGCAGAAAAGCCCCATATGTCAATAAAATAAGATGATTTTAAAAGAATTCTTTAAATAACGTTAATAAAAAACCGGCTAAAATCAGAGCTTTAAACCCCGATTATCAAGCCGGTTTTAAACTAAAATATCAAAATATTTTTTAAGACAAAAAGTTTAGTTAGTTTTTTTCTGTGTTAGTTTCATTATAACGTAGAAAACAGCTCCGACTACAAGACCGCCCAAACCGAATATTATTTTGTCTAAGCTGGAATTGTACAAAAGCCAAAGACTTATACCTACCGCCAAAAGTGAAACAACATAAACTCCCGGAATTCTAAAAGAGCCTTTCATACCGCGCTTTCTAAATACCAAAATTGCAAGACAGGTCGGGATGTATTGAGCAAAGCGGGAAACAACCGAAATTGCAGCCAATTTTGAAAAGCTGCCGGTTAAGCAAACCAAGGCTGTTAAGGCAGTCGTTAAAATAACGGCGATGTAGGGAACATCTTTTTTGTTTCTTTTAGTTACGAATTTGGGTAAAAAACCGTCATCGGCAAGAGCTACTGCACTTCGAGGAGCCAAGAAAGAAGAAGCAACATTTATTCCTCCTATTGAAACCAAGGTTCCGGTTGTAACAACCGCTTTTGCAACGGGACCTAAAAACTTGGCAGCAGCATCGGCAATGGGTGCCTCACTTGCTGTAAGCCCGTCGCCCAAAATACCAATAGCAACAACTTGAATAAGTATGTAAAAAACCGAAACTCCGCTTATTACCAAAACAATAGCAAGAGGAACATTTTTTTCAGGCTTATCCATATCTTCCGCTGCAACGGCTATGGATTCAAACCCTGTAAAAGGATAAAATATTAAAAGAGCCGCAGCTCCGAAAGAAGTTGTGGTTAAGGCTCCTACCGACTGCATAGGCTGAAAATTATCACCTTGAATAAAAAAGATACCTAAAAGAATAAAGAAGATAAGAGGCACTAATTTTCCGATTGTAATAACATTGTTTACAATCTTTGAAATTCTTACTCCGGCAATATTCATCAGCCCCAAAAATAAAAGAATGGCTACAGCTATAATACTTCTCCAAAGAGGCTCTGCCGCCGCAGGGAATACACTTCCCAAAGCAGTCGGAAAACCTACAGCCATTGCAGCCCAAGCAATAATCATGATTGCCCATTTCATAAATCCGACTTCAAAACCGACAAATTCACCGAAGGCCTCTTTGGCATAAACATAGGGGCCTCCGTTCTTTTTAAATAAACCGCCTGCCTCAGCAAAACAAAGCGCAATCAAAATAACTAAAACGGCATCAAATAAAATAATACCGATACTAGACACGCCTACCAATTTGGCAGCTTTTCCCGGAAGCAAAAACACCCCGGTACCGACAATAGCATTTACCCCAAGAAGGCAAATACTCAAAAGGCCTAATTTACCTTTATTTTCCATTTTCAACTCCTTAGATTGAAATATTATAGACAGCTTAACTATAGTTGAGATTAACTAACAGTGATTTATAAATTCTTTAAACAAGTCCAATGAGGGTTTATGTACGGCAGCCGTCATTTCGGGATGAAACTGAACACCCATTATAAAATCGTCTCCCGTATATTCTATGGCTTCAACTATACCGTCAGGAGCATGAGCCGTAACCTTAAAATCTTTTGCAAGCTCTTTTACCGCCATGTGATGGAAAGAATTGACCATATCTTCTTTTCCGAAAACTTTTTGCATAATCGAATTTGCTTCGGTTTTAATAGAGTGAGTACGCTCCTGAGGGCGGGCTTTTTGTACATGCTGTATTTGAATGTCTCTTTTTATAAGCGAGAGATCCTGATAAAGAGAGCCGCCGAAAGAAACGTTTAAAATCTGCATTCCCCTGCATATTCCAAAAATAGGCTTTTTTAAAGCCTTAGCGGCTTTAATGAGTTTCAGTTCGTAGATATCCCGTTTGGGAAGAACTTCTCCAAGACAAGAAAGAGGCTCTTCATTAAAAAAGTGGGGTTCAACATCGTAGCCGCCCATAATTATGATGCCTGAAAGATTTTCGATCTGCTGCCGGACAGCTTCTTCGTCATTGATGATAGGAAGCATTAGCGGAACTCCGCCCGCAGCAAGCACTGCATTAACGTAGTCGGTATTGGTATACATTCTTTCGTAACCTGAAAACAGTCCGGCAGAAGGTTCGTAAAGGCAGCTGCCCGTTATCCCGATAATAGGTTTTTTCATACGGTTCTCTCCTTTTTAGTTAAATTTAAACCGAGCCATAATACACTTTCTTTTTATATTTTGTCAATGGAACGAGAAAAATTTATAGAATAAAAACCGCTACTTTAAAAGTTTTTTTATTTTTTTACCGTAACGGTCTTTTAAAGAAGAATAGATATAATTTTCGCCTATCTTTGCGGCAGTTGCAATCTTTATGATGGATTTTTTAAGATATTTTATTTTTACCGATCTGTAGATAAATAAGATCAAGTTGGTTATGGCAATTATTACGCCTGCAATAATTATAATACATGCGACTCCATCAATCCAGAAAACTAAACCAATCGCTGCAAGTATAGGAATAATAATCCATACAAAAAAATGAAAAAAGCCTGTTTTTTTTAGCACTTTATTTAATGATTTCATATCTTCTATACTATATTGAAATAACAAATCTATAATCAATTTAACGCCGTAAGCATCTTCTTTTGTTTCGGCAAAGAAGTCCTTATTTTCTTGTTTATCGGAATCTTTTCTAAAATCTTCTTGCGAGCCCTCCTCATATTTTGTTTTTATTATATAGGGTTCGGCCAGCTGCAGATATTTTTTTAACCGACTGACAATCTCTTCACCGGCATAGGCAAAAGAATTCTTATTGCAATAGGCATAAAATTCTCTTATAAATTTATTTACATCTATATTTTTGTTCCTTGCCGACATCTCGAACATTCTATATAAGAGTTCGCTGTATATCTTTTCATTTACATGTTTAAATCCGGTTAAATCCAAAAAAATTGCTTTTTGATAAAAGCCGTAAAAGGTCTTTTCCGAATTTTTAATTTTCTTCAATATCTGAGTATCAAGTTCAATGATGTATTTTATAGGATCATATTTATCCAATATATCCTGCTTTAAGCCTACATTATTCGCAAGTTCCAATTCATACTCGATATGATTATCAATAGATTGCAGCACTTGAACCAATTTAGCGGTATATGAATTTAAAACATTTTCAGAATAGTTTTTGTTCATACCCGAAAATTTTTCTTTTATCTTGGTAAAGAAATTTCCCATAATAAACCCTCTTTCCCGTATCAGCGGATTAAATTACTCTTTTTTAAGAAAATTGAGTATAGCACAAAATTATATCTTGTTCAATTAAGTTATTGTTCTAAAAAGCGTACTTTTTTCTTGACAAAAATTCTTTTTTTGTCTATACTATATCTATCATAGTATTGCTGTAATAGTATTATAAATGAAGTATAACCTAGCACTTAGGGAGAAGTTATGAAAATAGTTTCAAGTGATGTGATGCGGGGCTTTAACGATATTCTCATTATGTCGGTCTTAAAAAAAGGAGACAGCTACGGCTATCAAATTTCAAAAGAGATAGAAGAATTATCGGAAGGGCTTTATTCGTTAAAGGAAACAACCCTTTATTCCGCCCTTGACAGGTATGAAAGACTCGGGTTTACGGTTTCCTACGATAAGGGCGAAGTAAACGGCAGACCGAGAGTTTATTTTAAGCTTACCGAAACAGGCAAAAAACATTTGGCCGAAAAAATTGAAGAATGGAAGTCGTCTGTCGAATTAATTAACCGCTTTGTATAGGAGGAACCTAATCTATGGAAAAATTAACGGAATATGTAAACGTATTTTTTGCAAATCTGCCTAAAAATGAAAAAACTGCAATCTTAAAAATGAAGATTCTTGACCGAATGCATACGGAATTTGCTGCCGCACAAAAAAACGGTAAAGCGGAAAATGAAGCCTTTATATCCGCAATCGGTTCCGTAGATGTTTTGGAAGAAATTAAAGCAAGCACAAGTCCTGACGAATTGGCAGAAGCCGAAGCCGAAAAAAATTATGAAAAGATAAAACCGCTTATACCGATTATAAAAAAAATAAAGAAGCTATTGACGATTTTATCTCATACAATCGGATTTAGTTTTTTTGCTCCTTTAATGTTTGTTTTATTAAATAAAATATCTTTCGAAACAAAATTTTTTGAAATCGGATTTTATGCAATACTCACGATAAGTTTTTTGTTTCTTTTAAGATTTATTACAAAATTACAATTTCAATTTAAAAACCTCATTGATGAACTTCATATAGATTCGAATATAAAAAACAAAAAAATATATAAATCCCGTACTATAAAAATAATACGGAGTCTTCGAATACTCATAGATGCAGCTTCTTTTTTTACAGGTATTGTTTTAATATTTTTTAATATGACTAAATGGGGATTTTTAATTATCGGGATAGGGTTTATGCTTCAATCAATGGTGCGGGCTCTTATTTATTCTATAGAAACAGGAGAAAAGGAATGAACAGAATACATAATTTTGTAGAAGAAAAATTTGCTTTTAACTCAAAGCCGAACCTTCAAGAGTTAAAAGAAAAAATCAAAACCGGATTAACTGAAAGATATGAAGAGCTCCTTGCTCAAGGGAAAAGCAGGGATGAAGCCTTTGACATTATAGTTTCAAAGTTCGGCGATCTCAATGAAACGGAAACCGATTTTTTACAAGACAGAGAAGATAAAAATCAAACTTCCAAAATTGAAATAAAAGATTTGATAAAGGATTTTGCTAAAAGAATAAGAAAACCTTTGCGAAATTTATTCTATGTTAATTTAATAAAAATTTGCACGAGTCTGGGCTTATTTATATTGTCGTTTTTTGTAAAAGAACAAATGACGCTTGTAAAAGCGGCTTTTGCAGTATTAATCTGCACAGATATTCTTTTTAGTATTCAAGCAGGTCTTATTTCTTCTTTAGAAGATTTTATAAATAAACTTTTATTTAAATTTTGCGGGATGACAAATGAGGAAGTATATGCACAACCTGCCTTTCACATTTTTCTTAACAAGGAGAAAATCAACAACGCAAAAATCCTTTCAGCGGTAAAAAAACTAATAATGGTTTTTGCACTTACCGCCTTTGTACTAATAGGCTTTATTACAAGATTATGGATTCTTGCAGCTTTGAGCTGTTTAGTTGCGATTATTTTGTGCAGCATTGCCGATCTTATCGCCTTTGCCTTGCATGAAAAGTAACTTATGTTTTTAAAAAATACTTATGGGCACTTCTTATACTAAAGAGGAGTCTTGCTAAAAAGCGTAAAAAATGATTTTTTTTACATTTTAGACTTGACATATGTATAAGACATGATAGAATTATATGTGATACAGACTATGTATCAAAGGAGTTGTTTTATGAGTAACAAAAAATTACTTATTGAAGCGTGTGATACGCAAGAGCTTACCGGTATTTTTGATAATGTAGAAATACAGGTATGGGGGTGTGGATGCGGGCATGGCTGCAAAGATGCTGTAGGAGTAGCCTGCGGTAGTATGTGTCATTAAATTACTCGCATAGTTTTGGCGAACTGGATTTTATACAGTTCGCCGCTAGTGGAGGTTATTGTGGAATTTATCAAATTAGGTAAAAAAGATTATTTGATCTATTTTCCTGATACTTATAACTTTTTTAAAATCAATCAATTTGCTTATAATATATTTTCTTCAATTATAAATCAAGATATAAATTTTGAAGAAAAATTTCAAAAAACAGATATAAGACAATGTTTAGATATTTTACAAAAAAAATACAGTTTTACCTGATGATAATCAAATTCAATTTATAGGGAAAGAACTTAATCGCTTAACTTTAAATGTCAGCGGAGGTTGTAATTTGCGATGCCAATACTGTTATGCAAATGCAGGTAATTATAAAAGTAAGGGGATAAACATGACTTCTTCAATTGCGGATAAAACTCTTTTAACTTTTTTAAACCACTTTGAACAAGTTGACTCAATTATGTTTTTCGGCGGTGAACCTTTGTTAAATTATTCGCTGATTGAATATATTTGCGAAAAAACATTAGAGCTTACACAAAACGGTAAAATAAAACCTTTGCCCAAATTTTCACTAATAACAAACGGAACAATTTACAATGAAAAAATTTCTGAAATACTAAAAAAATATAATTTTGCTGTTACAGTTAGCTATGACGGCGACATAGATGTAAATAATAAACTACGTATTTCACAAACCGGACAAGGTATGTCACCTGTAATTATAAAAAATATAAAAAAACTAATCGATGAAACAGGAATTATCCCAAGTATTGAGGCGACTTATACTCGTTTTCATGTTGAACAAGGAGTTTCGCCTATGCAAGTTGTAAAAAATATAAAAGAAATATCGGATAAACTCCAAGTCCATTTGGTCCCGGTTATGGCTGATTTTTCATGTTCCTATGCTTTACCCGATTATTCTCCGTTTGTTAATTCCGTTTCCGATTTTTTTAAAAATGTAAAATCGTTGACAGATTGCAAACAAAATCCTCCAGTATATAGTTTATTAGGGCGTTTGTTATTTCCTTTAATATTTAAAGGTAAACCTCCCATACGGCATATATGTGATGCAGGTTTTGGTACATTGTCAGTTGCTTCAAACGGTGATATATATCCATGTTTTATGTTTATAGATACCCCTAAATTTTACATGGGTAATGTTGAAAATGAAAATATTTTCTGTAGTGATTATTTTAAAGAAAAACAAAATACAATTCTTGCATTTTCAGATAAACAAGTAAATGCTGAGTGTAAAAAATGCTTTGCATCCTCTGTATGCAATGGTTGCCTAGGACATGCTTTAAACTCTAAACACGAACTAGAACTTGACCAAAAAGATTGTAACCTAACAAGAGATATGCTAAAAGAAACTATAATAGGATTATATCATTTAACACATAAAAATATATAAAAGAGAGGTTATTTATGTTTAAGGGAGCATTGTATTATTTTGCTATGTGCTGGAGATATGACAAGCGTTTTCCGGTTGTCATTTTATTAAAAGAGATTTTAAATGCCGTAAAAACGGTGATGGCAGTTGTGCTGCCTAAGTTCATTATTGATGCATTGTTTACAACACAAAATAAAGAAGAAGCGGTTAAGTTTTTAATCATATACGCCGGAACCTTATTTGCGATAAGCCTTATAACTGCCGTTTTAAACCGCTCTGCAAGTATTTTAAAAAACATATCCTTTCAGCGTTTTCAAGCCGATATAGGAAAAAAATTAATGCAAGTAGATTATGAACGGCTCGAAACTCCCGAATTTTTAAACTTAAAAAAGAAGGCGGAACAATATGCATATTCAGGAGGTTATGGGTTTGCCGCAATTTTGGATGAGGCTATAGGTCTATTCGGTAGACTGCTCACCTTCGCAGGACTTATTTCAGTTATTGCAATGCTAAGTCCTTGGCTTGTGCTTGCAGTCATCATAATTGTAGCTCTTAATTCTTTGGTCTTTGCAAAAACAAATAAACATGGGATAAAATATCGCATGGAACAATCCGTGCAGGAAAGACGTATCGGCTACTATTCCGAAAAGATGGAAGATTTTCAATACGGAAAAGAAATCCGCACCTATAATTTAGCTCCGTGGTTTTTAGAAAAATACAATAAACAAATTGAAGTACTCGGAAAATTTTATAACAATGTAGCCAACACCCGCTTTATAAGCGGAGCCTTTAATTCTTTTACCTTTGTTGCTCAACTAATCATAAGTTATTTTTTTGTAATTAAGCAAACATTAGACTCAACGCTTTCGGTAGGAAATTTCACAATGTATCTTGCAGCCGTAAATTCTTTCGCCTCGATACTATCCGAAATTATAAAAACCGTCGTTCAGCTTTCTCAGTTTAACGAATACTTTTCTGCTTTTAAAGAATATATGAATATGCCGTCCATGGAAAATGCAAAAGGAGAAAAACCTATTTTATCCGAAAACTTCGATATCGAATTTCAAAATGTTTCTTTTAAATACGGCACAAGCGAAAAGTTTGCCCTACAAAACGTAAACGTTAAATTTAATTCCAAAGAACGGATTGCAATCATCGGAGAAAACGGTGCAGGTAAATCAACCTTTGTAAAACTTTTAATGCGCCTTTATGAACCGACCGAAGGCAAAATTTTAATTAACGGTATCGACATAAAAGAAATAGATTATAATCACTATCAAACATGGTTTGCAGCAGTCTTTCAAGACTTTAAACTTTTTTCTTTCAGCATAAAAGAAAATATTACCTTCGGGAACGATAAAACCGAAGCAGATAAAAAGCGTTTGGAAAACATCGTTTCGGCATCGGGCTTAAAAGAAGTTACCGATAAATTGGATAAGGGCTTGGAAACCTTGGTCTACCGAGATTTTGACGATGCAGGCTTTACGCCATCAGGCGGAGAAGGGCAAAAGATTGCAATAGCCAGAGCCGCATATAAAAACGCTCCGATAGTCATTTTAGACGAACCGACCGCGGCCCTCGACCCGAAAGCCGAAAACAAAATCTATGAGCAGTTCGATTCTTTTTTTGCGGATAAGTGTTCTCTTTATATTTCGCATAGAATGGCGGTTACAAAATTTTCGGATAGGACTCTTGTATTCGACAATGCAAAAATCGTCCAAGACGGAAATCACGAAACTCTTATAAACCAAGACGGCAAGTACAAGGAGCTTTATAACTTACAGGCTAAGTATTATACGGATGAAGCTTACAACTTATAAACCCCATCCGGTTTTTCTTTTATTTCGGGTTCAAAATGATGGCTGATCATTATTACTGTTAGATCGGGATTTTCTATCAGCCTCTTTTCAATCTCTAGGGCATTTTCTTTATCGAGAGAGGAAGTGCCCTCATCTATTAAAAGAATTATATTAAGTCAAATTTTAAAATATTTAATAAAATATTTTAAAATTCTTATATTTTTAGTTAAAATTATTGTATTTTTCAATTTTAATATAGATATTTTAATAAATTCTCTTGACAAAGTGTGAAGTTTTTATTATCATAGAATTATTGGGAGTAAATATGACAGAGGTTATGGGAAACTGCCCCGTATGCGGGGAGGCTTTTACCGTTTCAGAGCTGCATTGCACAAAATGCAACAGTTCCTTAAAGGGAGAGTTTGAGCTATGCGAATTTTGCCGCCTCACAAAGGAGCAAAAATATTTTGTAAAGATGTTTTTAAAAAACAGAGGCAGCATACGCGATATGGAAAAAGAATTAGGCATTTCTTACCCGACGGTTCGGAATAAGATAGAAGAAATCAATGCAGCACTGGGCTTATCCGATGGCAGCCTTCCGTCCGTTAATGTTTCTGAAGTTTTAAAAAGAATAAAGGCCGGAGAGTTATCGGTTGATTCCGCAGTTTCATTTTTAACGGGCCAATCCGAAGAAGATAAAATTTAGAAGAACAGTAACAACCGGTTCAGTTTTAACTACAAGGAGATTTTATGGAAAACGAAAAACTTGAAATTTTAAACATGATTAGGGACAAGGCAATCACCCCCGAAGAGGGGCTTAAACTTTTGGATGCTATTCAAAAGGAAAACGTTAAATTTGTTTTTGAAGAACCGAAACAAAAAAAAGATAGCGAGACTATAGTAATAAGCACAAAGATCCCTTCTAAAATTAAAATTCCTTCACAAAGTGATTTGGCAGAATTTTTAGAAAAGGCAGCCGATTCGGAAAATACAATAAATGAAAACAAAAAGAAAAATAATATCGACATAACAATTCAAACACCGGACGGCAAAACAAAATCGTTTAATTTGTAGGAAGGAATTGGGTACACATTATTTTTAGGCCTCTATTTCTAATGACTCTTGACAGATTGAATAAAATTGAATATATTTGAAGAGGAGTAAAATAAATGCAAAAGACAATTACCATGCGAATAGATAATGCCATATACGATATATTTAAAAAGGCAGCCGAAGGACAAAAACGCACTATTTCAAATTATATGGAATATGCAGCATTAAACTATACCATCAATGAATCCGTAGTTGATGACGAAGAAATGCAGGAAATACTTGAATTTGAAAAAGACTTAAAAAAAGGCTTATCGGACATATCGGCCGGAAGGTATAAAGTAATTGGCTAACTATAAAATTGCAGAAACCTCGACTTTTGAGAAAAAAATAAAATCAAAAAAGTATGAATTTTTATATCAAAAAATCAAAAATTATGTTTACCCGCTATTAAGAAAAAATCCGCATTTTGGGCCTAACATAAAAAAATTAAAAGGCATTTATAAAGACATATACCGCTTTAGATTAGGAAATTTCCGTCTTTTTTATAAAATAGAGGAAGAAAAAGTTATTGTATTTATTATTGATATAGAAGCCAGAAAAGATGCTTATAAATAGAAACCGAATTACTCAATGAGAGCTGCCTACATCTACATCCATCTTTGTATCATATCAAGAACCTGTTTTTTTGCTTCTTCCTTTTCTTCTTCCGTATCCGAAAAAAGAACAGCAGGATTGATATTCAGAGCATGACAAATTTTTAAAAGAGTATCAAGACTCGGCGTTCTTTTACCGGTTTCAATATAGTTGATCATATTTTGAGAAATATCTGCCCTCAAAGCCAATTCCAACTGGGATAAACCTGCCTTTTCCCTTTCCTTGCGAAGCCTACTGATGACAAGACTCTGTTGTTCTCTTAAAAACACACTCATTCATAATATTTTAACTAAATATAGTATTGACACAATAAAATATAGTATGATATAATTATAAATATAGTTATGTTGACAAGCTAATCGTTTGAGGAAACTCTCATGCGGATCTTACATCAACATTTACTACGATTAAGTAATAAATATTATAAAGACAGTTTAATCTGGAGGTTAATTATGGGCGTAAAGAGATGTCAAGAAAATGTAATTAAATTTACTTCACAAGGTTTGTTGCTTTCAGCCGGGGTTATTATTGCTTCTTTGTTTATTTACATAAAGTATTTCAATGAAGTAATACACACTCCGCTTTGGTCTATAGGAATACCTATAGTTGTTTTTCTTAACTTTATTTGGTGGAGAATAGAGAAACAAGGAACCATTTTGGATTTAAATGAAAGAGTTATAAAGTTTAAACCTAATTATTTTATAGCACTTTTTAAACCTTTTGCTAAATTAAATCAAAAAACTGTTAGTTTAGATGAAATTATTGGAGCATCATTGAATTTTGATGTTAATATAAGTTCAGACAATAAAATTACAAAATTTTATAGTGTAAATATCAGTGGAACATTTGGAGCTAAAGATATTGGTTTTATGACACGAGAAACTGCACAAAGTTTATATTCAATGATAGCAGCAGCCTGTAATCTACACTGAAAGTGTTAATTATAATTCCTACCAACCACTTCAACCTTACAATTGCTTAGTTCGGCTTACCTTAAACAAAATGGAGTAAGCCGGCTTTTCGGTTAAAGTTATTAAGTTTGGGGCAATTTTGCCCCCTTCTCTCCCCTTGCGGTTAAACACCATACCCCCCGCACGGAAATCAAATTTATAGTATTTCACGAGACCATCTAGTATAGTACTGAAACATGTGCCCTATTGTAGCCGTAATAGATCACCTGTTTCAGCTGTAATAGATGCCCTATTACGGACGTAATTGTACATAAAATAACCTTGACAAGATACGGAGTATTACTGAGAGGTTTTTTATTAGAATTGATTTTCGTGCAATCCATATCAGCCCCAACAGGGCAACCGCACCAGATTGCTGAAGCGGTTGGCTTCCTTATTGAGCGAAATTTTAAACAAAATTTCGCTCTTTTGTTCAAAAAAACAGGGTAACCGCATCATAGGGGGAACAAAATAGCAAAAAAATAGGCTGTGAATACCCCTCTTGCAGCCGCATAGCGGCGAAAGGCGGGTTGAACAGCCTATGTTTTTTGCGAAGATGAAACTCTGGTGCGGTTACCCTGTCAGCCCCAATTTCTTTAATTGATTTTTTCCCGTCTTTATGATAAACTCTCAACCGATTAAAGGATTGAACAATTAATGAAAGAAAAAAAAGAAATCTTTACGCTTTTACATCAAGATGCGGCATCTCCTGCAAGGACGGGGGTTTTGGATCTGCCTCACGGGAAGGTGCTTACTCCGGCTTTTATGCCTGTGGGAACGGCGGCTACGGTAAAGGCAATGACAAAGGACGACTTAGACGAAATAGGTTTTGAAATTATCTTGGCCAATACATACCATCTTTTTTTGCGCCCGGGAATCGAGGTAATAAAGGCGGCCGGAGGCTTACACGGCTTTTCAGGCTGGAAAAAAAACTTTTTAACCGACTCCGGGGGCTTTCAAGTTTTTTCGCTCTCGCAGCTGCGAAAAATTACGGAAGAAGGCGTAAAATTCCAAAGCCACATAGACGGGAGCCGCCAATTTTTAAGCCCGGAAATTGCGGTAGATTTACAGACGGGCTTTAACAGCGACATTCAGATGCAGCTGGACATCTGCTCAGCTTTCGGGATAAGCAAAACCCAAACCCTTGCCGACCTAAAAATAACCATGAACTGGCTGGACAGGGCCTTTGCAGCCTGGCACAATACTCCCGATGAATATGACGGAGCCCTCTTTCCTATCGTGCAAGGCGGTTTTTTTGAAGACCTAAGACTTCAAAGCCTTGAAGCCATCTTAAAGCATGAGCCTCGAGGCATTGCCATAGGAGGCCTTTCGATAGGAGAACCCAAAGACCTCTACCAAGAATATTTGAGCTTTACGGCAAAGCATATTCCTAAAAATAAGCCCCTCTATGTAATGGGAATCGGAACCCCCGACTACATTCTCGAGGCGGTAAAAAACGGAGTCGATATTTTCGATTGCGTGTTGCCTTCACGCAATGCCCGAAACGGAAACCTCTTTACCCATGAGGGAGCCATTTCAATTAAACGCAAAGAATACGAGTTTGACTTTAACCCGATCGATTCTCAATGCAAGTGCAAGGTTTGCCGACAATATACAAGGGCCTATTTGCGGCATTTATTTAGAACAAAAGAAATTTTATACTCAATGCTTGCAACCTATCACAACTTGGCTTTTTTATATAGTATGGTACAGGACATAAGAGAGGCCGTTCAAAACGATTCTTTTAACGATTACTATAAAAACTTTTTAAAGAAATACGAAAATCGTTAGTGTTTTGCAAGCCTAAAAACAGGGCCCGTATCACGGAGGATAATTTATGAAAAACCTAAAAAAAGAATTACACTTTTTTTTAAAACTCAGTGTGCTCAACCTCTTATTTATTTTAAGCTTAACGCTCCAGCTTGCCGCCCAAGAAGCAGCTCAGCCTCCTTCAGAAAATACGGAAACTACTCAAGAAAAGACAGAAGATAAAACTAATGACAAAACAAAGAAAAAAGAAGTATCTGAATTTGAAGAAAAAAGAGACACAATCCTTTACGGTACAGGCGACGATATCTTAGAACTTATAAAAAGGCTAAAAAGCGATGAAGATGACCGCTTTGATACCGACCTACAAAAAATATTTGCCGAGACCAAAATTCCTGCAATCAGAGAAGCTTTGTTTGCTTACTTTGCCGAAAAAAAGAATGATTGCTTAAAAGCCGATGCCCTCATGGTCTTAGAAAACAAAGAAGAGTTTCCCCAAGAAACAGTCCGCACTGCTATTTCCTATATCAGAGAGCTTGAGATATACGAAGGAATAGATTTTTTACGGCAAATACTAAAAGACGAAGAAGATGAGTACAGAGACCTTTGTATTGCTGCAATAGGAAAAATAGGAAAAGCCGAAGACGCAGTTTTCCTTTCAGAGCTTTTTGATTCCGAAGCCTCAGAAGATGAAAAAAAATCTTTAATAATAAAACAAAATATAATGTTTGCATTGGAAGAACTCCACACGCCTGAAATCCGGGATTTTTTAATCCGCGTTGCTGAAGATTCCGATGAAAATGCCATTATAAGGGGTGCAGCCGTTTCTGCCCTAGGAAAGATAGGAGATGAAGGAGCTATTCCTGTTTTATCCGAAATTTTTGAAGATAAGGATCCGATTTTAAGAACTGCTGCGATAAAAGGTATTGCCGGCTTTAAGGACGCTAAGGCTAAAAACATAATGATTCAAGCCTTTAAAGATTCTTACTATAAGGTAAGACTTCAAGCCATTCAATCTGCAAAGGAAGAAAAAGCGGAGGATGCCGTTCCGTTTATCTTATACCGTGCAAAAAAAGACCCTGAAAATTCCGTACGCTTAGCCGCGATAGAAGCCCTTTCTCATTTTAACAATGCGGAAGCAAATGAGTGGCTTATCGATTCTTTTAATGAAGAAAGAACAGGGCTGCCCTTACGCTTAAAAATTGCCGAAAGTCTTTTAAAGAATAACTTTGATGTAATTTTTGAAGATGTAAAGACGGCCGCATTAAAAGCTATCTCGGACAAGAAACAAAATAAATTTTCCGCAGAACTCGGCAAGGTTATTTCAAAAGTTGAAAATAAAGGAACGGCTCCAATAGCTGAAGCCTATCTAAACCATAAGGATGCAATTCTCAAAAGCATAGGATTGGACATGTTTAAACGCAATAAATATCCCGAACTTGTACCACTTGTTTCCGCGATTGCCGAAGATGAAAAAAACGGAACTTTAAGCCGAAGGGCTAAGGACCTCTTGCAATCCGGAAATACAAACGCCCCTCAAGACAAGCAAACAGGCAAGTAAAGATGGCTAACCGCTCTTGGTCTTCCGAAGCTCTCGTCCTTTCGTTAAAGACATTCGGAGAAGGGCACAGAAACGCCCTACTCCTCTTACCCGATACTGAACACTCCTGCAAGCTGATAGATGCGGCTGTCTTCGGCGGGCCTAAGAGCAAACTGCGAAGCATGGTAATTCCCTACCACACCGGAGAAGTTTGGATTTATTCAAACCCAATAAAAAATTCAAACAAGATAAGCGACTTTAAGGTAAGCGACTACCGCATAGGCCTCAGCGATAACCTGACCCGCATTTGGTGTGCAGCCTTTGCAGCCGAATTAGCCGTCAAGCTTAAAGGAAACATCGACTGGCAAATCATAAATTCCTTTTTGACGGGGCTTGCAGTTTCTTCCGAAAACGAATGCCGAAAAGCCTTGCTCCGTTTTTTGTGGAGGGTCATTTCTTTATCGGGTCTTGCCCCGGATATGGAACATTGCTGCCGCTGCGGAGTAAGGACTTCGGGTGCAGAATCGAAAACCGATGCTCTCACCACAAATGCGGAAGATTTTTCTTACAGCGTAAAAAACTCCTTTTTCGTTCCGCATGAAGATTCTTGCGTTTGCGAGGTCTGCCTCGATAAACACGAGCCGGCATTTCCCCTTTCAGGCGAAAGCCTTTTATACCTCTTCGCAGTTCAAAATCTTATCCCAAAAATATCGAGAGGATTAAACCTCTCGGAACAAGCCTACGCCGAACTAAAAGATTTTTTATTCTATCTTATAAGGCTCGCAGCAGGTTCAAATTTTAAAACTCTCGAATCCTGTAATTTTTTGTTGTAATCCGGGCTGATTTTAAAACTCATTTTGCAAACGCAAATCAACAACCCCGGCGCAGAGCGTCGGGGTATTAAACCCTCCGCACGAATAAAACGAAAAAAAATACGTTTCAAACGTAAATGAAACGCAAAAAAATACGTTGCATTTGCGTTTGTTATATGGTATAATAATTAGCGGTACAATACACAAAATCAGAGGTCATTATTTGCAGATAAAAACAAGTTCCCGGGTATTGATATGGTTCGGTTCGGAGGTTCAATCAGCGAAATTTTAGATCGGGATATTTTGGCAAATAAATCAATCTTAGAAGAATACAATCAGGCAATTTGTTTTTTTGAAAAATATTATCAATATGAAAAAATTGAAGGGATGGAACGGAAACTGATTGAACGCATACCGACAGAAGCTTTCCGTGAAGCTCTTGCTAATGCAATCGTGCATAGAGTCTAGGATATTCCCGCACATATTCGGGTTGCAATGCATCCCGATAAAATAGAAATTTACTCTCCCGGAGGATTACCCGCAGGTATTAATAAAGAAGAGTATTTAAAAGGCTATATCTCCATATTAAGAAATCCCGTTATCGCCAATGTTTTTTTTAGGTTACACCTAATAGAAATGTTTGGAACAGGTATTAAGCGTATTATGAACTACTATGAAGAGTATGAAATAAAGCCGATTTTCGATATTTCGGAAAATAATATTTGTGTAACTCTCCCCGCTATAGATCGAAAAAAAGAAGTAAATTCGGATGAAATGCTTATTCTGGAAATTCTATCGAAAGGAATACGCTTATCCAGCAGTGAAATAGTTTTAAAAAGCGGCTTTGGAAAAAATAAGGTTGTCAGGCTTATCAATTCCCTGCTTGAAAAAAAGTATATTCAAAAAGAAGGCAGCGGTAGAGGCACAAAATATTATTTATAATTTCTTTTTAAAAAATTACTATTTCTTTCATCTATCTCGTACAATAATATTGAGAGGTGAAAATGGAAAATCAAAATTTAAAAGAAACAGAAGAGCTTTACCGATGGGATGATACTCCGGACGATCTTTATTGCCCCTTTGTATGCGAAACCGACAATCCCGAATACAGTTTAGAAAAAACCGAGGATGCCGTTGCGGTTTGTGCAAAAAACGTTTTCGGGATTCCGTCGCTATATCCTTGGCAGAGGCTTGCAATAGCCAATATCTTGGATGCGGTTCATGCAGCCGAAGCCCGCATTGAAGCGGAACAAATTGAGATTGAAAAGAAAAACGGGGAAGTTTCGGATTCGGACAAGGACGCAAAAACAAAATTGCTTCAAAAAATTAATGCAAATACCGAAGAAGAAAAACTTACTGAGCTCTATGATGAGGACGGAATTATGAGAGGAAGGCAAATTATTCTCCTACCGACAGGAGCAGGAAAGTCTTTGTGCTTTCAAGTTCCGGCCCTCTTGTTGGACGGGCCTACCGTAATCATCTATCCTCTTTTAGCCCTTATGAGCGACCAGTTTAGGCGCATGGCGGAGGGCGGGCTTGAGCCTGTAATTTTTAAGGGTGGTCAAACTAAAGAAGAAAGAGAAGCACAGCTTGCCCGCATGGAAGGAAGCGACGGAAAGCCTCCTGCAAAGCTCATAATTGCAAACCCCGAGGTTCTTTCAGCCGGGAATCTAATCGACAGGATTGCAGCCTGCAATGTGGTTCACCTGGCGATAGACGAGGCTCACTGCGTTACCGAATGGGGAGACAGTTTTAGACCGGCCTATCTTGAGCTTACAAACATAATCAAAAAGCTTCACCCCTACGCCGTTTCAGCCTTTACCGCAACGGCGAGTCCTCCGGTTTTACAGCGTATAGCCGAAATTCTTTTTGAGGGCAGGGCTCATTTGGTTCGAGGCGAATCGGACAGAACAAATATAATTTATTTTGTAAAGTATTGCAGGGTAAAAAATCCAGCTCTTCTGGAAGAAGTTCAAAAAAGAAAAAGGCCTATGGTCATCTTTTGCTCCAGCCGGAAAGGAACGGAACAGACGGCTTCTTTTTTGCGTCTGCACTTAAACGACGAAAATATAAGGTTTTATCATGCAGGCCTCGAAAGAGAAGAAAAAGCCGAAACCGAAAAATGGTTCCATGCACATAAAAGCGGCATACTGATATGTACTTGTGCTTGGGGGATGGGAGTCGACAAGAAGGATGTTAAAACCGTAATCCACATGGATCCTTCTCCTACTGCGGAAGCCTATATTCAAGAAGCCGGAAGAGGCGGGCGTGACGGGAGCATAGCCGAGGCTGTTCTTTTATGGTCTCCTGCCGATAAAAAGCGGATAGAGCTCTTGCCCGAAAAACAGCGCCTTAGGGCCGGGGTTCTTAAAGACTTTGCCGAAAGCGGGAAGTGCCGAAGAGCCGTTCTATTAGAGGCCCTCGGCGAAACAAGAGCAGAGGCGACAAACCCCGATGAAGAGGTAATCGCCTGTTCGGGCTGCGATATTTGCAATAAGACAGCAGTTCAATATCCCGAAGACGAAAGGCTTTTTGTAAGGTTCATAAAAGCAAACAAAAGAATTTTTACTCAAAATGAAGCGATCGATTTTTTTTCTTCAAAGAAGGAATTTTGGGAAGCAGGGGATGTAAAGCGTTTAAGCGAAGAGCTTATTAAAGAGGGGCTTATCAAAAAATTGAAAAGCCCCCTTTGGCACGATAAGCTTACCGTTTGATTTAAGCCGAGTTTAAAAACTTTCTTCCAAACGGGCAAAGTAAGCTTTGGGATAAGCACAGGCAGGGCATTTTTCGGGAGCGCTTTTGCTGACTACGATAAAGCCGCAGTTTAAGCACTTCCATGTTGTCGGACTTTCTTGTACCCACATGGAATTCTCCTCGATCCTTTTGATAAAGGCCTCATACCTTTCTGCATGGTACTTTTCGGCAACAGCGATGCTGTCCATAACGGCAGCGATTAGGGGGAAACCTTCTTCCCTTGCCGTCTTAGCAAACTCAGGATACATGTGCTGCCATTCATGGTTTTCACCGGCAGCTGCCTGCTTTAGGTTTTCCAAGGTTGTGCCGACCACACCTGCAGGAGCCGTTGCAGAAACGGTAACATCTCCGCCTTCTAAAAAATTAAAGAGGCGCTTTGCGTGTTCCCTTTCCTGCTCCGCAGTTTCGATAAAGATTCTTGCAATTTGCACAAAACCTTCTTTTTCAGCTGCACTTGCCCAAAATGTGTACTTGTTACGAGCCTGAGACTCCCCGATAAAGGCCGAAAGAATATTTTGTTCGGTCTTTGTTCCTTTTAATGATTGCATACTCTTCTCCTATAAAAACTTTTTGTAAGGATTATCAAATCCTGAAAAAAGTTTTTTCAAGTAGCTTTGTTTTTGCAAAACTACATACAACAATGCGACGTTTTGTACCTAAGGTACAAAACTCGACAGATAAACAGTGAGGCTGAATTTCTGCCGAACTGTTTATCGTATCTCCTTGAGGCTCCACGTTTTTTAAAAGAGGCACAGAGTAAAAACTCATTTTTTAAAAACAAAAAGCCTGTTGTTTAAGTATAAACCTATTTTTTAAATAATAAAAGGGGGCGAGGGAAAATAAAACTTTTAATAATTTAAGACTTCAATAATATAATCAAGTCTGGCCTTTAGGCTGTTTAATTGCGAACGCCGATAATCAAGATTTTGAATTTTAAAATCAATCTCGGTTATATATCCTTGTTTTAGTAAAACTTCTGAAGAAATTAAACGGTTTTGCATATTTTCTTTATTTTTTTCTGCTAAAATGCATATTTCATTTAAAATGTTTAAATTTATTTCATGAACTTCTTTTTTATTTTGATGATTGATATTAAGAGCTTCTATTTCCAACTTATTTAAATTAAGTAATTCTTTGGCTGTCTTATCTATATCATAGGCATCATCAAGTGGAGACAGCGGAATATTTATTCCAATGGTAAAATTAAAAAGCCAGTTTTTATCCGCCTTCCAGTAATTTTGAATAGTATCATTAAATTTAATGCCTCCCTTTGATTTGGAAGCAGGGTCAACCGTAAATGAAAATATAAATGACGGCAGCCTATTAAGCTGTTCTTTCAATGTATAATATTGATTTATTTTTAACTGTTTTTGTTTAAGCTCTAATTCTATTTCTTCATTTATATACTCATAAGAAATATAGTTTTCAAGTTTTTTTATCCAAGGTTCAATTTTCTCCGGTATCGTATCATCGCTCACTCCCGTTAAATTTAAACTATGAAGCATTTGAAGATATCTTTTTTTTGAATTTAAAAAATTTAATTGATTATTATATCTTCTTGTATTCTTTTCTGAAAGTTCAAGTGTAGAAAGCTTTCCTTGCTTCCATAAAGCTTCATCATTTAAACCTAGTTGTAAATCGATTTGCAGTTTTTCTTCTTCAATTTCAAGAGTCTTTTTTTGGAGCCAATAAGAAACAGCAATATATACGGCCTCTGCTATTATTTTTTGTTTTATCCGTTTTAATTCTAAATCGGCAAAATTAATACTATATTTGCCCAAATAAATCTCATATTCGGAATAAGGTTTTAAAATACCGGGAGCAAAAAAGTAAAGCGGCATTAAAAATTGACTCTTAGCAGAAGAACTGTATTCGTTTTTTGCTCCTTGTATTTTAGCTAAGGCAAAAGTATTACTGATATTAAAATTTAATCCCATCCCCATCGGCAAGGTTTGTTTTAAATTAAGACCTGTTGTAAAAGCATGTATTTGATCACGGCTTTTAACTTCCATATTTCCAATATAATTTAAATCTAATGATAGTTTAGGAATCCATCTATATTGTGTTTTTTGTGCTGCCATTTTTTTTATATTATACTTACTAAGAGCCTTTTGATACTCATTGCTGTTTGTTAAAACTATGTCAATAAAGTCTTCATATTCAATTGCATATAATGAAGATACCATACAACATATAAATATATAAAAAAATTTTTTCACCATACAAGATCCATCGTTTTTAAAAAATGCCATAAGATACTTTGCTCTTTTAAAATAATACGTGCATCAATTTCTAAACCGGGTTTTACACGATATTCTTTTTTTTCTTTATCAACTAATATATTTTTATCGAGATTACCTGTAACGGCAAAATAAACCGAACCGTCACGATCTATAAATGAATCGGGCTCTATATTGATAACCTCGCCTGTAAGCCCGCCGAATTCATGATATGGGAATGCGGTAAATCGGTATTTTATTTTCATTTTTTCCATTATTTTACCTGCATCTTTTGCAGGAACACGGATTTCGATTTTATAGTTATCTGTTCCATCCGGAACAATATTAAGAATCGATTGCCCTGCATTAATATAATCGCCTTTATTTAAGGAAGAAATTTCTTGTACATAACCTGATATGGGTGATCTAATGCAAGTGTTTTTTAAAGAAAGATTCGCATCTTTTAATTGACTGTATATTTTTTCTTTTTCTATTAAAAAGTTATCCAGTTCAGAAAGAAGAGAATTAATAAATTTATTTTTGTAAGTAGTCAAATCCAGCTCTGCCATATCTGCCTTGTATTTTAACTCTCTTAACTGAGCCTGTTGAATTGCTGTTGCAGGTAATTCAAGTGCTTCAAGCCATAATTTTTTTACCATGTTATAACGCTTTGTTAAAATCTCTTTTTCGTTTGTGTAAACCATAAAGCGGGCATAAGTTGAGCTATCTTTTTTAGAAATTACATTTTTATCGGCATTATAACTTTTAATTAAATTTTTAACTCCTTCAATTTTTTTATTCACTTCATCATAGTAGGTTTGGAGAGCTTCTTTTCTTGCCGAATAAATACCGGCATCAATTTGTAAAAGCTGCGAGCCTTTTTCTATCTTTTGCCCCGGCAGATAATTTATTTGTACAATCTCACCTGCAACTATATTTTTTACCAATGATATATTTTGTACGGGCCGTACCTGACCTTTAGCATATACTACTTCTTCCATTTTTCCGAATGTGCAATATAAAAGTGTAAAAAGCATTAGACTGCCGATTATATAAATAAAAATAGTTAAAACTGCCGGCGGTTTTTGTAAAAATATTTCATGCTTATAACGTAAATCTTTAAGATGTATAAGGCGTATGGGTTTCATAGTCAAAAATAAAAGTTAGATATCCGTATTTTGAGCATTCCAAAGATCGGTATATATTCCGTGTTTTAAAATAAGCTCTTTGTGTGTTCCTTCTTCTTTTATTTTACCTCCATCAAATACAAAAATTTTATCGCAATTTATAATTGTCGAAAGCCTGTGAGCAACAATAATTGTAGTTTTATTTTCAATTATTTCTTCAATTGTGTTCATTATAGCTTTTTCGGTAATAGCATCTAAACTTGCAGTCGCCTCATCAAGTATCAGTATTTTAGGTTCTCTAAGTAAAATACGGGCCAAGGCTATACGCTGCCTTTCACCACCCGAAAGAGTTGCTCCCCGTTCTCCTATAATTGTTTCGTAACGATCGGGCAGCTTATTGATAAAAGCATCGGAGCGGGAAACTTTTGCAGCATAATACAAGGCATTTTCAGGTAAAAACCCGTTTCCCCATAAAATATTTTCTCGAATTGAACCTGAAAATAATAGAACTTCTTGAGGTACATAACCTATAAGTTTACGATACGATTCGGTTTCCAAATCTTTTATATTTAAACCGTCAATAAAGATTTCCCCGCTTTGAAAATTATAAAATTTCATAAGCAGTTTTACAAGTGTTGTTTTGCCTGAACCGGAGGCTCCTACAAAAGCAATTTTCATTCCGGGTTTTATATTTAAATTAATATTTTCTAATGTATTACCATGTAAACCGTAGGCAAAACAAAGGTCTTTAATGTCGATAGAACCTTCTATATTTTCTATTTTAGTTTTTCCCGAATAGGTTGTTTTTTCGATAGGCATATCAAGTATTTCGGAAAGACGGTTTGCTGCAACAAAGGCTTCCTGTAAAGTGGGTTGTAAGGTTAATAAACGCCCTAAGGGGCCTAAAAAATATCCCGATAAAATAGAAAATGCTATCAACTGCCCGAGGCTCATAGTTCCGGTTAATATTTTAAAACTGCCTACCCAATAAACGCCTAAGGTTCCAAGCTGTGAGAGAGTCATTTGCACGGCATTTTCTATATTTGCAAGCGTACCTATTTCAATCCCCTTATTTACGGAATCTACCATTTTTACCTCGGTTCGCTCAAATGCAAGATCTTCACTTGAAAGAGCCTTTACCGTTCCTATTCCGTTTATGGACTCTACCATGCCTGAATATTTTTCGGCATCTATTACGGCCTTTTCTTTTATCATTCTTCTATATGGCTGCACAAAAAAACATATTACAACGGCAGAAATAATAACCGGAATAACGGCAATCAGCATGAGTATTCCGCCCGATGCACATAAAAAAGCTCCGCCTACAACCAGCATTAGGGAGTCCAAGATAATATTCATTCCTGTAGAAGACAGAACCTGTCTTATAGTATTTACATCATGAATACGGGAAAGGACCTCTCCTGTTTTACGTGTAGTAAAAAAATCCATTGGAAGATGAAGAACATGGTCAAAGTATTCAAAACTTAAAGCAGCTTCCATCTTACTGCTCATATGAAGCATAAGTTGATTACGCGAAATATTTAACAGCGTTTGAAAAATAATTACAACAAGGTATCCTAAAGAAACCAAGTTAAGCGTTATTTTTGTACCTGAATATAAAACTTCATCAACCAAAAACCGAAAATAAAAAGCAACGATTATACCTAAAAAACTTAAGAGTATACTTGCCGTAAGAACTTCGCCTACTATTTTTTTATGGGGCTTTAAAAGATAAAAAAAGCGGGTTAAAATACTGCCTGAATCTTTATTTAACTTAAATTTTTCTTGAGGAGTTAAAACAAAAAAGACACCGCTCCACTCTTTTTTAAATTCACTTATAGGTATTTTCAAAAGCCCTGAAGCAGGGTCTCCTATAATTACGTTATCTTTTTTAATTTTAAAAATTACAACATAATGTTCTGAATCATTTCTTTTTAAATGAGCAATTACAGGGAACACAATGTCCCCGGAAAATTCTTTTTCGGGACTTAAAGCTCCCTGACATGAAAATCCTAATTCTTCTGCACCGCGGACAATTCCGTATCCTGATGTACCTGTTTTATCCGTACCCGCTATTTTGCGTATATAAGAAATAGGTATTCTTTTCCCGTAATATTTGCAAAGAGTTGCAAGACAGGCAGGACCGCAGTCTTGACTGTCTTGCTGCAAGACCACGGTTAAATTGGATTTTTTATTAAACACGGCTCCTTAACACCCCAAACGGATCTTCTTTTATTGCAGTATCATTTACAGGAAGCCCCGCAACATTTAAATTTGTTATCGGTTGTAATGCGGATAATTCATTACTTATGATTGTAGAATTAAATGCACTCGATTCTTGTGCACTAAAAGGTTTTGTACCGTATAAAGTATCCAAATAATACTCATTGCCTGTATCGGTACTCCAAGGCATATAAATTGTTCCGCTGCCTCCGCCTCCGGGCGGGCTTGGAGGTTCAGGTTCATTGCCGCCGCTATCTCCTCCGCCGTTTTCGGGAGAAGGATTTTCTTCGGAAGGAGGAGCAGGACTTTCGCCGTCACCATCTTTAGGCGGTGTTCCATTTCCTCCGCCGGTGTTGTCAGGCGGAGTAGTTATTGTTTCTTCATTATTATCCTCATTATCATCTCTATCATTATCTATAGGTTCATCAGGATTGTTAGGATCAGTATCAGGGGCAGGGCTGGGAGAAGGATTAGTTATTTTATCTTCTCTCTTACGATTTTCTTCCTCTTGCTTAAGTCTTTCTTTTTCAAGCCTTTCCCTTTCAGCTTTTTCTTCTGCTATACGTTTTGCCTCGGCTTCGGCTTTGGCTTTTTCTTGGCGTATTTGATCCATGAGTCTATTTACATCTATTCCATCTCCGGCAGCTATAAAAAATTCGGGGTCAATTCTAAAGAAAGACAATTGATTAGAATTATTATTTTCTCCTGTCGAATTACTTTTTATCTCCAACTTAATTTCGAAATCTTCTTCTTGGTATGAAGGATCATAAATTGAAATTGATTGCTTATTATTTTTAAAATCCCATGCAGGACGAGAACCGGCTTTTGGTATATGAGTTTGAGTTTTATCATAAAATATTTCTACTCTGCTATCATCCCATCCGGAGTCCAATCCAAATCCAAAAGATGTTGTGGCAAATTTAATACCATTATCTCCGCCGCCCACATGTGAAACCAGTGGGCCTTTTGTTTCATCATATGGTGTATCTGAAGGTAAAACGGGAACTGCATGACCATGATATTCCCCCTTTTTCCCTATAAAAGGCATATATCCTTTATTAGCAAGGTCATGAGCTTCCTTCCCGGTTTTCAGCTTTACAAGCGGGCAATCGCAATCATTTACAACATTATTATATAAATTAACTGCATTGGCATAACTTAAATCGGAATTTTCTTTGACAGCAGAATTAACTGCCTCAGCAGCCTTTGGAGCTGAAAATTCCTGTATAAATTTATTTGCATTATCGATAATTTGATTACTTGTAGTATCATACTTTCCTTCTGAGTTTTCTAACCATTCAGTATGAAATCCAACAGCTTCTAATGTGTCCAAAGTGTTCATATTACACCAATATGACATATCGGTATGAACTCCATCAAAATTCCCTCGAGCTCCCTGTCTATATATAGCTGCTTCACGGGGAATCTTTGCAGCCTTTTCATTTTGTATTTTCCATTCTTTTATTTTCTCTGCATCAGGCTCATCACTGCCTCCATTAATTTTCTTTAACTGTTCCTTACTTAATTTGATTATCATCTCAAACCTCCTAATATTTTATATCTACCCAATCATTTTTCATCGGATCCCATGACATCTTATATGACCTATTCGGAGATATATTATATGACTGAAGCCAATAGCTATTGTCATCTTCATTCCACTGAAAGATTTCTTTATACCATACTATAAATTTGGTGTCGCCTGATAATTTTATACCGTAATACTTACCGTTAAGTGTTTTTTTATAAAAATCAACTTCCGCTATATTATAACCAAAAAATTTTAAGTCGTGTATTTTAAATCTTTGTCCGTCAAATTCTTCTACAGCGATATGCGCTCCAGAGCCTCCAAAGTAAAATATATATATTTCATTTATTCCGTTTTGATTAAAGTCGGCTACCCACCCTTGAAAAAATTGTTTACCGAAATTAGTTATATAAGGCAATTGTCTCGGATTCAACGAACCATATAAGCTTAAACTTTTTTCATAAGCAGGTAAAAATTCATTAATTGCGAAAATACTGTATACTTTTATAAAGCGGTTATTTTTAACAATGAAGCAAGCTGCATCTGATATATTATTTTTCCATGTTATATCAGATAGTTTTCCATCCTTACTATAAAAATTAGGGTGATGCTCTCCGGCTTCTTCCATCTCTTTTCTAGAATCATTGGTAAAAAAAACTATATATTCATCATATCCCGAATTTGTAAAGTTTCCTCTTATATAGTCCAACACATAATATGTATAATGATATTTATCATTTTTATCAAGTTTTGTCATATATGATTCAAACATAGGTATTAACCTTTCTCTATCGGGATCTTCTTTTGATTCTATTACAAACCCGTGTACTTGTTTTTTTATTATTTTTTCATTAATTACCCCTATGTTTAATTCTTTCGCAAGTTCGTATTTTGTATTTACGAATTTTTTTGCTCTTTTGTCCCACTCATATTTTATATTATAAAAAAAATCCTTGCCGTTTTTTGCCGTTCTTTTTTGTCTGCATTCTATTTCTTTTTCTCTTTCGAATTTTATAACCTCAACATCGGTATAATAAATCCTGTTATCTTTTCCTATATTCGTCCCTGTATACAATGCTTGAATGTATACCAAATCATAGTCATCTAATACAAAAGGAGTTCTTTCAAACTCATTTTCTTTTCCTTTTCCTGATATTTTATTATTTTCTATCATTTTAGAAAATTTTTCTATTCTCATTTCTCTGCCGCTTTTTGTATCAGAAGCTTTACACGAAAATAAAAAGGCCGTCAATATTAAAGTGAAGATAAATTTTAATTTGTCTTTTTTCATTATAACCTCCATATCTTAAGATTTTAACATATATGTGTAATAGCCGTCAAGTCTTTTATTGCAGAATCGTTTACAGGGAACCCCGCAACATTTAAACTTGTTACAGGCTGTAAGGCGGATAATTCATTACTTATGATTGTAGAATTAAATGCACTCGATTCCTGTGCGCTAAAAGGTTTTGTACCGTATAACGAGCCTAAATAATATTCATTGTTTGTATCAGCACTTAGCGGTATCATATCGCCGGGTCTTGGAATTCTTGGAGGCTTAGGTTTACTTCCTCCACCACCTCCTCCTTTTTTGGGAGGCGGATTATTTTTAGGAGGAGGGGGATTATTTCCTCCGCCGTCTTTTTTAGGCGGTGATTTTATCGGCTTTTCGCCTTTTTTATTTCTACGTCCGGGGCGGTCATCTTCATCTAATATGGGTTCGCTTCTATCCTCATCAGGTTTTTTAGGATTGGGGCTAGGATTATTTCCTCCCTCTTTTCTTCTTCTTTCTTCATCCTCACGTGCAAGCTTTTCTTTATCCTGTCTTTCTTTTTCAGCCTTTTCTTGTGCCGCTTTTTCTTCTGCTATTCGTTTTGCCTCAGCTTCGGCTATTGCTTTTTCTTGTGCTTCATAAAGTTTGATAAATCTTTTTCTTTCAGTCTCAGAAATTTCAGCAAGTGATATGCCAACAGATTTTTTTATTTTATCCTTATAGTTTTTAGGTAGATCAAGTCCGAGCAATAACGCAGTAGTTTCAGTGGAAATAACAGCATTATTATACATACTCTTAGCTGTAATTTCTTTTTCTCTCTTTAAGGAGTCCAAATATTCATATTCTTTAGCGTTATCTAAATATCCTGTTGCATATATTCCATATTTCCAGCCGGGAATTAGATTTGTTGGCCTGCCTGAAAAATCAAGTCCTTCGTGAAGATACCATGGTATTATATCTGTTTTATTTATTATTCCGGGATATTTTCTCTTGTATTTGCCTGAAACTTTTGTATTGCAAGGATAGGTTCCGCCGTCAAGTATGTATTGTGCCGGATTAATTGTTGCTTCAGATGAGCGAAAATTTTGTCTTTCTTTTCTATTTTTTGTAGGAGGGTATACAGAAACATGTAAATGTCTATTATATTCTTTATCACTAGGATTTTTAGTATCGCCGGTACCTGTATTGCCCATGATACCTATTATATCTCCCTGTTTTATTTTTTGACCTTTTACAACATTAACAGCCTCTAAATGAGCATATCTTACATAATTGCCCTCATTATCTTTTATTATTATATTGTTACCATATGCACTACCGGAGTCTTTAGTATATACATGTACAACTTCGCCGCCTTTTATAGAATATATATCCCATTCATTATATCTAATTTGTTTTTGTGAAGGATTTTTTAGTCCAGTTTCAGTATCAAATTCCTCTAATGGACCAATATCACGACCTCCTCTTATTAATTTAAGATTGCTCTCGTTTAAAATAATATAATTACCTTTCTCTTGTTTTTTACTAAAACTGTGATTTGATAAAATAAAACGGCTTTCATTCATTATGATCATCAATCTCCTTAAATTTAAAAATTTATTTTGGTTGAAGTATATCAGATATAGCCCAATAACAATTATCCTCTTCATTCCATTGAACTGTCTGTATATAGTATTCGCTTTCAGTATTTAATATAACATAATCAGTATTATGTTTAATCTTAATTATCCGGTTATCCCAATCAATTTTCAAATCTTTAATTACGAAGCTACTTATATGGTAATTTTTAAATAATTCACCATTAAATTCTATTGCTATTAATTGAGAAGAATATAAATAATTGCATAAAAAAAATATTTCGTTTATTCCATTTTGGTTAAAATCCGCTATCCAGCCATGAAAAAAATTATAGCCTAAGTTGTTTGTGTCAGTTGGAAAAAACTGGCTTCCAAAAATAGCAGGTAGTTTATAGACCTTTAATATTTTTTTGTTTTCTAAAATAAAACAACAGGCAGCATCTGATTCTTTATATGTGTCTCCTGAAAAATCATCAATCTTTGTACCTTGTGTTAGACAAACTATATATTCATCTTTACCCGAATTTGTAAAATTACCTTTTATGTAATCAAGTACTTCATAAGGTTTTTTATCATCTTCATATTTATGGAAAGGTCTATGCATGTTTATATAGTTTTCAAAAAGTTTTATATGTGCATCTTTGTCAGGATCATCTTGTGATTCTGTTATTTCTCCATGCACTTGTCTTTTTACAGCTTTTTTAGGAGCTTTTATATTTGGCTTTTCTAATTCACATTTTATATATGCAAATGTTTTAGGCTCATCAAAGTATTTATATACGGCATTATATGTAACCTCTCTTTTTCCTGTACATGATTTTTTTATTTGCTTAGCGATAATTTCTTTATTTTCACTGTCTATCTTTAATATTTCCATACCGGGATATTCATTAATTGTAGATATAGCTATTTCTTCTGCATTTTTATAACCATCTTGACCGGCATTTCTTTCACATGCTATTACAAAATCACTTTCTTGATATCTTATATCCCATCCTTTATACCTGTCAAACTCCGGATTTTCAGTTTCAATATAACCACCGGATAATATAACTTTTTTATCCTGGTGCATAATTAATGTTTCTTTCGCCATATCTTCGGCGGTTTTACTTTCAGTTAAAGTTTTTTGTTCCGCAGGTTCTTTAACCTCTTTAGAACATGAAAATAAAAGAACCGCTAAGATTACGATAAAAATAAGTTTTGATTTGTTACTTTGCATTATAACCTCTCCATTTCATACTTTCCCTCCATAATTAATAATAATAATAATAATATACACTTTCATCTGACATTTCAAACATAAAATCGCTTCCACTCATTAACCGAAAATTATATTTATATCTACCCATTTTAGCACCATACCATGTAGGTGATCCAATACCTTCAAAAACTTTGTATTTTCTTTGAAAACAATGCATTAATATATATGTATCTTCATCAGTAGGATAGACCCTTAAATATATAACTTTGCCATTATAATTTCAGACAGTAACCTTTTCATCCGTACTTTCAACACCGTCTAGTCTATACTTGAACTCGGCATCCAAAACGTCATCAAACAGATATGACTTTGGTTCAAAAAATACCTTTTTATAAATGATACCATGGCTGTCAAGTTTTGTTTTTACTGTTTCCATATCATCTTTTATGTGTAGACCATAAAAATATAAATCTCCAAGTTCTAAGATATCGTCGGATCTTCGATCAGCTTCTTCAAAATAGGTTTTATACCCGTCTCTGGTCATTATAATGGTTGTCGCCTCTGTCGGATAGTATACCTCGCTTCGATAAATAACATTATTTTCCTTTGTATATGAATCATAATCCGGCGTTTCATAATATGTATAGCCTTTCCCGCTTGACTTTTTTAAATCGAGTGCATCAAAGGCAACTCTTTTTGAATCGGGAAGATAAAATTTATAAAATCCTATATCATAAGCAAAAAACTTGATAAATCTTATTATTTTGTCATCTTTAAAGATTATATAAAAATCATTACTTGCGTCTTTCCCTAAAGTTTTATAATCAGGAATGTAAGCCTTACAGCCCATCTCTTGTAAACTTTTAGGCATCATTGCTGTAGGATATAAACCGTTAACTCCGAACTCTTTTAATTTGGCTAATGCCTGTTCATAGGTGTCATTTATATTTAAGTTATAAAATAATAAACTTCCCTTTGCCATATAGTGCTTTTCATCGGAAAGATATTTAAGCCCCTCTTTTTCAGTTTCTTTATCAGAATCTTCGGCTACAACCTCTTTTTCTTTTTCCGTTTTTTCTTCTTTTACCTGAGTTTCTTTAGACTGAGACTCTGTTTTTATAGATGTTTCAACTTTTGCTTCGACAGGCTTCTGTTTTTTAACTTCTTTAGAACACGAAAATAAAAAAACCGCTAATATTAAGATAAAAATAAGTTTTAATTTGTCTTTTTTCACTATAACCTCCATACCTTAAGATTTTAACATCTATATATAAAAGTTGTCAAGTGTTTTATATTTAAATTCCCTACACCCCAAACGGATCTTCTTTTATTGCAGTATCGTTTACAGGAAACCCTGCAACATTTAAATTTGTTATCGGTTGTAATGCGGATAATTCATTACTTATGATTGTAGAATTAAATGCACTCGATTCTTGTGCACTAAAAGGTTTTGTACCGTATAACGAGCCTAAATAATATTCGTTGTTTGTATCGATGCTTAGAGGTATCATATCGCCAGGTTTTGGAATTTTTGGAGGCTTAGGTTTACTTCCTCCACCACCTCCGTTTTGAGGAGGTTGACCTTTCTTAGGAGGAGGGGGATTATTTCCTCCGCCGTCTTTTTTAGGCGGTGATTTTATCGGCTTTTCGCCTTTTTTATTTCTACGTCCGGGGCGGTCATCTTCATCTAATATGGGTTCGCTTCTATCCTCATCAGGTTTTTTAGGATTGGGGCTAGGATTATTTCCTCCCTCTTTTCTTCTTCTTTCTTCATCCTCACGTGCAAGCTTTTCTTTATCCTGTCTTTCTTTTTCAGCCTTTTCTTGTGCCGCTTTTTCTTCTGCTATTCGTTTTGCCTCAGCTTCGGCTTTTAGTTTTTCCTTGATCTTTTGATCAGTCAAATATTCACCTAATGTGATCTTTCCTAAAAGGAAGTCAGATATACTATAGTTCTTAGGCTCTGGAATATCCAAAATTGCACGGGTTATATTAATTCTATCTTGCAAAGCCATAGCAGCTTTTTTATTTTTTTGTATATCACTGCTAGGCTTAAGGCTTTCCATAATCTCATGTGTTATTTTAAAACCTGCAGGATTATAACCTGAAACCAGTATATGTCCCGACATATCATCCCCCTCATGAAAAAATTGAGGATTAGGTATATATTCCGTTCCATACTTTCCAGATACGGCCTTATTTGTAGGATATACCACATCATCTCTTAGACGGCCATTCTTGAGCATATATTCATACATCGGAATTGTATGTTTATAATATGAAAATCCTGGAGCATGGATAGAAATATGTGTATGTTTAGGACCATTACCTGTGTCTCCTTGAATTCCAACTTGTTGATCCATTTTTACTTCACCACCTACTTTTAATCCTTCCTCAACAGTAGAAAGATGTGCATATCTTATTTTAAACCCATCTTTATCTTCTATAATTACATAATTTCCATAGGCATATACCGGGGATACTTTATCCTCATCACTTAACTTGTCATAATCCTTAAAAATTTTTACAACTTTTCCATTTGTCATAAAATGAACAGAATCAACATTTTCCCTAGATCCTGTAGTTGCAGCATTGGAGTAGTCAATTACTGCATCGGGTTTATAAGGAATAAAAAAATCATCTTCCATAAATCTTCTCCTTATTTATATTGTTTATTTGATAAAAGAACATAGCAACGTTCTTTTTCATTCCATTGGTATTCCGCAAAATATTTAGGCTGTGTGCCTTTAGAATCCAACACTAGTGATTTAAACGGATAATTTTCAATTACTAGTTTAGATTGTTCCCAGTCAACTGATTTAAGAATGTCTCCTTTGCCGGTGATAGGTATTTCGACAAATCTATTATCAATAAATTCTATTGAGAAAAAACTTGAACCGAATACCTCTTTGCGGTGAACAAATATCTCGTTTATTCCGTTTTGATTAAAATCGGCAATCCATCCAAAAGAAAATTGCTCTCCTAAATTTATTTTTGTTTTTTCTCTCGGTACAATATGCCCCCACCACCCCGGGAGTTGATACATTTTAATTACTTTGCCGTTTTCCATAATAAAACATTCAATGTATTTTATATAGCTATACTCCAGAAAAAATACCCCGTCTTCCTTTTCAGTTTTGGTAAAAGGAGCTGTAAATAAAACTATATATTCATCTTTTCCTGAACCAGTGAAGTTCCCTTTTACATAATCAAATACCTTATACGGCTTATCACCCGTTTTACGCCGATGCTCCTTAGTGTATTTATTTATATATTTTTCAAATATTTTAATATTTTTATTTTTGTTTACATCGTTTTCGGCTTCCGTTATTTTTCCATGAACTCTTTTTGATTCCTGTACTTGCCTATCGGTTATTACGGGGGGCCCCCTTAACTCATAATTTGTGTAAGCAAATTTTTCTGAATATGGATAAAAACTGTAGGCAACATCATATATTAATTTTTTTCCGCTTGGAAGATTTAATGTCTGTTTACAATAAATATTTTTGTTATCCGAATCAATTTTTAGTATTTCTATATTTTTTTGTCTGTTTAGGTGATCAATACCGCTTTTTTCAAATTCCTCATACGAATTTCCATAAATATCGTACATATTGATTTCTAGTTGGATCTCATTTAGCTTCCATGCATATAGTTTTCTACTTTCCAGTAATTTTATAAGCTCTGTTTCAGGTGTGTTTTCATCAGTTAGTACGATCGGCGGGGCTTCTTCAGTAAAATCAATATCATCATCATCATCATCATCATCATCTTCTTCTGTTTCAGAACTTTGTGCAATTTGTATAGTTCTTTTTGGAGAGACACTATATTCAAGTATTACTAAAGGTTTGTTTTCTGTCACTTCATTTTTTACTACAGAGTTTTTTTCTTCCCCAGGTTCTTTAACTTCTTTAGAACACGAAAATATAAATGCTGCCAATATTAAGATAAAGATTAGTTTTAATTTGTTGTTTTGCATTATAACCTCCATATTTAAGATTTTAACATTTGTGTGTAATAGCAGTCAAGTGTTTTATTGCAGTATCGTTTCCAGGGAACCCCGCAACATTTAAACTTGTTACAGGCTGTAAGGCGGATAATTCGTTACTTATGATTGTAGAATTAAATGCACCAGATTCTTGTGCACTAAAAGGTTTTGTGCCGTACAAAGTATCCAAATAATACTCATTGCCTGTATCGGTACTCCAAGGCATATAAATTGTTCCGCTGCCTCCGCCTCCGGGCGGGCTTGGAGGTTCAGGTTCATTGCCGCCGCTATCTCCTCCGCCGTTTTCGGGAGAAGGATTTTCTTCGGAAGGAGGAGCAGGACTTTCGCCGTCACCATCTTTAGGCGGTGTTCCATTTCCTCCGCCGGTGTTGTCAGGCGGAGTAGTTATTGTTTCTTCATTATTATCCTCATTATCATCTCTATCATTATCTATAGGTTCATCAGGATTGTTAGGATCAGTATCAGGGGCAGGGCTGGGAGAAGGATTAGTTATTTTATCTTCTCTCTTACGATTTTCTTCCTCTTGCTTAAGTCTTTCTTTTTCAAGTCTTTCCCTTTCAGCTTTTTCTTCTGCTATCCGTTTTGCCTCGGCTTCGGCTCTTGCTTTTTCTTGTGCTGCTATTTCCGCTTTTTTCTGTTCAATATAATCACCGGCTGTTATTCTTCCTAAAAGAACATTATCTACATTTATATGTGTGATTATTTTGTTCTGCAAGATATAGTTCATCTGCTGTATGCGTTTTTTTAAATTCTTCATCTATTGTGATAGGTTTAAAGCCTATTTCTTTCATTCTGGCATCGGCTTGTTCTTTTGCATGGTTAGCAATATAATTTTCAACATTTTTACAGGCTGTATTTGCATTAACCCAATATCCTGCTCCTCTTTGTCCTTTTGTTCCTTGATACCCATCCGGTTCTCCATAAAAAGCTTCCATATGGACACCGGTAGCTTCCATTACGTCATAACTTGATTGGTTACACCAAGTTACATCTTCTGCTGCACCTTCATAGTCAAAGTTTCCTTTTGCATGAGGACGATAAATTGCCGCTTCACGCACAACATCCTGTGCATATTTCAAATTAGTTCTTCTTATAATTTCACCCACAGAATTATATTTTTCTTTATCCGTTCCGCCTCTTACCAGTAATAACTCTTCACGCCCCAACTCCAGGCCCAAAACCTTCTTCATCTCCAGCCCCCTCATATTTTTCATATTTATATTCGCGTTTTAAAAGAATGTATTCTTTTAATTGCTCATTCCATATAACCTTATCATACCAATATTCCCATCCTTTAAATTTTTCAGATCTAATAAAACTCCCACCTTCTCTTAACACTATCATTTTTTTATTCCAGTCAACAGATTCTATATCAAGTCCATACTCGGCAGATACATACCCGGTAGCAAAAAACTCGCCATTGAATTCAATTATAAATAAGAAATTCCTACCTGTGCTAAAATGAGTTACAAAATATATTTCATTTTTACCGTTTTGATTAAAATCCGATACCCACCCTTGAGAAAACTCAAATCCAAAATTTTTTAACCCAAAAAGACCGCCTCGTTCAATATGCGGTGGAAAAAATGATGCACTAGGAACAGTAATATAGTAATCTTTGATTATCTTATCTTCATCAACTACAAAACATCGCACTCTTTTCACAGTTTGACCATATTCAGGTCCCGGAACTTCTTTACAAAATACTACAAAATATTCATCATACCCAGAATCGGTAAAATTTCCTTTTACATAATCAACAGCTTCTAACTTTATCTGATAATCTTTCAGCAATTTTGCAGATAAATCGATATTTTCATGATATAAAGGATAATGTGTATTTTCATATTCTTCAAACAGTTTTATTATATCATCTTTTTTTTCATCATGAGCTAAATCATATATTTTGCCATGAACGGGAGTTTCTATTATTTCTTCACTTATTTGACCTATATCAATTTGACTTGAAAGCTCAATCGCAGAAACAGTATAGCTATCTTCTTTATGGGTATATCTATCTTTTTCGAACTTCACATGATACTCCAATACTCCTCCATTTTGGCTTTTTATTTTTTGTTTACAATAATAAACATCACCTTCTTTTATTACTTCTTTAAAATTTGTATAATTATAAACCTTTTTGTTATGATCATACAACCATGTTCTAGCTTCTTTCTGTTCAAGGTCTGCATCAGTTGCGTCTATGGGTATTTGTGCTATAATAGCACTCTCTTTCTTATCCAGTTCGGCTCCAAGTTGTTTAAGTTTTTCTTCGTATTCTTTACTTTTTTTGTATTTTTCTTCCAGTTCAAGTTGTTCAGCCGTCTTTTCAGGTACGGGAGGTTCAGGCTTTACTTCTTCAATTTTATTTTCCGTGGGTTTACTTTCAGCTACGGTTTTTTCTTTATTTTCCTTAGAACACGAAAATATAAAGACACTTACTAAAATTATTAAAAATATTTTTAACTTCAACATAATGCTCTCCTAATATTTTATATGTACCCAATCATCTTTAGTCCAATCCCGTGACATCTTATATGACCTATTCGGAGATATATTACATGACTGAAGCCAATAGCTATTGTCATCTTCATTCCACTGAAAGATTTCGTTATACCATAGTATACCGTAGGTGTTATCTCGCAATTCTATACTGTAATAGTTACCGTTAAAAGTTTTTTTATGCCAATCTACATTGTTAAATTCATCTCCTGAAATTTCTATACACTTAAATTCAAAGTCTTTATCGATAAATTCGGCCATAGTAATACGTACAGTACCCTTCCATGGAAAATATATATATATTTCATTTATTCCGTTTTGATTAAGGTCGGCTACCCATCCTTGAAAAAATTGTTTACCGAAATTAGTTATATAAGGCATTTGTCTCGGATTCAACGAACCATATAGGCTTGAACTTTTTTCATAAGCAGGTAAAAAAATACTGCCTCTAAAATAAATATCATATACTTTTTTTAATGTACTACCTTCAACAATAAAACAGGCTATATCGCATATATTATTTTTCCACGTTATATCAGATAGTTTTCCATCCTTACTATAAAAATTAGGGTGATGTTCTCCGGCTTCTTCCATCTCTTTTCTAGAATCATCGGTAAAAAAAACTATATATTCATCATATCCCGAATTTGTAAAGTTTCCTCTTATATAGTCCAACACATAATATGTATAATGATATTTATCATTTTTATCAAGTTTTGTCATATATGATTCAAACATAGGTATTAAGCTTTCTTTATCGGGATCTTCTTTTGATTCTATTACAATCCCGTGTACTTGCTCTTTTATTATTTTTTCATCAATTACACCTATGTTTAATTCTTGCTCAAGTTCATATTTTGTATTTACGAATTTTTTTGCTATTTTATCCCATTCATATTTTATACTATAAAAAAAATCCTTGCCGTTTTTTGCCGTTCTTTTTTGTCTGCATTCTATTTCTTTTTCTCTTTCGAATTTTATAACCTCAACATCGGTATAATAAATCCTGTTATCTTTTCCTATATTCGTCCTTGTATACAATGCTTGAATGTATACCAAATCATAGTCATCTAATACAAAAGGAGTTCCTACAAACTCATCTTCTTTTCCCTTCCCTGATACTCCCGGTATTTTATTACTTTCTATCATTTTAGAAAATTTTTCTATTCGCATTTCTCTGCCGCTTTTTGTATCAGAAGCTTTACACGAAAATATAAAAGCTGCCAATATTAAGATAAAGATTAGTTTTAATTTGTTGTTTTGCGTCATGGTCTCCTCCACAATTTATATGTTTTTTTCAAAAGTACGTATTTTTGTAAATCTTCATCCCAAGAAAATACCGAATCAAATTTATCTGAATCTGTATTTTCATTTTCATAATTATTTGATTTCATATATATTCTTTTTTGTTCCCAATCTACAGAACTCAGATTATAACTATCCGGGCAAACATAATTAGTTTTAAACCCATCTTTATGAAATTCCACAAATAATAAAAAATTATGATCTCTATATTTATTATTCTCATCATAATAGCCATACTCACAGAAAAAATATATTTCGTTTATTCCGTTTTGATTAAAGTCGGCAACTCGGCAGCAAGAGCGGGGATGATGTGAGTCAATATCAAATCCGAAATTCTCTACTTCAAAGTCAGGAGAAAAATAAATATCTTTAACAGGTAAAATATATTCTTTAACTATCTTATGCTTAGGCACTATAAATATTTTTACTTTGTTTATATAAGTGCTAAAAGTCGAAGCATCGCCGTCTTCGATATGGAATAGAACCAAATACTCATCGCTGCCGGAATCCGTAAAGTTACCTTCCGCACAAAATAAGATGGTAGACCACAAATCATCATTTTCTAAGGGATGATTTTCAGCCTCATATTCTACAAAATAATCAGCTATACCTCTATAACCGTAAAGGTTTGTTAGTGTTCCATTGACTTGCTTTTCTATTATTTCTTTATCTATCTTACCGATATTAACTTGACTTATAAGTTCAATTTCTGAAACATAATAAGCATTATCTGTTTGATTTTCTTTATAAGTTATTTTATATTCAAGTGTTTTTTTACCGTTTTTCTTATAATATATCTCTCCCTCTTTTTTTTTCTCATCGAATGTTATATTAATAATTCCATTTTTATCAAAAAAATTATCATCAGATTTCCTAGTAGAAAATATATTATCAGTATTGTGAGGCCAAATTAATTCGCTTTTATTATATATTTCTTCTATAAGTTCATCAATTTTTTCTTGATGAATTTTAATTTTGTTTTCCTTTTCTTCTTTGATAATTTGCTCAGGCATTTTTTCAGACTTGGGCAACTCAGTTTTTGTTTCAACTATGTTTTCTCGATTGCATGAGAATAAAAAAAGTTCGAAAATTAGTATAAAGATTAATTTGTTTGTTTTCAATTTTGTCCTCCGGTTAGTAAATTCAAATTATAATAATATACAAATAAATTTTTCATTAGTATCTTTTATATTCATATATCCTTTTAAAAAGAACATATTCTTTTAATTCTTCATTCCAAACAAAGGTGTCTATTTCTTCTTGCCATCCGTTAAAACCCTTAACAGCTCTCGATTTAGCATTCACTGTTATCATTTTTTTATTCCAATCAATAGACCCTATATCGTAGGTATCAATAGATATATAATTAGTTATAAATTCATTTTCATTAAATTCTACAACTAATACATTGCCCGGTTCTATATTAAATAAAACAGAAAAATATATTTCATTTATTCCGTTTTGATTAAAATCGGCAATCCTTCCTTGTGAAAATTGAAAACCGAAATTATCAAATTTTTTAAGATCAAGATGTGTGTAATCACCCCAAAAAAAAGCACCGCCAGGAAAAGTTATGTAATAGTCTTTAATTATCTTGCCTTCAGAAACTAAAAAACATCTCGCTCTTTCTATATATTGATCACCCATTTCCGGATCCGGATCATCTTCATAAAACATAACAAAGTATTCATCATATCCTGAGTTTGTAAAGTTCCCCTTTACATAATCAAGGATTTTCATATCATACTGTTTATATCCCTTAGTTTTGACTCCCGTGTCCCAATCCGTATGGACAACCTCTTTAAATAAAGGATATTGTGTGTTTTCGTAATCTTCAAACAGTTTTATCATTACGTCTTTTTTTTCATCAGTTTTTAAATCGTATATTTCTTCATGTACTTGTTCCTCTATTATTTTTTCATCTATATTACCTATATTGATAGAACTCATAAGCTCAATTCCTGAAACAGCATAGTACTTCCTGAACTTCGGTTTTTTAATTTGTAAATTATAATCCAGTATTCTGCCATTTTGAGTTTTTACCTTCTGTTTGCAGTGATAACTATCTCCTTCTTTTATTACTTCTTCAAAATTTGTATAATTATAAACCTTTTTTTTATGATCATACAACCCTGTTATAGCCCTTTTCTGTTCAAGATCAGCATCAGTTGCAGCTACAGGAATTTGTGCTATAATAGCATCCTCTTTTCTATAAAGCTCTCTCTCAATCTGATCAAGTTTTTCTTCGTATGCTTTACTTTTTTTGTATTTTTCTTCTTCTTTGAGTTGTTCAGGACTCTTTACATGTGTATTATACTCAGGCTTTAATAAGAATTTGTTTTGTTTCAGCTCTATTTTTGCAGATGATTCAACTTTTGTCTCTACAGACTTTTTTTCTTCCGCAGGTTCTTTAACTTCTTTAGAACACGAAAATAAAAAAGCCGTTAATATTAAGATAAAGATTAGTTTTAATTTGTTGTTTTGCATAAAATGCCTCCATGTTTAAAATTTTGTTATTTAAAAATTTATTTAGTATCGGCCTTCCAAATACCCCTCCACTCGCCTTCAGGTTTTTGTGAAATAAGGAGTTTACATTTTTCTGCATAGTGTTTTGAAGGAGGATCGGCTTCTTCATTTTGAGCAAAAATATTTAAGGCTTCTTTAAAGTTTCCGGCATAGAATTCTTTTAATCCTTTGTCAAAAGAATCAAGCAAGGCTTTTTTTCCGTTATAAGTTTTTTCGTCCATGATTTCATAAACGACTACGGGTTCCGATTTTCCCACAACTGCCGCACGGGCAAGCTCTCTAAATTTTAAACCTGTGCCGCTTTCTTCGGCCTGTTTTTTTGCTGCCTCCGCACACATTGTGTAAGTACTGAATTGCTTGTTTAAGCCTTCCAAGCGGGCGGCCAAGTTTACTGAGTCCCCCAACATCGTATAATCGAAGCGGCTTACCGAACCCATGTTGCCCACAATGGCAAAGCCCGTATTAAGCCCTATGCGCATTTTAAAGGGCCTTCCTTCAGCCCTCTTTTCAAACTCGGCACGCCTTTCTTCAAGTTTTTTTTGACAAGCCCAAGCCGCTTCTAAGGCAGAACGGGCATGATGCTCCACCCTTGCAGGTGCATTCCAAAAAGCGATAATAGCATCGCCTTCATACTTGTCGATTGTTCCGCCCGAATCCAAAATAATTTTACTCATGTCCGAAAGATAATCGTTCAAAAGTTCGGTAAGGGCTTCAGGACTTAAACTTTCCGAGATTGAAGTAAACCCTTGCAAGTCCGAAAAAAAGATGGATATTTCTTTACGTTCACCGCCTAATTTTAATTGAGACGGATCGGCAATAAGCTCTTCGATAACGGCAGGGCTTAGATATTGCTTAAAAGCATTTTTTAAGTAACGCCTCTGTTTGCCTTCAACCATGTAACTGACAGCAAGAGAGCTTACAAAGGACAAAACCATTCCGGCAAGCACAGAGGCTGTAGGAACGGAAATTCCGAAACGGAATAAAAGATAAGAAATAAAAATATAAAAAACAGCAAAGCACAAAAAACTTGCAGCATTCACCGTTAAAGACACAGCCCTTAATTTTATCTTTTCAGAAAAAATTTCAGGCAAGCCTGAAAGAATAATACAAATCAAAATAATCAAGGCATTAATCAAAAAGCCGGTTTTTACAATTCTATTACCCGAAAGAATATTATCTAAAAGAGTTATGTGAATGCCAACCCCGGGATAAGAAGCAGAAACGGGAGTCTGACAAATATCGAAAAGACCCGGAGCATAAAGCCCGAAAAAAACATACATGTCTTCAAAATCCTCAGGATGAAGCTCGCTTTCCCTGCCTGCCCTTATATCGGCTTGAGCCTTTAAAATATCGCCTGCACTATAAGGCAAATAATCATCAATACTTTTTGTAAAGCGGAGATTGAGTTCTGCAGGAAGGCCCTCATCTTCATTCCCGCCTACAAAATAAGAAGCAATTCCCAAGGTAGGAATCTTATAATCTTTCCATGAATAGAAGAGGCGGGCCCGTCTGATAGTTCCGTCGGAATCGGGAAGGCTGTTCACATTTCCTATAAGTTTGGCGGATGAAGCAATTTCGTCTATAGGAAAAATACGCTGCCTCCTATCAAAAAAAACGGTTTGAATAACTATGCCGCTTTCTTTTGAAGAGTCTGCAAATTTTTTATCATCGGCTTCCCCGTAGGAAGAAGGCTCTGTAAAGAGCATATCGAAAGCGACAGACTTAGCTCCTCCTCTTGAAAAAAAATCCGTTATCTCGGCATAGGCTTCACGAGGCCAAGGCCACTTCCAGCCTCGTTCGGATGCGGCATAGGTTAAACTTTTTTGATCTACCAAAACCAAAACAATTTCATCGGAAGAAGAAAAATAAGAAGCCGTATTTTTCATTCTGTCATCATAAAAAAAGTACTCTGCCTGCCTAAAAACTCCTAAATAAATAAAAAACGATACAATGAAAAAAACAGAAACGGAAATAAAAAATAATCTTCGTATTTTTTTCATAATGTTTTACCTTTCCGTTTATTTCAGCTTGTTCTCTGCATATCGCTCCAGCCGTGCAGAGCGGTTATAATTGCCGGAGAATTTTCTCGCTTCCCTTTCTACATATCTTATCCGTGAAGCAGCTGAAGGATGAGTTTTTCCAAAACCGCGATGATCGTTCTTTTGTTTCTCGCCCATAATTTTAAGCATTTCGGTCATGGCATTGGGATCATATCCCGACTTTGCCATTAAGTTTACTGCAAAGCGGTCCGCATCGTATTCTTGAGTTTTAGAATAACCTGAATTAACCAAGGTCGTTACAATTTCTTTTGAAGCGTCTTCTAAAAATTTAAGGTTTTCGTTTTTCCCGGATCCCATGGTTATCGAAGCAGAGCTTTCAACAACAGCACCCGTAATGCGGTTAGCCTTTATCGCTCCTATTCCATGCTTTAACTGAATATGCCCAAGTTCGTGAGCTATAACACCTGCAAGAGCATCCTCGGAATCCGTACAAGCCAACAACCCCTTTGTAACCAGCACATGTCCTCCCGGAGTTGCAAAAGCATTTATTTCATCTGTATCCAATATTGCAACGTGATAACCGTTATAAGATTCGGGAACATCCGAATTTAGGACCAAGGTCATACAAATCAGATTAAGATATTTTTCAAGCTGCTTGTTTCTATAAAGTTTGTAATTGCTTAAAATAACGGCAGCAACCTCACGGCCTATATAATACTCTTCTTCATTTTGAATAGGTTTTGATGCTTCGACAATCGGAGATGCTGCATCGACAACGGTTTTTGTAAAAGTATGAGGGTCTTTTAAACTTTCAAGTAAAGCACATGATAAAGCAATAACCGGTATAAAAATTATAATTAAAACTAATGCAAATTTCTTTTTCATTATTCACCATCCTTCAGCAGACCTTCTTTAATAAAAGAATATAAATCTCTTGAATTAATCTTTATGCTTTCAACTCCGTCAACTGCCGCATAATTTTTTTTACCGGAAGCAGAAAATTCGGAACCTGAACCTTCAGTTAAACCTTTTCCTGCAAGAGACAATTCTTTAGTCTCTGCCGAACTTCTTTTGTCGAAGGAGCCGACAATTTTTTTCTTTGTTAAATTGGCTTTGGGAAGCCAGCCTTCAACTTTCGGATTTGAAACAGGAGAAACCATTGCCCATTTTCCTTTTTCTTTTAAAAGATATACCTGCTCGCCGTACTTCAACATGGCAATATTTTTAGCAAAAAAACCGGTATCTGATTTTAGCCAAGCTTCTTTTATATTTACATACATTTTCTTAGAGGATTTTTCGGCCGTCAGTGCACCCAAAACAATAAAAAACATAAACAAACACAATATCGTAGATTTTTTCATAGAAACTCCCTTTTAAAGATAATATCACAAAAAAACTCACTTGTCCAGTTTTTAATTTTTTGGCGGTTGCAAGATTTTTTAAATTTTGATATAATAACCTGTTAAGGTTATCATGGATTTGAAGACTTGTCTTAACATCTTAAATCATTATTTTTTTATAGAATATAAACCTTAAGGAGTATGATTATGCACAAAATACTTGAAAAACGGCAATATTCGCCTGAGGTTTTTTATTTGCGCGTTGAAGCACCGGAAATTGCAAAAAACAGGCATCCGGGACAGTTTGTAATCGTTCAAATAGATACCAGCTTTGGAGAAAGAGTGCCCCTCACAATTGCCGATGCGAATGCTGAAGAAGGCTGGATAGCCCTCGTTATTCAGGCTGTAGGAGCCACAACCATCAAACTTTGTAATAAAAATGTAGGAGATTCTATTGCTGCAATTTTAGGCCCTCTCGGAAGACCTTCACATATTACAAAATGCGGAACCGTAGTCTGCGCCTGCGGAGGTATCGGCGTTGCCCCTATGTATCCCATAGCAAAGGCTTTTAAAGAAGCCGGGAATAAACTCATAGTTATCATCGGAGCGCGAAACAAAGATTTAATTGTTTTTGAAGATGAAATGAAGGCTATAGCCGATGAGCTCATCATTACAACCGATGACGGTTCTTATGGAAGAAAAGCCTTGGTAACTGTTCCGCTAAAAGAACTATGTGAAAGCCAAACACCGCCTGATGAAGTTTTTGCAATAGGCCCGCCCATAATGATGAAATTTTGTGCCGAGACCACCCGTCCCTTCGGAATAAAAACAACAGTTTCGCTTAACACGATTATGATTGACGGAACAGGAATGTGCGGCGGCTGCCGTGTAACCGTAGACAATCAAATAAAATTCGTATGTGTCGACGGCCCCGAATTCGACGCCCACAAGGTTGACTTCGATAATATGATGATGAGAATGAAGGCCTTCCGCGGACGCGAAGATCAGGATAGGCATAAGTGCAAATCCGGTATTTTTAATTAAGGAGGAGCGAAAAATATGGAAAATACAAATAAAGAATGTCATAAACACATAACCCATGAAGAACTTTCAGAACAAGCAAAAAAACTCTGGGCCGACTTAAACGGTAAAACTTTAAGCCCAAAAGAAAGAACACAGATAAAGATTCAGGAGATGCCTACTCTCGATCCTCATAAAAGAGCCTCATTAATGAATGAAGTTGCTATGGGATATACCGATGAGCAAGCCAGAATCGAAGCAGAAAGATGTTTAAATTGTAAGAACAAGCCCTGCGTTAAAGGCTGTCCCGTAGGTGTACCAATTCCTGAATTTATTTCTGAAATTCAAAAAGGCGATTATAAAAAGGCTGTTGATATTATAAAGACAACAAATCTTCTTCCTGCAATCTGCGGACGCGTTTGTCCTCAGGAAAAGCAGTGCCAGGCCTTTTGTACAATAGGCAAGATGCTTAAATCCCCCGAACAGGCTGTAGCCATCGGCCGGCTTGAGCGCTTTGTTGCAGACTGGGAAAGAAACAATAACAAAATTACCGTTCCTCCCGTCGCCCCTGAAACCGGAAAAAAAGTTGCCATTATCGGTTCAGGCCCCGCAGGTTTAACCGTTGCAGCCGATGTCCGCCGTGAAGGCCACTCGGTAACCGTCTTTGAAGCCTTCCACAAAACAGGCGGTGTTATGGTTTACGGAATCCCCGAATTCCGCTTGCCGAAAGAAATCGTTGCAAAGGAAGTTGAAAACCTCGAAAAGATGGGTGTCGAATTCAAAACCAACTTCTTGGTAGGAAGAACGGAAACCCTTGAGCAGCTTTTAAAAGAAGAAGGATATGATGCTGCCTTTATAGGAACAGGAGCCGGCCTTCCCAAATTTATGGGAATTGAAGGCGAAAACCTCATCGGCGTTTTCAGTGCAAACGAGTATTTAACGCGTGCAAATCTTATGAAGGCCTATGATGCTGCACATTCAGATACCCCGCTTTATGAAGCTGAAACTCTCGCCGTAATCGGAGGCGGAAACGTAGCTATGGATGCTGCCAGAATGGGCTACCGATTAGGCTGCAAAAAAGTATACTGTATTTACCGCCGAACCCGTGCCGAAATGCCTGCCCGAATCGAAGAAGTAGCCCATGCCGAAGAAGAAGGCGTAGAGTTCTGCTTCCTTCAAAACCCCACAAGAATAATCGGTGATGAAGAAGGAAAGGTTTGTGCAATCGAAGTATTGGACTATGAGTTGGGCGAACCCGATGAATCGGGAAGAAGAAAACCAGTGGCAAAGCCCGGCACCGAACACCAAATAAAGGTTGATGCCGTAATCGTTGCTCTCGGAAACGATTCCAACCCCCTAATGGCTCAAACAAGCCACGGCTTGGAAGTTACCAAAAAAGGCAATATAGTTGTAGATGAAAACCAAAAAACCTCGATTGAAGGTGTTTGGGCAGGAGGCGATATCGTTCTCGGTGCCGCTACCGTAATCCTCGCAATGGGCGAAGGCCGAAAAGCCGCCGCCGCCATAAACGACTATCTAAAGACAAAATAAGTCTTTTACTTTAAACCGATAAAAAAGCCGTCCTAAGTTCAAGATTCTTAGGACGGTTTTTTATATACTTACCTACAAAAAGCTACTCTTTTGCAGGCTCGGTATATAACTCGAAAGGAGTTACCGCCGAAGGCAGACCCTCTACCAAGGCCGGAAGGGACAACAGAATGGTGTCCTGAAAAAGAGGGATTCTAAATTCTCCGACAAAATCTTCTCTTCCGTCGGTAAATCTTATAACAACCCTGTGTTTTTGGCCTCTCAAAAGGAGCTTATCCCTATCGCCCTTAAAAAGCTCCAAGGGTTCTTGCCCGTTAAAACTAACCTCGATTGCGTCAAAGGCCTTAAAGCTGCTGTCGACAGCCTTTTTATTTTCAAACAAAACTGCATGAGTTCTACCAAAAGTGAACATCAATGCAAGTAACAAAACATAAAGAATAGGCAAAATTATTCTTATTGCCAAAACCGTTTTTTTCGACTGTATTCTCATTTTTCTTCTCCTTCAGCTTGCAAACGCAATTCGGAACGTTTCTTTTCCGCATTTCTCTGATTTCTTGCAGCATAGAGCACTAAGGAAAGAGCTATTGCTGCATAACCTGCAAAGTCTCTAAAGTACTCACCAATCATTGCAGAGCCAAGAAGCTGCTGGCCTGCCATCGGGGTAACAATGTACAAGAAGTGGAGAAGGACAACGCCTATAAAAACGTTCTTTATACTTACCCTGCTCACAGAAGCGCCTCCGACCAAGATGGCGGCTGCAGCAAAGAAGCCGGTCTGGTCGTGAGCATTATATGTACTCATATTTCCCATATTCTGTAAAAATATAATCTGTCCTATACAGGCCAAAACCGTCGAAATTATTATCGAAATAATTCTTGTGTGTTCAACTGCAATACCTGCCGAATTTGAAACAGATTGATTTTGTCCGATTGCCCGCATATCCTGCCCAAGCTTTGTTTTTCTAAACCATACGATAAAGAAACAAAGAGCAATGATGATAAGATAGGATAAAACAGGTATGCGTAAGCCTGCAATATTAAATGAGAATGTCGTATCGAGCACCTGCCTTACGGGAGCAAGTTCAAGGGTGTTTCTAACTCCGAAACCTCGCGAAAGCTTTATGGCTTTATTGTGCATAGGAATAACAGAACCCATCAGATACAGAACAAAGAACTGATATACACCGTTGAAGAAAAAGCCCAAGATGTAACTTGTTACCATTTCCCGGCCTCTTGCCTTATTTAATATTGAACCGGCAACCCAACCAAGCAAAACCGAAAGAGGCATTCCTATCAAGGCCGCAAAAACCAATCCGTAAATACCTCCGATACCCCAGTCCATGGCAAAGATTAAGCCTATCTGTCCTGCCATTGCACCCAAGACCATACCGAAGTTTATACCCATACCGGCCATAATCGGTAAGATAAGCGAGAATACCAAAAAGGAGTTTCTTCCTATTCGGGTTAAAATCTCGCCGATAATGTGATGGGCCGAAAGCCCCGACACGGGAATAGCCACAAAAGAAATTAATAGGAAGAGAAGCGAAACAAGATTATCAGCCAAAAAATCGAGCATCGAAAATTTCTTTAATTTTCTATTTAATTTTTCCGTTATTTTATTCATAATCAATTACCTCGTCTTTTGTGTTTTTCTTGTCAAAGCATACAAGATCATACCGTTTGAAAGCACAATTCGGATAACCTCAGACATATCGGTCTGTAAAATACTGTTTATAACCGAAGGCGTCATCGACAATATTCCTTGAAAAAGAACAGTACCTATTACAACGTTTAAAATCGAAGCTTTATTTACCGAAGCACCGCCTATAAGAATAGCGGCTACTGCGGGAAAGGCCATAAAGAGCGGGGCCTTATAAAGCTGGATAAAACCGAAGCTCTGCTGATACAACAAGATTCCGACTCCTCCGCATATTGTGGAAAGAATTATACTTATAGTTCTTGCCTTGTTTATGCTCACACCGCTAGCTCTTGCAAAATCGGGATTGGAACCTACGGCCGTCAAAGCCGTGCCTGTCCTTGTCTTCATAAAAATCTTCATCAAGAACATACAGACTGCGCAGAATAAGATAACACCCGTCGGGAATTTAAATGAGCCTATCTCAATAGCCAAAAAGTTATTTAAAATATTTACCCAATAGCCTTCAAGAGTTATTGTAGTACGCAGGCCCTGTCCCGAATAAGCCCAAACCATACTCGGATTTGAATACGGAAGAACTATCCACAAAATAGCCATAAAGGTAACGGATGCAAAGCCGATATACATGGCTATTGTCATCTCCTCTCCCTTAACCTTATTTAATACCTGACTATAACCTAAGCCTATTATTCCTGAGAATATTATCGTTAAAAGCACAGCCACAGCAAAACCTGCAAGACCTACAAGACCGAATTGCATCGCAAGGGTTGAGCCCAAAAGACCGCCCAAAACTCCCAATGAAAGACCGAAGTTTAAGCCGCAGCCTGTTTGAATCATGGGAACCATGGCCAGAACCATCAAGGCATTCATACCGAAACGGTTTGCAACGTCCGAAAGAGAGGCTCCGATGCTTACCTTAACAAAGGGAGCGATTATAAAAAGGGAAAGAAGGAATAAGAGAATAATTATTCTCGGTATACCGAAATCTGCAACTATCTTTTTAAATTTTTCCATATTATTTTACCCCCGCCATATATAAAGCAAATTCGGCCGGCTTTTCTTCCGGCGATAAAACACCCGAAATCTCTCCGTGGAAAACAATTGCGACCCTGTCACAGATAGAGCGCAGTTCTTCAAGCTCACTGGAAATCATAACGATTGTAGTTCCAAGCTCCTTGTTGATTTTTCTCAAGGCATCCAAAACAAGGGCCTTTGCACCTACGTCAATACCGCGGGTGGGCTCTGCAACAAAAAGAATTTCAGGTTCAAGGCAGAAGGCCTTAGCTAAACAAATCTTTTGCTGATTGCCGCCTGAAAGTTCCTTTGCTTTTTGATGACTTCCCGTACAGCGGATTTGAAGCATATCTATGTACTTATCTGCCAAAGTTTTCATAGCCTTTTCATCTCTAAGTTTAAGCAACCCGCCTAAATAGCTTTTTAAGTAAGCCCTTTTAGATTGAATGGCCGTAAAGGCGATATTCCAATCAAGACTTTCATCGAGAAGGAGACCTACGCCCCTTCTGTCTTCAGAAACAAAGGCTAAGCCGTCCTGTAAGGCCTGCTTGGTGTTGTTTAAGGTAAGCTCCTTTCCTTTAAAGGTTACGGTTCCTCCTGCCGGAAAAATGCCCATAATTCCGTTGGGAATACCGACCTTTCCTTGTCCTGCAAGCCCTCCTATACCGAAGATTTCACCTTCTTTAACCGAAAAATTGACATTTCGGACAAGCTCACCGGGCATATCAACCCAGAGATTTTTTACATCAAGCACTACAGGCCCAATTTTTTTATCATTATCCTTTTTTTCCGTATTGGAAATTTCGCGGCCTACCATGCCTGCCGCAATTTCAGGAATTGTAATCTCGCTTGTTTTCTTATCTTGAATCGTTTTTCCGTCTCTTAAGATTACGACTCTATCGCATATATCTATAACTTCCTGCAATCTGTGAGAAATAAAAATTACCGATATCCCCTTAGCTGCAAGTTTTTTTACTGCCTCTAAAAGAATATCAGCTTCGGATTCGGTTAAAACGGCTGTAGGCTCGTCTAAAACCAAAAGCTTTACGTTATCTCTATCTATTTCACGTGCAATCTCGGTAAATTGTTTATGTCCTACAGGCATTTCCGAAATCAACGTATGTGCATCTATAGAAACGCCCAACTCGTTTAAAACGGCTTGAGCTCTCTCATTCATTTCTTTTCTTTTGAGTAAACTTAATCTCGGGGTAAATAAATCTGAAAGAATAGAAGGAATTTGCAGCTCCCTGTTCAGCATGATGTTTTCTGTTGCAGAAAAGCCCGGGATCAGTGAAAATTCTTGGTGAACCATTCCTATACCGGCATCAAGAGCATCAAATGGACTTGAAAATTTTACTTCTTTTCCATCTACAAGAATTCTTCCCCCATATCCGCCCGTTTCATTTATAACAGGCATACCGAATAAAATCTTCATCAAGGTGGTTTTTCCTGCACCGTTTTCACCGACTAAGCCAAGTATCTCTCCTTTTTTTAAAGAAAAATTTACACCTTGAAGTACCTGCGTTCCCGAAAATTCTTTTGTTACATTTTCAAGAACCAAAAAAAATTCATTATTGTTCATAATCCGCATTGTTCCTTAAAATAAAAACGGAGGGCGGGGATCTTTGTCCCGACCCTCCGTTAGGATTCCCTAAAAATTCAACTACAAGGTTTTATTTTTGAAACTTAATATTGAAGTATTTCTCGGGGATATCTTGTTCTGTTGCGGGTAAGTAGCCCTGACCCATAACATAGGTATCCATAAACAGGAGTACCTGATTCTTTGATCTAACGCCTGTGCTGGCATCAATGTAAGCACCGCTCTTCCATTTTGCTCCGGGTGTAAATCTTCCGTAAGCCTTTGCCAAGTCGGCCATATTTCCCTTCTTAGCCTCTCCGTCTATAACACGTCGAGCATATTCGCCCAAACCTGCCGAAACGGTAAATCCATAGGAGTATGCCCATGTTCCGAAACGTCCTGCTCCGCCTTTTTCGACAACGGAATTTTCAACCTTTTTAAGAATCTTCTGGAAATCTCCTGCTTCTGCAGCAAGATCAATACCTAAAGCTCCGGGATAACCCATTAAAGGAGAAGGAAGGTCGGCTTCAACAAACATACCGCCGTAAGCAAAAAGCTGCTTTAACAAGGGTTCTGTGTGAGCATCATTTGTACAGAAAAAGGCTGTTTCCTTTCCGTATTTTTCAATCCACTGGGGTACTTTTTCAAGAATGAACTGCTGAGCACCGGCTGTTCCGACATCACTTGTGGGGTCGGGAGCTGTTTCAAAGTAGAAGTTAATACCTAAGTCCTTGCAAGCTTCTTCCATAATTTGCCTTCGAAGACCCAATGTTTCATAGGACATGTGTCTGGGGAAGGAAATATGAACGAAATTCTTTGCACCGAGCTGTTTTGCAGCCCAAGGAATTGTATAACCGCGGGAAATAAAATCCTGGCTTCCGATCATATCGGCAGCAGCTTGAATTACGAGCGGATCTTCGTGAGCTTCGCCTGCCAATAAGAGGATGTCGGGTCTTCTTTCTCTAACGCGCTTAAAGGCTTCTGCTGTTCCCGGGATTCCCTGGTTTACGATGATAGCCTTCATTTTAGGGTCATCGGAAAGAGCTACAATCTGAGAGATTGTTGTTTCCTGCTGAGACATAAAGTCATCAGGGTAGGTGATGTGCTGAATCATTCCTCCGTCTTTTACGGATCCGTAAAGGCGGATAAGCTCTTCAGCTCCGCGCAAATCGTCTTCAGACTGCGATACTGTTCCGGTCATAATTCCTATGTGATATGCCGGACCTTTCATATCTGCCGATGCAGCTCCCTGTTTTTCGGTATCTTTATTGCAGCCTGCAACAAAAACAAATAACGATATCAGAAAAACACCGAATACCAAAGTTCTCTTTTTCATAAATGAACCTCCATTTTTAAAAATTGTAACACACATATATTTAGCCGTCAAGTTTTTATTCACATTTTCTCATTATTTTGTCAAAATCCAGTCCGCTGCATTATGTTTTATTGTTTCGAGAGAAATCCGCTTAAGTATTTTTGTGGGCGTTATATTGGCTTGGACGGCGTTTAAAACTTCTCCGTCAGGATTCCATACTCCGGCATCGATGGCCTCTGAAGCGGCTTGCTCTATTTCGGGAACGCCCCAATCCTCATCTTTCGGATTTCTAAACAATACGGCATCTTGAAGTTCTCCGGTATACGGCTGTTTAATGGTAACGGCGTTTGTTTTTTTGGGGGAAAATTTTTTGACCCTTCCCCAAAAGCAAAAAGCCTTTTCTCCGGTTTCAAGAGCCTCGCAATCATTGGATGAAACCAAAGTTCCATCGGCCGGCTCTGAACCGTCCAAGGGCAAAAACCAATAACAAACGATGATACTTCCTTTCTTTGCTTCAAAAGGAGGAAATACATAATCCCTATCTTTCGAATTGCCGGCATTTACAAGTGTCAATCCGAATAAGTTTCCGCTCTTTTTTACTAACAATTTTATAAAACCCGGTTTTGATGCGGAACCTATTTTTAACGAAGAAAAAACCAATTCGGCGGGATTATTATTTGCAGCCTTAAAAGGAAGCTCAAAATCAAGACATTGATTTAAAGCCGAATCAACCTGCCCACAGATTTTAAAATCTTCACCTATTTCAAAATTCGCAATAGGCGTAATCTTAAAAACAGTCTTAGCCTGTATATTTTCTCCAGATGCAGCTTCTTGAATGTTACATACAAGCTCTTCAGTAGAATTCCCTCTGAGGGCGTGAGCTCTTATATTTTTCACTTCGCCTTCAAAGACTAGGGTTATCCCGTTATCCTGAGATTGCTCGATATTTTTGAGAGTGATATTCCCATCTGCTCCGGAAAAAATTGAAACAAACCCCGGCTGTTCAATCATTCCGCTGCAAGAAGCAAATAAGCCCAAAACCAACATAAAAAGTAAAAAAAATCTTTTTATCATAAAAGACCTCCTACTTATCTTATATGTTTTTTTTGAGTTAAAGAGTAAAATTCTAAATTTTTTTTAAAAAAATCAGATTAAATTCTTGTAATTATAACCTCAAAGGGTCTTAAAATTCTTTGCTGAGGATTAAAATTTTTATAATTAAATAATATCGGAAGCCCCTTAACTTCTTCTTTTATTTTTTGAACCTTCCCTGACATGTTTGAAATTATTAAAAATGTTTTATCATCCTTTTTGCGGTAATAAGAAAAAATATCTTTTCCCAAATTGAAGAATTCGATCTCTCCATACTGCAAGGCTTCTTCCGAATTCCTTAAAGCTATCAATCTTTTATAATAATTAAAGCAAGAATCGGGATCGGAAATATTTGACTTTACATTTATCGTTTTATATTTTTCGTTAAGGCGGAGCCAAGGCTTTACCGTGCAAAAACCTCCGTTTTCCGAATCATCCCAAGGCATGGGAGTCCTTGCGTTATCACGGGCATAATTCATAGCCATTTTAAAGGATCTTTTTTTACCGAATTTAAAACGGCGGAGAGTGTTATAAATATTTTTTGTAGCTATGTCGTCTATCTCGTCCATACTCTTAAAATCGGTATTGGTAAGTCCTATTTCCTGCCCCTGATAGATAAAGGGAGTTCCCTTTTGGGTTAAAAGAACGGTCGCAAGCATTTTTGCGCTTTCTTTATAGTATTTTCCTTCATCTCCAAAACGCGAAACGGAGCGGGTTTGATCATGGTTTTCAAAAAAGAGAGGAGTCCACGGCATTTTAGTCTGCCATTTTTTTAAAATTCTAATCATTCGGAAAGGCTTATATTTCCGTTTAAAAACGGGAATGTGGAACCAGCAGTCTACGCCCGTGTGATGCTCAAAAGGAAACACAAGAGTCAATTCATCATCAAGGAATTCCTTAGCTTCTTCCAAAGAAACATCCATAGTTTCACCGACCGTAAAAGCCTTATAGGGTTTTAAAACATCCCTATGTAACTCTTTTAAAACATCGTGACAGCCTTTTTGCGAAAGATAAAACTCTTTGCCCGTTTTAATCTTTCTTTTTTTTGCATCTTCATAAGAAGTTTTGTAAATGCAGTTTATAACATCGCAGCGGAAACCGGCGACTCCCATATCCAGCCAAAATTTCAATATCTTTTTTACCTCTTCAATTACGGCGGGATTGCGGTAGTTTAAATCGGGCTGCTTTTCGGTAAAAAGATGAAGATAATAAAGTCCGTTTTCTTCGCAATACTTCCATGCCGGCCCCAAAAAAAGGCTGTCCCAGTTATTGGGCGGCATCTTCTTTCCTTTTACAAGTCTGGGCTCTTTCCATATATAGTAATCGTGATAAGGAGATGCCGGATTTTTAGATTCGATAAACCACCTGTGTTGATCGCTTGTGTGGTTTATAACCAAGTCCATAACAATCTTTATATCCAGTTTATCCGCTTCTTTTAAAAGTTCTTTAAAATCGTCCATGGTGCCGAATTTGGGATTGATATCGCAATAATCGGAAACATCGTAGCCGTTGTCATAATCGGAGGAAGCAGTAACAGGAGAAAGCCAAATCGCTCCTATTCCCAGATCTTTTAAATAAGGCAGTTTGGAAATAATACCCTGAATATCCCCCATGCCGTCATTATTTGCATCACAAAAACTTCTAGGATATATTTGATAAAAAACCCGCTTATTCCACCATTCCATAAATTTTCCTCCTTTTATAAAGCGTATAAAGTCTTACTTTCTCAGCCTGACACCCTCAATATCCGAGCTGAACAGTTCTCGTAGGTCGTTTAAGCCTAGGGCCATCAGGGCCATTCGGTCGATACCTATTCCCCATGCCAAGACCGGAACATCGACTCCCATCGTTCTCGATACTTCGGGGCGTAAAATACCTGAACCGCCAAGCTCGAACCAGCCCAAAACGGGATGCTTTATGTGTACTTCAATAGAAGGTTCCGTAAAGGGGAAGTAACCGCCGACGTATTTTACCTCGGTAGCTCCGGCTATTTCGACGGCAAACATTTTTAAGATTCCAAGCAGGGTCTTTAAGTTTACCTCATTGCCTAAAACTATGCCCTCGGTTTGGTAAAAGTCCGATAAGTGGGTTGCATCGACCTTATCATAACGGAAACATCGGGCTATACCGAAATATTTTCCGGGAATTTTTGCCTTTGCAAGCTGATGGGCTGAAAGAACAGTGCCTTGGCTCCTTAATAAGAGGCGTTTTGTAAAGTTTCTGTCAAAGGAATAATTCCAGCCGCGGCTTCCCGTTTTTCCGCCTGTTTCATGGGCTTCGGCAACACGGGATAAAAAGGGTTCTTCAATGCTCTTTGCATGGGTCGGATTTTTTATGTAATAAACATCGTGAATATCGCGGGCTGCATGAAATTGGGGCATAAAAAGAGCGTCAGAATTCCAAAAGTCGGTTTCTACGAGGGGTCCGTCAAATTCTTCGAAGCCCAAACCTACAAGCTTATCCTTTACGCCCTCCAAAAAGTCGCAATAGGGATTAGTTCTTCCCGCAACTATTCTGGCAGGCGGAAGATTTATATTGTAGCTTCTGAAGGTTTGGTTTTTCCAGCTTCCGGTTTTTAAACTATCGGCTGTAAGCTGACCTGTTTCATCGCCCGTTATCCCCTCGGCTTCAAGCTCTTTTTGGAGAGAAGGAACATCTTCAGTAAAGCCGTAAACAACAGAGTCGCGCTCTACAATTTTATAAGGGCTGTCTGCGGCTCCGCGTTTTTTTGCGATTGAGTTAATAATTTCACGTTCTTCTTCGTCCAGTTCTTCCTCGGCTATGATATGGCCTTCGGTTTTAAGTCCTTTTTTCAACAGCTCAACAGTTATTTTAAAGCGTTTTGACTGAGGTTCTTGCACAAAGGCGGCCTTTTTTTCTTCATTCATCTTAACGGCGCCTTCTTTTGAAAGAATACCGAAGGCCGAACCTACGTCCTTATTTTCCAAATTGAGAGCTTCAGCGATTTCAGGTAGCTTCAGCTCGCCTTTTTCTTTTAAAAGCCGTAAAATTCTCTGTTCCGGAGTGCCGTGTTCGGCAAAATCTGTTCCAATATTTGTAAGTTCAAAAAATATGTGTTTTTTACGGTCGGTTTCTTTTATAAGCCCCTTCATTTTAAGCCATGAGAAAACCTGATTTGCGTGTCCTTCTTTATATGAAAGTTTAAGCTCAAGTTTTTTGTTGTCAAGATACTCGCCTATTTTAAAATTTTTTAAAACCTTAATCTCAAGAGGATGAAGATTCTTTATAATACTTTTGATATCCATGATTACTCCGAAATTTTATCTAAAAAGATAGCAGATTATAGCATATTTTCAACTCTTTGTACACAATTTCGCTTATATAATTTTTTAGGACTTTACAAAAAATCTTAGTTATTATATAATAGAGTGTCGGTTTTGCGCTAAATAATTTGACCTAAAAAGCCGATAAAAAATAGACGGTACTGATAATTTTTGAAATCTGATGTACGCTTTTGTTGTTTAATTATGGTATAGTCAAAAATAGTTTAAGGGGTTTAAAGTGTCAAGAACACGAACATATAAACGAGCAGAAAACAATTTAGTACGGTATGTTAACGAACTTTTTAAAGCCTTCTGCGGCGCCGTATCTAAAGGTATAATGAAATTCATTAACGGCGGGCGCAAAAAACTTACCATCATGGTTGTTCCGCACTCGCAAAAGAAGGTTGTAAATTTTCAGGCAAGCATCTTTTCGATTATATTTGTTTCCGTCTTGCTTGTGGGTATTTTAGCTTCATTTTTTTGGTTTACAACCGAATCTATTGCATCGGCACGTAAACTTGCCAATTTAAAAGAAGAAACAAGAAAAACCCAGGCAAGCCTTAACGTTTTAAAAAACGAAACAAATGACCTTTTAAAAAATGCCAAGAATTTTCAATCCACTCTTTCTTCTACATTAACATCATTAGGTTTACAATCCATTATGGAGACCGGAGCAGAAAGCGATGATTCAAGCGACCTTTCTCTTCTTTTCAATGTCCAAGAACAAGCTCAAGGAACAGCACGGGAAGTAAGCGAACTAAAAAAACTTTCAGCCTATTTACAAGACTCCATTCAACCTGTACAGGAAATGGCAAAACTCATGGACACTCAAACAGCCCTCTTTTCGGATATTCCCAGTCTTTGGCCTATCAAAGGAGGTATCGGGCATATTACTATGGCCTTCGGCCAAAACCGCCATCCTTTTACCGGCCAATGGTACATCCATACAGGAATCGACCTCGCGACAGGCCGCTCAGGAGACCCGATTATGGCTACAGCTGACGGACAAGTTATTACCGTCGAAACGGATTCCGGTTGGGGAAACTACATTATCATCAAACATAAACACGGTTTTTATACAAGATATGCTCACCTAAGCTCGTTTAGAGTAACACGCGGACAGCATGTACAAAAAGGTCAGGTTATCGGCTATGTCGGAAACACCGGTATATCCACAGGACCTCACTTGCACTATGAAGTTCACATAGGTTCGGATGTTGTAGATCCAATGAAATATCTAAACATTAAAAACACCGGAAGAAAAAAATAAACATGGCCGAATTCACTGACGATATTTCCATCAACACCATTGTAGGGCCCGGAACATTTGTAAACGGAAGTTTAAGTGTGCCCGGCTTTTTGCGTGTGGACGGAGATATAAACGGAGACATAAAAACTCCCGGAAGAGTTATAGTTGCAGAAAACGCCAGAGTCCGCGGCAACATACATGCCAAATCGATAACCATAGGCGGAATGGTTCAAGGCGATGTTATAGCCCCGGAAAGTGTGGTAATCTTATCAACAGGCCTTGTTTTAGGCTCGGTCTTGACAAAAAAAATACGCTTGGACGATGATGTATTTTTGCACGGCTACTGCTTTGCCGTAGATAATCAAAGCGAATTTGAAAAAGCGGAAAAAGAATATAAAAACAGGCAAGGCCTTGCTGCCTCTGCTCTTGTTCATTCCAGGTGAGGTAAACCTATGGGAAACTCTGTGGATACAAGCAACTATGTTTCCGCTCTTAATACAGCAGCACCCCTGATAGCAAAAGACTCACCTCTTCAAAAAAATCAGACACGAAAAACGGATGAAGCTAAATCAAAAAAACAAAAGACTTTTTTGGATACGATTTTAAGCACGGAAACCTTGGAATCGGAAGAATCGTATTACGAAAAAAGACTTGAAGGCCTTAATCCCGAAGAAAGAAAAAAAGCTGTGGATGATATCATAGCTCTTTTGCAGGATGACGTTTACTCAAGCGGAGCTAATTTGGCTGATAATGTAAATGCCGAAACAATCAGCAAATATAAAAAGGCAGTAAAAGACTTTGTCCGATTTGCAGTCAAAAATTCGCTTGATGCAAAGGCTGTAACTTCGGGAGGGATAAATCCCCTAAAACAGCGTAATTACGTAATAGTAAAAGTTATTGACGAAAAAATAGACAAATTAACACAGGAGCTTTTATTTAATCAACTCGAAAAACTGCAAATTTTGGCAAAGCTGGATGAAATAAAAGGTCTTTTAATTAACTTAACAACATAGGCAGGATAACCATGGATTATGATATTAATGAAAATAATATAGACGATATTGAATCTCTTGAAGATGGGGTTCAAAAACCTTTAAAAACAAGCTCAAATCCTAACGATTTTCCTCAGCCCCTGTATGAGCTAAACTTGGACTATTCAAAAGAAAGTTTCTATGCAACAGCCTCTGAAAATCAGGAATTCAAGGCCGGTGACTTTGTCCTTGTACCCACAAGATACGGAAATGATGTCGCAAGATTCGGCGGCATAGTAAAAACTCCCATAAACGCCAATCCCGACGAGGTTGTAAATATCATCCGGAAAATAAACGCCGAAGAAGAAATTATTTTAGACGAAAACAATAAAAAAGAAAAAGAAGCTGCCAAAATTTTCAAAGAAAAAGTAGCTTTAAACAATTTGGAAATGAAATTTATAGGCTGTCATTTTCTATTTGATGAACCCAAGGTCTTATTCTTTTTTAGTGCAGACACCCGTATCGATTTTAGAAAATTGGTAAAAGACTTGGTTGCAGTCTTTAAAATAAGGGTTGAACTAAGGCAAATAGGAGTTAGGGATGAATCCCGCATCATAGGAGGACTCGGCTGCTGCGGCCGCCCCTATTGCTGCCATAACGTAACCGATAAACTCAAACCCGTCTCAATAAAAATGGCAAAAGAACAAAATCTGTCTCTTAATTCATCCAAAATATCCGGGCAATGCGGCAGACTTCTATGCTGCCTTTCTTACGAATATGACTGGTACGCAGAGACCCGAAAAGCCATGCCGCCTGAAGGAGCAAGATTCCCATACGACGGCACAACCTTCAAGATTACCGAGGTAAACCTTCTAACCCAAATGGTCTCCCTATTAGGCGAAGACGGCAGAATCCTTTCCCTGCCCTCAAAACGCATAGTTAATATCGGCGGGAAATGGCAGGTAAAATAAATTATTTACCGGACTCTTCTTCGGTTATACCCAATTTTTTTAAATAAGCATAAAGCTTATCTGCCGTATGTTTGCTTATTGCATGTTCCATTTCGCAGGCATCCATATCTGCAATCTCATAATCTACTTTAAGAACTTGCGTTAAAAACGCTCTGAGAGCATTGTGCCTCATACGGACGTCCTTTGCAATAGCCCTTCCTTTTTTTGTTAAGGTAATGGTTCCATAAGGCTCTTGCTCAATATATCCGTCATCTTTTAGTCCCCCAAGAGATTTATTAACGCTTGCTCGAGAAACATTCAATGCGCGGGCAACATCGATAGATCTTACCTTTTCATCAATCAAAGACAAGTCATAAATCCGCTCAAGATAATCTTCTTTTGAAGAAGTAATAGTTCCTGCTACATGTGTTCGTTTATTCATACTGATATTATACACTATTTCCTTTGACAAAACAAGAACTTTCTTGTATCATATCAAAAGAATATTTGTTCTATTTTTATGTTTGAGCGGAAAAATAAAAATATGGTCATAAAATCAAAAAAATCTATATTGGTATTTATATTTTTAATCTTAATAAGTTTTCAGTCCTTTTCTCATCCCCATATGTGGTTTACAAGCTCTCTCGAAGTAATTTTTTCGGGGAAAACTTTAAAAGGAGCGTATGTTACATGGACCTTTGACAGATTTTTTAGCGCAGACATAATAAGCGGCTTCGATTTAAACGGAGACGGCGTATTCAATGCAAAAGAAACCGCCGATGTATATGAAAATGCTTTTAGTTATTCCGAAAATTTTTATTATTTTACATTTATAAGGCAAGGAGAAAAAAGGACAACTCCTGAACACATTGAAAAATCTTCTTTTTCGGTTTGGCAAAATAAAGGAATTTTAAGCTACCGATTTTTCATAGATCTGAGCAAATTTAAAGGAAAAGAAATATTTTTAGCCTGTTATGATTACACTTTTTTTTGCGATATCACCTATCCTAAAAATACGGCGGTCAAATTCATACACGATAAAAGTCTGATACAGCCTGCATATACTATTATCGAAAACAAAAACTATCCGGTCTATTATGACCCTCTGGGGGCAATGGATGATAATAGGATATATTATAAATGGGCTCCCGGTCTTAACACCTACTATCCTAAGGAAGTGAGAATTAGGTTTTAAAACGCTTATGAAAAAAAAATGCATTCTTATTCTTTTTATCTTAAATTTATCATTTTTAACCGCCAATCCGTTTACAGGTAAAAAAACTTCCCCTACACCGGTATATCAAGGACAACCTTCAGAAAATATACTAAAAGGACAGAGGGTCTTAAATCAAAAACTAGGCGATTATATAAATGATTGGAAAGAAAGCAAAAACTTTAATGTTCTAGTGTCTATACTGGGAATTGCTTTTTTGTACGGATTGGTTCACGCTGCAGGCCCCGGCCACCGAAAAACGATTATTTTTTCGTTTTATCTTGCAAAAGAATCAAACAGATTCGAGCCTCTTTTTACAGGCCTTGCACTTGCAGGAACTCACGGAGGAGCGGCTATAGTACTGATGCTCATTTTTAAGGGCCTTTCAGGCGCTGTCCTTTCACGCTCAAATGATGCAATGATATATATGGAAGGCATTTCCTTTTTAATCTTGATAGCCTTATCTATTTACGGAATAATTGACGCCGTAAAAGATATCAAAACAAAAAAAGACACAAATCATAAAAAACTCAAACTGGGAGCAATTTTACTCAGCGGCATTTACCCCTGCCCTGCAGCAATGCTTGTTTTGGTTTTAGCGGTAAGTTTAAATATTTTACCCCTCGGAATTTTCGCCGTAACAGCCATGTCGTTCGGCATGAGCCTCCCGATAATAGCCTCGGGATATTTAGCCTGGGCCGGACGGACAAGCCTTTTTTACAAACTAAAAAATAAAGAAAAACTAGTCGCTTCAATCGGCTCAGTTCTTCAGATCGGAGCCTATGTCTTTTTACTGTATATTTCGGTAAAGACGGCCTTGCCTTTTATCTTAAGTTTGTTTAGAATACTAAAATAAAATTTACGTTTGGGAGTTAATATGAAATTTATAAATCTTATAAAAATTTACCTATTTGTTTTCTTTGCACTTATAATTGCAAGCTGCTCAAGTATACAAAAGAATTGGAAAATGGACGGCTCTAACATTGAAAAAGACATAGCCGCATCAAAAAAACAAGGACTGATGCTTTTTACGGCCTCTGACACCGATCCGCAAAGCAAGGAAATATTAAAAAATGTATTTACCAACAGTCTGTTTTCAAAAATAAACCAAGATTTTATTTTTTATAATGTAGATATAGTCAAAGATGAAAGCACAATGAACTCCGTGCAATTGGAAAAAAATTATGTACTCTTTTCTTCTTATAATGTTACTCAGGTTCCTCACCTTTGCTTAATAAATAAACACGGAGACATTTACCATTCGGATCTATTCCCTGAAAAAATCAAAACCGGGCCTGCTTTTTTGGAATATCTTGATGAACTAAAAGAAAAAGGAAAAACTGTAGAAGCCTTGCGTAAAAATATAGATGAGGTAAGCGGCACGGAAAAAATCAGGGCAATAAATATGTTCTTTGATAAAATTTATCTTGTCGATTCCGAAAAATACAGAAACCTTTTTGATGAAGGCATAAAAAGCGACCCTTCAAACGAAAGCGGTTTATTGGGAGCTTTTATACTCGGAAGAATGCAGTTAAATATTGAACCCCTATTTAAACAGCAAAAATACAGCGAAATAATAAAAGAATTGAACAAAACCCTAGAGACGGGATTTTTAAACCCCGAAGAAGAACAAGGAATATTATGCAATATTGCATATTTTTACTCCAGATTGCCTAATACTCCTGCAAAAAAAATAATAGAGTATCTTGAAACGGCTTTAAAAAAAGCACCCCAGTCTTTTAGAGCTGGTACAATAAAAGAAGACATTGAATACTTAAAATCTAAAAACTAAATACTGATATCCACTAAACCGGCAGGAGATTCTTGCTTTAAAAGAGCTTGTACGGTATATCTGTAATCCGGTTTTATGGATATCATTTCTTGCCTTAAATCAGCTATTCTGGATTGCAAAAGTTCCCGGTTTTTTTTGTTTTGATCTATAACCTGAACTTGAAGTTTATCAAGATCCGATTTCAGTTTTACAACTTCGGTATCGTCCTTATCGGGCATACCGAAGCGGTACATTTCTTCTATAGGGTCTATTACCTTTTGAATCGTAAAAATATCCCCGATTATGGACTGTTCCAATTCGGTGTGATGAACAAGGGCATCTATGTTGTCATTGTGTATACTTCTTTCTTGGGTTTCAAGAACTACAAGATAATCACTGAATTTTTTTCTTTGTTCTTGTAACAGCTCTTTAAATCTTTTAAGAACGGCGACTCTTTGATCTATTTCCTGACGGCTCAATGTTTTTTTCATAAATTCCCCTCTTAACCCGCTATGTTTACACCTACAGAAACTGCAGATCTTTGGGGTACAGGCTGTGACACAATAATCTGCTTCCATACATCATGTAATTCCTGCATCATAGATTTTACATCCATCAAAGGTTTATAATCCTTTTTTAAATTTGCCGTTAAAAGCTGTTGATTAAAATATGAATAAATAGAAAGCAGATTTGCAGCTATTTCTCCTCCGATATCCATATCCAAGGCAGCCATAAGCTCGGTTATAATCTCTTGAGCCTTAATTATATGATTGTTAATCGGTTCTATATCTTTTGCAGGAATTTTAGGCACATTCATTTTAGAAATTGCGAGGTTTATTTCCTTTATCCCCTCAGTATAAAGCATAAGAATAAGAGAGCCCGGACTTGCCGTTTTAACACTCGTTTCCTTATAGGCCGCTGCAGCCTGACTATTATAACTCATATCCCCCTCCAAAAATAAACATAGGTATCGTTAAAATTATCGGTATTTAAAATAAAGCCTTTAGAAAAAAGTTACATAAACATAAGCCGCTAAAAACTTATTGACAAACAAAAAAAAAGCTCCTATAATATTTATCTGAGGTTCAATAATGAAGAAATTTGTAGGAACTACATCGCGGGGTCTAATCGCTCCCATTATACGGGAAGGCGACGATATCGCATCCATTGCAGCCGACACCCTTTTAAATGCGGCAAAAGCAGAAGGGTTTACAATAAATGACAGAGATATACTTTCAATTACCGAATCTGTTGTTGCCCGTGCTCAAGGTAACTATGCAGCAGCTGACGATATAGCGGCCGATATAAAAGCAAAATTCGGAGACTCATGCATAGGCTTAATCTTCCCGATTTTGAGCCGGAACCGTTTTTCGGTTTGTTTAGAAGGCATAGCCCGCTCAAAAAATAAACTCATCATAATGCTAAGCTATCCAAGCGATGAGGTAGGAAACCACCTGATAGATCCGGATGTTTTTGAAGACTCCGATGTAAATCCATGGACAAATTCCTTTACCAGAGAAGAATTTAGAAGCAAATTTGGAGACCACAAACATAAATTTACCGGGATGGACTATATAGAATATTATGACTCGATAATCAAAAAACACAACCCCGAATCCTTTGTAATCTTATCCAATGACCCTAAAAAAATAATCGAATATACCGATTCGGTTTTAGCCTGTGACATTCATACCCGAAACAGAACAAAAAAACTATTAAAAAAGGCAGGAGCAAAAACAGTTTTGGGCCTTGACGATATTTTAAGCAGCTCAGTAAACGGAAGCGGTTTTAACTCGGCTTACGGCCTATTAGGCTCCAATAAGTCGGGGGATGACAGGATAAAACTCTTCCCTCATAACGCCCAAGTCATTGTCGATAAGATTCAGACAATAATAAAGGAAAAAACAGGAAAAACGATTGAAGTAATGGTTTACGGCGACGGAGCTTTTAAAGATCCGATAGGCAAAATCTGGGAACTGGCGGATCCTGTTGTTTCGCCGGCTTATACAAAAGGTCTTGAGGGCAAACCCAATGAGGTAAAGCTAAAATATTTGGCTGACAATAACTTTAAAGACCTAAATGAAGAAGAGCAAAAACAAAAAATTGCCGAATATATCGAAAAGCATCAAAAAGAGACATCCCATATAGATTCTATGGAATCTCAAGGAACTACACCGAGACGGCTTATTGATCTAATCGGCTCTCTTTCAGATTTGACATCGGGAAGCGGAGACAAGGGAACCCCCATAATATTTATACAAGGATATTTCGATAAATATACAGGTTAATCTTTTGGTTTGAAAATGAACTATGTTTGTATCGGAAAAAATTGAATTCGCAAGTAAAAAAGAAAAGAAAAAACAAGCCTTTTTAGGAAGCCTTTTTGTGCTTTTATATGCCTTTATAGTGATGATTATAATATGGCTTTTAGGCATATTTCCTCATGCCCAAATAGATCAGCTTATTTTTACCGCTGTAACACCTATTGACGGCACAAGCAGCGCGGTGCTTGTAAGTTTTTACCTAAAAGCCCTCGCCGTTCCCGTAATCTTATCCTTAGTAAACCTCATTCTGATTTTAAAAGAGGTAAAACTTGTCTTAAAAACAAAAAAAGGAAAAATATACCGCCTTTTCCCTGTTTTGATAAAAAGACCGCGCCTTTATATCCTGATTTATATATGTATTTTTTTAGGCTACAGTCAATATAAGTTCGAGTATATTCAATATGCTTATTATAAACTGAGCCCGCCCACAGACCTTTATGAAAAAAACTATATAGACCCTGCAAAGGTAGAGTTTTCCTTTCCTCAAAAAAAACGAAACCTTATAATACTCTATCTTGAATCTATGGAAATAAGCGCGGTTTCAAAAGAATTCGGCGGGCTATCCAGATATGATCTTATTCCGGAGTTACGCAAGATAGCCGAACAAAATCTTTCATTCAGCCATAGTGAACAACTAGGCGGCGTTACACAGGTTGTAGGAACTTCTCATTCAATCGCTTCACTTACCTGCTTAAATTTGGGAGTTCCGCTTATTTTAAATCTGCCGTCTTTTAATTCTTATTTTAGCGCTTCAACCTTGAATTCTTCGGCCATAAAAATAAACAGGTTTATGGAAGGAGGCTACGGCCTTGGAGACCTTTTATATGATAACGGCTATAATCTTATTTTCAGTATGGCCGCCGACAAAGATTTCGGCTGTTTGGGTAATTTTTTAACCGATCATAAAAATTTTAAGGTTCAAGATTATTCTTATTTTGTCGAGAATGGCAGAATACCGAAAGATTATAATGTGTGGTGGGGTTTTGAAGACGAAAAGCTATATCAATTTGCACGGGAAGATATTACAGCCCTTTCAAAAGAGGAGAAACCTTTTGCTTACATCTTTTTTACTGCCGACACGCATTCTCCTCATGGCTATGCCGATGAAAAATGCCCCAACATTTATTTTGAAAAAATACATAATGTCTATGCAGGTGCTTCAAAAAAAGCTTATGACTTTGTGGAATGGGCCAAAACTCAACCTTTTTATCAAAATACCACAATAGTCATTTTGGGCGATCACTTATACATGGGAGGAGATTTATATCTTCCGACAGTCAAATTGCAGGATAGGCATCCTTATAATGCCTTTATAAATTCGGCAAAGACAACCGATAAAAATAAAAATCGTCAATTTACTACTTTTGATCTTTTCCCCACAATTGTAGAAAGCTTGGGTATAGAATTCAATGCAAAGGGTTTAGGCCTGGGCCGCTCGCTTTTTTCGGACCAAAAAACTCTCCTCGAAGAAAAAGGCTTAAAAAAGCTTAATTCCGAAATCGAAAAGCCTTCAATTTTTTATGAAGAAAAACTGATGAAAAAACACTAGACCATTATCAACCTGTCTTCAGGAACTTCCTCAAAATAAACTCTTAAATTGAAAAGCATATCATCAAGATTTTTGCAATTTAAAACCTTGCTTTTTATATGGTGGGCAAAGCTGAAATTATCGCAAAAAAAGGCAAAAAAACGTTGAGCCCTTGTAAGATGGAATTCTTTGGGCTGTTCTTCTTGTAAAAATGTCAAAAACAGCTCTGCTGTTTTTAATAAATCTATTTCTCGTTTTTTATTCGGCTTTGATAGTTCATAAAAAATCCACGGTTTTTGCACTGCAGCCCGGCCTATCATCCATCCCGAACATGGATATTTTGATGCATTTTTTTCTAAAGTTTCAAGGGAATTTATATCTCCGTTGCCGTAAACAGGGATGCTTAAATCGGAAGCAAGCCGGGCGGTATACTCATGTTTACAGGGCCGGGAATATTTTTGTTTTTGGGTGCGGGGATGGAGGGTAATTAAATCGGCTCCTTCCGAAATAAGCATTTTACAAAAGGATAAAAGCTTATCGTAGTCTTCTTTCTCACCTAAACGCAGTTTTACGCTCAAGCGCACAGGTTTTGTTTGTGGTCCTGAGTTTTGCTCATCATACAGCAAAACAGCTTTTTTAACTTTGTTTACCAAGGAGGCGGTTTCTAATATAGGCTTTTTCATCCATGCAAAACCGGCTCCCGTATTTACAATCTGCGGAGCGCAGCAGCCCATATTCAAATCGATACCAAAACCGCCGTATTGAAGCAAAAGCGGAATACAATCGGCAGCAGCTTCAGCATCGGGGCTCGTAATCTGCCAAACAAGCTTTTCAGGCGACGGATTTGTCCTAAAATACCATTTTTCAAAACCTCCGCCCGATATAGCAGAGGGCGCATGTATCATTTCGGAAAAATACTCACCCGGCTCTTTAAAACAGGCTATGAGTCTTCTAAAAGCAGAGTGAGTTATTGCAGCCATGGGCGCAGATATCAAATTCATAAGTTAAAAAACCGTATATTTTATAATTTCATCAATTTGGATATAAAGCTCAAGTTCAGCCTTAAAAAAACCCGATTCTACAAAAAGCCGGGGAGGAGATTTTATCAAAACGGCACCCTTAATTTCTTTGGGTTTATTTTTTAAAAAACCTCTTGCATAATCCCTTACGGCATTTTTTACCGCATCGGTATAAGCAGCATATACGCCGGCCAGCTCTTCAAAGCGGTCTCCATGCCCCCGCCCCTTTATCGTCTTATGAGAATTTTTTGTCCAAAGTTTAAAATGCCCTGCATAGGATTCGGGGATTCCGTATTCGGCCCAAGAATAACAATAAGGATATTTTACTCTTACATCGGTAAATCTGATATTTTGAGGGTCCGGCTTAAATACAGATTCAAGCTCAAAATACTCTTTTACATTGCGTTTTTTATCGGAAGGCGTATAAGAAAATTTTAAACCGTAGGTCATGCCTGAAATGATATAGGAAGAAAGCTCAAGCAAGGCTTCTTTGGGCGGAATAAATTTTGCCTTATCTTCATCATCGCTCACTTTAGGAGCTTCTTCGACAAAGACCCAGACAGGAGCCCTCACAATCAAAGCATCACTTTCAGAAGAGCCGGAATAAATATCCGCATATATATAAAAACTTACAAAAAAAAGAACGCCTGCAATGAACTTTCTCATAGCCTAATTATCGGATAATTTTACCTTCCCGTTGAATTCCAGACTTTAAGAGGTTTGATACCGAAGCGGATTCTGATGTATGCCCAGCCTGTAAGGAGACCTATGAAGTGTGTTAAGTGAGCTACTCCGTCACCTACCGAGAATATACTGATAAGTTCAATTACTGCATAGCCTAAAATCAAAAGAGGAGCAGGTACAGGAACAACAGCCCAAAGATAGATTATTGAATTGGGATAAATTACCGCATATAAAAGCAGAACACCGAAAATTGCGCCTGATGCACCTACGAGGGTAATATTGTAAAAACCTGTTGCAGCGTATACTAAAAAACTCAAGGCCCCGTCGATTGTACCTATCAAAAGATAATAAAGTACAAATTCCTTTGTTCCTATTTTCTTTTCTACAGGAACTCCGAAAAAGAATAAGGTAAGCATATTAAATGCTAAGTGAAAAAAATCTCCATGAACAAATTGATAGGTAAATATTTGCCAATAAGTTTGTGCATATACTACAAGAATAGGCACTAAGCCTAAATATGCGCTCAAATTTCTAAAGAGACTTGTAAGCACAAAAACTACCGCATTTATCAGCGCTATTACAAGCACGGCATTTTTATATGTATATTTAAAAGGCTTTCGTAAATATTTCATATATAGAATATCGAAAATTTCTAAACTTTCGGCAAGTTATTTTGAGATAATGTTACACGATTTCGGCCGTTTTGTTTAGACTCGTAAAGAGCCTTATCAGCCCGATCTACCAAAGACTTTGCCGGCTCAAGATCAAAATTATAACTAGATACACCTATCGAAATAGTAACTTTAACTTGCTTACCGTCGTAAAGTACAACCTTATCTTCCACCGACTTTCTTATTCTTTCGGCTATGGTTAAAGCATCATTGGCCGGGGTATTATTAAGCATAACAACAAATTCTTCTCCGCCGTATCTTGCTGCCGTATCAGCACATCGGGTACAAGATTTTATAATCCGTGCAGTTTCCTCCAAAACAGAATCTCCTGCAGCATGACCATATGTATCGTTTATCTTCTTAAAAAAATCTATATCTATCATCAAAATAGAAACAGGTTCTTTTTTTCCTCCGGAAGAATTTATAATATCAAGTCTTTCCATAAGCAGAGTAAAAAAGTAATGCTTTAATTTTAAATGTGTCATTATATCGGTGGTGGTCATTTCCAAAAGCTGGGAATTGTTTATGGCTATGGCCGCCAGAGAGGCAATGTTTTCTATGATATTTTTTTCGTAATCGGTAAATTGATGCGAACTTTCCATCTTTTCGGCTAATAGTAAAAAACCTATCATTCGATTCTTTGCTTTTAAGGGTACAAAAAAAGAAGGTTTAAGACCGAATAAGGCTTCCACAACTTTGTCGGTTTTTATATTTTTACCTATTTCATCCGGAGTAAACCCCGAATCCGATTTATCCAAAAAACTTATAAGAGGATGGTCGATACTGATGGAATATTGAATGTCATGGGATATATCGAATCCGTAATGATCACGGTTTAAAACAAAAACATTATCGTCAAAAGATTTTTTTGTAAAAATTGCAGCTCCGAAAGTTTTAAGCTGGGCCATTACTACATATAATATCGCTTCAATAAGGCGGTCAAATTCCAAAACCGAGTTCAAACTCTTTGATATCTGAAGCAGCTGTTTTAAATCGAAGATTTCTTTTTCTTGATGAAAAATTTTATCAGCATATTTTTTGTAATTTCCTGCATGCAATGCCTTTTTAAGCAATTTTTCATTTGGCGCCGTTTTCATAATTTTTACCTGCCTTTTCATTTAATTCGGACATATCGATAACAACATATCTTTTTAAAAGTTCTATCATTTTTTCAAAATTTTCTATCCCATTTGCAAAAGCAGCAAATCTGTCTTTATTTTTTGTAGAATTTATCATTGCCGTTATGTTATGTACATTTTCGGGTACGGGTTTATAACTGTCTTTTATTATCAATTTGCAAAATTTAAGCAGGTCTAAATAGTGCTTGCCGGCTTCTTCCAATAATTTCTTTGCACGCAAATTGATATCATCAAGAATTTTTGAAAGGGCCTTTTCAAAATCGCCGCCGGCTTCTATTCTTGTTAAATATCCCCTGATAAGCTCTACCGAGGACTCATTTTTGCCGTACATAACTTTTTCCATTCCGTCTATTTTTTCTATAATCGAAGAACAAAAATAATAATCTGCAGCAAAATCCGACTTCATTTTTCTGTCTTCAAAAAGACCTTCGACCAAAAGCTCCCGTAAAAAAGGTTCAATAGCGGGTTCAAAAAAAACTTTTGAATATGTTTTAACTATTTCTAAAGGCTTTATCCAATCCAAAGAATGCCCCGTTAAACTTTGAATCTTATTATTCAGCACTTCATTATAAACTTCCAAACTAATAATCTCGATATCGCCGAACAAATCGCCTATGAGGGATACCATTTGAGCATCTTGCCTCAATTTGAGTATTTTTTTTGTGTCGGCACTAAAAGCTGCTATAAGCCTTGTCTTATATTCTTCCGTTTCTGAAAAAGCACGGGGAGATTTTGTTGTATCTTCAAACTTAGGGTCTTTTTTAATCAGCCTTGCAAGATTTATTAAGGTATTGGTACCGAGATTGTTTTCCAGCGCAGAAGAAAAAAATTTCAAATTCTTTTTTATATAAAGTTCGTCGGCCTGCTTATCTTCAGGAAGAATCGAATTGATAAAAATAAGACCTTCCAGCAAATGGTCATCGATGGTTATATTCCGAATAAGATAATCCAGATCAAGAATCTCTTGAAGGATGCTCATTCCGTCCACATTCTCAAAACTATAATGCTCTTTTACGGTATCGGTATTGATAATCGCGTTAAACCCCGGATCAAAATAAGCGAAGAAGGTATTAAATTGAAAACTGCAAAAATCGAAGAACGTAAAAAGTTTGCTTATTTTTATATCCATAGCTTTAAAAGCCGGTTCGTTTAGCGAAAATAAAAGATCGTCAAAAGCCTTGGTTTGATCCTTAATTTTTTGATCAAAATCATCGCTTACCAAATCCGAAAATTGCTCCATCCGTTTACTGAAAGCAATATTCTCTCTCAATTTTTTTTGCTGTTCTGAAAATGAAATCTCCACAAGTTTATCCAAAAAGAAACTTGAAACACGAATATCGTTTGAGCAGACAGATTCTTTTAAAATATTTTTAAACGGTAAAGTTATCCTGTAAAGTTCATGGATAATCATGGGCAAGCCGGCCAAGACAGTATTATCATTACGGTATACGGGGTACTTACATTTTTTTACTTCCTGCATGATATAGCGTAAAGCTTTCTGTGAGTTAACATCCTCTTCACCGGCAAAAAACAAAGAGCGGAAAAAATCTTTTATATATTGAACTAAATTAGATAAAATTAACACCTACTATTTTAACAAAAATTATTCTTATTTGCAAGATAGGCACCGCTCTTTTACTCATTATCTGAAATTCAACCGATAGAATAATTTATTATACCATTAGCTCTTTGCGGGTATTAAATTTTGGGGGTATTATTAAATATGGGTTACGATTATTCGTCTATTTTGGCTAAGAATATAAAACGAATTCGACATAAATTAGAAATGTCTCAAATGGAATTGGCGCTAAGAGCAGATGTATCCATTGCATTTATTAATGCAATCGAAAATAAACAAAAATGGGTTTCCGCCTCAACACTATCAAAAATAACCGATGCATTAAACACCTCGCCGTATGAACTGTTTCTTACGGATGATATTAATGAAAAAGATTTGATGATAATAGCCGGCCGCCACAGCGAACTTATTGCCGATTTAAATAGATTATTAAAAAAACATACTTTAGGTCATTGTAAAAACGAATCATAAGACAAATTAAAGCAATTTAAGGCAATAAGTAACTTTTATACGATACCTTAGTTATACCTTAAATAAGGATAAAGCAGTATTTTTATTTTAAATCAAAACGGTATCATTTAATATCTTTACTTTACTGTCAATATTTGTAAAATAATTCTGAACATAAATTTTCGCATCCATTTGAAGGAGGGAGGCATGAGATTAAAACAGAAGATTATTCTCTCAAATGCAATAGTATTTAGTGTCTTAATAATTATTTCTGTATTCCTTAACTTTTTTTATGCAGCAAATATTTTTTCGATCAATCTGAACAATAAAAACAAACTAAAAGCTAAGCTTATTGCTCAAGAAATAGATGAGTGGCTTATCGAAAAAATTACTATCGTTGAACAAAGCATAGAAACCTTAACCTATATGAATATTACGGATTATAAGGGATGTACAGGATTTTTGGCAAATCTTAATAAGATGCATCCCGACACCGATTATGCCGTATTTTATGAAACAGGAGTCTTTGCAAACGGACAAAACTGGGAACCGTCCGATTCTTTTGATCCGAGAAAAAGACCTTGGTATAGGGCAGCAAAAGATACAAAAAAAGCGGTAATAACCAATCCATACCGCAGTATAAGCTCTCTTCCCGATTCGGTAGCATTTTCGGTTTTAAAGCGGTTTACATCAAAAGACGGCGTTCCGGGTATATTTTTAGGCGAAATAAGAATTGAAGAATTGCTATCTCTTATCGAAAAATTAAAAAAGAATGAAGATTCTTATTCTTTTTTAATATGTAAAGATTACCGTATATTGTCTCATCCCAATAAAGAATACCGATTAAATCTTAATAAATCTACAAACCTTTCTGATATTGAAGGCGGTGATATTTTTATAGAGCATATAGACAAGTTAAAATCCGACGGCAGTTACAACGGGCTCTTGCCTGTAATCAAGGATTATGACGGCAAGGAAAGGCTCTTTTACTTTGCTCAATCTGAAGTATCCAATTGGACAGTCGGGTTTACAATACCTGCATCGGATTTTTATGACCCCATAAACGGCCTAAAATTCAGAACTATTCTATTTGCCTGTACTCTTGTTGTGTTTGTAGGTATTTTATCTCTCATAATCGGAAAAAAATTAGCCTCGCCTATTGAAACTATAACAAACCGTCTGGAAAAGGCAGCAAAAAACAATGAGCTTGTTAAATTCGATTTTTTAGAACGGCAAAATCATGAATTAGCAAGAATTGCAATGAGCTTCAATGCAGTAGTTGAACATGCAAAAACTCTGCCCATAGGGGATGTAAATTTCAGCTTAAATTCCCTTACCTTAACCCAAAAAATAGATAATACCATTCTTGAAATAGACGATAACAACAAGGCATATCTTTTGTATTTGGACATAGATAAATTTAAAACTATAAACCAGCTTTGGGGATATTATGCAGGCAATGACCTTATAAAGCACGTATATTCCGTAATTTTAAACCACATAAACGAAACCGGCATACCCGAAGACAACTTTATGCATGTTATCGGAGACGAATTTGCAATTTTTTATCGCGGAAACGAAGAGCAGGTGTGCAGCTTTACAGAAACACTCATAAATAAAATCAATAATGAATCCTTTATTTGGAACGAAAAAAAACTTACTATTTGTATCAGTATCGGTATTGTAAACATTCCCAAAATACCTCAAAACGCACAGGACGTAATCTCAAACGTGTATGATGCATGTTCGCTTGCGTTTAGAAACGGAGGGAACAGATATGAATTGTCAACTGTTTCAGGAATAGCAGGCTTTTCGGGCGGCAATATTTCGTTCTGGTTAAATACAATCCAAAAAGCTCTTAAAGAAGAAAAGTTTGAATTGTACACACAGGCAATTGTTCCTTTAAACGGCATTTTTCACAGTCCTAAGTATGAAATTTTGATAAGACTTAAAACCGATGATGATCACGTTATAATGCCCGATATTTTTATTCCGATAGCCGAAAGGTATAACCTTATATACGAAATAGACAAATGGGTTATACGGAAAACATTTGCCTTTTTTGCCGAAGCATCGGCGATGGGATATCTGGATCAAAAAGTTATGTTTTCGATCAATATCTCGGCCGAGTCGTTTTTTTCCAACGACCTTGTAGAATTCATAGCAGAAACCCGCAAAACCTTCAATGTGCCGGCTCACAATTTTTGTTTTGAAATTACGGAAAGCTGCGCAGTCCGAAATTTGGAAGCGACCTCTCAATTTGTTACCGAGTTAAGAAAACAGGGATTTTCTTTTGCATTAGATGATTTTGGAAAAGGATTTTCTTCTTTCCCGTATTTAAAGACCCTTCCGATAGATTACATAAAAATTGACGGCTCATTTATAAAGTCGATAGATAAAGATTATGTGGATTTTTCGATGGTCAAAACCATGAGGGATATGTGCTATCATCTTGGTCTTTATACGATAGGAGAATATGCAGAAACAGATGAGATTGTCGCAATTTTAAAGGACATAGGTATTGATTACGGACAAGGATTTGCATTCCAAAAACCTATTCCTATCAGAGAGGCTATAAATCCTCATACTGATAGGAACGGATATAGGTTCTAGTTCTTTTTTTCACCCCAAATTTCTTTGAAGGTATGAATTGTGCCGCAATACTGGCAGGCATATCTATTGTCGATGGTGCGGTGAAAAATAGCCGGAACACCTTCGGACTGGGCCGGATGAGAGACGCAGGCTTCGTTTTTGCAAATCAAGTCTTCAAAGTTGTAAATACGCGGCGGCAGATGAGTCCGGTATTTTGCTTGAATTTTTCCGTCTTTTATAAGATTAAGGGTACAGCTTGAAGCAACAGCCGAAAGCCGCTTTAAATCGGCTCTCGAAAATTTATATTCACCCGGACGGAAAATAATGCCCTTAAAAATCCCCTTATCCTTTGTGGAAGTCGATACCCACTCGCCTCCCCTTCCTTCTTCAAGGCCCATAACGTTTATTATCTTGGACATATGGTGCCTTATTACCGAAGGACTGTCTCCTCGGCAAATATGATCAATGACTATTCCGTTTTGTATCGGACGGACTCCTTCAGAAAAGGTTTCTACCTTGCTGCCGCCTGCAGAGCCTCCTACCGGAACTTCTACTATATAATCTTCATCCTCAAAAGATGAACATGGTTTAGACTCAGGCCCCTTATAATCGGAACCTATCTTGCCTGCTATCATCGAAAGAAGAACCATTCTGACATACATTCCGTTTATGGACTGCCTTTCCCAGCCGTTAAGAGAAGTCGTATCCAAGAAGGTAGGAATCGTCGGATGAACCCGATGTCTGGGCAAAGGATGATAAAAGCAGGTATTCTCGGGAAGTTTTTCGATAAATTCCTTTCGGAAAGTAATAGAACGACGTAATTCATCTTGTTTTTTTAGAACCTGTTCACCCATCCTTTCAAGCTGCGGCCGGGTAAAGTACCAGATGAGGGCAATATCGGATTGCTTAAGATATTCTTCTATTGAGGAAAATTCTCTTACGGTAAACCCGTTTTCTTTCATTCTTACCTTGTAATATTCAGGCATTGCAAGTTCAGAAGGAGCTATCAGATCAACCTTTACCGAGTTAAAAATTTTAAGACCATCGGCTTTTGAGTGAACCGTACGGCCATGGTATAAGTCTCCAACAAGGGCTATGTGAATATTTTTAAATGACCAGTTGTTATCTTCGATAAAGGTAAATTCGTCAAGCAGCTCTTGAGTCGGATGTTCATGTTTTCCGTCGCCTGCATTTATAAAGGCAGGTTTACGCTTTAAGTTGTTTCTTTGATAAAAGGTCTGTGCCTCATCTTCAAGCCAACGGCAGACTCCCTCTACCTTGCTGCGTACAATGAAGATGCTGTTTTGATAACCGGCAAGGGTATTAAAGGTATCCGCATAGCTTTCCCCCTTATTAAAAGAAGAGGATTCTACGGCAAGATCGCTCAATTTTACCTGATGAAATTTTGCTGCATTCCTAAACGATTCCTTTGTACGGGTGCTGGATTCCAAAAAGACTTCATATATACCGAAGTCTTTATCATTAATCCTAAATTCATCCATCACTTTCCGGTCATCTTCTTGAATGGCTTTTTTTAGATCTCTTGTCTTTTCAAAAAGATACTTCCTTTCATCGATTGATAAATCATCGATTACCGTCAGCGACCTGCCCATAAATTTGTTTTCCATTTAAAACTCCTGTCAAAAACAAAAATGCAAAAAAAAACATCGGAAAAACCGATGTTCTCAAAATAAAAGAGGAATGCAAAAATCGCAGCTTATATTAATTCCAGAATAAATCATCTCGCACCCCCATGAAAATACAGCTTAACTGCATTCATTAAAAGTAATCTTACCAAAAAATAAAAAAGCTGTCAATAGGAGAATTGACATGCGCCGGGAAGTATTTTTTTAAAATTTTTTTTGATTAAATTTAGTAAGTAATAGTTGACTTTATTTGTAATCTATGCTTAAATAGGGGCATGTTGAATATTGCTAACATCGAATACAATTTAGCTTATTCTTGTGCCCCTTGTTTGGCAGGGATTAAACCCTCAAATTTGATGTCCGTATCGGTAGAAGATTTTAAGCAATTTTTTTTGCTTGATAATGATTTGCTTGAATCAAAGGGCTTCTATCTTAAAGTTTTGTGTGCTTGTGAAAGAGGCGTACAGATTCTTTTGTACAAAAAAGATAGTCTGGAAACTTTGATTCGGAATGAAAAAGTAAAATCGGCTCTTTTGATGTTCGGCTATGAGCCCGGGATGAGTTTGGAGGATATGCTTGACCTTTTGGCATCCAGAATGCACAGCTCGCAGGCTGACAGGCATTGTAAAAGATGTTGCACTTTTCCGCATGAAATAGGGCTTTTTTTGGGATATCCCGTATATGATGTTTTGGAATATTACAGACGAAATGGCGAGGGGTGTATTTTTTCGGGCTATTGGAAGGTTTATTCGGAAGCCGAAAAAGCGGCCGAAATATTTGACCAATATAATGAATGCAAAAAGCATTTTGCTTTGCAGATAGAAAAAGGATTAAGACTTTACGATTTGTTAAGCGCTTAACCTTTGATTAATTTTTTTAACCATTGGAGGTTTTTTATGGCAAAAATTGCTGTTATTTATTGGAGCGGAACGGGAAATACTCAGTCGATGGCAGAGTCCGTTCTTGAAGGCTTAAAAGCCGGCGGAGCAGATGCTTCTCTTTTTACCGTTTCGGAATTCGGATCAAAAAGTATTGACGATTACGACAAGATTGCTTTCGGATGCCCCGCAATGGGAGCTGAAGAGCTTGAACCGGATGAATTTGAACCTTTCTTTGCTTCAATTGAAGGAAAATTGTCCGGTAAAAAGATTGCCTTGTTCGGTTCATATGAGTGGGCCGGTGACGGATCGGGCGGTGAATGGATGAGAAACTGGGAAGCCAGATCTAAGGAGAAAGGAGCCGACTTGTTTGAAGAAGGGTTGATTATCTATGATGCACCCACTGCCGCAGGAAAGGACAAGTGCAAAGAATTCGGTGAGAGATTTTCGAAATAAATCCTGATTGTTTTTTAATTAAAAAAGTTTAAAAACTATTTTTGTTTTTTAGGGCTCAAAAACGGCAGCCTAAACTGCCGTTTTTGAGCCTTTTTTATTTGATTACAAGAACTTTGCGTACTTCATCAATTTCGGGGCCTGCGATTCTAACAAAATACATACCGCTTGCAACAGGATTACCGCCGCTGTTTCTGCCGTCCCACACATAAAAGTGGTCTCCCGAATTGTGATGAGAGCGGGTCAAAGTACGTACTATATTTCCGTCCAAGGTCATAACCTGTATTGTGAGCATTCCCGGCTTTTTTAAGTGGGCACCGACCGTTGTCGTCTGATTTTTGTACGGGTTTATAACATTGTCAAAAATTGAGACACCTCCCCTTTGCTGCCTAACTCCTACAATCTTAAAGTTCCAAACATCAAAAGAAAGAATATCGTTTGAGTCTTTTAAGCGTGCGCAAGGAAGCCAGCCATTATAGACATACATAAACTGACCTATCTTATTTTCTTTTAAGTAAGGGTCTGTTGCCGGAATAATAAAGGTCATACGGTTACCGTCCAATGAAGGAGAATAGGAATTTGTGCCCGATTGAGGTATGCCAAAAGAAGTTATCGCCGGATTAGGTGTAATAGAATCAGGATGCCAAAATTGATGTTGTGCCGAATCTTTTGAGATAAAATGCAGCTTAACATTTGAAGAAGCAGGTATTTTTTCGGTAAGAACTCGAACATCGAGAGTCGGTAAGGACGGGTCTTCAGTATCGGCATTAAAATCACGCAAAACTATCGAGTTGGAAGCCGTCAAAGATTTTACTATATCGATACCTATATCGGAAATATGATTTTTTGTTTTATTTGTACCGAAGTAATTTAAAGTTACCTGGCAGGAAGGTTTAAGAATATCATCCGGATTTAATTTTTGAGTTCCGTCAAGCTTAATTTTCCATAAGGAATGTCCTGAAGGTACACTTGAAACCCCTGTTACATCTAGGACATTTTGCAAATTTGAAGTATAAGCAGTTCCGCCCCCTGTAATTTTTAAAGCATCAGTGTTTAAATCTCCCATGCCATGAAATTCTTCTGAAGACAAACTATTATTGTTAAACAAAAGGTAGATACTGTCATCATTCGGTTTTGCAAAGGAATTTACCATGTTAAGGGCCGGCTTTAAAAAAATCCAACCGTTTTTACTAATCGTTGTGCCCGCATCATCTTTACTGTCTTTTACGACATAGTATTTACCTTGCGGTTGAATTTTCACATTACCAGTATAAATTTTTAAGTAGTTTCCTTTAGCATTACCTGAAGTTAAACCATGGTCATTGGTAAGATGAATTTGTGCATTATTAGAACCATCTATCGTTAATAGATTACCGATTGCACCGGAGAGGGTTAAATAGTTTGCAACGCTGATTTTATTTTCAATAGTAAGAGTTTTTCCGCCTGCACCGGTACATTCCAACTTGTGGAATTTTGTATTAGGGGCATCAGAAGTTCCTGAGATTTTGACCTCATTCGCCTTATGGTTTAAAGTGACCGTTTTGCTTTTTGCTGCGGCATCTAATACTCCTTGATTATTCAGACCGACGGTAATCGTTATATCCGATTCAAGCTGTAAACTCGAGCTCGAATTTATTTGTAAATTTTGTATACTGCCGCCTTCTATATTGTTGTTGTTTTTGCCTGAAAGTTTTTGAGTTCCGCTTCCGTTAAAGATAATTAAGCCCCGATCTGCTGCGGTAGAGGATGCATTCAGTTTTTTTGCCGTAAGATTACCTTCCACGGTTATAATTCCCCCCGTAAAGGCTAATTCGTTTGCGATATCGATATTGCCGGTTGCGGTAATCCCGCCCCAAGAAGTCCATTTAGACCCGCCTGAAGTTATATTTCTACCTGTAATGTCAGAGTTTCCTGAATTCCAAACCCCTGTAACTTTAATATCTGTTCCGGCAGTTATAGTTCCGCCTATAGATGTCCACTTATTTGCTTCTATGCTTTGTCCGGCGGTAACAGTTCTGGTGTTTATATCGGGATTCCATGTCCAGTCTCCTCTTACCTCAATTTTACCGCTTGTTGCGGTAATATCGCCTCTAAAGCTCCAATTGCCTCCACTTACGGTAATTTCGTTTGCGGCTTTAGCAAAGCCGCTTGTAGACGACCAATTTCCGGTTACGGTAATGCTTCCCATTGAAGTATTATTACCTGAAGAGTTCCATGTGGCGGCAGTAACAGTAATGTTTCCTGCTTTAATATGGCTGCTGGTGGTTATTGTCGCACTTGTGCTAGTAAGAAAAGTAATATTATTTGTACCGGCTTTTATTTCTCCTCTGTAAGTTTGATCTCCGTTTGATGTTGATGTATCGATGGTTATTGATTTTTCAATAGTTAATGTTTCGTTGACTTTAAGAAAGGCTGCTTTTATTGTATCGGGTACACCTGATTCAAAGGTTAAATTTTGATAAGGGCCTTTATCAATTTCTGCATTTGCAGCGGTTACATTTTGATAAACTATAGTGGAACCGGCTATATGGTTAAAGTCAGGGCGAACGCCTCCACCGGGCTGATTAAGCCAGGTTTTTTGTGCATCTGTTCCATGCAGATAAACTGTACCATGATTATTTAAGCCCGTTGTTATCGGCATAGGCGGTAAGCCCGCCATACCGGCTGTAATCATATACTCATTTAAATATAATTTTGCATTTGCTTCAACCTTAACTTGTTTAGCTTGAACATCAGTTGTTAATTGAGGATAATTAGTACACCCTTGCGGTATTATAACATTTGTTGTTGGTGTCGGAGCGGCTGCCGGTGTCGGTGCCCAATTTGCGAATGTATTCCAATCATTGCTGCTATTTCCTGTCCAAGTTAGTGCGGCAGGTGAACTAAAGACCCAGTTTTCGGGTTTGCCCTGAGCGAGTTCTTGTCCTGTTCCCTCAGGTCTACTGAGTGTTGTTGTATATTTATATGTTGACGAATCTACGGATCCAATTGGAATATTTGTTTTGACCTTAAGCCATTGACCTCCGGATTTATCGTTATTAATACAAATAGCAGAATTAGGGGTTGCCGCGCTGCCCTCACCTTCAATTGTGAGCAATTGATTGTCAGCGGTGCTGGACCCTTGCAAGATTAAGTCCCCGCTTACGGAAATTTTTCCGTTTACCTTCAGAGTCTTCCCACCGCCGCTTGTAAGTTCCAGTTTATGGAATTTTGTGTCGACTGCGGTGCCTGTACCCGTAATTGTTACGGTCCCGTTTGCCGGAGGATCAAGGGTGACCGTATGAGTTCCGGCGTTAAAGGTGCCGTTATTTGTGAAAGCTCCGTTTACGGTTATAGCTTTCCCAATCGTCAATGTACCGCTCGCAATGGTCAGGTTGTGAAAATTTATCGCTCCGTTTCCGCTTATTTGAGAGTTGCTGCCGGTAAAGGTTACTTTACTGTCTTGTCCTGCATTAAAATTACCGTTGTTGGTAAAGTTTCCGTTTATATTTATAGTTTTAGAACCAATATCCAGAGTACAGCCGTTTTTTATAACCAGATGACCAAAATTTGTAGATTCGCTGTTGGTTATTCTGGAAGGTGTTCCGGTAAAAGTTACGGTGTTTCCGGTAGAAGTAAAGTTTTCTCCGTTATTAAGAATGCCCTTTATTTCTATATTCTGTCCGACTGTCAGTCCGCCTTGGTCGGGAATAGTCAGATTAAAGAATTTTGCAGTGCCTGAGCCTATTATTCGGGAATTTGCGTTGCGGAATTCCGTAGTTACACCGGTATTGTCTGCCTTGAAAGTACCGTTGTTGGTAAGGCTGTGCAAAATTATATTATTTTGCACAGTAAGATTTCCTAACGATACTTTTATATTGTGAAAATTGGTTTCACCTATTATATTAGCGGAGTTTCCGCTAAATTTAACCGTTCTGACGTTTGCATTAAAGGTTCCGCTGTTGGTAAAATTTTGCGAAATTGTAATATCTTGTTCCGGTTTTAAATGACCGCCGGCTTCTATGGCTAAATTGTAAAATTGTGTTTCATTTCCTTTTATAACGGCCGGAGTGTCAGCTGTCCCTTTAAAGGCGACTTCATGGTGGCCGGCGTTAAAAGCTCCGCCATTGTTAAAAGTCCCTGAAATTTTTAATGCTCCTCCCAACATTACGGTGCTGCTGAATGTTAAGTTGTGGGCTTGATTTATGTTAAGATTTTGGTTGGCTCCTATTAAGGATAAAGTTCCGCCGGTTTGTTTAAAATTCGGAACATTAAAGTTTCCTTTTGTTGTAATAGTACCGCTTGATGCATTCCAGCTTGCATTGTTAAGAGTTAAATCTTTTTCGAGAGTGATATTGCCTGAAGAGGTTATTACTGTATTTGTACTATCGGTTATGGCAACATCCCGTTTTGCCGTCAGTGTGCCTGAAATGTTAAGTTTTATACCGGAAGAGTTTTCAAATTTTAAAGCCTGATCGGAGCTGCATGTACCTGCTATCTTGGCAAACGGAGTATTTATACTAATAGTATCATTATTGGCATAAACTCCTGCACTTACAGCGGAACCTGTTTTAAAATCAATTCTTTCTGAAGCTGTAAGGTTTGTATAATATGCGGAATTAATACCGGGAGTTAAAGGACTATCAATAAATATTTCGGAAGATCCTTTAAATTCGGTCTTCGAAAGTATTACTTTCCGACTAGAACCTCTTGTTAGTTCAATAGAAATCTCTCCATCACACGTAATTCCCGAAGAGCAATTTAATGTGACATCTGAATTGCGGCAGGTAATTGTGAGTTTGGCACCCGTTTCAACTTTCAAATCCCCTATAGTTACAGGATTAACCTCTCCGGTGCTCTTATATATGTAAGGATACCTTGATAATCCTCTAGGTATAATAGCAGTATCACTTGTAGTCCTCGGATAATCCAGTGCAGGATTGTTAAGAGTTGTTTTCCAATTTCCGGCTCTTCCCCAATGTTCGTTTTGGGCTCCCGTCCATGTGTAGGTTTCGGCAAATCCCGCCGTCATCGCAAAAAGAGTAAGCAAAATTGTAAAAAAAGTTTTTCGTATTTTTTTCATAACACTGTAATTATACATCTTTTCGTGCGAAAAATCCAGCCCAAAGTGGAGAAATTTGAGAGAGGAAGGAGCCAATTCATAATTATGAATTAAATTACAGTTTTTCTATTTCTTCTTTGCTTAAACCTGTAGCTTTTGCGATAGCTTCTACTGCAAAGCCCATTTCTGTTAAGTTTTTTGCTGTTTCGAGTTTAGTTTGATAAGAGCCGTCTGCAAATCCTTGTTCAATGCCTTGTTTTATTCCAATCATTAGGCTTTCTTGTCTTTGTACAGCTATATCCGTATCATAATCGTATTCTGCCACTAACATATTGATTACCTCCCTTGATTTTCTCATTAAATATTCTTTTAAGATTCCTTTTTCTATACATATATTTACTGCATTGGTAAAGCCGTTTTCATGGTCAAGCTGCGTTTGCTTTCTTACCTCTTCAACAAAAAGGCTGTATTCTTCAAGCGGTTTACACACCGTTAGAACTTTGTTTGCCTTATCGGTATTGATGTTTAAGACTTGCACAGTCAATTCCATCGGCACTTGTTCGGGCTTTGTGATGAACGCATCGGATAACTTTAGAACTGTAGTTTCAGGATAATCTTCAACACCGTTATAAAATACATAGAATTCAGGCGTAGGTATTTTTGATAATTTTTTTAAATACCTGTCTGTGGGTGCTTGAAGTTTTTCATAGAGCCTTGCTATATACTCTAAAAAGCGTAGAGGCATATTCTCGTTTATTGTGGATTGATGCTCTGCAAGCACTATGATCTTACCGTCTACAAGGCAGGAAACATCGTTGATTATATTCATATACATAACATTATCCAGCCTTATATTTTCTACAGGACAAGAAAGCGGCAAATTTGTACCATGCAAGGCATTATAAAGCGATAAAAAATTTTCTTTTGCCTTTTCGTCTTCACTAAACAAATCAACGAATACTGAATCTTTGTATTTTCTGTTTGAAGTACTCATAGCCGTTTACCTCACACTTTAATTATACAACTTTTTGTGCGAAAAATCCAGACTGAGTGGTGGCGAAAGATTAAAGGGAGGGCTAAATTTAATCTAACACCCGTAACCTTGAAAAACTTCTTACTTAGATATATAATATAAATACAAATGTATGAATACCAAATACTTAATAAAGAGGCAATAATGGCAAATACGACACTTGTTCAAGTTAGAGTTGATGAAGCTCTAAAAGATGAAGTTACTAATATCTATAAGCATTACGGACTGGATTTACCGACAGCTATCAGGATTTTTATGAAAAAAACAGTTGCAGTTAATGGACTTCCTTTCGATCTTAGAGATGACTCAAATAAAAAGAATATCTGGCACTATTTTGGAAGCGGTAAAGATATTGAAATGAATATCCCCACTGAACCGGATTTCTCTGCTGACACAAGACTGGAGGCAATGTGAAGTATTTTTTAGATTCAAACATTGTAATCTATTTCATAACGGGAAAATTTCGTAAGATTGGAGAAAAACTGGAAGAACATGAAAAAGATATAGTCATTCCGTCTGTTGTGCTTGCCGAGCTTGAATATGGAGCAAGAAATTCCAATGATTATGAAAAAACAATTTCAGTTTATAAACCGTTTTTGGATTTATATCCGACAGCAGTTTTTGATAAAAAATCATCGGTAGAATACGGAAAATTAAGAAAAATTTTATCTTCAAATGGTGTGATAATCGGTCCGAATGACATGATGATTGCCGCAACAGTTCTAGCAAATGGAGGAACATTGGTAACACACAATGTCGGAGAGTTTTCAAGAATTGAAGGTTTATTAATTGAGGATTGGGCTATGGAAGAGTTGGTATAATACCTGCTTTAACAATTAAATTAAAGGTTTTTGCTGTTTCAAGAGCTTTTTGATAAGAGAATTATGATATACCTTCATAAATAGCGGCCCCTACCTCTGCACTCTTCCGGATGCATCACCTTGAGCGAGGGTTAAAACTTCATCGAATGAAACCTGATTAAAGTCGCCGTTTATGGAGTGCTTTAGACAGGAAGCCGCCGAAGCAAAATCAATTTGTTTTTGCGGTTTAAAGCCTTTTAATTCGGCACAGATTAGGGCTGCGGCAAAACTGTCGCCTCCTCCCAATCGGTCAACAACCTGCATTGTGTATTTTTTGCTGAAGTAGGCCTTGCCTTTTACATAAAGCATGGCCGACCAGTTGTTTTCGCTGGCTGAGGTTGATTCCCTCAGAGTGATTCCCACTTTTTGAAAGCCGAATTTTTTGCATAGTTTTGCGGCAACTTCTTTGTAGCCTTTTTCATTCAGTTTGCCTGAACTTACGACCGTGTTTTTTGAAGTTATTCCAAAAACTTGTTCTGCATCTTCTTCATTTGAAATACAGATATCGACAAACTCGCAAATACGGCTCATAGTTTCTTTTGCTTCATCGGGAGTCCACAGTTTTTTGCGGTAGTTAAGGTCGCATGAAACGGTAATGCCCATTGATCTTGCCGTTTTGCAGGCATCCAAGCAAATTTCGGCTGCATTTTTGCTCAAGGCAGGAGTGATTCCCGTAAAATGGAACCATGATGCTCCCTTAAAAATTTCTTTCCAGTTAAAGTCGCTAGGTGAGGCTTCGGCAATGGCGGAATGAGCCCTATCGTATATTACCTTAGAGGCACGCTGAGAGGCTCCTTTTTCTAAAAAATAGATGCCGATTCGGTACCCCCCGCGGATTATGCCTGAAACATCTACTCCGTAACGGCGCAAGGAATTTATTGCAGCTTGGCCTATCTCATGGGCCGGAACCTTTGTTATGTATGAAGACTGCATTCCGAAGTTGGCTAAAGAAACAGCCACATTCGCTTCTGCTCCTCCAAAGACCAAATCGAGGGCATCGGCTTGAACAAAACGGTTAAAGCCTGTGGGAGAAAGGCGTAGCATGATTTCGCCCATAGTTATAACCTTGGGTACTTTATTTTCTTCAGTGCCGGCGGTTAAAATCTTTTTGCCGGATACTACAGGTTTTTTTTCTGTGGAATTTTTTTTAGGATTTCGGGCATTTTTTATTATCTCTAAGGCAAGACCAGCCTCTTCTTCTATCTTTTTAAAATTGCCTGATTTTATAAGCTCTTTTGAAACCATCCAGCTTCCGCCGCAGGCTATTACCTTTGAAAAGGCCGCATATTCCGCAATATTTTGGGCGTTTATTCCGCCGGTCGGCATGAATTTTATGTTTGAATAGGGTGCGGAAAGAGCTTTTATAAATTTTAACCCGCCCGCGGCTTCAGCCGGGAAGAATTTTACGGTATTAAGGCCGAAGCTCATGGCTTGTTCGATTTCTCCCGCTGTGGAAACTCCGGGAATAACGGGAAAGCCTAAATTAACGCAATGCTCTACGACCTTAGGGTTTAGCCCGGGGCTTACTATGAACTTGGCACCGGCAGCAATTGCTTTGTCGGCTTGTTCAGGAGATAAGACCGTGCCTGCTCCTACAAGAAAATCCGGGAATTTCTTAGAAAAAATCTCTATGGCTTTTTCGGCTGCTTCCGTTCTAAATGTGATTTCTGCACATAGAAGCCCGGCATTAGAGAGGGCCGTTCCTAACGGAAGAGCATCTTTTTCATTCTCTAAAACGATGACCGGTACAATCCCTATTTTTTCGATTTGCTTCAAGATTTTATTCATAAAACCCCTCTTAAAACCTATAAGTTTTACAATGTTTTATTGTAGCATAAATCTTTGAATTTGTCAGTATTAAGAAATATATAATTTTTTTAAAATCGAGATTAGAATGATTATTTCTATGGACTAATACTTGACTTTAATGAAATGTATATGGTAAAATCGGTTCATGATGATTTAACATCATAAAGGAGAATATTCATATGAAAAAATTAATTTTCGTGAGTGTATTTGCAGTACTTATAAGCACACTGTGTTTTGCAGCACAGGGAAGCGGTAATGGAAATGGCGGAGCCGATAAAATTGGCGGATATGTAGGCTGGCCCATTGGTCTATCTTATTCTCATGAGTTCAACGACCTTGTAGAACTCGATTTACTTGTCGGATATACAGGTTCACTTGTATGGCATAGGTTTGATTTTCAACTTGGTGCACTTTTTACCGTTTTTGATCCTGTACTGCCGTCACTTGGAAACCAAAAATGCCCTCTTTCATTAGGGCCGGTAATAGGAGCTAATATTTCTATTTTATCTTTACCAACAACTTTTGGTTTGATTTCTGGCACAAACGATAAGTATGTAACCGGAGGATTTTCAATTTTATTACCTCTCCGCTGGGAAATGAATTTTGGCAATATTCCCGACTTTAACCTCTTTTTTGATTTTGCTCCTGTGGGTGTGGCTGTAAACTTTTATAAGGACTTTGTATATGATTTATCAACAAACACAACAAAAACAAAAGTGAAACCCGTAGCAAGTTATGCTTTCCGTGCAGGTGTAGGTTTAAGATATCGTATTCCCAATAAAAAATAAAACCGCTTTGTTTACCCACTAAATATGACAGATAATATTACAGTAATGTAATATTATCTGTTAAAAATGTAAATTTACACCCTATTGACAATATCCGACATAAGTGTATTATCTATAAAATATCTATTATGTTGGATATATTTATTGTATTCCTTACTTGTGGAGTAAGTGTGTGAAAAAAAATGTTTTAATTTTCATATGTACTTTTCTTTTAATATCATGTACAAAGCCCGGTGAACCTGTTTTAAATCCTGTAGTAAAGGGTGTTTTTGATGCTGAAAATATAGGTTCAGGTGATATAAAGATACTTGAAGGGGATTGGATTTTTGTTCCGAACAAATTTGTAGATCCTTCCGATGATTTTTTGTCGTACGGCCGATTTGAAAATATAAATACTTCATGGGATAAATATGGGGACGGACTTCCGCTTTATGGCTATGGAACCTATGCCGTAAAAATAAAAAATATCGATTCAACCGGCGTATATGCAATAAAAACGTCTACGGTTTCTTCTGCCTTTGTTGCATACCTTGATGGTAGAGAAATTTATAGAATCGGAACTGTCGGACATTCCTGCGAAAACGAAGTTTTTAATTGGGATGCTTCTTTTATCCCTCTTCCGACTCTCGGCAAAGAAGAGGTTACTCTCGTCTTTCATATTTCAAATTTCAAAGATAATAAATCGGGATTTTTAAAACCTATAGAATTCGGATTTTATTCTACAATCTTGAATGCAAAAAATAAAAGTTTTTCATCGTTTACAATAATATCCGCTATTCTTTTATTGATTGCCGCATTTTTTCTTGCATTATTTATTTTTTATCCTAAAGAAAGACAATCTCTTTATTTCGGTTTGTTGGCAGCCAATTTTTGTTTAAGGATATGTTGTTATGATGAATTTTTACTTACAACGATAATACCTCAGATAAGCGGAAATATTCTTTTTAGAACAGGCTATATCACACTTTCTCTTGGAATTATTTTTTTTGGTCTATATGTCAATAATTTATTCGGAAAAATAAAAGAAAAATATTTATTTATAATACACATTCCGGCAATCTTGTATATCGGTATAAATATTTTTGCACCAATGCAATATACTTCAAGCTTATTGACGGCAGCACAAATTTATCTTTTGATTATGGCATTTTATAATTTAACACTTGTTATTAAGTCTGCATTTAAAAAAGATAAATCGGCTTTATTTTTCTTGATAGGTTTAACTATTTTTCTATCTTTAGGTGTGAGAGATATTTTAATCGCTAATAGGATTATAGACGGTTCTTTTGTAGCTCACTTAGGAATTTTAATTTTATTGATACCTATGGCCATCGTAATTTTAAATAATTTTAAAGATAGTTCCAATAAGATTGCAGGAATGACAAAACAGATAGAAACAACAAATGAAGCTCTTGCAAAATTTGTTCCCAATGAGTTTATGAATTTTTTGAGTAAAAAACATGTCGATATTAAATTAGGCGATAATATTCTAAAAGATATGTATATAGCATTTATACATTTAGGTATTTACACCGGTTTGACAACTGAAGAAGAACGCTTGACTTTACTTAAAATATATAATCAAACCTTGGCAAAGATAAATCCTGTCATTCAAGAACATAACGGATTTATTGATAAATATCTGACTGAAGGGTTAATGGTTCTTTTTTATGGTTCTGCAGATGATGTTATAAAATGTATGTTTGAAATTCAATCCATTGTTCAATTTGAAAATATGGATAGAGAAGTAAATAATTTGCCCAAAATAGTTTTTTCCGTAGGAATTCACTATGGACGGTTAATGTTAGGCACTATCGGAGAAGAACAAAGAATGGATAATACCGTTATATCCGATGTTGTTAATGTCGCTTCTCGTCTGCACTTTTATGCATTAAAAAAAGGAATTAATATATTTATCAGTGAAGCGGTAAAAAATAATACCGGCAAACCCTTTTCCGATACGATTGAATTTGCATATAATGGTTTGGTAAAATTTAGGGGAAAGGACGAGCCTATCAGAATATATGAGGTAAAAAAAACATGACAACGGAAAAGAAAAGATTATTTTTAGGCTCAATTCCTTTTTGTTTTTTAATTATTATTCTATACTTAACTAATTTGGTTACGCCTATCTATAAACAAAAAATTGTGGACTTGGAAGTAATAAAAGGCCGAGCACAAGTTCCAAATCAGAATCAGGCATCTCCGGTTCTCTTTTCTTTAAAAGGCGATTTTTATTATACGCCCAATCAGTTTTATTGTTTAAAAAATACTACCGAAGAAGTTTATGCTAAAGTTCCCGGCGATTTTACAAACAGAAAAAAAGGCTCCGCTTTCGGTTACGGCTCTTACGGATTGGAGTTGTCAGGTTTGGACCCGAGCGTTGTTTATGCAATCCATGTTCCTCATATTTTTGGAAGCTGTAGTATTGTAATAAATGGAATAGATAGGGAAAGGCAGGGACAGCCCGGTACAAATAAAGAAACGGAAATTCCCGGAACAACATCTTCTCAAATAGCTTTTAAACCGTTAAAAGACGGGACAACAAATATAATCATTAATGTTTCCAATTTTTTCAATAAAAGAGGCTATATTTCTTCTCCGATTATTTTAGGCGAAGCATCTCAAATAGGAGCAATGTTTAGAGGTGATTTAATTTTTTACGGTACAATTTTTGCCATAACTTTTTCTGTTGCTCTATTTTTCTTTATGCTGTCTTTTTTTTACGAACATTCATCATTTGTAATTTGGTTTGCTTTAACATCTATGGTTTTGGCAGTGAGAGGAGTTTTCTTTTATCCTCATATTTTTATGATTTTATTTCCCGGCATTCCATGGCAGATTAATTTTATTATCAGATATATTACATTCCCTCTGCCGATTATTTTATTTACGGTATTTATCAGCAAGGCTTTAAAACTGAAGTTTAAGCTTCCTTATATAATTATATTGTCGGTATCGATTTTATATACAATTTCCACTATAATAATTCCTCCGGAAATTTCAACATTTTTATTAATTTATTATCAAATATTTGCAGTATTTTGTGTAGGCTATATTATCATTGTTGCAATAATAGGGCTTAGGAAAAATAAAGAATTTGCCATCTGGATATTTATTTCGACTTCTGTTTTATTTTTATGCGGAATTTATGATCTATTCGTAGCTTTAGACCTTATACCCGGAGAATTCATTGTACAGATAGGAACGGTTGTTTCTGTAACCATACTGTCCATAATGGTACTTAATGATTATGCCGATTCTATGAAAAAGATAGAAGAGCTAAGTGTAGAGATGCAGCTTATAAACAAATCGCTTATACGTTTTGTCCCGGATCAAATTGTAGAACTTTTACATAAAAAATCCATAACGGATGTTAAACTTGGAGACAATGTTGAACTTACAATGCCCATCCTTTCCATAGATATACGTTCATTTACTCATACTTCAGAAAAATTGACTCCTAATCAAGTATTTGAATTATTGAATGAGTATTTTGCATTGGTTGCTCCGATTGTAAGGGAATATAAAGGCGTAATAACTAAATATTTGGGCGATGGCTTTTTTGCCTTATTTCCTGATGGAGCGGATTCGGCTCTTTCTTGCGGAGTGGCTATACAAAAAACTCTTCGAAATAATAGTATTGCAGTTCTTAATTCCTCTCCTTTAAGAATAGGTATAGGAATTGATATGGGAGATATTCTTTTAGGTACCATAGGTAATTCAAGCCGTATGGATAGTATTATTATTTCGAACTCCTACCATGTTGCAGAAGTGCTGCAGGAATCTACAAAAAAATATAGCTCTTGCATTATTATTTCGGATAAAATTTATGAGGCTCTTAATGATACTTCAGGGCATTATATTCGGCCTATACAAAGGGTTAAAAACTCATCGAACAAGGAAACTTTTTTATATGAAGTTTATGACTGTGATGATGATTTTATTCGAGATTTAAAACATAGTACACAGTCCTATATGGAAAATGCTTTAAAGGCTTTATCGAATGAGGGCATTGAATCTGCCGCTAAATATTTTGATAAGGTTTTAGGTATATTTCCAAATGATTATGTTGCTCTGTATTATAAAAAAATATTTGAAAAGATAAGTACACGATAAAATTTATTTTAAGGAGTAGTTTATGGCAAAAAAATTTGTAATTGTAGGAGGCGTTGCAGGAGGCGCTTCCGTTGCAGCAAGAGTTAGGCGCTTGGATGAAAATGCTGAGGTCATCATGTTTGAAAAAGGCCCCAATGTATCTTTTTCAAACTGTGCCTTACCTTTTTTCTTAAGCAGGATTGTTCCTGAAAGTGAAAATTTGGTTTTGATGACACCTGAAAAGTTTAAAAAGCAATACAATATTAGTGCAAAAACTTTTCATGAAGTTTTGTCGATTGATCCGTCAAAAAAAACAGTTAAGGTAAAGGATTTAAATGCCGGAAAAGAATTTGAGGAATCTTATGATGTATTGGTTCTTTCACCGGGAGCAGCACCTGTTGTTCCCCGCTCTATAACGGGATATGATAAACCTCATGTCTTTACTGTAAGGAATGTTGCGGATATCAAAAAACTTGATGATTATGTTGCTTCTCACAATGTAAAAGATGTAGCAGTCATAGGTGCAGGATTTATCGGTATTGAGGTGGCCGAAAATTTTAAGCTTGCAGGTAAAAACGTTTCTCTTGTAGAAAAGCTTCCTCAAGTAATGGCTCCGTTTGATTATGATATGGCCCAAATTCTTCATAAGGAAATACATGATAAGGGTGTAAACCTGGTTTTGGGTGACGGTATAAAAGAAATAGGTGATAGCTTCATTGTTCTGGAAAGCGGTAAAAAGCTTGATGCCGGCGTTGTTGTTATGTCGTTAGGAGTGCGTCCCGAAGTTGCCTTGGCCCAGAGTGCAGGTGTAAAGCTCGGAGATTCAGGGGCTATTTTGGTTGACCATAATTACCGTACCAACATAGAGGATATTTATGCTGTAGGAGATGCTATTGAAGTAAACCATTTTATAACAAATAAAAAGACAAGGCTTACGCTTGCCGGGCCTGCTCAAAGGCAGGCTAGGGCTGCTGCAGATGATATGTACGGTATTCCGCATAGAAATACCGGAGTTATCGGTTCTGCCGTTATTCAATGTTTTGATTATAATGCAGCATGTACAGGCCTTAATGAAAGAGAGTGTCAGGTACAGGGAATTAGCTATGATTGTTCTTATGTTATTCCGGGAGACAAGGTCGGTCTTATGCCCGATGCAAATCCGCTCTTTTTTAAGCTGATTTTCGCTAAACCTTCAGGTAAAATTTTAGGTGCACAAGCTATCGGTAAAGGAAATGTAGATAAACGTATAGATGTTATAGCTTCGTTTATTATGCTGGGCGGTACCTTGGAAGATTTAAAAGAATTGGAGCTTTGTTATTCACCTATGTTCGGTACTGCAAAAGATATTGTAAACCATGCGGCTCTTGTAGGCTTAAATATTTTAAACGGTGTATATAAACAGGTGCCCGTTACAATGGTAAGAGAGCTTGTCGAGTCAAATGCTTTTATTGTTGATGTGCGCGAACCTAAGGAATTTGAAGCAGGGCATATTGTAAATGCCGTAAATATTCCATTGAGCCAATTGCGTGAGAGAATGAATGAGATTCCTAAAGACAAACCTGTATATGTACACTGCCGATCCAGTCAAAGAAGCTATAATGCTCTTTGTGCTTTAAAGGGTAAGGGGTATAAAAATATAATAAATATTATGGGCTCGTTTTTAGGTATAAGTGTTTATGAATATTTTAATGATGTTAGTCAAAATAGAAAGCCTATAGTGACTAAATATAATTTTAAATAGGAAAGGTATTTGGAAAATAAAACAATACCGGCAAAGGTAAAGGGCTTATCGAAATTCGATGTTTTAAATCTTGTAATAGGTTCTATTATCGGGTGGGGTTCTTTTATTTTGCCGGGAACTCTTTTTTTACCTAATTCAGGGGTCGTAAATACCGTTCTCGGGCTAATGATAGGCGGGCTTTTTATCATTGTTATACAAAAAGCCTATCAGATTATGCTGCATAATCATGTGGGCGAAGGCGGCGAATTTTCTTATACCTTGGCAAATATGGGAAAGGTGCATGGGTTTGTTGTGGGGTGGTCATTGAGCCTTTGCTATTTGAGTATGATTCCTTTAAATGCAACAGCCTATGTGCTTATATTGCGTAAAATCTTCGGGGAATTGATGTTATGGGGCTATATTTATGATTTCGGGCCGACAAGTGTTTATCTTGCCGATATTCTTATAGCCTCGGCTCCGATTATTGTTTTTACTATAATCAATCTAAGAGGGCTTTCTTTAAGTGCAAAGATACAGAATATTATGAGCTCTGCTCTTGTGTTGATTGTTATAGTATTATTTTTTATAATTATGGGGAAAAGCGATTTAAAAGTTTTTTCCGATAATTACTTGGGCTATGATAAAATATCGTTGGCAAAGACCGCTTCGGTAATAGCTATAATTCCGTTTTTGTTTGTGGGTTTTGATGTAGTACCGCAAGTGTCGTGTGATTTGGACTTTGCCCCATCTAAGACACATTTGCCTACGATTATTTCCATAATTTTCGGAATTCTGTTATATAGCCTTTTAAATATGATAGGAGCTTTGAGTTATGGCCCTGAAGAAGCTGCAAAGGTTGAGTGGGCTGTTGCCTCATCCGTAACCGGTAAGACCGGCTCTGCGGGGTTTCTCTTTTTACTCATTGCAATATTTGCGGCTGTTACCGGAGGTATAAACGGCTTTATGATAAGCAGCAGTAAATTACTTGGCGCCTTATCCAATGAAAAACTTTCTCCGGCCTTTTTAGGCAAAAAAAACGATAAGAATTTATATCCGAATGCAATTTTGTTTGTCGCGGGTATAAGTTTAATAGGACCCTGGATAGGAAGAGAGGTAATTATTTTGATTGTGGATATGGCCTCTGTATTGGCAGCTCTGGCTTATACCTATGTGGGTATAATAGGAATTCGAAAAGGTGAAAACTTATTTGAAAAAATGATGAGTAGTTTTTCAAGCCTTATAGGTTTGATATTTATAGGCCTTCTTTTAATTCCGGGCTCTCCGGCGCAACTGACAAAAGGGTCGATGTTTTTTTTGATAGCTTGGACGCTATTAGGTTTTCTATTTTATAAATTCGGTACTCGCCGAAAATATAAAGAATAATTTATCAGGAGTTGATATGAAAAGAATCGAAAACATTATCGGTTTTGCAGTGCTTGTTTTAAGCATTGTTTTGGGATCCGTTTTATTAAAGACGGATATGTTGTTTTTTAAGTGGGTAATGGGAATGGCTTTGGGCTATGTTTTGACCCGTTCATACTTCGGGTTCGCAGGAAGTATCAATAGAGCATATCGAACAGGCTCTACCAAACTTATGAGATCTTTGATGTTTATGTTTGTAATTTCTGCAATTCTCACTTCAGCCTTTCTTATGTTTGGAGATGTTAAGACTTATAACCTTTGGATTAACCCTATTAATTTAGGCTTAATCTTAGGCGGTATCCTCTTCGGCTTCGGTATGAGTTATTCATCTTGCTGTGCAACAGGAACTCTTACAGACTTGGTTACAGGTTTGCCAAGAGCCTTTATTACCCTTTTATTTTTCGGAATAGGTGTTTTTGTGGGCTTTCCTTTTCAAGCTAGACAGTCTTGGGTTAAAGATTCTTGGTTTAAAAGCGGAACAGGCCGAGGCGTTTTTCTGCCTGACTTGTTTGCTTCGGAAGGCAAGGGCGGTTATTTAGGTGCAATTATTTTAACAGCTTTGTTTGCAGGTATTGTTGTCGTAATTTCATATATGTATGAAAGCAAAAGAAAAAAGAATAATCAATATTCAGGAGTCGGATCCGAAAAAGATCAGGAGGCCGTAAAAGAACTTGATACTCATAATTATAAATTCTTTAGTGAAGTAACTTACACAAAAGTCTTTGTCGAACCTTGGTCTTTAACTATAGGCGCCGTTTTACTTTCTGTTTTGTTTACACTTTTAATGGGGGTTACAAAGACAGGCTGGGGTGCTTCAGCTCCTTTCGGGTTTTGGTTCGGAAGAGTGTTAAAATTTTTTGGAATGAGTGTTGATTCCATTGTTGCCTTTACCGGAGGTAAGCCCGGGCCTTACACAATGCCTTTCTTTGAGAATCCGTCTTATGTACAAAATATAGGAATTATTATAGGAACTATGATATGTCTTCTTCTTGCAGGAAGTTTTACAGAAAATTTTAAGTCTGAATTAAAAATCAAGTTAAAAGATGTGTTTATTTTTGCAATTGGAGGTTTTGCAATGGGTTTTGGAACAAGGTTAGCGAATGGATGTAATGTCGGTGCTTTGTATACGCCAATTGCGAACTTCTCACTTTCAGGATGGATATTCTTAATTTGTCTTGTCGTGGGCGGCTTTTTAGGAAACTATACTTTAACAATGCTTAATAAAAAGAGATAAGGGAAAAAACGCTTTAGATTATTTCTAAAGCGTTTTTTATAAAATTTTAATTGGTATCTATCAAAGATTCAGCTAAAATTTTTAACGCCTGCCGAGAAACATTTCCGTCAATAGAAATAGTTTCCAAAAATTGTTTTTTAGGAACTACAGCCAAAAGACAATCGGTTTTTGCAACCGCAGTGCCTGTTCTTCTTCCGTTTAGAAGACAGGCAAATTCTCCGAATAAATCGCCCTTTCCCAAATCTAAAATTTTGTTTGACGTTATGACTCTTACAGAGCCTTCGATTATGTAGTAAATTTCAGTTGATTTATCATCATAGTTAAAAATGAAGGTGCCTTCTTTTATGAAAATAGCTTTTTTTCTGTATTCTTTAGGCGGTTCTATAAAAAGATGTCTTAAAAACTGATTAAAAAATCCCGGAGCATCTTCTTTTGGAAGCCTGTAAAGCTGCGAAATTATGAAACTGTTAAAGAATTGATTTACATACATAAATTGTGCAAAAAATACAAAGAAGAAAAAGAAAAACCATACTTGCATCAAAACCAATATTACATTTGTAAAAAGGCCGTATACAAAAGTAAATTTAGCAGTTGACCTAAAAAAAGTAAAAAATATTTTTATAAGATAATAAGATATGGTACAAGCTGCGGATGAACCGAAAGCGGTTTTAAAAGGCGGTTTTATGGGCGGCATAAAATAATATATCAAACAAACAAATAGCTGCATAAAAATGACTGGAACAAATCTAAACAAATTCCTTAAAAGGCTTAAGAGATTTGCAGAAAAGACAGGCTGAACAAAATCGCTTCTAAATACGGCGGAACCCGTTATCAAAAATATAAACAAAAAAACAAGAAAGATTACTACAATGATTTCACCCAAAATGACAATTAAACTAGTTTTCAAAGGTGTTATTTTTACTTTTTTGCGGTACACTTTTCTGATGGAATGTTGGATAGTTGCAAAAAACCGTCTGGCCATCCACAAAACAAAGATAAATACTATAAAATCAAAAAAAGAAAAACTGTTTATACTTAAAAGAAAAGAAAAAAATCGGTCAAGGTCAATGGTATTTTGAAAAATTGAAAGAGCCTTGATAGCTTCTTTTACCTGCTGCGGGCTTTGTTTTAGCACTCGAAGTAAAACGGTTAAAGTTAAAATAAAGATAGGAAGAGCAGACATCAAAAAATTATATGCTCCTGCTGCAGCTGTAGTTAAAAGATCATTATTTGCAAAAGATAAAATGGTAACATATATTTTTTGATTAAAATCATAGAGCCCTTTTTTTTGCTCTTGAACGACCCTCGTGTACCAAGCTAAAAATTTTTGACTTTTAGTTTTTCGTTTTTTCAAATAAAAGTTCTCCTATCTTGTATAATAATAAACTACTAATTGCGTTCGATCCCGCAAATTAAGTTTTTCAAGTATAGAAGAAACATAGTTGCGGACTGTCCCTTCACTTAAACTAAGCCGATTTGATATTTCCTTGTTATTAAGGCCGTCTGCAACCAATTCCAAAACATCCGTTTCCCTATCATTTAAATCTTCAGAAAATTGAGAGCGTGTCGGTTTTGTTTGAGGAATTTTCGATATTATTTCCGAATCGAAAACGATGCTTCCTGCAGCGACTGCATGTAAAGCCGGTATAAGCGAATCAATATTCTGTTTTAATATATAACCTTTGCATCCGAAATTAATAGCTTTTGTAATATATTCCTCATCATTAAATGTTGTCAAAAGCAATATTTTTGCATCTTCGTGTTCGGATAAAATTTGCCGGCTTGCTTCTATGCCGTTCATATTTTCCATTCTAATATCCATCAAAATAATATCCGGCTTATATTCATTAAAAAGAGTAACGGCTTCAGTTCCGCTTGAACCGCTTGCAATTATATCGAATCCGTTGGCTTTTAATATTGTTTTGAGGGAAGTAACTACAAGGTAATCATCATCAACTATTATTATTTTCATTTTGTGCATCCTTTATTTTTGGAAATATGATATGGGTTTTAAATCCGTTGTCGGAATAAAAATTAATTTTGCCCTTATGTTTTTCTACAAGGTCCGCTATCACTTTTAAACCTATTCCATGGTTTAGATCTTTGATTTGTTTTCCCTGAGATCCGCATCCATTATCTTTTATTATAAGAGAGTAAAAACCGATATGTTCCAATATGTTGATATTCAATTCGGTTGCACCGCTGTGCTTAATTGTATTTGAAAGGCTCTCCTTTACAATCGATAGAATGTCGTATTTTAGTTCATAAGGAATTACATCTGCTTTATATGTCAATTTTATTTTAGGTGTTTTTGTTTTTTCGGCAATTTCTTCCAATCCCGTCTGTAAATTAAAAGAATCATTATGCATATTATGAAGGCATTCTCTTATCTCGGTCATACCGTTTTCTAAAGAAGTTTGTAAAACATTTAAACTTTCCTTTACTTCTTCTTGATTAGAAATATATTTTAATGCGTTTACCTGCAAAATACTTGCGCTCAATGTGTGACCTATTGAATTATGCAGACTTCCCGAAATTCTATTTCTTTCAGCTAAGATTAAAACTTCAGCATTTTTTAAAACGTCATTTTGTAAAATTCTCTCTCTCTTTTCAGAATTGATTCTGTTTTCAGTCAGTTTATCCTTTAATCTTGTTACTTCCATACTTTTAAGAATATAGTCATTTTTAACAACGGAATAAAAAAATATAATTATGGAAAATAAAAAAAAGATTAAATTAAAATTAAAAAAAAGACAAAATAGGATGAAGAATTTAAAAATAATAAAGATATGTTTTTCGTCACTTTCTTTATTTTCCCAAGTTACAGCCATAAAAACCGGAGTAAAAAATGCAAGATTTTTGTCGAATACTGCAGTAAATATGACAAAGACAATAAAAATAAACGGTTTTACGTTGTTGTGCATCATTTCGCCCCATAATCCTATGGAAAAAAATATGATAAAGTAAGGAATTGCTATAAATGAGCCGGTTGTAATAAATAAAAAAAGAGAAGAAAAAAGAACTATCAAAATATTTTCTAAAAACAAAAGCATATGATCTCAGCAAAGCCTCGGTTAAAATATCGTCCAGATATTAAGTATAAATTAAAAAATCAAAAAAATCAATAAAGAAAAATTTGGTATTGACAGCTGTAAAAGGTCATGCGATAATTTAATATGGAATTTATATAAGGAGGCTTGAGTTAAATATGTATAATATAATTGACTTGGTTAAACAAAAAGAAGCTAAAATAATTCAAATTAGGAGAGATTTACATCAAATTCCCGAATTGGAATTATCCCTTCCCAAAACTGTAGACTATGTTTGTAAACAGCTTGATGAATTAAAAATCCCCTATCATAAACTTGTTAACGGCAATGCTATAGTTGCAATTATTGAAGGAAAAGAAAAAGGCAAATGTATAGCAATAAGAGCAGATATGGATGCCCTGCCCATAAAAGAAAATACGGGATTGAGTTTTGCATCAAAACATGAAGGCTGTATGCATGCTTGCGGGCATGACGGTCATACTGCTATGGCTCTTGGCGCCTGCATGGTGTTAAAAGAATTATCTTCAGAATTTAAAGGCTGTGTCAAAATTCTCTTCCAACCGGGAGAGGAATTTCCGGGAGGAGCTCTTCCCATGATTGAAGAAGGCTGTATGGAAAATCCAAAAGTCGATGCTGTAATAGGCCTCCACGCAGGTTATATTTATCCGGGACTTGAAAAAGGAAAACTTGGAGCCTGTTGCGGAGCTTTTTTTGCATCGGCAGATAAGTTTAACATCACTGTTAAGGGTAAAGGAGCTCATGGTGCATACCCCCACCTTTCTGTTGATCCTATCCCGATAGCTTGTGAAATAGTTTCTGCCTTGCAAAAAATCATAAGCCGTGAACTACCGCCTACATCGAATGCTCTTATTTCCGTTTGCCAGATACACAGCGGCACAAGTTATAATATTATTCCCGATGAAGTTTTTATTGAAGGCACCGTGCGTGTTACCGATGAAACTGTCCGCAAATTTACAGCAAAGCGGATGGCTGAGATAGCTTCCGGTATAGCCGAATCCTATCGGGCCGAAGCAAAAACCGACTATGATTTTAAATATCCTGTTTTGGTAAACAATAAAGAATTTACGGAATTCTTTATAAAAAATACCAAGGAAATTCTAGGAGATGACTGCATAGAAGAGATCACGATTCCCACTATGGGAGGAGAAGATATGGCCTACTTTTTACAAAAAGCTCCCGGTACATTTTTCCTTTTATCCAATCCTGTTGTGCATAAAGAAGGAACTATTTATCCTAACCATTCGGATAAGTTTGATATGGATGAGTCTTTATTTTACAAGGGAACCTCTGCTATGCTGGCCGCTGTTCTAAAATATTTGGATTTAGGCGGCTTAAAATAAGGGATTAATGCTTATTTTTTTGCTTAAAATTTCGATTATAATCGAAATCCTCCTTGATTTTACCTTAAATTTCGTGTATAATCGAATTTTAGAAGGTAACCGGAATGAGCTATATTACAAGATCCCGATATATGGAAAAAATTCGGAAGTTTATTGATAAGCCTATTATTAAGGTTCTATCCGGTATGAGACGGGCAGGAAAATCGACTATTTTACTGCTCATAAAGGATGAAGTTTTAAACCATGTACCCGATAAAAATAAAATTTACCTTAATTTTGAATCCATAGAATTTTTTACGGTAAATAAGGCCGAAGCTTTGATTGAATACCTCAAACCTTTGATTAAAGACTTAACCGGAAAGATATATTTTTTCTTTGATGAAATACAATTTGTGGAAAATTGGGAACAGGTTATAAACGGGCTGCGGGTTGATTTGGATTGCGATATTTATCTGACGGGCTCAAATTCCGGCTTACTTTCAGGAGACCTTGCAAGCCTTTTGGCAGGAAGATATGTAGAATTTGAAATTCAGCCTTTCAGCTTTGGAGAATTTATAAGGTGCTTTGACGGTAAGGCTGTTTCGCGTGAAGATTTATTTTCTGCCTTTGTTAAAACGGGAGGAATGCCTTTTTTAAAGTATTTTAATTTGGAGGAAGGACCGTCCTTCAAATACTTAAATGACGTTTACAACACTGTTTTGGTTAAGGATGTTTTACAGTACAACAGTATAAGGGATGTCGATATTTTTAACCGTATTTTAGATTATGCAATGGAAAACATAGGGCACACTTTTTCGGCAAACAGTATAAAAAATTATTTTAAAAATGAAAACAGAAATGTTTCGGCAGATACGGTACTCAATTATTTGGAATATTGCAGTAAGGCCTTTATCATAAAAACAGTGCCCCGCTATGATACTGCGGGAAAAAAAGTACTTAAAATCGACGAAAAATACTATTTGACGGATCACGGTTTTAGGCAGGCTCGGGGATTTTCCAACACAAAGGATATTGAAAGGGTTCTTGAAAATATTGTTTATATTGAACTTCGCTCACGAGGTTATGAGGTTACGATAGGCAAGGTAAAAGACAAAGAAATCGATTTTATAGCAAAAAGTGAAAACGATGTTTCTTATTATCAGGTAGCTTATAACATTGGAAATGAATCCACAAGAGAAAGGGAATTCGGGGTTTATAAGTCAATCAAAGATAATTTCCCTAAATATGTACTCTCTTTGGATTCTATGGATTTTAGTCAGGACGGAATTATCCACAAAAACCTAATCGACTTTTTGCTCGAATACGGAGAATAGTCTACCCCATGTAAAGAACCTCATCGGCAAGGGCGGCTGCCTCATCCTTGTCGTGGGTAACATAGACGGCGGTGTATCCCAAACTCTCCTGCTTTGCCCGCAGCTCCTTGCGTAAGTGCAGACGGAGATCTGCATCGAGGGCCGAGAGGGGTTCATCAAAGAGGATGAGGGAGGGGCTCACTGCAAGACTGCGAGCAAGGGAAACCCTCTGCTTTTCTCCGCCCGAAAGAAGATCGGTTTTGCGCCTTTGTAGGGCTTCTAAATGAAAAAGCTCGACAAGGGGGGCTATTGTTTTGCGGGCTTCCTTTTTGGACATGCCTTTAGAAACCAACCCATAGAAGATGTTTTCTTCAACATTGAGATGAGGGAAGAGGGCATAGTCTTGAAAGACCATTCCGATTCCGCGTTTGCCCGGAGGGGTTCGGCTTATATCCTTTCCGTCTAAAACAATCTCCCCCGAATCCGGGGCAATAAGACCTGCGATTATTTTTAAAACCGTTGTTTTGCCGCAGCCCGATGGGCCTAGAAGGGCAAGAGCCCTTCCCTTTTTTAATTCAAAGGAAATGGAAATATCTTTTTCGGTAAAATGCTTTTTTATATTTTTAAGCTGTAAAAATGCTTTTTCGTGTTCCATTGGTTTCTCCGTTATTATTTTAAATTTATTTCTCCTGTAAAAAGAAAACAAAGCCTGTTATAAGGCTTAAGACGACTGCAACTGCAGAAGATTCTACAAAGCGGTATGAAGAAGCGTAATCAAAAATCAGTAAGGCCAGATTGTTAAAACGCGGGATGTTTAAGACTATTGGCAAGGATGCATCTCCTGCACTTATGGCAAAGACAAAGGCTAGGCTTGAAAAAATGCCCCTTTTGCACAAGGGGACTATCACCTTAAAAAAGGCCGTTTTTTTGTCAGGTGAAAGCAAGACTGCCGCATTGATAATATTTTGAGGAATGCGTAAAAGCGAGGTTTGTATCTGAGTCCATGCAAAGGGCCACGCAAGGGAGCTTTGCGCAAAGATTAAAATCACTTCCGTTCCGTTAGGTCTTAACAAGAGCCAGCCGAAGCCGAGCATTATCGATGACACGGCCAAGGGCAGATACGGAAGAAGGGCGTATATTTTTCTCCATTTATAAAAGACTGTAATGTATGCAAAGCACAAGGAAGCTGCGAGGCTTACAAGGGCTGTAAGAGTGCCGATTTTGATACTTGTCCAAAGAGCTGTCCAAAAGGTTCGGGATAAAAAAACGTTTTTCCACGCCTTAAAATAAAAAAATTTGTTAAAGATAGAAGTGTAATTTACATTATATGTGGAATGTAAAAAAATAGAAAACAGGGGCGCTATTAAAAAAAGAATAATTATAAAAATTGTAAGGCCGAAAAAGATTTTTTGCCTAAGGCCTTTTATTGCGCTGCGTTCCCTTATTCCCTTTAAGTTTTCGTTTTGTACCCTCATTTTTTTTTGCAAATTGGAATAGATGAGGATTAAAATTAAGGCCGCAGATATTTCGGTAAGGGCTATCTTTGCTGCAAGGTTCATATCCAATTTTGTGCGGGCGGCCTTGTAAAGTTCGACCTCGAGGGTTGTAGTCGCAAGTCCTCCGAAAAGAAGGATTATTATAAAGCTGAAAAAGCAAAAAAGGAAAATTAGCAAAAAGGAAACGGCTATCGAATTTAAAAGGGCAGGAAAGGTTATGGTCTTAAAGATTCTAAATTTACTTGCTCCTAAAAGGAGGGCTGCATTAGGCTCATCTTCACTTAAGCGTTCCCAAACTTGAGCGATTGTTTTCATTGCAAGGGGAAAGTTATAAAATCCGTGGATTATGATTACCCCCGGCATCGAAAATAAAAAATTAATGGGAGGCTCATCTTGGTTTAGTAGACTCTTTAAAAACGAGTTGAGGATTCCGTTATTTCCAAAAAAGATTATAAAGGAAAGGGCGACGATTATTGCAGGCACGCAGAGGGGAACACTCGACAGGGCCATTAAAAATTTTCTGCCCCGAAAGTTTTTTCTTGCACAAAGGTAGGCCGCTGCAAAGCCTACGGTGCAGGCAAGCAGGGCAGAAAAAAAAGCCTGAGAAACCGTAAAAACCGTTATCCTAAAAATATGCGAAAAATCAAAGGAGCTTTTTACTCCCGTAATATGCGAAAAATCAAATCGTGAAGAAAATAAGGGAAGAAAGCTCAATATTAACGGAAGAAAAAAAGAAAGAAGGACAAGAAAAAAGATAAGGCTGCCGAGTGGCAAAACAAGGCTGCCTATCAGAGATAGGCAGCCTATCTTAGATGGGCGACCTATTTTAAATAGGCGCCATATCTTTGATATGGCGCCGCCCGGCCGAAGGCCTTCTTGTTTATTTTTGTAAAACATTAATTACGGCGTTGACCGATTCGGTTTGATCTTCTGAAGGAATGCGCAAGATTTTTGCAGGTTTGGGAACATCCTTGTAAGAAGCAGGAAGGGGAAGCCCCTTGATAACCGGATACATAAACTGAGTTTCGGGAAGGAGGCTTTGAGCTTCTTCCGTCAGCATAAAGTCGATAAAGGCCTTTGCTCCCTTAACATTAGCAGCATTAGCGGATATTCCCATACCTTCAATTTGAATGACATGGCCTTCTGCGAAAACCAATGGCCGGAAGCGGTCTGTTTTGTCATACAAAACATGGGAAGCCAAGCTGCTTGTATACGAGATAGCCATAGGTGCTTCTCCGGCTGTAAAATAGCCGTAACCTGTGCTCCACTTGGGGGCCATTGCAAAGATATTCGGCTTGAGGGCCTTCCAAAAGTTGAGGTACTCATCACCAAAAACAGCCTTTGTCCACGCAACCATGCCTAAGCCTGTTGTACTTGAGCTAGGATCCAAAACTACAATCTTTTTTGTATAGGAAGGATCGGTCAGTTCCTTTAAAGATGCGGGCTTTTTGATTTTGGCCTTTGTATCGAACATAAATGCAAAATAGCCGTAATCAAAGGGGGTTAAAAGCCAATCTTCTGCGATAAGAACATCCGAATCTATCTTATTTGCGGCCGCAGGTTTATAGGCTTTTAAAACATCTGCTTTGCGTGCTTTTTCGATAAGATGGTTATCGATACCAATGAGCACATCGGCTGTAGAAGCCTTACCCTCCAATATGGCCCTGTTTAAAACGCCTTCTTTGCAGACGACATATTCTACATCCTTGCCCGTTTTTGCCTTAAAGAGCTCGGCAATTTTCGGGCCGGGACCGTAGTCGGCAGCAAAGGATTTTGTCGTGTAGACCACAACCTTTGTTCCGTCAGATTCTTTTGCTCCGCCTGCAAAAAGAGCGGCACAACCGATAATTAAAAATGAGAAAATTAAAATAGAGCGTAAATGATTTTTCATATGCTCCCTCCGCCGGTATTATCCGGATCAGGTAATAGGGCATCCGTGCGGACAGCCCTTTGCGGGTATGTTCTCAGCTTGTTAAAAGCACCCCGGCAAAGGGGAGTGTAGCATAAGAAGAACAAAAAATCAAGGGGAGGGGAATTTGGTAGACACAGTTATTTCTTTAATTGTCATAAACAGCGGGATTGTTTTCCTGCTGCTGTCACCGTATCTCTATCGGGAGTGCCGGCGTGCCGATACCCTAAGCTCATTGTCGAGTGTATTTTCGATGTAGTCTATCGTCCTGTTAAATAATTGAATACTGTTCATCTTTTCTCCTGTATTATTATGGAAATTATATAAACAAAATACCTTACCGTCCCGATATTTTTTGTACAAATTTTATGGGATCAAACAAGTTTTATAAGTTAATTTTGCAGGTTAAAGCGGGTGTTATACGTTTATAAAATATAATAATACCAATTACTTCCATAGTTGGTATCAAAATTTTCTTTAGTGTCAAATTCAATATTTATTTTGTCTACATTTAATTTGTTATTAAAATCAAATTCTTTCAATGAAGAATAAATATAATTTTTTATCATCATTTCAATTCTATATTTTTCTAGTTTATTCGGAATTTGTACATTTGAATAAAAAAATACAACAACACGTGTATAAAATACTTTCTTTATTATCCAGATATTTTTATTATTTATTTCTTTTTTTAGGAAATTCAAATCTTCTGGTAGATTTTTATATATTCGCTCTAATTCTTCTCGTTCAAATGATGAAAAATAGGTGAAAAATCTTGCCTTATATTTATTTTGCAATTCAAATTCTTTTTCGGCTATATAAAAAGTAATTTCATTTTTTTTCTTATTATCAAATTTAATATTTTTTTCTTGAGAGTTATTTTCTAATTTTACTTCAAAACGAATCAGATTTTTGTTATTAGAATTTTTTATTAATGTAAATAAAATTTCATGTATATCTATGTTATATGTTTTAGAAATATACTCTTGAATTTCTTGATAATCTTCTTCTTTAATTTCACTGGTTATCAAAATTTCTTGCTTTACTTTATATTTTTTATAATAAATAACAAAAAAAATTGAAAGTACAATTAGAATCACTAAAAAATACATTTTTATTCCTAAAATCCAACGCACTGCGTTGTGCGTATAACATTCGCTTAACCTGCATTTGCGGCTACTCCGCAATGTCAGGTTGAAGCGGGTGTTAGATTTCATTTTTAATTTTATTATATTTTTATGACCTTATCAATTCCAAACTTAACTTCACATACAATACACCGTTGCATATTATAACGCAACTGAAGTTTTCAAGACAATCAGCACAAAAGAGCTTTTATTGCGTAAATTTTGGGAAAAAATCCCAAGAAATTTGAATTAGTAACTTCAAGACACAAGGAATTAATGATGTTAAAATATATAAAAATAAAATAAGGAGTTTTCAAAATGGGATATAAAACTTGTGATTGGTGCGGAAAAACTTATAAACCGATGTTTTCTGCCGACAGGGATGCAGGAAATGCTTTTGCGGATGCTATGGGCTTGACTATTGGAGTTAAAGCAATAGGCGGTATTGCAAGGCTTGCGGGGAAAAGAAACTTTTGCAGCAAGGAATGTAAACTTGCTTACGAACAATCTAAAAATGGCGGAGCAGGCACAAACAATGAACCTGTAGAAAACGGATCGGCAGCACAAAAATCAGGGGGCGGAGTTATGAGCGGAATTGGCGGTATGTTTGGAGATATGTTTTCTTCTACCAGAGAGCAGCTAAAGGATAATATGGACCAAATAAAAAATAACAGAGTAAAAACGGAAGAAATCGTAAATTTTCAGTTTGGTTCAACATCAGAAGAAATTCAAAATCAACTTCAAAATATGTTCACGCAGATTTCTGCATTACCGCGATTGAAATCGCCGGATCAAAAAGCTCTTTATAATGCTATAAAAGAAAAGCTGGAATTCGGTATTATGAAATTGAATTCCGGCGGTGCTAATGCAGAAGCAGAATTTTTTCAAAAAAAATTTGATAAACTTAAATAATTGACCAACTTTGTTGTCGAGTAGTCTTAATAAAAGGACATTATATGATACTTACAGAAAATGAGAAAACATTATACAAGACTATAAATCTTTATCAGAAGAAAATTTTTAGACAATTTCTTATTGATGCGATAACAAATAACGATAAGGAAAGTTTTAAATCAACCGTAAAAACAATCGGTTTGCAATGGGGTGTTTTGCGGACTGTTGTAAAAGATTCAGGTGATGAAAATAAGGAACTTGAGGAAGAAGCATCAAAGTTAAAAAAAGAACATTTTTCAAGTTTTGCAGAACGCCTTTGGAACAATAGGGAGAGCATTCTTTCAGGCGGCTATAGTGAATGGACAAATGATAATCACCCCCATTCCTATGAAAGTAAAATTTGTTTTTTGATAAATCCACCTGCATTCAAAATTATTTATGACTCTCAAAATAAAAGAGCGTTAGGAAAACCGAATTGTAAGCCGTCTGAATGGCAAAATTTGGTTAATGACTATTTTGAAGATAATAAATTCACGGCTTTTTCTATTGAAGATTATTTTTTAAATGACTGTAATCTTTGGTTAAAAGGACGAGCCGAAAAATAATTATGAGGAGCATAAAATGAAAATACTACAACGGATGGCTGTTGCCGCAGTATTAGTTATAACGTGGACGCAGGCAATGGCTCAAGAAAATGTAAAGCATATTGTCATTCCGGAAAGCGAGCTGGAATTTAAAGCAAATGATGATTTTACTGAGGTTACCATAACAAAATTCATAGGAGAAGTGAAAAACTATGATGGTGCAGTCATGGAAATTCCTGCTGCAATACAAGGAATTACTGTAACGAAAATTGAACAGGGTGCATTTATGCCCGGATATGGAAAATGGAAAAGAGACAACATAGGCGAATATCACTCTTATTTAAAAAAGAATATAGTAAATGGAACTTTAAGTATCCCTGATACTGACATTAAAGAGCTCTTTATTCCCGATAGTGTTACATACATCGACAAAGAAGCCTTCCGTGCGTTCGATGTAGAATCTATTCGCCTTCCGCCGTCATTAAAAGAAATTGGTGACAAGGCATTTGCATATAATTATGCCCTAAGGGCAGTAACGCTGCCTATCTCTTGTACGGCTTTTAAAGATGGCGTTTTTTCTTATTGCGTAAGACTTGAAACTATCGTTTTTGAGGAAGGCATAGAGGAAATCCCTGAAAGCATATTCAGCGTTTGCGGGATAAAGAATCTTACGCTTCCAAAATCAATAAAAGTTATCCGGGCATACGCATTTGCAGACTGCCCTTTACTTGAAACCATTACACTGAACGAAGGTCTTGAACGTATAGAAAGAGAAGCTTTTAGCGGAGTTGAGATAGGCGATGGATATTACGGTGTTGCACGGTATGCCCCCTTACATTCACTTTCTCTTCCCAAAAGTCTTTTATACATACATAGCAGTGCATTTTCAAGTACAAATATTCATGACATAACAATTCCCGAAAACTTCTCCTGTCTTTCAGACAAAGACTGCACACTCTTAGACATTTTCAAATGCGATGCCGTAAAGAGAAATCTTGCCTTGCAGAAAAAACTTAAAAGTGCGGTGCTGCAGGACGAAACAAAGGTAAAGCAAAATTAGGAAGAAGAGTGAAAAAATACTTGCTGTGCTGTGCTAAATAATCCCCAGCATTTTTCCGGCTTCAACCGCCTCAAGTCTGTCGTGAATGTGCATTTTACTGTACACGGCAGACCGCTGGTTTTCAACCGTCTTAACGGATTTTTTCAAGCGTTTAGCAATTTGCGCAACATCCAGCTTTTGGGAAAGTAAGTCGAACACTTCTTTTTCTTTGAGGGAAAGCGTTTTATATCTTGCAAAAAGCTGCATTTTTCCGTCAGTTGCAGAGTCAATAGCATTTGCAACTCTTAAAACATTTACTTCCATAACGGCAAGTGCTTCCGGGCAAAAATATTTTTCCCCGTCCGCAACGGTTTTTAATGCTTCAGCAATTTCTTTCAAGCAGGAAGTTTTTGTAATAAAGCCCTGCACATTCATTTTTATGGCATTTTCAATAGTCAGCGGTTCATAAAAAGCAGTACAGATAAGAGTTTTAATTTCTCTCCTAATTTTTCGCAATTCGCTTAAAATACAAAGACCGTTTTCTTTTCCCACCTGCAAATCCAAAAACAGGCAATCACATTCATTATTCTGCAAAAGCATTTTCTTTGCCGCATCTGCGCTGCCGGTCTCAAGAAATTCAAAGTCAGGACATTCATTTTTCAGTGCAAGCACAAGACTTTCTCTAAAACAGCGGTGGTCATCAATAATAAGTATTTTCATATCGCTATTTTCCCCTTACCCATTTATCGGAAAAATTAAAGTTACACTTGTTCCATTCTTATCGGATTTTATTTTGATTTTTCCGCCAAGAGATGCAGCCCGCTCTTCCATAATTTTTAATCCCGCATGACAGACGTTTTCTTTAACGGCATCAAAATTAAAACCGCATCCGTTATCGCATACCGATAAATTAAACGCGGAAGTTTGATCAATCATTTTTATTTCTATCCTGTCTGCCGTTCCGTGTTTGCAGGCATTTGCCAAAGCCTCTTGCAAAATTTTCAACATTTCGTACTTAATATTGGATGAAAAACTTTTTGCCTCTTCGCTGGCTTCGTAAACATCAATTTTGATTTTATAATTTTCCTCAAAAACCTTTGCATATTGTGAAATAAGCATTTTAAAGTCATCGGACAAATCCATTCTTGAAAGCCCTAAAATTTCACGGGTATCCCTAATCGCTTCATCGGTAAGAATAACAGCTTTTTTATGCTCTCCCTGCGAAAGGCAGATTTTTAATGCAGCAAGAGATTGGATTATACCATCGTGCAAATCACGGCTGAATGCTTTTTGAGTTTCTTGTTGTACATTTAAAATTTTTATCTGATTTTTCCAATCTTTTAGTTTAAGCTGCATTATAAAAATTGAAATAGAGGCAAGAAAAAAAGAGGCATAGGCAAAAGAATCAAAGCCCTTGTTTATAAATCTTGCTTTACCCCTATGTTCTTCAATATTTTTATATTGCCCGCTCTTAATCGCCTCCTCATACCTTACATCAAAAATTTTATCCGATACTTTTTTAAATCCGAAAGACAGACAAAATGAAAAAAAAGCGGCAAGTAAAAAAATATATTCAGCTTTTATTTTTAATTTATGAGCATTTGTCACTTCTTTCAAGGCGGACTTTCCGTATTTCCGTGCTATGGGTACTCTATTCCTCTCTCCTCGCGGAACGCTTAAGGAAATACTCCAATCACTTGCACATTTTTTATTCACCTGAAGATACATTCCATAAGCAATAAACGAAGCAATAGCCTTATCAACAATATTTAAAATAAAGCCGCCTGCAAGGTTTGAAATAATCACATTTTTAGTAACCAGATAAAGCCCCTGTTCTATTGCAGTAAGGTTATAATGATAAGCCGCTGCAAAAAGAGAGCCGAATATGCCATTTGTAACTGCGCTTAAAATTCCGCAAAGCATAAATGAATCCAAACTGAACTTTACTTCTCCACGCTTTTTTGCAAACTTGAATATAAAAAACGAACCGGCAGCCGTCATCAACTGACACAATATAAAAATCAGTTTAAGATGCCCAAACAAAAATAAAGTTCCGTTTGTAAGAATAGCAACCGCCAACGACGGCACAAGTCCGCCTACTGCCGCAACCGCAATAGTTGCAAAACTGTCCATATAAAGCGGAAAATCCATTTTGCTTGAAATAACTGAACCTGCAATATTTAACTGTGCGGCAAGTAAAATGAATACTGCAAGAAATATAAATTTTTTATAAGCTATTCTCTGTGAAAACATAAGTGTGTTATATCTCCCAAAATCGGCTCAATGAGTTGTCCATCTAACTTCCGCTTAACCTGCATTTGTGCCTTTGCCGGTGCGCATAGCAGCGGCAAAGTTGGCGCGAAAGTTGCGGTGCTGTATAGGCACTTTACGCAACTTTCGTGACAAAACAAATGTCAGGTTGAAGCGGGTGTTAGATTTCTTTAAAGTGCTTACTATTTTTTGCATATTCGCCCCTGAATCGACATCATTTCTACAAAGGCAATTCCGCCACAAGCCATTCACCGCTTTTTTTGTCTTTTTTCATAGTAACTTCGTCTTCACCTTCGTCAGTTTTGCCCTCATAGGAATATGCGATTTTTATCGTGTAAAAAGCGGTTGCGTCCCCCTTAAGCATAAATTTTTCAGGACTAATTGTAATGGAAATTGTATCGACTATTCCGTAGAACTGCGCATAAGCATCATTCATTTCGTCGACTAATATCTCATAAAATGTATTATTCACGATCAAATCATGCCAGTCGTCAGTTTGCTTAAAATAGCTGACAAAGAACGCGGCGAGTACAGCCGATGGGTCTTTTCTATCTTTCCAAGAATTACCACTCAAAGTCTTTCCTCCGTAAGTTGCAGTAACCTCTTTTCCATTCCGTACAACGATGAATGATTTTTCAGTGATGAGCGTGTTCTGCGCATACAAAACAGTTACTGTGAAAATCACCGCGGCTAGTCTGATGATGTGTTTCATCATTCCTCCTTAACTATTGATTAATATCTATTTGCATTATCAATTTTTTTCGCCTCGAAGAGGTCAATCTAACATTCGCTTAACCTGCATTTGCGGCTACTCCGCAATGTCAGGTTGAAGCGGGTGTTAGACACTTTTAGTTTATTTAATCGCTTATATTAACAATTGTGCTTTTAATTTTACACTATTTTGCTTTTTATTACTATATTTAATAAATAAACTTAAAATTTTATTATAAAGCTTTATTATTTACAAAACTAAACTTTTATAAATAATATTATCTTAAAATTATAAGCTTATTCTTAACAATTAGACTTTTTTTAACCTATACAGCTTTTCATCATTAAATTTAAAAAATCAACAATTTTACTATAAGGCTAAAATTTTATTTTACTTAGCAAATAATTATAATAATTACCATGACCGTCCGAAGGACTTTTATTTTGTTGATTTACTAAACGAGTTATAAAATCCCAAGATAAAACTTTATTTTTCCTTAACAAGTTAATTATTATAATTACCAGACCGTCCGAAGGACTTTTATTTGTTGTTTTCCTTAGCGAGTTTAAAACCCTCAGACGAAAGTTTTCTTTTCCTTAATCAAGTAAATATTATAATAAAACATAACTTTACTCAAAGAATCTAAGCTTTTAATTTGGATTTTACACTTTTATGTATTAAAAAATACACCCTATTTTTTTCAAAGTTGCAGTTAATTGTGCCGTTAGGCATCTGTCTAACATATATTATGCGTATCTTGATAATAAACCAAAAAAGAAGTTTTTTCAAGTATGGAAAGCGGGATATTTTTACTTAATTGGAGATAGTTAATTTTATTTAGCCTTTGCGAATCTCAAGAGAGAGCTTGTGTGTCTTTGCGTTCCTTGCGGTTAATTTTTGATTGGATTAACCGCTAAGATCGTTAAGGCCGCAAAGAATGTTGGATTTAATTTGTATATCATGCCTTTAATTAGACCTTGGTAATGTTTTTCGCACATTCTCTTAAAGTGCAACAAGGCTTGTCGCAATGTCAGGTTGAAGAAGAGTGTTAGGACAAAATTTTTAAACCGTATTTTTTATAATTTGTAATCTGATTATCAACAGATAAAAAATAGTAATCAGACTTTATTGATTGCCAAATCATAATTCTATCAAATGGATCTTTATGTTCTATTGGTAATTTATAAAAAGTAATTAGTTCATCGTTTTGAAAAGACCTGCATTTTAAAAAACTATTTTCTACTTCTGCGTAGAATTCTTCCGGTTTAATTCCATTTAGCGATAATTTTCCCATATTAAATTTTATTGATATTTCCCATAAACTAGCCTGACTATAAAAAACTTCATTTTCATCGGCTAATAATTTATTATAAACCGACCGAGATATTTTACTTGTATCAATAAATGACCATAATAAATAATGTGTATCTAATAGGATTTTCATAAATTAATAAACTCTTCATCCGTAATAGCCCAATTTTCACTAAATTCAACTGTTGCTTTCCCTTCCAATGTACCGAGTTTCCTCATTTTTATCCTTTTATACTCTTCAATTGGAACAATTACCGCTATTGTTTCTTTTTTTCGGCCAAATGCTATTCCGATTTCGTTACCTAATTCCACTTCTTTCAAAAGTGCAGAGAAATTTGTTCTTATTTTCGCTACGGACAATGTTTTCATATAAGTATAGTACCATATATGTATAACATAGTCAAGTTGTACATGTTTTAAGAAATGCTATTTCAATGTTACATAGCGTTTTCTTAATTTTACTCACCGCTACTCTATAATTAACCGTAAATAATTTTATCTATTTGTTACACCACAGGTGTCGTCCTATGTAAACTGCAACTGCCCTTTGAAAATCTCTTAATCTATGTTATAATGCAATCATAAAATGTCCGCAAGGTTCCGGCAAAGAAGAGGTGATTATTTTGAGTTTCTTAAATATTTTTAATAAAACAAATAGAAAGGTAATTCCGTTAGCTTATTATTTGGATTATGAGCAAGATGGAGAGTTCATTGAAGAAAATTATAATGATGTAACACTTGCGAATCCTGATGACTTTCCGGAAGATCTTTTTGAAAAAATAATAATTATGACAAAAAGACTGCACGAAATGGGTGTATATGAAGAAAAAGAGATTGTCAGATTTATCATTCCTAAAATGCTTGAAGCTCTTGAAACAGGCGGAATTTTGTCGGGTGTTTCCATATCGAGTTTTGATACGGCAGGTATTGTTTTCGGAGAAAATTATGCAGGCTGGATATATAAGGGCGAAACAAAAAAAAGGGATGAACTTTTTTATAGAGTGCCGTATCAGTTAATTTTTTATCATAGCAAAAAAGAAGATAACTATTTTATTTGTAAAACAAAAGACAGACTTGAATTAAGACAAAACAAAGTGTCCGTTACAAATTCGGAAAACAAAGAGCATATCATAAAAAATACAAAAAGTGTAAGCTTAACCGAAATAGAAATGAAAGAACTAAAAGCTTCGTTCTCTATATTATTTATGTATACCAAAATGAATATTTTATTGAAGATGAAAAAGCTCGGCTACTCGGCGTTTGCAGAAAAGATAGCGGAGTATTTTTGCACATCGGCAACAAAAGATGCATTTATATCCTGTGTCAATAAATATTTTTCTTTAAGTATATCGAAAGAAGATGAAAATAACTTTGTGTATGAAGATCGCTCCTTTAAGGAATTTTTATTAGAGCTTTTGATTAGAAACAATGAGAGTTCGCCCTTGAGCTCTTCCTATGCAGGTATTATTAAGTGGGCGGAAGAAAAAACCGGTATAAAAATCCGTCCTCAAAAAGAGTATGATGACCATATGGAATTTATACGATATCTTTCCGATGTTCTTGCAGCCAAAGGTTTCTATCTTTATTTTCTGATAAAGGAAGATGTTTTGCATAGGACTCATCTTTTAATTGGAAAACAAAAGCATATTTTTGAAAGCAATCCGAATTTCAGTTATGAAATTACAGCCCTTAGTGAGGATTTACTAGACCGCTATGCTGAAGATATTTCAATCGAAAGAAAAGTAAGAGAAAGCGCGAAAATCTTTTATCATATTATCGAAGTAGAAAATATAGATACTATGATGATGAACATTATAGGAAACCGAGTATTGGATTATGCACTTTTTCAAAATTATTATTTATCGGTAGTTTGTTCCGATGAAGACAGGGATATTTATGATATTTTGAGTGAACTTTTATCAAGATACGATATGCCCGATTTGATAAAACACGCATCCGATTGTGATAGTACATTGGATAATCTTTATTTTTCAGAATTTGAAGCTGTGAATCCCGTGGACAGGGCTATACTTTATGCAGGTTTAATCAGACAAAATAAAAAACTGTTGTATTCATTTGAAGCAGGCGATTATTTCTATCTTGGAATTATTGAAGATACTATCGAAACAAAAAAAAGTTTTATAAAATGCGTGAACAATCTTTTAGAAATGAAAGAAATTGAAAATTATGTTATCTATGATAGTGAAGATAAAGAATTGTCTGTAAATCTTCTTTCCGGAATGGACATAACAATAGACGGTAAACATGTTTATACACAAGAAGATCTAAAAGAAAAATTTTATAAAGAGAATGCAGAAAATATAAGCCAAGAAGAAGCTGATAAATATCTATCAAGAATTGCGATTAAAAAGCCTGAGGTTAAAATATGTGTTTCAAATTATGAGGAAGAACCGGAGTTTACAATAAAAGCGGAAAACGGGAAGTATTTTACAAATCTGGATTTGCTTTTTCAAATACACAAACAGTTGGTTGAAAAAATAGATTTCGCAAAAGTATTCGACGATAAGATATGTATTTCAAGTTTAAGGTTAAGTGTAGACAGAGATAAATACTATCTATTTTGCGATGCCGCATAGATGATGGACGATGATTATTTTGCGAATGATATTGAACTCGTATGCCGAATTGCAGGAGAACCGGATTGATAAACATATCCGGTTCTAAAAAATTAAGCTTCCGTCCAAGTTTTTCCGGCGTATTTCGGTTTCCGCTTTTGATCTTCCGTCATATCGAGGCCGAGGGTTCCGCCCGGATTCATTATGTTGTTCGGGTCGAAGTGTTTTTTTAAGGCCTTAAAGATTTCAAAATTGGTCTTGCCTATGGACTCTTCAACCCAGGCTGCCGTCATCTTGCCGACACCGTGATGGTGGCTCATGGCAGCCCCTGCCTTCATTATATTGTCGAAGATGCCGTACTGGTATTCTACATATTCTTCCTTATTTTTAAAAAGGCCTATAAAGATAAAGTAGAGGTTGGCTCCTTGAGGATAGGCATGGGAAAGATGGGTCATGCAGACCGTGTGAGGGCGGGATTTGGCAAATTTTCTTACTTCTTCGTGAACCCGAGGCATCATATCCCAGGTTACGCTGCATTCCATTGTGTCGATTATTACGCCGTAATCCTGCAAGGATTCCCTTAAATAGGGATCGGTAAAACGGCCGTGCTCCCAGCCGTCCACCGGTTTGCCGGTTAAGAAAAGTCCGCCGTTTTGTTTGCATATACGCTTTACCTTTTTGTAAAGCTGTTTTGAAAATTCCTTATCGCCTTCGCTCCAGCCTAAAAAGAGACAGCGTTTCATTGGCTTATATCCCATGAGGTTCATTGCGGTTTCTGCTATGGTGCCCTCTACTCCGTAGAGCTTTAAAACCATGTCGGTTTCTTCCGCATCCGAAAGCCTAAACACCGAAGGAAAGCCCGATTCGTTTTGCATAATCTCGCGGCAGGCCCTCATTCCGTCTTCCCAAGTTTTAAATATAAAGCTGAACTTTTTGCGGGTTTCAGGTCTGTATCTAAAAAAACGCAAGGTAACATTTGTAAGAATTCCAAAAGAGCCTTCGCTTCCCATCATAAGCTCATCGATATCGGGGCCGACGGCATGGGCGGGAAGTCCGTAGCTTTTAACTATACCGGCAGGAGTTACATAAGTTTGTTGAAATACAATGTCCTTTATGTTTCCGTAATAGGTGGAATTTTGGCCTGCTCCGCGAGTAACTACCCAGCCCCCCACGGAGGAGTACTCAAAGGATTGTGGGAAGTGTCCGCAGGTGTAGGCCATCCTTGCGTTGAATTCTTTTTGTGCATTGTTTAGGTGGGCTTCCAGTTGAGGACCCGACATTCCGGCTTGAACCGTGATTGTCTGGTCTACCTCATTGAAGGCTAAAACCTTGTTAAAGTTTTTACGCATATCGAGGGAGACGCCTCCCTTTACAGCCTCAACACCCCTTGTAACGGAAGAACCGCCTCCGTACACATAGAGGGGAATCTTATGTTCATTTGCATATTTTACGAGTTTAACGATTTGCTCATGATTGGAAGGGTATACAACAACATCGGCTATGTTTTCGAGGATGCCCTCACGGAGGCGATAGGCATCGTACATTGTTTTTCCGTAGGCGACAGATACCCTGTCCTTAACGGCTGTGCTTACATCTGCCTCTCCGAAAATTTCTTTTAGGGCCTCAATGTGTTTTTGTTCCAGGTTTACCGGAAGGCTTTCGGGCAGGGCTTCAAGCCCCTCAAAACGCTTTTGCTTAAAGGTCTCATCTCCGATGCCGAAGACGGTTTTCATATATTTATAAAGCCTTTCGTTAGGCTCCTTAAATTCTTCGGGGTCGCCCCACTTTGCCGCTTCTCTAAAAGAGCCCTTAGGCGGCGGTACCTGTTCCCAAACAGGCTTAAAATCCTTGTACTCGTATCTTTTTCCCATAGGTCATTCTCCTTTACCCGTTCATTTTTTTTGTTTCGGGATAATTTGTTACTCTTTGAATATCCTTGTAAATATCTTTTAATGCAGGATATATTTTTTTGTATACGCCGAAGAGACCGTCATAAAGGGAGCGGTGCTCGGGGTTCGGTATAAATTCTTTTTCGTATAAGACCATTTCTTTTACGGCATCTTCGATTGAAGCATACTCGCCTATTCCGGCTGCCGTTATGATTGCAGCTCCGAGGGAGGAAGCTTCCGCCGTTTTTCCCCGTACAAGGGGGCGGTTTAGGATGTCTGCGGTAATCTGACAGATAGCATCACTTTGGGATGCTCCCCCCGAAGCGGCAACTTTTTCACATCTCAACCTTCCCTTGGCTTCGATTAATTCCAAGCCTTCACGCAAAGAGTAGGCAAGACCTTCGATTATAGCCCTGTATAGGTCATCTCTCCCGTGAACATCTCCGAATCCTATGATGCTCCCCTTTGCATAACGGTCAAAGACGCTTGCTCCCCAGTAGGGCTGGAGCATAAGCCCTCTTCCGCCCGGCGGAGAAGCATGTAAAAGCTTATCCAAAATAACTTCAGGTATTATACCCTTAGATTCGGCGAGCTTACATTCTTCTTTGCCGAGCTCTTCCTTAAACCAGCTTATCATCCAATAGCCGCGGAAGATTTCCAATTCCGAAAGCCATGTATCGGGAAGAATGCCGCAGTAGGCAGGAAAGAGTTTTTTATATTCAAAGTATTTTTTTGAGCAGACTTCGATTGTGGCGGTTGTGCCGAAACTTAAAGAGGCCAGAGATGAATCTACTACGCCCGCTCCAATAGTTTCACAAGCCTTGTCGCTTCCGCAAGCAACAAGGGGAATATCTTGAGGGAGTCCCAATTCTTTTGAAACTCCATCCGTTAGGGTGCCGATTATTTTTCCGCTTTCGGTAAGGTCATGCCGTTTTTCGTTTTCCAGGGGCATAAGTTTTTCTTCGATCGAATGTTTTTTTGCCCACGCTCTTTTTCGATTCACGAATGGAACATAACCGACCATCGAGGAGACGGCATCGCAGGCCTTTCCGGTCAGCTTATAAATAAACCAGCCTGAAAGAAAAAACATCTTCCATGTTTTGTCCCAGATTTTAGGTTCGTTTTCTCGAAGCCAATTCATCTTACAATTTGACTGAACTGTAACTATAGGATCGTAAACTCCGGCTGCATGAAACGCTGTTCGTACAAGAAAGTTGGGATGATAGGGGCCTCGGGCTGTCCTGTTGTCGAGCCATACAATTGCGGGACGCAAAACCTTTCCGTCCTTATCGACCAGAACTGTAGTAGCCCTCATTGAAGAAACTCCCATTCCTGCAATGTTTGCAAAAGCATCCGGTGCCTTGTTTTTAAGACCGGCAAGACTTTCTTTTAGAGCATTCCAATAAACTTCTGTATCCTGCTCGGCCCATGCAGGTTGTGGGCTTGTGTGGGGTTTATAGGAAATACGGCTTGCCGCCAAGATATTCCCCTTTAAGTCAAAGAGCATTGTGCGTAAACTTTGAGTGCCGCAATCAATTGTTAAGAGGGTTTTCATAAGGAACTTCCTGCTGCGATTAAATCGGCTCCGCTTTCGGCAAAGTTTTTTACGATTATGTCTCCGGGCTTTTTTGAAGAGTCCGTTTTAAGTTTCCTGATAAGGTGCATGTATTCTGCAAAATTTTTTAAGGGAACTTCTTTGCTTGTTTTTACGGGAAGTCTCGGGAAGCCTTCTACCGAAGAAGCTATCGTGCTTGTAAGAATTCTCATAGGACATACAGCCTCGGCTTTTCCGTAGGAAAGACCCTTGGGGCATTTATTGCCTGTAACGCTGATCTTTTCGCCTTCGATTTTTACGCTCAGTCGGCAGCCTCGCGGGCAGGCTGTGCAGATAAGGTTTTTAGTTTCCATTATTGACCCCCTTATTTTCCGATGAAGATTCGCTTAAAACTATTTCAAGCTTTTTTGCCCCTCTTAATTTTTCGCAAGGCAAAATAAAGCGCTCCATTTCGGGAGGTTTAAGCTCTTCATATTTGCGCTCAAAGACGGTTTTGCTGCCGGTCTTAGATTCCGCCTTAGGACTGTCTTCAAGGCAGGATTGAAGGCTCACTGTAACATTTTGCATTTCTTCTGCGGCTCTAAAATAAAAGATGATAGAGCCCTCTGCCTCTGTGTCGATCTTTTGCGGAACAACATAGAGGATTTTTCCTCTGATATTTAAGGGTAAAAGTTTTTCCGCCCCGGTGCTAATATTTAAAGGGCAAGTTTTTTCTTCCCCGGCCCCCATGTTTAAAGCAAAATTGGCAGCGGCTTCTCCCGCAATTTTTCCCGATTCGGAAACATAATCGACAAGGTCATTTACATGCAGGGCGTTTCCGCAAGAAAAGAGACCCGCAATTTCCGTGTGCATAAATTGATCTACGATTGGACCCTTTGTTCTTCCGTCTATAGGAACATTGAGGCTTGACAGTATATCGTTTTCGGGGATGAGACCTACGCTTAAAATCAGGGTGTCGCAGGGAATTCTTTTTTCGGTGCCTGCAATCGGATGCATATTTTTATCCACTTGGGCAATCTTTACGCCCTCGACCCGCTCCCTGCCTTCGATCTCAATAACTGTTGTTGATAGATGAAGGGGTATGCCGTAGTCGTCAAGACACTGCACGATGTTTCGGCTGAGACCTGAGGGGCCGGGTTTGATTTCGTAGACCCCCTCTACCTTTGCACCTTCAAGGGTGAGTCGGCGGGCCATTATAAGACCTATGTCTCCGGAGCCTAGGATTACGCATTTTTTCCCGGGCATAAACCCATGAAGGTTTATAAGGGCCTGTGCCTGTCCTGCCGTAAAAATACCTGCGGGTCTATCCCCATGAATGTTTACCTGCCTGTCCGTCCTTTCACGGCAGCCCATAGCTGTAACAAGACTCCTTGCTTTAAGCCCAAAAATTCCATATTCGGGACTTGTAAATTCCATACAAAAAAAATCGTCTTCTTTTTTTAGCTTGGTTAAAAAGGTAAAAAGAAAAATATCTATATTCTCTTTTGCCTCGACCATCTCCTTATAACGCCATGCATATTCAGGTCCGGTAAGCCTTTCCTTAAAACGGATTAGACCGAAGCCGTCATGAATGCACTGCTTTAAGATGCCGCCTATCTGCCCTTCTCTTTCGATGAGGGCAATTTTTAGCTTAGGATTTTTTTCTGAGGCGGCCAAGGCTGCCGCCATTCCGGCAGGGCCACCGCCTATAACGATGATGTCATAATCGGTAAGTGCGAGTTGTTTCATTTGAAGCTATGATAATACGGGAAGTAATATCTGTCAAGGACATAGTATTTGAATCAAGACATTGACAGATTTTTTTTATTGTGTTATAATAATTTTATTATGAACAATATTACCCGATAGGGCATTTAAAAGCCTTAGTGATATTAAACAAATATCATAAACCGCAAAAACACATTCTCTTTCTTAAAAAGAATTAATTTGAACTTGTGTTGCTTTGTAGTTTTTATTCATGGAGGGTAATATTGTATGAAAAAAAATAGAATCATAACATTTTTAACAATTCCTTTTAAAATAAGCCCGTCTTATTTTTTTATTAAGTTTTTTCAATTAATTTTTAACGGCTTTTATCCGCTTTTAGAAGTTTTAGCTTTTACTTTTTTGACGGATAGTGTGATAGAACTTAAAAAAGGCGGAGAAATCGAATGGCAAATAGGTTTAGCAGTCATATTATTTTTCTCGCTTATCTTTTTTAATTATTTTTTTGATCTTTTTATAAGACGTATTAGCTATAAGCAGGTAAAAAAGATAAATCTAGCGTTAGAAACCGGATTTATAAGCAAAATAAGCAGATTGGAATATTATTATATTGAAAACGGTGAACTGTACGATAAAATTAATTTAATAAAAAAAGAAATTTTAAAAGGCTTTATTCAAAAACATAATCAACTGCTTTCTATATTTAAAATTTTATTTCAACTAATATCAATTATAATAATTGTATTCTCGGTTATGGGGATAAAGGGACTTATTATTTTGGCGGGCATTGCTGCCGTTATCTTAATTTCAGATTATAACGGGAAAAAGAATTACACTCAAAAAAAAGAAGATGCTTTTTTAGACCGCATGTGCGATTATTATTCCGATATTCTTTGTCAAGGTGAATTCGGACAAGAAAAATTAATTTATAATTACGGCGATGCTCTAAATAATAAATACCGTAAACTGAATAAAACTTTAATTCAACATGAAAAAAAGACAAAGTTAAAAAATATTTTGCGCTTGGAGTCATCAAGTTTTTTAACAATGCTTATTTTTATTTATTTTTTAATTGAGCTTTCATTAAAAGTAAAATCAAATCTTATTTCTATCGGTTTTTTAATCGCAAGTATAAAACAATTATCATCTTTTTTAAATATAATCCGTTGGGATCTATATTCTGTTCTCGAAATAAAATCGGAATTATCGAATTACTTAAAAGATTTTAACGAATTTGAATCATTTAACGAAGTAGAAAATAATGAAGCTGTTTTTATTGATAAGATTAAAAGTTTAAATATAAAAAAATTAAGCTTTGCTTATCCTTATTCACAGAAAATAATTTTGCATGATATTAACTATGATTTTCAATTAAATAAATCTTATGCAATTGTAGGGGAAAACGGCTGCGGTAAAACAACATTTATAAAACTTCTTTTAGGCCTTTATAAAAATTATTCGGGTGAGATTTTATTAAATGGTAATGAATTAAAAACATTAAGTTCTAAATCCATATCCGAACATTTTGCTGCCGTATTCCAAGATTACGGTAAATACTATTTAAACTTAATTGAAAATATACAAATAGGTAATCCAAAAGCGTCCATATCGGAAATTCAAAATGCTGTCAATTTATTTTCATTAAACGGAATTGATACGGAATTTGTTTTGAGAAAAGGGGATGATAAATCGGTAAATCTTTCGGGAGGACAATGGCAAAATATTGCGATGGCTAGAAATTTTATAAGCAATGCAAAGATAGTTATCTTTGATGAGCCGACTGCCGCTTTAAGTCCATCGCAAGAATCTAAAATTTATAGTTTTTTAAAAGATATAATAAAAAACAAAACGGCTGTTTTTATAAGTCATCGACTGGGCATTACTCCGCTTGTAGATAAAATAATAGTATTAAAGGATGGAACTATTGCTGAATCTGGTTCACATAATGATTTAATTCAAAAAAACGGAATTTATGCTCAAATGTACAATACACAAAAGGAGTTATATTCATGAAGTTAAGTTTAATAAAAATGTCTGTTTTAAATTCTCTGCGTGCAGGGAAAGCATATTTTGTTTTTACCATATTTGTATCAATCATTGACGGATTGAGTTTTGGTTTTGTAACAAAGGCAACATTCAACTTTTTTTCGTATCTTGAAAGTTCAAATTCTCAAATGTTTGATAAAATGTTTCTTTTACATTTAAGTATTTTTGTTTTTTCAATTGCTTTTAATTTTTTCATTAACGGATTTATAAATTACCTTATTGAAATAAATGCAAAAAAAGTTTCAGGCTATGTTAATTTTTTACTGCATAAAAAATTAGTCCGTAAGCCTCTTATTTTCTTTGATTCGGCTCATAATATTGAAAGATCAAATTTAGCTAGAGAAGGAGCTTTTATTTCAGGTTATGTTGCAATGATAATTGTTATGACCTTTACTTCTACAATACCTGCAATAGTGTCAATGTCATATTATTTATTTACGTTTGATATTATATTAGGCTTTAGTTTTCTTGCAATAATTATTCCCAATTTTATTATATTTAAGTATCAGCTTTTAAATTATGAAAATGAAACGGATGCCTTGGCTCAAGCCCGTCATAGAAAGTCTTATACCGAAAAAATGATTATTTCAAAAGAATTTTTTAAAGAAACCAGAACCTTGAATATAGTTTCATTTTTATTAAAAAAATATAAAAAAATTTCTGAAGATGTAGAAGATCTTCACATTGATATTAAAAAACAAAACTTAAAAATAGATTTAAAAGTAAAGAGTTTGAATTTTATCTTTTATTTTTTGCTTTTTGGATATTCAATATATTTGGTATTTAGCCAAAAAATTTCAATCGCAAGTTTTGGAACCGTTTTTGCAACATCAGGAACTCTTATTTTTATTATTGAGAATATATTCGATAATGATTTTTCCGTAATACGCGATGCAGGTGCAGAACTTAAAGCTCTTGAAGTTTTGATAAATGAAACCGAAAAGCAAAAACATGAAGTAAAAATTACTGAACCGCCTGAAATTGAAGTAAAAAATATTTGCTTCTCTTATCCCGATTCCGAAATGGAAGTTTTGCATAATTTAAATTTTGTAATTCCTAAAGGGACAACTCTTGCTATTGTAGGAGAAAACGGATCAGGTAAAACAACTCTTTCAAAATTACTCTTAGGCTTGTATGAACCTTCAAAGGGCCGTATTATGATTAACGGTAAAAATACCGCCGATAATTGTTTTTTACAAGGCATTTCTTCATTAAGTCAAAATTTTATTACGTATAACGCAAGTTTAAAAGAAAATATTGAAATATCGGATCTTCGAAAAAAAGACGATAAAAAAATAGATAATCTTTTAGACTGTCTGACAATGAACGGAAAAAAGAAAGCTATAGATAAAAATACTATGCTTGGGCCTGAGTTTAACGGAACGGCTCTCTCGAAAGGACAAGAACAATGCTTGGCTCTTGCCCGCTCTTTATATCCCGATTCTTATTTTATTTGTCTTGATGAACCGACCTCAGCTTTAGATCCCGAAGCCGAAGCTTTTATAATTTCAACTATGCAAAAAATAGTAGAAAATAAAACGGCTATTGTAATTACGCATCGGTTGGCTTTGGCAAAAAAGGCAGACCTTATCCTATTTTTAAAAAAAGGTGAAATGACGGAGTTCGGCGATTTTGACTCTCTTATGAAAAAAAAGGGCGAGTTTTATAATCTTTTTCAAGGTCAATCAAAATGGTATGTTTAAATATATAATTGGGCATCTCTAAAAACCTTGTTGGATTTTTAGAGATGCCCGACGAGTTTTTAATAAGTCTTTATGTAATAATGACTTATTAAAAACATCGCAAATTAAATCTAAAGAAAACCTCTAAAAAACTGAAGTTTTTAGAGGTTCCCAATTATTATTTATTCAAAGTTTTCTATCGGCTGAACAAGCTCGGAACCCTCTCCCTTCTTTGTGATCTTTTCAACGGGGATGCCTTTTTCTTCCGCAATAATTTTTAAGATATGGGGAGTACAAAAGCCTCCGTGACATCTGCCGGCTCCGGCCCTTACCCTTCTTTTAATTGCATCAAGGGTGAATACGTTTAAAGGATTGTTCACCGCATCCCTTATTTCGCCCTCGCTTACCTGTTCGCAGCGGCAGATGATTTTTCCGTATTGGGGATTTTTTTCGATTAAAAGTTTTCTTTCCTCAGTTTCCATTTCGGAAACCGGCTTCATAGCTTTCCTGATCGGCAAAAAATTCTCTTTTAAGTTTACGTCCATTTTTTTCTTTAAGATTGAAACGGAAATCTTTACGATGTCCTCTGCAATGGCCGGAGCGGAAGCAAAGCCGGGGGACTGAATTCCTGCAGCGTGTACCAAGTTATCGACTCGTTCGGAAGCTTCAACGATAAAATCTTCTTCCCATGTGCAGGCCCTTGTTCCGCTGTAGTAGGTTATTATGTCGGAAGGTGAAACCTTTGAGTTTAGCTTTAAGTGTTTTTTTATTTCTTCAAAGGCTTCGGGTCTTGTAGAAAAGTCCTCCCTGTCCATAACCTCTAGGGCGTTGGGGCCTATGAGGAGGTTGCCTTCAACACAGGGCATTATACCTCCGCCCTTTGAGTGCCCTTTCCGCAGTCTTAAAAGGCTCGGCATGGCGGAGCACGTTTTTTGTAAGCCCTTTAGCCTCTTATCGAGGATGGCATCCGTTCCCTTGCGTGCATGGATCGAAAAAAATCTGTCGCCTGCAAGACCTGCAACCTTGTCTGCCCAAACTCCGGCAGCGTTTATTAAAAGTTTTGTCCGGCAGGTTCCGCGGCTGGTTATAAGTTCTGTTACGGCTGTGCCTTCTTTTTTGACACCGATTAGGGCTGTGTTAAAAAAGAATTCCGCTCCGTTTTGACAAGCGTTTTCGGCATAACAAACGGTAACCTTCATGGGCGAAGCAACCCCCGCCGAGGGAAGCCATAGGCCTCCGTAGTTTTTATCGGTCATAAAGGGATCCATTTTTTTTACTTCTTTTTGGGAGCGGTAGCCGTAATCTCCATCCACTCCGTTTAGGCGGCATCTTCTTTTCATAAGCGGAATGAGCAATTTAAAAACCGGATGATAAAAAAGAAAAAAACTGCCGCAGCGGTTTATTTCAAACCCCAGTTCTTCTGAAATCTTTGTGTACATTCTGTTGCCGCGTGTGTTCAGCTTGCCCTTTATCTTTTTAGGATTATCTGCAAAGCCCGGATGAATCATTCCGTCATTGTGCCCCGATGCCTGCATTGCAACATCGCTTTCTTTTTCAAAGAGGGCGATTTTTAAATCGCAGCGTGAAAGTTCGCGGGCTATGGCACAGCCTATAACACCCCCGCCTATGATTACGGCATCAAAGTCCCTGCCCGCTAAAATAGAATCCTTTATTTTGGGAAGGCGCATGGGTTCTTCACCTTTGCCGTTTATAGTTAGATCGTTTACGACTCCCTTAAACCCGCAGCGGGCAGCAGCATAGCCGGCCGTCATTCTTTCTTCCATCGAAGAAACATCGCCTTCTAAAACAACGGATTTTACGTCAAGTGAAATTTTAACTCTTTCATCGAGCTTAAGCCGCTTTAATTTTTTTTGTAAGCGTAAAAGTTTTTTATTAAAATCCTCATTTTTCATAACATTGCCTTCAATAATTATTTATGATAAGCTCCATCCCTATAGGTTTCGGGCCGGGTTAATTGTGCCATTATCCGTAAAGCCCTTTCTTCATCTGCTTCGACCAGAGCATTAAAAAAAAGCTGTTTGTATTCCGGAATTTTATCTGCATAGGAAAGGTCTTCACATAAAAACTGTTTAAATTGGTGTTTATAAATTTCTTTTGCTGTTTCAAAGGTTAGTAGAAAAATAGGGCTGTCCGATAATTCTATCAGGGTTCGGTAAAATTCAAAGTCTTCAATTGCTGAGGTTTCAATATCTTCAGGCAGAGAAAAAAGAATCTTATTGTTTAAAGGGAGAAAAAAATGATGCCGTTCTTTTAACGATAATTTTAAAACTCGTTTTATAAGTTTTTTTATAATGTATATCAAAATAAGCTGCCTGAATTCGACAAGACCTGTTTCAATTTTTTCGGGTTCGGATATTTGTTTGTTTCGATAAAGCTCGGTTAAAAGCCCCATCGATATAAATGAGGTAAAATCGTTTACAATGCACCCGTGGCGAGGACGGATTGTTATAAGCCCCTTGGCTTGAAGCCCGAGAAGAGCTTCATGCACTACAGGCCTAGATACGTCAAATCTTTCTGCAAAATCCCGTTCGGGCGGCAGCTGTTGCCCCGGTAAAAAGATACCAGTCAAAATTTCATCTTGAATAATTGAGGCTATTTTTTCTTTTTTTAAGCCCTGCTCCTCCGATTCCATGACATACCCCTTAGCCGTGGTCTTACCACCAATATGCTAACATAGAGACTGAAATTTGTCAAGTTTTATTTTATAGAATATTATAAAAAAGCGGCAGAAGCTCAATAGGAGCAGTCTGCCGCTTTTAGTTCTAATTTAACAAGATTATTTAAAAGACGATACCTTCTACAATTAATTTTTCCGAAAATAATACTTTTTTGTATTTTACGGAAAGAGTATCGTTTGATGCTTTTATTTTATTTTTTACATAAACATCTACATCTCCCGATTTTATTAAATTGAACTCTTCCTTATCTTTTTTGGGCGCTGCCGGTGACACGACCGGCTGGGGTTCTCCCACGCCTCAGGAAGCACAGCCTATCAGATCGATAGTTATTGCTTTAGAATCAATTTTCTTCAAATAATCCAATACTTTGGAATCAATGTTTATATTCATATTTATCTCCTTATTCGATAATTATTTCTTTTCTGTTATAGATGGATTCATCCAGTTCACCCGTTCTTTTTGCGGCAATTACACCTGAAAGAAGGGAGTCGCTTACGTTTAAGGCTGTTCGGCCCATATCAATGAGGGGTTCAATAGCAACAAGAAGACCTGCAAGCGTTATCGGAAGCCCCATTGAAGATAGAACTATAATTGCGGCAAATGTTGCTCCGCCTCCTACGCCGACAATTCCAAAACTTCCCAATGCCGTAATTACAATGAGTTTTGCAAGGAATACCGGAGCCAAAGGATTTATACCCAAAGTAGGAGCAATCATAACTGCCAACATTGCAGGATAAATTCCGGCACAACCGTTTTGTCCGATACTTGTACCTAAACTTCCGGCAAGGTTAGCTATTCCTTCGGGAACACCCAAGTTGTTTACCTGATTTGAAATAGTCAGAGGAAGAGCGCCAGCCGAAGACCTTGATGTAAATGCAAACATAAGGTTTGAAAAACTTTTCTTAAAGAAGGTAATGGGATTTAATCCGGCAGTCAGCAAGTATAATCCGTGAACTATGAACATTAAAATAATTGCAATATAACTTGCTCCTATAAACCCGATAAGCCTCAATATTTCCGAAAAATTTGAAGTAGAAGTAATATTGATCATAAGGGCTAAAACTCCGTAAGGGGTAATTCGGAGAACCATACGTACAAGCCGCATTACAACATCGGAACAAGAATTAAGCCATTTAATAAATACTTCTGCACTCTCGGGATTGCTTCTTTTTAAGAATAGGGCTGCAAAACCAAGCATTGCAGAAAAGAAAACCGTAGCAAGGGTTGCATTTGAACCCTGTCCTGAAAATGCGTAGAAAGGATTTATCGGAATAATTTCAAGAATTTGCTGTTGGATGGGTTTTGCTTCAAAATCGTGAAGTCTGCCTTCCATGGCTTTTCCTCTGGCAATTTCGCTTTCACCTGCTGTGAGGTTTTCTGCCGATAAGCCGAATGCAGAAGTTGTAAGAGCGCCGACAAGAGCTGCTATTGCAACTGTAATTACGAGAACGGCTAAAATTCTTCCAGCCGCCTTTCCGATGTTTTGTTTTTGTGTCGCAATCGATTTTGTGATGCTTACAATGATTAAGGGATAAACAATCATTCTGAGCAATCTTACATAACCGCTTCCTACTAAGGTAATCCAGCTCATGGCTTTTTTGATCAAAGCCGTATCCTTAATAGTCAGCTGCAATATTGCGCCAAAGATGATACCAACGGCAAGGGCTGTAACCACGCGTACATTAAAACTCATATTAAGTTTTTTCATGTATCTAATTCCATACATGAGTAAAAATGCAGCGGCGACAATTCCCACTATCCAGATTGTGTTCATAAAAAACTCCTAGTGATTTTGTATTTTCAAATCTATGGCACATTTTATACCATAATTAAAAACTTTTTACTAGACTACCTTTATTAAATAATTTTTTATATATCGGAACAATATTCTTGACAAAAAAGTTAAAAATGAATAACATAACCCTGTTATGGAAAAAGATAAAAGCATAAAAACTCCGATATCATCCAAAGAAAATATTTTAAAATACGCCGCTAAAGAATTTTTAAAAAAAGGCTGGGAAAAAAGTAATATCCGCGAAATTGCAAAAAAAGCAGGTCTTACTACAGGGGCAGTTTATTTTCATTTTAAAAATAAAGAAGCTTTGTTTGATGCCTTAGTAAAGAATACATACTTTGATCTTCTGGAAAGACAAAAACTTATGTACGAAAAACATTTTGCTATTCCCATTACAGAAAAAGAAAAACGGAGAGCCGTACGCTTGGAAGGCCGGAAAGAAATGCTTGAATATGCGTACCGGAACTTTGAAGCAATGAAACTGCTTTTATGTTCAGGGAAAGGAACAAAATATGAAGACTTGTTCGATAAAATGATGAATGCCGTGTATGAGGCTGATCGCAAAGCATATGAAGAATACGGTATGCTGCAAGGCCGGACCCATGTTGATATTGAACTTTTCAACACTATCGATAGATCCTTTTGGGAATGCCTTTTCCGCACAATAAAGATGGATACTCCATACGAAAAGGCTCAGCGGTATGTTTTGATTCTGGACGATTTTTATGAGGCCGGATGGCAAAAAATTTGCTATGACCCGGCTGAAAGTTACGCTCTTGAATAACCGCACACCACGAATTCATCTTCTTTTTATTTAATTTACTATTGACAAAATTGTAATAAACTACTAACATAACAAAGTTATGTTAGCTTGTATTAATATCTTAATTTCACAAGGAGAATAAATTTATGAATGAAAAAGAAGAAAAAAAAACGCCTAAAAAAGTGAAACAAGCAGGAGTTGTTACCCGCATTTTGGCCTATGCAGGTAAACACAAACTTTTGATTTATTTGTCGCTTTTTTGTTCGGCACTAAGCACAATTGCTATGCTTATTCCGTATGCGCTGGTTTTTTATGTTATGCGTGACATTATTTCAGCATATACGGCAGGCGTTGCGGTCGATGTAAGACAGATGATGATTTACGGCGGATGGGGTTTAGCCGCCGCTGCCGTGGGCTTCCTCCTTTATTTTGCAGCACTGATGTGTTCGCATATTACCGCCTTCAATCTGATGGGGAATTTAAATATGCGCTTGACGGATACCTTTGCGCGCCTTCCGGTCGGCTGGCACACAACACATGCAAGCGGTTCGGTACGCAAGGTCTTTGAAAAAAACGTCCATTCGCTTGAAGGGCTTATCGCGCACATGCTTCCCGATGTCGTACAAAATGCGGTAACGCCCATTGCCGTTTTATTTTTGATGTTCTTTTTTGATTGGCGCTTCGGGCTCATTTCGTTTTTGCCGCTCGTTATTGCCTTCATATTGCAAGGGGCAATGATGGCAAAGGGACGAAAAATGGGCTTTATGGAAAACTACGAAAATGCCCTCGAAAAAATGAACAGTGCGGGAACCGAGTATATCCGCGGCATTTCGGTGGTAAAAACCTTTAATCAATCGGTACACCGTTTTAAGGACTTTTATACTTCAATTGTGAATTACCGCGATTATGTTTTAAAATATTCGATGAGCTGGGAAAACGGCTATTCGATTTTTCTTGCACTCTTAAAAGCGGGCTTTGTCTTTTTGGTACCGGCTGCCGTTATTTTTGCAGGAACGGCAATCCAAGGTGAAGGCTATGCAAAGTTTTTATACGGCTTTATTTTCTATCTTTCACTTTCGCCGGTGATGTTTAATATGATGATAAAAATCATGTACGGCTCCAGTTTGAATATGCAAGGCGGCGATGCCTTAAACCGTATCGAGGCTATTTTAAACGAAAAAGCCGCTCCGGAGCCTGAAAAGTCCGTTATGCCGCAAAGGTTCGATATTGCTTTTAAAGATGTTGTGTTCTCTTATAAAGAAAGTGCCGAAAGCACGGCGCAAGGCACAAAGGGTGAGAATACGGAAGAAAAAACCGCAAATACGGCGGCGGACTCAAAGGGAAGCGGCGGAAAGGCGGAACAGGAGCGGGCAGACGGTCAATCGGAAAAGCCTGCATCTCATTCAAAAAGCGATTGACGGTATATCGCTTAACCTTCCCGAACATACGCTTACCGCCCTTGTAGGGCCTTCGGGCGGAGGAAAGACAACGTTAGTCAATTTGCTCGGACGCTTTTGGGAGCTCGATTCGGGGGAAATTACCATCGGCGGCGTGAGCATTAAGAATATCAAAACTGATGACCTTATGCACCTTATCAGCTTTGTGTTTCAGGAAAACAAGCTTTTTAACGAAAGCATTTTTGAAAATATCCGCTACGGCAAAAAAGACGCAACACGCGAAGAAGTGCTTGCCGTGCTTGAAAAAGCCGAGTGTATGGACATTATCGAAAAACTTCCGGACGGCATAGACACTGTATACGGCACCAAGGGGACGTATGTTTCAGGCGGAGAAGCCCAGCGGCTTGCCGTTGCCCGCGCCCTTTTACAGGACGCTCCCATTGTCGTGCTGGACGAAGCTACCAGTTTTGCCGACGCGGAAAACGAGCATAAAATCAAAAAGACGTTCAGTCAGCTGCTTAAAAACAAAACCGTCATTATGATTGCTCACCGCCTTTCTTCTATTGTGAATGCGGATAAAATCTGCGTTATCAATAACGGTAAAATCGAAGAAAGCGGAACCCACGCGGAGCTTTCGGCAAAGGGCGGCACATACACCAAGATGTGGAATAACTTCCAATCGGGTATCAGCTGGAAACTGAATGCCGGTTAGAGATTATGAATTGGGAATCGGGAATGCTTGATTATGAATTAATTTTTAAGGAGTTTCGTTGAAGTTCGCGGCTGAAATAGTGCCGCTCGCTTCAACTTTGAGTTTGTATCAATTCCGCCTATAGCGGAATTGAACACCGAGTTTTACGCTTACGCGTAAAACATCGCGGACGGTGAAAAAAGGTTTATTCAAAAACATCTAATTTTTAAGGAGATGTGTTGAAGCTCCGGACACAAATGGTGTCTTCCGCTTCAACTTTGAGTTTTGCGGCAAGCGCAAAACATCATAATTATAGTATGCACTTTCTCATTTCATTGCGAAAGTGCGGTGTTTGACAGTCTCAAAAATTGATATTTTTTCGGCTGTCAAACAAAGGAGAAGGTATGTTAAAAAAATATTTTGCTTTGTCGGACAAGGGGGCTCGGGACTTAAATAAGGCGGTCGTGATTGCAACCTTGGGGAATTTGTTTTTGATTGTGCCTATGGGACTTTCATTTTATGCCTTGCAGGAGCTTTTAAAGCCGCTTGAAGGGGGCTCTCTTGCGCCGCTCAATCCGTGGGTGATTACCGGCTTGTGTGTCCTAATCGTTTTTGTTCTTTTTTTGATTGAAAAACTGAAATACCGCAAAACGTTCAATACCTGCTACGAAGAGTCGGCGAACGTGCGCATTTCCCTTGCCGAAAGTATCCGCAAGCTCCCCCTTTCGTATTTCGGAAAAAAAGATTTATCCGATTTGACGGCGACGCTTTTAAACGATGTTACGACAATAGAACACGCACTTGGACACACGGGGGCAGAATTATTCGGGGCTATAGCTTCAATCATTATATCGGCGGCAATGCTCGCCTTTTTCGATTGGCGTATGACCCTTGCCCTTTTTACCTGTGCAGCCTTCGGTTTTTTATTCGTGTACTTGTCGCGTAAACAGGCACGCCGCTATGCAGTCCGTATGAACGGAATTCTTTTTGGTATTTATAATTCAATTCAGCAAATGCTCGACAATGTCAAGGTGCTTAAATCCTCCGACAAAAAAGAAAGCTATGTTCAAAAAGTAAAAGACGATATTGCATACAGTACAAAGGAAGCGGTAAAGGCTGAATTATTTGTCGGCTCCGTTATGATAGGTTCCATCATTGTTATCCGTTTCGGTTTTCCGCTGGTTATTGCCGCCGGTGCGGTTTTGTATGCACAAAAGACATTGCCGCTTTTTACCTATCTTGTTTTTTTGCTGATTGCCGGAAGAATTTTTGAGCCCCTTACCGCCGTGTTTATGCTGCTCGGCGAATTTTTTCATGCACGTACGGCGGTAGAACGCCAGCTGGAAATCGTCAATTATCCCAAGCAGACAGGAAGCGAAACGTTTAATCCCAACGGCTACGACATTCAATACGACAATGTTTCCTTTTCATACAATGATGATGCGGAGCGCGATACGGTAAGCAATATCGGCTTTACCGCAAAGCAGGGAGAAATCACCGCCCTTGTCGGACATTCAGGCTGCGGAAAATCCACGATTGCCCGCCTTGCCGCGCGCTTTTGGGATACCTCTTCCGGTACGGTGCGTATCGGCGGGGTTGACGTTTCGACTGTAGAGCCTGAAACGCTTTTAACGGCTTTTTCAATTGTGTTTCAAGATGTCGTGCTTTTTAACGACACGGTGTACAACAATATCCTTATCGGCAATAAGGACGCAACCGAGGAACAGGTGCTTGCCGCCGCAAAAGCTGCACGCTGCCATGATTTTATCGAAAAACTGCCTGAAGGCTACGACACGGTTATCGGCGAAAACGGCTACACCCTTTCAGGCGGTGAGCGGCAGCGGCTTTCCATTGCCCGCGCTCTTTTAAAAGACGCACCCGTCATTCTCCTCGATGAGGCAACGGCAGCCCTCGACCCCGAAAACGAAACGCTCATTCAAGAAGCCTTGACGAAACTCGTCAAAAATAAAACCGTCATCGTCATTGCCCACCGTTTGCGCACCGTAGAACACGCCGATAAAATCGTTGTCCTCAAAGAAGGCAAAATAGAAGAAATCGGCACGCACGAACAATTGATGAAAGGAAACTCCTCGTATCCTGTGATGTATAGGCTGCAAAAGGAGAGTGAAAGCTGGTCGGCATAGGCTTTTAAATAGGCGGGCGATTACGTTGTCGCTGCATAAAAATTAATCCTCACCGTACATAAAGTACGCCTGCGGTTAATTTTTATTGGCTACCTCCTTGTACTTACCTCGCCTATTTCAAAGCCGGCGGTTAGTAATGTGTTCCGGCATGGATGCCGGTAGTTTTAAGTTTCGAGAGTTTTGCGGGAGCAAAACTCTAAGATGAAAAATGTACAAGGAGGTACATCTTTCATCGGGTATCTACTTCGTTGCCGCGGAAAAATGAATGCTCGACGTATACTATATACGCCTCCGCTTCATTTTTCCTAGCGCCTTGTGTCTGCTCCCGCTATTTATGCCGAGAAAGCAGTGAGGCGGGCGATTACGTTGCCGCTGCAATCCCTCACGCAGGGCTTGGTTAATCGGGGATTAGTCAATTCCTGATTAAGAATTATTTTTAAGGAGTGAATATGAAAAAATTTTTTACGGTGCTGCTTACCGCAGGATTGCTGATAGGCACGGTGAATGCGGCGGAGACTGACAAGACAGGCCGGGCAATACTCGGTATAAGCCCCGATACAAAAGAGATAGCCGTGAAAGCGGTAACGGCCGACGGTTCCGAGATACAGATTGAAGGCTGCACAGTTGAGGAATTACCGAGCGGTGAATCGGTTCGGCTTACGGCAACGGGAAATAGGATTGTCTTAAAAGGGGCAATTACCGAACTGTATTGTTCCGGCAATCGGCTTATCTCACTCGATCTGAAAGGCTTAACTGTTTTACAAGAACTTTATTGTTCCGGCAATCGGCTTATCTCACTCGATCTGAAAGGCTTAACTGTTTTACAAGAACTTTATTGTTCCGGCAATCGGCTTACCTCACTTGATGTGCGGGGATTGCAGGATTTGACGGTGCTGGCGTGTGCCGGCAATGCTCTTACCTCACTGGATGTACAAGGCTTAACGGCTTTGGCTGTGCTTGACTGTTCCGAAAATCAGCTTGCCTCACTCAATGTGCAAGGTTTGACCGCTTTACAGAAGCTGAACTGTTCTAAAAATCTGCTAACTTCGCTTAATACACAAGATTTTAACGCTTTGAAGGGCTTTGACTGTTCCGATAATCTGCTGACCTCTCTTAATGTACAAGACTTGACGGCTTTAGAGGAATTAAACTGTTCCGGTAATAAGTTGAACTCACTCAATATGCAAGGCTTGACCGCTTTGAAGGTGCTGTATTGTTCCGATAACGGGCTTACCTCGCTTAATGTGCAAGGCTTGTCGGCTTTGAAAAAACTGGCTTGTTCCGATAATCTGCTGACCTCTCTTAATGTACAAGACTTGACGGCTTTAGAGGAATTAAACTGTTCCGGTAATAAGTTGAACTCACTCAATGTGCAAGGCTTGACCGCTTTGAAGGTGCTGTATTGTTCCGATAACGGGCTTACCGCGCTTAATGTACAAGGCTTGCCGGCTTTGGAAAAACTGGCTTGTTCCGGTAATAAGCTGACTTCATTAAATGTACAGGGGTTGACCGCTTTGCGGTATTTGTCTTGCCGTCATAATCAACTTAAAGCACTTAACCTAAAAGGCTTGACCGCTTTACGCGAACTATGGTGTTCCGACAATCAACTTGCCGCCCTCGATATGCGCGGCATAAGCACTTTACAAATACTGGGCTGCTCAAACAATAAACTTACAGCCATCGAATTACCGGCAGTAAACGTTTTACAGGAGCTGTACTGTTATAACAACAGTTTAAAAGAAGAAGCTTTTATCGGGATATTCAACAATCTACCCGAGCGCGACGGCAATGAAGCGGGCAGAGCTTTTATATATCGTGAAAAGAATAATCCGCAGGAAAAAAACATCACGGACTTTACTTCTTCCGCCGAATTGAAAACCGCTTTTGAAGCCGCACAAGCAAAAAATTGGATATTTTATAAGCGGGATACAAACGGAAATGATAAAAAGATTTAATTTAATTATGAATTACAAATTAAGAATTAAACCAAGGGGGTGAATATGAAAAAACTTTTTACGGTACTGCTTACCGCAGGATTGCTGGTAGGCACGGTGAATGCGGCGGAGACTGACAAGACAGGCTCGGCAATACTCGGTATAAGCTACGATTACGATACAAACGAGATAGCCGTGAAAGCGGTAACGGCCGACGGTTCCGCAATACAGGTTGAAGGCTGCACGGTTACGGAATTACCGAGCGGTGAAAAGACAACACTCACGCCAACGGAAACAAGAGTTGTCTTAAAAGGAGCAATTACCGAACTGTATTGTTCCGAAAATCAGCTTACCTCGCTTGATGTACGGAACTTGCCTGACTTAAACCGGCTGGAGTGTGCCGCCAATCAACTTACCTCACTGGATGTGCGGGGGTTAACCGCTTTAAAGAAACTTGACTGTTCCGATAATGGGCTTACCTCACTTGATATACAGGGTTTGACCGCTTTGGAAAAACTTGAGTGTTCCGAAAATCGGCTGACTTCACTCGATGTGCGGAATTTAACCATGTTGTGGGCACTTTTTTGCGATAGGAATCGGCTTACCTCACTCAATGTGCAAGGTTTGACCGCTTTACAGAAGCTGGATTGTTCCCAAAATCGGCTTACTTCGCTTAACGTGCAGAGTTTGAGTGCTTTAGATGAATTGGACTGTCATGACAATCAGCTTACTTCGCTTGACATGCACGGTTTGACTGCTTTGCAGTATTTGTCCTGCCCTTTCAATCAGCTGACCTCTCTTAATGTACATGGCTTAACGGCTTTGGAGAGGCTGGATTGTTCCGAAAATCAGCTTACCTCACTCAATGTGCAAGGTTTGACCGCTTTGCAGTATTTGTCTTGCGATTATAATCAACTTAAAACACTTAACCTAAAAGGCTTGACCGCTTTACGCGAACTATGGTGTTCCGGCAATCAACTTGCCGCCCTCGATATGAGCGGCATAAGCACTTTACAAGCGCTGGACTGTTCCGGCAATCGGCTTACTTCGCTTGATGTCCATAGCTTTACCGCTTTACTGTTTTTGAATTGTGCCGAAAATCAACTAAGCGAAAAAGCCTTTATACGGATATTGAACGCCTTACCCGACAGAAAACAAAAAGAAGCGGGCAAAGCCCGTATATATCGTGAAAGAAACGATGTTCCGGAAAAAAATGTAACGGACTTTACTTCTTCCGCCGAATTGAAAACCGCTTTTGAAGCCGCAAAGGCAAAAAATTGGGAATTTTATAAGCGGGATACAAACGGAAATGATGAAAAGATTTAGAGGGTGTTTTTAACAGGGGATTGGGAATGAGAGGTGAGTATGAAAACCGAAAATGATTTTTTAAAAGAAGTACTGGAAATGCCGTATTATTCGCCGGTGCCTAAGATTATTATGAATGCGCTGCGGCTCGGCATTTTTGATGAGTTGAAAACGCCGCAGGATAGCGGGCGGCTGGCGGAGAAAAAAGGCTGGAGCCGGGAAAATACCGAAGTTTTTTTACAGACGCTCTTTTCTTTGGGGTACCTGACAAAAGACGGGAACCGGTACCGCAATTTTGAATATACGGATAAGTATCTTGTAAAAGAAAGCGGTGATTATGCGGGAGCCGTACTTGAGTATTTCGGTACGGATATGGGCGGCTCCTTTCCGGAAGATATAACACCGCTTTTGCAAAAGGGGCCGCAGGCACAAGATGAAGCAGGTGCGCAGGACAGCGGATTCGATTTTGCCGCAATGGGAAACCTTATGCGCGCCGTTCAGTCCGGCTATAGTGCAAAATATGTAAAAGCTGTCTTAGGCGAAATTGAAGATGTGCGGAACGCAAAAAAAGTGCTTGATTTAGGCTGCGGTGCGGGGCTCTATATGCTGAATCTTGCAAAGGAAAATCCCGATATGAACCTTGTGCTTTACGATATGCCTGATATGCGTCCGATTATAGAAAAGTCAATAGAGCTTACCGGTATGCAAAAGCAATCTTCGATTATGTGCGGGGATTTTATAAAAGAAGAAATCGGGACGGGTTACGATGTCATTTTCTCGTCAAACTCCATATATGCGGCTAAGGCGTGTATCGATGAGTTTATGAAAAAAATATACGCGGCATTAAATCCCGGAGGAATTTTTATTTGCATATCGGACGGTATCGAAAAAGACTACAGCGCACCGTGGACTATGGTACTTTCGTGGATGCCGCAGCGCATGAAGGGTATTGATATGGAGATGATAAAAGACGCAGTACGCGAAGCGGGTATCAAAGCGGGCTTTACCGCCGTTTGTAAAAAACCGCTTATAACCTCGGGCGGACACCTTGATCTTGATATGGACGTATTGAGAAAAGAAAAGGGGTAAGTAATGAGGAATGAGGGCATGCAGCTTTTTGCCGCTGCTCAAAAATTTAAGGCAGCAATGCCCGCCGCGGACGGCGGCGGTTGTGATATATGCGAGTTTATCTTATAAACCCGCAGGCAAACAATGTACACGGACGGACATTGTTTGCCGTGCCGCTGCAATCCTTCACGCAGAGCATGTTTAACCGGGGATTGAACTAAACGCTTAATTGAAAATTCCGTCTTTTCATGGTATAATTGCTTTACGGGGAGGTGATGGAAAGATGAGTAAACACAAACGCAGCTACAAAGACTCTGTTTTTGTTGATTTGTTCGCAGAAGATGAAAAAGCAAAAGAAAACTTTTTATCGCTTTATAACGCCTTGCACGGAACTTCACTTACGGATACGGAAGAGCTGAAAAATATCCGTTTGGATCAAGTTCTCTATATGACATTCTATAATGATGTGTCGTATCTCGTAGACAATAAAATTATAGTACTTGCCGAACATCAATCAACAATAAACCCCAATATGCCTTTGCGCTGCCTTGAATATGTAAGCCGCCTGTACGAAGCTATCTTTGAATCAAAAGAAAAATACAGCCGTAAACTCCTAAAAATTCCGACACCGGAGTTTTATGTCTTTTATAATGGAGAGGAACGCTATCCTTCCGATAAAACTCTAAAACTCTCTGATGCCTTTATAGAAAAAATATCAAAACCCAATCTTGAATTGACCGTTACAGTAATAAACATAAATAAACAAAACCGCCATCCGGTACTGGAAAACTGCAAAACGATGTATGAGTACACGTTATTCGTAGAAACGGTACGAAGATGGAAAAAACAGGATTCTCAAAACGGCTTTCAAAAAGCCGTTGAAGAATGTATAGCAAATAATATTTTGAAAGATTATCTAAAACGCAAAACTAAGGAGGTAATCAATATGTTACTGGCCGAATATGATTATGAAACCGACATAGCGGTACAGCGTGCTGAAGAACGTGAAATAGCCTTTGCGGACGGCTCTTACCAAACCAAAATTGAAACGGCAAAGCTGATGAGGTATGAAAATCTCGGCATTGAACTAATTTCAAAGGTTACGGGACTTCCTAAAGAAGAAATCGAGGCTTTATAAGAATCAATATGGTAATGGCGGCTATGATTATGACAAAGCATTCGGAACCTACCACTCGTGCGCTTAGGCGCTAGACTTTTTTATGCAGCTGTACGAAAGAGATAAACCGCTCGGCATAGTAAACAGAGAAACCTTTGAGTTCAGCCTATCCGATTACCGTTTTCCCTATGTCCAAAAACCGCAGACTTTGCAAAGGGTGTAGAGACTGTTTTTAATTGGGAATTATGAATTAATTTAAGGAGCTTGTATGAACAACAGATTGGTTTTAAAAGATTTGATAAATATCGGTATTTTTGCCGTTATTTATTTTTCAGGGCTTTTTATAATAGGAACGCCTCTGGTTTTTTTAGTCATTACCTATTTGGCATATCCCTTTTTGGTCAGCCTGTTTTTAGGAATTGCGGTGATGTTTTTACTCGCAAAGGTGCAAAAACCGTTCGGAGTTTTTATCTTTGCAGTAATTCCCGGTTGCCTTATGACTCTTATGGGACATGCATCCATAGTTGCAATCCATAACCTTATCATTGCAGCGTCTGCGGAAATTGTGCGCAAAGTATTCGGCTATAACACGGTAAAGGGGAGCATTGCAAGCTATTCGGTTATGTCGCTGTGGCTCTGTGGCGGATTTTGGCAAATCTTCCTTTTTAAAGAGCAATATTTTACGGTTACCGAAAAAATGCTGGGTGCCGATTATGTAAGAGAAATTACAAGCCTTCCGATATGGATTATGCCCATACTGTATGCTACCGCATTTTTAGGCGGATTACTCGGCGGACTTTTAGGCAAAAAAATATTAAAAAAACATTTTGAAAGAACGGGATTGTTGTAAAAGAATTGACGTCCGTATAATTCTTTTACAACGAGTTTTGCGTTCCGTAAAACATCGTTACTGCTTAAAAAGCCGCTGTACTTGACGGGATTTGTTTAGGTAATCGGGGATTAGTCAATTCCTGATTAAGAACTATTTTTAAGGAGTGAATAAAATGAAAAAATTATTGATGACGGTGCTGCTTACCGCAGGATTGCTGATAGGCACGGTGAATGCGGAGGAGGCTTACAAGACAGGCGCGGCAATACTCGGTATAAGCCCCGATACAAACGAGATAGTCGTGAAGGCGCTAACTGCCGACGGTTCCGAGATACAGGTTGAAGGCTGCACGGTTGAGGAATTACCGAGCGGTGAATCGGTACGGCTTACGGCAACGGGAAATTGGATTGTCTTAAAAGGGGCAATTACCGAGCTTTATTGCTCCGGCAATCGGCTTACCTCACTTGATGTGCGGGGATTGCAGGATTTGACGGTGCTGGAGTGTGCCGGCAATGATCTTACCTCACTCGATGTACGGGGCTTAACGGCTTTGGCTGTGCTTGACTGTTCCGAAAATCAGCTTGCCTCACTCAATGTGCAAGGTTTGACCGTTTTACGGAAGCTGAACTGTTCCAGAACTTTGCTTACCGCTCTCAATCTACGAGGCTTGACGGCTTTACGGAAGCTGGACTGTTTCAATACTCTGCTGACCTCTCTTAATGTACAAGACTTGACGGCTTTAGAGGAATTAAACTGTTCCGGTAATAAGTTGAACTCACTCAATATGCAAGGCTTGACCGCTTTGAAGGTGCTGTATTGTTCCGATAACGGGCTTACCGCGCTTAATGTACAAGGCTTGACGGCTTTAGAGAAACTGTACTGTACCGAAAATCAACTGACCTCACTCAATGTACAGGGTTTGAGCGATTTAGTGTTTTTGAATTGTGCCGAAAATCAACTAAACGAAGAAGCTTTTATCAGGATATTCAACAATCTACCCGATCGCGGCGGCAATGAAGCGGGCAGAGCTTTTATATATCGTGAAAAGAATAATCCGCAGGAAAAAAACATCACGGACCTTACTTCTTCCGCAAAACTGATAACCGCCTTTGAAGCCGCAAAAGCAAAAAACTGGATATTTTATAAGCGGGATACAAACGGAAACGATAAAAAGATTTAACGGGTGTTTTTAATTGGGGATTGGGAATTTGGAATTGATTAGTTAAGGGGCGGTTATGGCGAAGAATCAACAACCCCGACGCAGAGCATACGACGCAAAGCGTCGGGGTACAATGCTCAATGTTTCGCATTGTATGTTCTCATAAGGTGGTTGCAGTCGGCTTTAATACCCTTTGCTACGACGCAGAGCGTAGCCGATGAACGGCGGGTATTAAACCCTCCGCACGAATAAAACGATGAATGTACAGGGCTTTGAAATTGTGCTTTATGAACATAATAACGCCGATTATATTTCGCTTACCGAAGAGAGCGGCTGATACAGCTGAACAAAGTTGCTATCAGTCAAATGAAATCACTCATGCAAAACAATGCAGGGTTAATAATGAATTAGGGATTAAATGACTAATCCTAAGTTGGATAAAGTATTTTTTAAGATGATGTGTTGAATCTGCGGACACAAATGGTGTCTTCCGCTTCAACTTTGAGTTTGAAAGGAGTATATATGAGCAAAAATGAAAAAAGTTCGCCTAAGAAGGTGAAGCAGGCTGGGGTTGTAAGCCGCATTTTAGCCTATGCGGGAAAGCACAAGCCCTTTATTTATTTGTCGCTTTTTTTGTCGGCTTTAAGCACTCTTGCACTGCTTATTCCGTATGCGGTGGTGTTTTACGTACTGCGCGGCATTATTTCGGCATATACGGCGGGGACTGAGGTTGATGCGGAGCAAATGGTTATCTACGGGCTTATCGCTCTTGGTGCGGCTGCGGCGGGCTTTCTTTTGTATTTCGGCGCACTGATGTGTTCGCATATTACCGCCTTCAATCTGATGGGGAATTTAAATATGCGCTTGACGGATACCTTTGCGCGCCTTCCGGTCGGCTGGCACACAACACATGCAAGCGGTTCGGTACGCAAGGTCTTTGAAAAAAACGTCCATTCGCTTGAAGGGCTTATCGCGCACATGCTTCCCGATGTCGTACAAAATGCGGTAACGCCCATTGCCGTTTTATTTTTGATGTTCTTTTTTGATTGGCGCTTCGGGCTCATTTCGTTTTTGCCGCTCGTTATTGCCTTCATATTGCAAGGGGCAATGATGGCAAAGGGACGAAAAATGGGCTTTATGGAAAACTACGAAAATGCCCTCGAAAAAATGAACAGTGCGGGAACCGAGTATATCCGCGGCATTTCGGTGGTAAAAACCTTTAATCAATCGGTACACCGTTTTAAGGACTTTTATACTTCAATTGTGAATTACCGCGATTATGTTTTAAAATATTCGATGAGCTGGGAAAACGGCTATTCGATTTTTCTTGCACTCTTAAAAGCGGGCTTTGTCTTTTGGTACCGGCTGCCGTTATTTTGCAGGAACGGCAATCCAAGGTGAAGGCTATGCAAAGTTTTTATACGGCTTTATTTTCTATCTTTCACTTTCGCCGGTGATGTTTAATATGATGATAAAAATCATGTACGGCTCCAGTTTGAATATGCAAGGCGGCGATGCCTTAAACCGTATCGAGGCTATTTTAAACGAAAAAGCCGCTCCGGAGCCTGAAAAGTCCGTTATGCCGCAAAGGTTCGATATTGCTTTTAAAGATGTTGTGTTCTCTTATAAAGAAAGTGCCGAAAGCACGGCGCAAGGCACAAAGGGTGAGAATACGGAAGAAAAAACCGCAAATACGGCGGCGGACTCAAAGGGAAGCGGCGGAAAGGCGGAACAGGAGCGGGCAGACGGTCAATCGGAAAAAGCCTGCATCTCATTCAAAAAAGCGATTGACGGTATATCGCTTAACCTTCCCGAACATACGCTTACCGCCCTTGTAGGGCCTTCGGGCGGAGGAAAGACAACGTTAGTCAATTTGCTCGGACGCTTTTGGGAGCTCGATTCGGGGGAAATTACCATCGGCGGCGTGAGCATTAAGAATATCAAAACTGATGACCTTATGCACCTTATCAGCTTTGTGTTTCAGGAAAACAAGCTTTTTAACGAAAGCATTTTTGAAAATATCCGCTACGGCAAAAAAGACGCAACACGCGAAGAAGTGCTTGCCGTGCTTGAAAAAGCCGAGTGTATGGACATTATCGAAAAACTTCCGGACGGCATAGACACTGTATACGGCACCAAGGGGACGTATGTTTCAGGCGGAGAAGCCCAGCGGCTTGCCGTTGCCCGCGCCCTTTTACAGGACGCTCCCATTGTCGTGCTGGACGAAGCTACCAGTTTTGCCGATGCGGAAAACGAGCATAAAATCAAAAAGACGTTCAGTCAGCTGCTTAAAAACAAAACCGTCATTATGATTGCCCACCGCCTTTCTTCTATTGTGAATGCGGACAAAATCTGCGTTATCAATAACGGTAAAATCGAAGAAAGCGGAACCCACGCGGAGCTTTCGGCAAAGGGCGGCACGTACACCAAAATGTGGAATAACTTCCAATCGGGTATCAGCTGGAAACTGGCGGCGAATGCTTAACTTGTGAATCGGGAATGAGATAGCTATGAAAACCGAAGACGATTTTTTAAGAGAAGTACTGGAAATGCCGTACTATTCGCCGGTGCCGAAGATTATTATGAATGCGTTGCGGCTCGGCGTTTTTGATGAGTTAAAGACGCTGCAGGACAGCGGGCAGCTAGCGGAGAAAAAAGGCTGGAGTCGGGAAAATACAGAAATTTTTTTGCAAACACTTCTTTCTTTAGGCTACCTAACAAAAGACGGGAATCGGTACCGCAATTGTGCATATACGGATAAATACCTTTTAAAAGAAAGCGATTATTATGCAGGCCCCGTACTTGAGTATTTTGGTACGGATATGGGCGGCTCCTTTCCGGAAGATATAACACCGCTTTTACAAAAGGAACCGCAGGCACAAGATACTTCCGCCAAGCAGGACGGCGGATTTGATTTTGCTGCAATGGGGAACCTTATGCGCGCCGTGCAATCCGGCTACAATGCAACGCATGTCAAAGCCGCCTTAAGCGAAATTGAAGGTGTACAAAAAGCAAAAAAGGTAATCGACTTAGGCTGCGGTGCGGGGCTCTATATGCTGAATCTTGCAAAGGAAAATCCCGATATGAGTCTCGTTCTGTACGATATGCCTACTATGCGTCCGGTTATAGAAAAATCAATAGAGCTTACCGGCATGCAAAAGCAGACTTCGATTATGTGCGGCGATTTTACAAAAGAAGAAATCGGCACGGACTACGATTTGATTTTTTCTTCAAACTCCGTGTATGCGGCTAAAACCTGCATTGACGAGTTTATGAAAAAAATATACACGGCATTAAATCCCGGCGGCATGTTTATTTGCATATCGGACGGTATCGAAAAAGACTACAGTGCACCGTGGACTATGGTAGTTTCGTGGATGCCGCAGCGGTTAAGGGGTGCCGATATGGAAATGATAAAAGATGCTGTACGGGAAGCAGGCATCAAAGCGGGCTTTACCGCCGTCTGCAAAAAATCACTCATAAGCTCAGGCGGACATCTTGATCTTGATATGGACGTTTTGAGGAAAGAATGAGGAATTAAGAATTAAATTTTAAGGAGATGTGTTGAAGCTACAGACACAAATAGCGTCTTCCGCTTCAACTTCGAGTTTTACGGCAGGCGCAAAACTCAAATTATAGTATGCCGTTTCTCATTAGCATTGCGAAACGGCGGTGTTTGACGCCCTCAAAAATTGATATTTTTTCGGTTGTCAAACAAAGGAGAAGTTATGTTAAAGGATTATTTTGCTTTGTCGGACAAGGGAGCACGGGATTTAAATAAGGCATCCGCTCTTGCGACCTTTGGAAATTTGTTTTTGATTGTACCGCTCGGTCTTTCATTTTATGCTTTGCAGGAACTTTTAAAACCGCTTCAAGGAGAAACTACTGCGCCCCTTAATCCGTGGCTGTTTGCAGGCTTGTCTTTACTCATTATTCTTGTGCTGTTCTTAATTGAAAAACTCAAGTACCGCAAAACATTTAATACCTGTTATGAAGAGTCGGCAAATGTGCGTATCTCTCTTGCTGAAAACATTCGAAAACTGCCGCTTTCATATTTCGGTAAAAAGGACTTATCCGATTTAACGGCAACGCTTTTAAACGACGTCACGACGATAGAACACGCTATCGGGCATACGGGTGCCGACTTATTCGGAGCTATTGCTTCAATTATTATATCGGCCGTGATGCTCGCCTTTTTCGATTGGCGCATGACCCTTACGCTCTTTACCTGTTCTGCAATCGGGTTTTTTCTTGTCTATATGTCGCGTAAACAATCGCGCCGCTTCGGCGTTCAGATGAACAGTATCCTTTTCGGTATTTACAATTCCATTCAGCAAATGCTCGACAATATTAAGGTACTCAAGTCTTCCGACAAAAAAGATGATTATGTGCAGGCGGTAAAAGACCGTATCGCATTCAGCACCAAAGAAGCGGTAAAAGCAGAATTGTTTACCGGAGTGGTGATGATAGGTTCTATCATCGTGGTGCGCTTCGGTTTCCCGCTTGTCATTGCGGTCGGTGCAGTTTTATATGCACAAGGAAGTCTTCCGCTTTTTACCTACCTTGTTTTCTTGCTGATTGCAGGAAGAATCTTTGAGCCGCTTACGGCAGTCTTTATGATGCTCGGCGAATTCTTTTTTTCGCGTACGGCGGTAGAGCGTCAGTTGGAAATTGTCAACTATCCTAAGCAGGCGGGAAGCGAAACATTCAATCCTAACGGCTACGATATTCAATATGATAATGTTTCGTTTTCGTATAATGATGATGCCGAGCGCGACACGGTAAGCAATATCAGCTTTACCGCCAAGCAGGGAGAAATCACCGCCCTCGTCGGACATTCAGGCTGCGGCAAGTCCACGATTGCCCGCCTTGCGGCGCGCTTTTGGGATCTTGCTTCAGGAACAGTTCGTGTCGGCGGTGTAGATGTTTCTACCATAGACCCTGAAACGCTTTTATCCGCTTTTTCGATTGTGTTTCAAGATGTCGTCCTCTTTAACGATACTGTGTACAACAATATCCTTGTCGGAAATAAGGATGCAACAAGAGAGCAGGTACTTGCCGCTGCAAAGGCTGCGCGCTGTCATGATTTTATCGAAAAGCTGCCGCAAGGCTATGACACGGTTATCGGCGAAAACGGTTACACTCTTTCAGGCGGAGAGAGGCAGAGGCTTTCGATTGCGCGCGCGCTTTTAAAGGATGCGCCCATCATTCTCCTTGATGAAGCAACCGCAGCCCTCGACCCCGAAAACGAAACCCTCATTCAAGAGGCTTTGACAAAGCTTGTCGAAAACAAAACCGTTATCGTAATCGCTCACCGTTTGCGCACCATAGAAAATGCCGATAAGATAGTCGTTTTAAAAGAAGGCAAAATAGAAGAAATTGGTACACACGAGGAATTGATGAAAGGAAACTCATCGTATCCGAGGATGTATAGACTACAGAAAGAAAGTGAAGCCTGGTCGGCATAGGCTTTTAAATATGCGGGCAGTAATGTACCGCCATGGACGGCGGTGGTTTTAAGCCCCCGAGAGTTTTGCGGGAGCAAAACTCTAAGATGAAAAATGTACAAGGAAGTACATTTTTCATCAGGCATCTACTGCGTTGCTTAGCAAAAAACAGTCCTCGACGTATTATAATACGCCTGCGGGTGTTTTTTGCACGCGCCTTGTATCTGCTCCCGCTATTTATACCGATACAACAGTAGGCGGGTAATTCATAGTACTCATCCCGCCTACTTAGCTGTTAATTTTACAGTTCTACTTTTTTATTGAACAACCAACTTGTAGCCGCAAAAAAGCCGGCGGAAATAAGTATGGTCATAATTATTGTAACCAAATGGACGGGTATGGGCTGAATATGTCCAAAAGGCTGATATTGAGATGATACAAGTCTTAGATCTATGTACTGCACAAGATCCCACTCTTTGCTTAAATAAGTGCCGAAAGCCATAACTCTTTCAAAAATTAACACAAAAAGAATAACTGCAATAATTTGGGCCATCATCTTTTTTCTTATAAATGAACGGGTCAAAGCCTTAACAAACATAAAAACCGTTCCTACAAGTAAAAATGATGAAACCAATAATAAAACACCGTAAAGAAATGGAAGAAAATTCTGTGCAAATATCTGATAGAATATATCTCCCAAAACCGATAGGATACTTCTGCCGGCCGATCCGTAAACCACTGTTTGCTGGGCTCCTATTACTATAAAAAATACGGCAGCAATGAGGGTATATATTAAATATTCTACAAAACCTGCAAGAATTCGGCCTCCCAGTATAGATTCACTTCTTATAGGAATGGTCAGCATAAGATAGTTTGTATCTTTGTACAAAAGTTCATCTATGTGCCCGTTACTGCATGTAAAAAACATTACGAGGGGTATAAAGATAAGGGCAAAAAAGGTTAGCCCAAGCCAAAGGCCTCCTGTTGTGCTCATAGATCCGAAAGGAGTTTTAAAAATTCCTAAAAGAACTATTGAACCGATTGACAAAATAATCATGGTTACACTTAAAATCAAAATAGTATTCAGCCTTCGCCTTATTTCATATTTAAAAATTCTTCCCATTTTTATGCTCCAAAAACATCAAGATAAATTTGATAGATAGACTTTCCGCGGGTGCTGCGTAAATCTTCTGCATCACCTTCCAAAACGATTTCACCTTCTTTTAAAAAGGAAACATCGTTAAATACATGCTCTATATCCGAAACCAGATGGGTTGTAATTAAGATAGCGCTTTCTTCAGTCCATGTTTTGATTATGGTTTTAATAATCTGCTCTCTGGCTACAGGATCAGTGCCTCCCAGCGGTTCATCCAAAATATACAGTTTTGAAGCTCTCGAAAAGGTAAGGCTTAGATTAAGTTTTTCGATCATACCTTTGGACATTGTTTTTACTGTCTGCTTGGGCTCCAACTTCATAAATTTCAGCATATCCAAGGCCTTGTTTTTATCAAAGTCTTCAAAAAAGTCGGCATAAAAATTGACGGCATCTTCAGAGGTCATCCAAGGATATACGACATTTTTATCCGGCAAAAAGGCTACAATCTTTTTTGTATCTATGCCGAATTCTTTCCCGCATACCTTAAAATTGCCTGCTGTAGGTTTTATGAGACCTGCAATTATCTTCAAAAAGGTTGTTTTGCCTGAGCCGTTCGGTCCTAAAAGACCGTATATTCTTCCGTTTTCAACCTTTAAACTTACATCATAAAGAGCCGTCTTTTTTCCCAAATATGTTTTTTTTAAATGCTCCGTTTCAAGTACTGTACTCATTTGTTCCTCCTAAAGGTTTATTATAACTTTGCTTTTATCGATTCGATTATTCGTTCATCGGAAAATTTCAAATTCCGTAAACCTTCAATTGCAGGCAATATAATCTGATCAGCCATTTCTCCCGTTAACCGCATCACTAGATCATCCTCATTTACAACAAAGCTGCCCAAACCTCGTTTAGATTCGGTTATACCTTCATTTTCAAGTTGTTTGTAAACCCTGAACATAGTATTAGGGTTTACATCCATTTCCACGGCCATATCGCTCATTGAAGGAATTTTATCTCCCAGTTTCAGCTCCCCATACACAATCTTACATTTGATCTTTTCTACTATTTGTAAGTATATCGGACGATTTTGGTCATATACAACTTTCACAAAAAAAGCCTCCAAAACACAATGAATTTGAGTAACTAAAAATTACTCTACTATCTGTCTATAATACTATTATTGTTAAATTGTGTCAAGTCCTTTTAAAACATTGTCTGTTTTTTGGAATGTTTGAATCATTCTATCCGAAAAATTCATAACTGTTGTATAAACCTGATTTGTTTTTATGTTTATATCGTTGAAGGCTTTATCCAAATCTTCACTGCTTTTTGCCATAAACGAAATATTTTTTACCACCTCAATTACTGTTTTTCCGATACCGGCAGAGCTTTCTACCGAAGCAGTTGCCAAGCGGCCCAATTCTTCGGCTACAACCGCAAAACCCTTTCCTGCATCTCCGGCATGGGCTGCTTCGATGGCGGCGTTCATACTGAGCATCTTTGTTTGCTCGGCAATACCTGCAATAACCTCCGCCATTTCCTGTATATCCGAAATACTTTGATTTATATGAACAATTTTTTCATAAGTAGATTTAAAAAGTTTATGCCCGCCCTGGAAGGTCTCAACAAGTTCTTGCGCTGCCTGAGCATCTTCTTGAGCTTCTGCAGCATCCATCTGTATATCCGACAAAAAGGATTTTACCGTTTCGCATTTTTCGGCCTTTTTTTCATCGCCTTGCTTAAAGGATTCTTGCAGTTCTCTATAGGAGGAACCAAGCTCACTATGTTTTTCTTGCAGTTCATTATAAGCCTCATTTAGTTCGTCGGACATGGCTTTTAGCTCTGCATAGTCGTTTTGGAGTTTGATATAAGCCGGCGATTCTTCTACAGAAACAGCAGAAGAGGTTTGTGTATAAGAATATTTTTGGAAAGGAGCCGATTGAATGGAATTTTGCGATATGTTTTTATCGCCTTCTTCTTCGGCACTTTGCTGAACGGTTTTATTGAAAATTTCATCAGAAATCGAATTCCGTTCTTCATTAAATGAAGTCTGCTTATTATCTGTTTTGGGACCTAGATGGAGCCTAAGTTTTGCCTTCTTAGCTCTTTCTCTTTCAATGTAAATTTTATATATAATGGAAGAAACAAGCCATGTTAAAAATACGCCTATTCCCCAAGCTAAAACTATTAAAAAAGCAGCAAGAGTTTTTGCTTTTTTTTCCTGTCGTGTAAAGCCGGTCTTATACTCTTTCTTAAGCCTTTCAAAGCTAGTCTGCACAGCATCAAATTCTTTTAAAACAGGAAAAAAAGTTCTTGCCGATGAATCTCCTGTAAGTTCAAACTCCTGCCTCCAAGCCTCTATGCTTTTAAACAGCTTATTATTTGAATTTTCATAGTCATTGTATGCAAACTTTAAGTTGGAATCGGTTTTATCCGCTGCGGAAAGTTTTTTTAAATTTTCAAACGAATTAACGGTTTCTTTTATCTTCGCCTTAAAATTCTGAACGGAAAATTCCCCGTCCTTACATGCAGTCCTGTACATATCCGACTTTAAACTTGAAAGATAAAATCTGTACTCAAGCAAATAATCTGTCCTGAGTTGAAAATCCGACGAAGGTTTTGCAGCAATAAAAAAAGCTGCCCCTCCTATCCCTATCGCCAAAGCAATACCGCACAAAGCAAAAACAATTTTTATGTAGTTTTTCATTCTAAGGTCCTTTACATAATCCTTAAATACACATACATTAGAAGTATGAAAATTTTGCATACCGCCGATCTGCATTTGGGGAAAAGCCTATACGAGGCTCCTCAAGCCGAAAGACAGAAAAAGATGCTCGATGATATCCATAAAATTCTTTTAGAAGACGATTATGCAGCCTTAATCATTGCAGGCGACGTATACGACCGCTCAATTCCTCCTTCAGAATATGTAGCTCTCTTCGATTCATTTTTATCTGCCGTCCATCGGGATTGCCCTGATACAGCCGTGTTTATAATACCCGGAAACCATGACTCCGCCGAAAGGCTCGCCTTCGGTGCTCAAATTTTAAATTCGAGTAATATTCACATCGCTGCAGGAACCGGCAACTTATGCTCACCTATCATTATAGCACAAAATGGAGAAAAAGTTCAATTTTTTTTGATGCCTTTTTTGCATTTAGGCTCATTTTCCGCGCAAAATGAGGAGTTAAAATTGACTTCTCAGGCAGAAATGGCTCAAGAAGCCTCCCGGCGTTTAAAAGAGGCTGTAGATCCGGCAATTCCTTCGGTTTTGATTGCCCATCTTTTTACCTTAAACGGAGAAAGCTCCTCATCTGAAAGGGCTTTTTTAGGTACTGCGGAATATGTTTCGCCGGCCCTCTTCGATTTTTTTACCTACACAGCCTTGGGACATTTACACAAAATGCAAAAGGTTACCGACAGAATTTACTATTCCGGAGCCCCTCTAACCTATGCCTTCGATGAATGTTCAATCGAAAAAGTTGTTTTATCCGTCGACATAGACTGCAAAACTCAAGGCTTCCCTGTCCGGGTAGAAAAAATTCCGATTACACCCTTACGCAAAATGACCCACTTAGAGGGCAGTTTTTTCGATTTTTTTAATACCGATAAATTCGATGCCTACAAGGACGATTTTTTAGAAATAAAGCTTACAGGCTCCGACGTTATTCAAAGCCCGATGAGCCTCTTGCAGCAAAAATTTCCCTATCTTTTAAATCTGCACCAAGAGGCAGTCGCAGCCGAATTAAAAGAAGATGAGCAAATTCATATCTTAAAAAAGAACATCGAAGACGAGGATGTCATCTTTGAAAACTTCATGCTTTTTGAAAAGGCAATAGATGAGGAACCCTCAGCAAAAAAACAAGAACTTTTTAAAAGCCTTTGCAGGGACCGGTTTACGGAGTAAACTTTTAAGATTTTGACGGAGGAATAAATTTGAAACCCGAACTTTTAAAACTAACCAATATAGGCCCCTTTCGCGGAACTCACACAATAGATTTCAGCCTCATGGATTCTATCTTTTTGGTATGTGGCAAAACAGGAGCCGGAAAAACGACCATCTTCGATGCAATCTCCTATGCCTTTTATTCAAAGCCCTTGGGAAGCCGCTCTCAAATTGCCCGCAGCCTCCGAAGCCAATTTGCGCCGGAAGAGGAAACGGCCGAAGTCGAGCTTATCTTTACCATGGGTCCCTCCAAATACAAAATTTTTAGGCGGCTGCCATTCTTACGCCCCGGAAAAAAAAGCGAAAACCCTGAAGAATCGGCCCTAGCCGAATGGGACGGCCGAACTTGGAAAGACTTAAGCGCAACAAATAAGCGGGACACGGACAAAAAAATATTGAACATAATAAACTTAAACGAAAAAGAATTTGCCCGCATTGTCCTTCTGCCTCAAGGAGAATTCGCCGCCTTTTTGCGCGAAAATTCAAGTCAAAAAAAGGAAACTCTTGAGGAGCTTTTTCCGATTTCCCGCTATACCCAAATAATGGAAAACCTAAAGGAGCTGGAAAAAGCAGAGACCTATAAGATAAAAAATATTGAAGATGCCCTTGAAGCCCTCGGCAAAGAATTCGATGCCGATTCCTATCCTTCAAAAAAGAGCGAATTTGAAAAAGAGATTGAGCTTATCAAAAAAAATTACAACCAAATTTCCAAAAAAATCGAGGCAAAAATCTCAGAAAAAGAGCAGGCAAAGGTTCTCAAAGAAAAAAAGGAAGAGCTTACAGCGATAAAAACAAGGCTCGAAAATCTTAATGCTCATAAAAACGATATAAAAATGATGGAAGAGGCTGTCGAAAAGGCACGCAGAGCCTCCTCGCTTACAGGCCTTGCCGATTCCGTAAAAAAACTTAACTCTAACATAGTCGAATATAAAACCGACATCGAAAAAAAGATAAAAGACTTAAATTCCGTAACCGAAATTTTGGAAGCTCTCAAAGCACAAGAAAAAGATATCGAATCCGAAAAAGAAAACAATGCCGCCCTAAAACAAAATCTTGACCGTCTCAAAAGGGCCGCCGAGGTTTACAAAGAAATAGAAGAAAAATCATACGAAAAAAAAGGACTTTCTCTGCAAAAAAAAGAAAAGACCGAAAAGTTGGCTCAAACCGAAAAGAATATTCAGGAGATCAAGGACAAGGTTTCCGGCTATCTTGAAATAATCAGCGAGCTCGATAACAGAAAAGAAAGGGCCGAAACCTCGTCCCAAAAACTTTCTTACCTAAAAAGGCTTTTTGAGATTGCTTCAAAAAAAGAAAAGGCGGCAAAGCTCTACACAACTCATAAGGCCGCAGCCGAAAAAAACTACAACGATTTACAGTTAATGTTAAAAGACATCGAAATCGAAAAAGAGCTTTTTGAAAAACTTAAAAAAGAAAAAAAAGATTTTGAAATAAACCAAGAGGCATCCGCCTTTGCCGTTCACTTAAAAGACGGGGAACCCTGCCCTGTCTGCGGCTCAATCCATCACCCTTCCCCGGCCGTTGAAAATACGGAAAGTATTTTTTCCCTCGACGAAAAAATACAAAAATGCGAACGCAGCATCGAAAAGTTTAATCACGACAGGGAAAACCTCAACAACAGCCTCACGGCCCGCAATACAGATGCAGATTGGCAAAAAGAGCAAATGGACGAGCTTGACCGTTCTTTTCTTAACCTAAATGAAGAATTTAAAACCGGTGCTTTTATTTTTAAAGAAATGCCTTTAGAAAAAACAATAGGAGAACTCCTTCCGCAAGCCTCAAAGGAAGCCGAAAAAGATAACCTCCTTTTAAAAGAAGCCCAAACCGCAAACACCGCAAAAATAAATTTAGAGCAAAAACTTTCTTCTATCCAAAATGAAAAGGAAGCCTTAAGCGAGGCCCTTACAAATATCAAGATAAAAGAAAGCGAGTTAAACACAATCCTCCACGAAAAGAAAAAACAATACGATGATGCCTTTAAGTCCATCCCCCCCGATATCCAAAAAGAAAACATCGATGACACAATCGAAGGCTGTAATGAAATGATTTTTGCCTCAGACCGCAAAATAAGCGGCTATGAGGAAAGACTCAAAGAAAGCAATGACCGCCATACAAGCATAAAGGCCGGGCTCATCCAAAGGCAGGAGCAGTTGGCCAAATGGGAAAAAACCTTATTGGAAGAAGAAGAAAATTTAAAAACCTCTCTTGAGCAAAAGGGGTTTTCTTCAATAAATGAGCTTTTAGATTCTATTTTACCTGAAGAAAAAATCGGCGGCTTTGAAGAAACGGTAACGAAATTCAAAGAAGAAAAGATAACCTTGGAACACTCCGCCTCCGGCCTCGAAAAAGATCTTGAAGGCAAAACCTTTGTTCCGCCCGAAAATATTGAAGACGAAATTATAGTCTTGCAAAAAAATCTTGACGAAGAACAAGACCGCCTTACGGAAGTAAAAAGCTCTCTCGACAAACTCAAAGACCTTTTTGAAAGACGGCAAAATCTTTTAACGGAATTAAAACAAAGAGCCGAAGAAGCCCGGCTTATAACCGAGCTTTCCTTAAGTTTAAACGGCAGCAATAAGTATAAACTGAAATTCGATATCTGGATGCTCTCGGCCTTTTTACGCGAAATAATCGTCTATGCCAACACCCGCCTTGAACGCATGAGCGGCGGCCGCTATGTCTTAAAACTGAGTAAGGAGCTTTCGGGCAACAACCTTTCAGGATTGGACATGGAAATTTATGATGCCTACACAGGCGGCATCCGTCCCACAGCAAGCCTTTCGGGAGGAGAAACCTTTATGGTTTCAATCAGCCTTGCCCTCGGCCTTGCCGATTCCATTCAAACAAGAAGCGGCGGCATAAGGCTGGATTCAATGTTTATAGATGAAGGCTTCGGCAGCCTCGATGAAGCCAGCCTTGAAAATGCCATCAGCATCCTCGACGAAGTAAGGGGTAACCGAATGGTCGGAATAATTTCCCACGTCAGCGAACTAAAAACCCGCATCCCTCAAAAAATCGAAATAGAAAAAACCGCCAACGGTTCTGCAATAAAAATACGGGGTTAAGATAAGGGTTTCAACATCCGCATAGAGACTTTAGCACCGGCAAAACTTGTTACAACCGTTAGTGCAACCATCGAACCATAAACCGGCCATGAAAAAAATTGTAAATACTGTGACAAGGCTTCATCGGTTAAGTGAAGGATTTCCTGCCGCTGAATCAAATATTCCCCGTGCGAAATATACATAGGCAGAGTAAACAAAGCTGTCTGCAATGTGGCACCCAGTACATAGGGCAGTATGATTGCTTTTTTATCTTTGTACTTCATCGTTGACGCAAGGACTTCCGCAATGAACCAGCCGATAATTGAAAGGCCGACACCGATTCCGTTTGCCGCCATAAATCCCGGTAAAACGATAATAATTCCCATAATAAAAAAGACGCCCGTTTTTCTTACCTTCGATACTGCCAACATAAATGCTACCGATACAAAAAAGAGAGTAATCGGAATATTGGCTATCGTTCCGAAAAGAGTTAATGCAGCTATCGCTCCCGTAATAAAGAAAATCAATAGTGCAACCGCCGCAAAGATTCCGATAAAAATAAAATCCCGCGCATTCAATTTGTTTGTCTTTGTTTCCATATTATCGTATCTCCTTAAAAAATTTTTATATTACTAAACTGCAAGTACAATACTGCACTTGCAGCAATAGCCGTACATAATCCGTATACAAAATCCGTTTTTGTAAATTTAAGCGGATAGATATTTGTTCTGTTTTTATAGTTTTCAATTCCTCTAAGCAAAACCGATGTTGAAAGTTCCTCGGCTATGCGGAGACTTCTAAACAAAATCGGAACAATTATAAGTTCCATCGACCGAATAGGATGAATCAAAAAACGAAAACCTGAAGTAGAAATTCCCCTTATTTTTAAACTATCCTTTAAGCATCCGTAATCTTCTTTTAAAGACGTAAGATATCTAAACACAACGATTAAAGGAATCGCTATTATGTTTGGGAACTTCATCGTTTGCATAGCCGATATAATATAGGGCATTGAAGTTTTCTTTTTTAAAAATACAATCATCATAATTGCAATAACGAATTTTTGAATAAAATAACTTAAAGATACAATCATTAAGACAGCTGTCGAATTCGGAATATAATGAATATAAAACATCGAAACGGCAATGACGATATACATTCCGCTGTACAAAATAGATTCACGATAAGCTCTCACATCCCATAAATAAAAATTACAGACAATAAGTAAAACATGCGAAGGAAAGGGCTTATTTACGGCAAGGCCGAGAAAAATAAAAATACATACAATGCCGAGTACCGTCCTCGGATCTAAATTTCTTTTTGTGTTCATTTTACATTTCCTTTTTTATAAGACGCCCTTTGTTTAAAAGTTCCCAAAGTTTTGTCTTACCGGCATCATCTAAATTAAAATCGGATTGCAGTCTTCCGCTTTTTAAATAAATAATTCTGCTGCAAACGGACATTAAAAATTCATAATCGTGCGATATTACAAATATAAGTTTGCCTGATTTTGCAGCAGTTAAAACGGTTTTAGAAACCAAGTCCATAGAATGCTTATCCAATCCGCTTGTCGGTTCATCCAAAAAAATTATCTTACAGTCAGTACAAAAAGCTGCAGCAATGGTGAGCCTTTGCTTTTGTCCTCTTGATAGGGCAAGAGGATGCCGTTCTTTTAAATCTAAAATTTCAAAATCGGATAAAACGGATTCTTTTTTCGCATCGCTAAGACCTTCCTTTTTTCCTATATCCAATTCATCTTTTACGGTATTACCGAAAAGTTGAAAATCGGAATCCTGCATTACAAAATAAATACTCCCTAATCTTTTTTTATAGCTCTGCTTCTTTTCTTCAATCAAAATACTTCCATCTTTTTCTTTTAGCAAACCTGTACACAATTTAGCAAGGCTTGTTTTACCGGCTCCGTTCTCACCTATAATACCTATAATTTCTTTTTTATAAGCCTTTATATTTATGTCTTTGAGCACATCAAATTTTTCTTGTTTTGAATGTGAATATGAAATATTTTTTATTTCAAACAGCGGAGAATTTTTTTTGATAAGATTTTTACAATTAGCCGGTTCGATATTTTCCAAATATATGTTTCGTATATTTTTATTTTTTTGCAGCTGAAAAAATTCCGCTTTTGAATATTCGCCCGTAATTTTTCCCTTATCCATAACAAGCATACGCTCGCATAGACTTGAAAGATAAAATAATCTATGTTCCAAAATAATGATCGTTTTTCCTTCTTCTTTTAAACTGCGTAAAATTTTTTCCAAATCAAAAATGGAATGAATATCCAAATTAGCTGTAGGCTCATCGAATAAATAAATCTCGGGCGACATCGCATAGCATGAAGCTATAGCCAGTTTTTGTTTTTCACCGCTTGAAAGTTTAAAGATATTTCTTTCTTTCAGGTGAGATATTCCAAACAGCTCCAAAGTTTTGTCTACCCTTTTTAATATTTCTTCCCTGCTCAAAAACATATTGCTGCATCCGAATGCCGCTTCGCTAAATGGATCGGTCATAAAAAACTGACTTCGCGGGTCTTGGAATACAGAGCCTGCCATGCGGCCTATTTGCGGAAGCTCCAAGCTGTTTATATCTTTTCCGTTTAGATAAGCCTCGCCCGTTAAAGTTCCGTCATAATAATGAGCGATGAGTCCGTTGATAACGGAGCCGAGAGTGCTTTTACCGCTCCCGCTTTTTCCGGTGATAACAACAAATTCACCCCTCTTTATTTCGAGGTTTATGTTGTCGAGAATGAGAATGCCCGAAGCTGTTTTATATGAAATATTTTTTAGTAAAATCACCTGCCGCTCCCGCACTGCGCTTTCCAAAGCCGCTTGTAGTAAGTTCCGTTTTTTAAAAGCTCATCGTGTTTTCCTTTTTCGACAAGGCTTCCCTTTCGGAATACGAGGATTTGATCCGCTTTTTGGATAGTCTTTAAATGATGAGCGATGACCAGTACCGTTCTGTTTTTTGAAAGCTCTGTGATTGCTTCTTGAATAAGGGATTCGTTTACGGGGTCGACATTGCTTGTCATCTCATCGAGAATTAAAATCGGAGCGTCTTTTAAAAAAGCTCGTGCAATCGAAATACGCTGACGCTGTCCGCCGGATAAGAGACCGCCGTTTTCGCCTATATCGGTTGCGTAATTATCGGGAAGGCTCATAATAAAATCGTGTATCCTCGCTTTTTTGCAGGCTTCAATAATTTCTTCTTTGGAAGCACCTTTTTTCCCCACGCGGATATTTTCTTCGATAGTGTTATCGAAAAGCTGTACGTTTTGCATAACAATACCGATTCTGTCCAAAAGCTCGTCATAGGGAATATCGCGGATATCGGCACCGCCGATCTTAATGCTCCCTGCTTGTACATCGTAAAACCGCAAAAGCAAATTCGTTATTGTCGTCTTACCGCTTCCCGATTCTCCTGCGAGAGCCGTCATTGTTTTCTCCGGAACGGTAAAACTTACCTTTTCCATTTTAAACTCATCTTCTTCATAAGAAAATTCCACATCTTCAAAAACAATATCGTTTTGTAAAGGAATGATGCCGTCCGTTTTATCGGCTATTACCTCGGCATGAAGAATTTTACCTAATCGGTGATAGCTGTCTACCGCCGACACATAATACATGTAGTGAGTTTCCATAGCCGCAAAGGGTTTATAAAATTCTTTTGAAACTACAGCGATAATCATAAAGTCAAGTACATTAATACTCCCTTTAAGTGCGGCACGGCCTGAATAAACCAAAAGCACAAAATATCCTGCATCGATTAAAAACGAAAAAACTGAAAGCTGTCTTGCCTTAAATCGGGAAGAAGTTTTGCTTGTTTCGCCGAAGGTTTTTGTCTTTTCAAAAAGTTCATTGTCAAGGCTCTTATTATGCGAAAAACTTTTTAATACGGGAATACCGCGCACATACTCGACAAATAAACTTACCATATCGGCGAGAGCCGAGTTGTTTCGGCTTTCAATTTTTTGCGCCTTTTTAATTGTGTAAAAAAGATAGAAAAGTGCAAGTGGAAGCGAAGCTGCCATAATAAGAGCAAACTTCAGATTGATGAGGGCAAGACCTGTAAAAACCGCAAGGGCGATAAGAAAATCGCCGAACATCCTGGGCCACATGTGCCCTACCACCATCGACATATTGTCCACATCCTTATGAAGAATCGTGTTTAATTCTCCCAACCGCTCATTCGTATAAAAGCCCAAACTAAAGAGTTTTAATTTTACAATCATACGCTCCCTTATTTGCTGCACCACATCAAAACCCGCCCCGTGTTTTTTTAAGTCTGCAATCATATTGCAAAGACCCTTAAAAATGACCAAGCCTATCAAAACCGCAAAATCAACATAGAGCCCCTCAACTTGAGTTCCCTCATTAATCTTAAACAAAATCGAAAACACCGTAAGAAGCATTCCCACGGAGCTTAATCCGTACAATGTAAAAAACAATGATGAAATACATACATCGATTTTTCCCTTCTTACTCAAACATGCAAATAATTCTTTATACATAAATACTCCCATAATTCCCCTGCAACTTTCCACCCGTCTACTTTATTTTGAGCGTCTACCATTTCTTTATAAAAGGGACAGCGGTTTATCAATTCGGTATGTGTTCCCGAATCCAAAATGCGGCCCTTGTCCATAACTACAATTTGATCGGCGTTGCGGATTGTGTTCAGATGATGGGCTATCGTGATGACCGTTTTATTTTTTCTTAATTCTTCGACGGCTTCGTTTATGAGTTTTTCGTTTTCGCTGTCGACGGCGGCCATCGCTTCATCCAAAATTAAAATCGGAGCATTTTTAAGAATCATTCGTGCGATGGAAATGCGCTGTTTTTCTCCGCCTGAAAGTTTTACGCCCATCTCGCCGGTTTTTGTGTTGTAGCCCTTAGGCAGGGCGGAAATAAAATCGTGGCAACGTGCTTTTTTAGCGGCTTCTATAACTTCCGCTTCAGAAGCTCCCGCCTTACCGATTGCGATATTTTCAAAGATACTCATATTAAAAAGGATAACTTCCTGCTGGACACTTCCTATAAGGGTGGAAATACTGTCCGTGTCATAGCGCGAAATATCTTTGCCCGAAATGGTGAGCAAACCTGAATCGACATCCCAAAAACCCATAATGAGATTTGCAAGGGTACTTTTACCGCAGCCGCTCGGACCGACAAGAGCATTTAAACCGGTTTCTGTAAATTTTAAATTGATATCTTGTAAGGCAAAGCCGTCTTTTTCGTACCTAAAATTTACATTTGTAAATTCTATGTCGCCGGGTTTTAATTGTTCGCTGATTTTTTCTTTTGAAAGAGGAGCACATAAAATCTTGGCTATGCTTTTGATTTTTTCGGTAAACACGATGGAAAAATGATGAAGGGTTGCCGTTTTACTTATCGCCGACACAAAGACCGAAGATAAAATAACGGACAGTATAAATTGCGCCGTAGAAATATTTTGATGTAAGAGCAAAATGCTTCCTAAAATCATAACCGCAACAGTTCCGGCTTCCATAAAAATATCTATGAGAACCATCGGACCCGTAACGGCTCCCATACTCTTTTTTACATCCTGAACATAAGATCGTGCAGAAGCCAAAGTTTGTCCGCTAAAGTTTTCTTCTTTTGCAAAAGCCTTTATGACGGAAATGTTTTTTACATATTCCATCATGTCTTCCCTCATCTTCATTTCTCTCGAAAAATACATTTGAAATCTTTTTTGCATTGTCTTTGCGGATAATTGTTTTACAAGAAACATGAGCGGAACCCCTGCAATCATTATCAAAGCAAGTCTGTAATCTATAAACAGCATTGCAATAAAAACCAAGGCGGGAAGAAGGGTTGCCGACATAATTTCAGGAAGCCCGTGAGCAAGATATATTTCGACTTGCTCTACATCGTGTTCGATAATACTGGTAAGCTCGCCCGTGTTATGCTTTTTAAAAAAGCCTAAAGTGAGTTTTTTTAAGTGATCGATTATTGCAAGCCGTAACTCCGTCAATTTGCCGAAAGCTCTATCATGAGCTGTCTTTGTTGCAAGATAGTTAAACACAGCTTTTAAAACAAAAGAAATCAGCATACCCGTAATGAACATTTTAAAATGCGGTTGTGTAATTTCTTTTGAAAATAATTTGCTTATCATCAGCACCAATAAAACCTGCGGTATCAGGTCAAATACTATTTTAAGCGCAAGCAGCAGATTGGGTAAAAAGTTTTTACCTGTTACCTGTTTTTTCAATTCTTTTTCATTCATATCTACCTCTATAAAAAATTTTTGCAGTCCTAAATCCATTTGTAAAATTGAATAATATTGAATTTTAATTCAATATTAAGCTAAAAGTTTTCTCTAACTAACTTCAAAGTCAGTTTTTATCGTTTTTCATCCTCACAAAATGCGGACATTTAAATTACAGTGATTCAACGCCGTTAAAATAGCATTTATTAAGAACAAAGAGCATATCTTCGGCCCATTTTTCATTTTTGTAATGCCGTGCAATTTCCATCAGATTTTCCACATAATTATTTGCTAAGATATGGGCAAGCATGGGATCGTGTTTTGTTTTTGAATACCGTTTTAAGCCGTCTTTTATATGCTGCTCCAACCGCTTAACCCACATATCTTTTGCATTTTCATGCTTGGTTCCCGAACTTTTATCAATTAAAATAATGAGCTTGATTCTTTCCCGTAAAAGCTCCGGAAGCTGAATGCCTCCGCCTTGGGTAAATCTTTCGTAAGGGCTGCCGGCTTCCATTTTTTCTTCATCTTCCATCATTTTAATAATTCGATTAAGAATACCGCCGACCGTTTCGTCAAACAAAGAAGCTTTATCTTTAAAATATGTGTAAATAAGGGCGACGGGAACATCGGCTTTTTCCGCAATGTCTGTGAGTTTTGCAGACCTATAATCTTTTTCATAAAAGACCTTTACCGCCGAAGCGAGAATTTTATTTTTAATTTCTTCTTTTAATACTTGAGCCATTTTTTACCCTATCTTAAAACTGAGTTATGATTTAATAATAAATCTTTATTCAATATTTGTCAATAGAGGTAAACAAAATTTATTATAGTTATCCGGTTAAAAATTCAATAGTATTTGCATCTTGATTTTATTGATTTGATATGTAATAATTTATTCCACAAACAACACAAAAGGAGGCGGTATGCCGCAAATAACCAAGGGCGGAAAGTTTATTTTCGGAAAATCGCTGATAAAACAAGACGGAACGGTTCAGATTCCTACTCAGGCGGTGGAAGAATACGACATCACCGCCGATACAAAAATATACCTTTTTACGGGAAGCAAAAAAACCGGAGGCTTTTGTATCACCCGAAAAGGCTTGCTTGAGCCTTCAACACTCGGACACATTTTAACCGATAACCCAAATCTGCAAAACTATGCTTCCGGCTGCGGTGAGTTTATCAAATACAAAGGGCGTTTCTATTGTTGGATTGATATATCGGAAACCGGAATCATTCGCTTGACAAAAAAGATGATGGACTTTCTTGACATCAAACTCGGCATGTACCTGCTTGCTATCCGCAGCAGCAACATTGCATTTACGATGGGTGCAAAGGGGCCGTTAATTGAGAAGGCTCATAACTACGAAGGGGGTTATTCCGGAATTTTAAACCGCCGGTTTTAATATGTGAGGCCTCCCGTATTTGAAGATTATAACGGTTTTGCCGGTGAACTATTCTAAACTAATAAAAAACACCTAAAAAGAGAGATTAATCGGTTGGAAAAGGTTATTAACTGATATATAATAGCGGTAGCCTAATATTCGTTAGATAGATAACCAAGAAAGGAGAAATAAATGGCGTTGTTTAATTTGGAAAATGAAAAATTAAATTATATAAAAGAAGAACCTTTTAAGTTGGAAAAAGAGATTCAAAATCTCTGTGAAAAAAATATGCAAGAGTTATTACATTGCGAATTTATAAAGACGGAATTCGTAATTGAAAATTTTTGCATTGATTCTCTGGGCTTTGATAAAACTACATCTTCATTTGTAATAATAGAATATAAAAGAGATAAAAACTTTAGTGTGATCGATCAGGGTTATGCGTATTTATCTTTAATGCTTAATCATAAATCGGATTTTATTTTGGAATATAATGAAACAACCGGAAAAAATTTAAAAAGAAATGATATAGACTGGACACAATCCAAGGTTGTTTTTATTGCGCCTTCCTTTACTACCTATCAAAGAGAAGCTATTGCTTTTAAGGATTTACCCATCGAATTATACGAAATAAAAAAATATGCGAATAAGACTATTTCGTTTACACAAATTATTACAAAAAATGCTGCCGAATCAATAAAAACAATTTCAAAATCAAATGAAGAACTTGAAGCCGTAAATAAAGAAATAAAAGTTTATACTGAATGGGAAAAAATTGAATTCGGCTCACAGTCTATCCAAGAATTATATGAAAAGCTAAAAACAATGATACTGAATATCGGTGATGATATTTCAATAAAACCGAAAAAACTTTATATTGCATTTTTAAGAAAGACAAATTTTTGCGATATAAACATTCAAAAAAATCAAATTAAAATCTGGCTAAATGTTTCAAAAGGAAATATATCGGATTCAAAAGGGATATTAAGAGATGTTTCAAATATTGGTCATCATGGAAATGGAGATTATGAATTAAATATTGATTCGGATTCCGATATTGAATACATAGTGAGTTTAATTCGTCAATCATACAATTTATGCGAATAAGTTATCTTTTTCGTTTTCAAAATAACTTTTTACTTTGACATAAAACCGCTATGAATGACATGCACATCATTATATGGTCTTTTCCCTTACTCTTTATACTTCACGATTTTGAAGAAATTATTTTCATTAAATATTGGATTCAAAAAAACGAAAACTATCTGCAAGCAATAGTACCGTCAAGATTTATACCTGTTATTAATCACATGAAAAAAATCTCAACGGCGGCATTTGCATTCGGTGCCGCGGAAGAATATATACTTATTCTGATTATCTGCATTGTTTCTTTTTTGACTAATTGGTATTATCTATGGCTCGGATGTTTTATCGCCTTTGTTTTACATATGATTGTTCATATTTTTCAGGCATTATTTATAAAAAGATATATTCCTTCATTGGCTACAAGCTTAATATGTACCCCAATATCCATAGCTATATTGGTAAGTATATGGAATCAATTTATCTTTTCAAGAATAATTTTTTATTCAATATTGAGCTGCATTATAATGATAGGAAATCTCGTTTTCATACATTGGTTAATGGGAAAATTAGAGGATAATTTTAGTTGATAACATAATCGGTGAAAATCCGTAAGAATTTATTTAATCTAATCCGAAATATATGTATTCAGAATTAGAACCGCTCTTTTATAAAGTATAGAAGCCTTTCAAAAATTTCCCCCTCTTCTACAAAATATTTTCCAAAAACCTCTTGCCTTGAACCTAACTGCAAGGTTTATATTATTAAAAAGTTTTTATGGGAGGCATGATAAACAGCTCGGCAGAAATTCCGCCTTACTGTTTATCGTTATTGTATGCGGTTTATAAATAAACCGCTTGAAAAAACTTTTTTCAGGATTTAATAATCCTTGCAAAAAGTTTTTATAGGAGAACTTATATGAATAAAATTCACATGGGTATTTTTTTAATCGGTACGGCTGTTTTGGCACACTGTAATCTTTTTGCAAAAGAGCACATCGGGATAAAAAAATTAGCTTCATCTCTTTCCGCCCCTGTCGGAATGGCTTTTGACAGCAAGGGCTATTTGTACATTGCAAACTGGAGTGCAGGACGAATTGACCGCTACCGCTCGGGAAAAATTGAAACGGTTATAAAAGATATTCCTTCTCCTTCCGGTCTTGCAATCGACACCAAGGACGCTTTATACATAGCAACCTACAGCGGGGGCGTAATCTACAAAGTGCAAAACGGTAAAAAAAGCACTTTTATTTCAGGGCTCAGTGTTGTTGCCGGTATAACCTTTGATGATAACGGCAACCTGCTTGTTGCGGAGCGGGGAAAAAGCAGAGTTCTTTCCGTATCGCCGGAAGGAAAAATCTCGGTACTTGCCGATAAGGGCTTAACCACTCCGGTTGCGGCTATTCAGGCGGGCAAAGACTGCTATGTCATTAACGACATCACCGGAACAATCTACCTTTACCAAGCAAAAAATGCCGAGCTCACCGTTTTGAGTAAAACGCTGAATGCGCCCGCAGCGGGACTCATTCCCGATCCGTTTCAGCCTGATTCCGTTTTGACCGTCGATTACGGCGGCAAGGGGCTCTACCGTATTTCGCTTACAGACGGAAAAACCGAACCGCTTACCGATAAACCTATTTCTCCCGTCGGGCTCATCGCCGCAGCCGATTCAAAAGAACTGTACATCGCAGCGTGGGGAGATAATTCGCTCTATAAAATTACCTTTGAAGGGAACAGCCATGACGATTAAAGAATTTGCCTCTAAACTCGGCGTAAGCGATTCGGCGCTCCGCTATTATGAAAGAATAGGCGTGTTAAAACCCATTCGCAGAAGAAAAAACGGGTATCGGGAATTTACGGAGACGGACATCGCTTGGATGGAATTTGTATTCCGCTTAAAAGCAACCGGTATGCCCATAGCGCAGATAGCCGAGTTTGCCGAACTTCGTGAAAAGGGAGAGAGCACCGCACCCGAGCGGCTTAAAATGCTCCAAGAACACGAAAAGCGCCTTTTAGCGGAACTTGAAACCAAAACACACAGCTTAGCAAAAATCCGCGAAAAAATCGAATACTATAAAAAATTAGCAATGAGGAATGAGGGCGTGCCGGTTTGCTAAATGGATTTTTTTGTGTTATACTTTATGTAAGGGGAGGTGCAGAAAATGTCTAAACACAAACGCAGCTACAAGGATTCGGTTTTTGTTGATTTGTTCGCAGAAGACGAAAAGGTAATGAAAAATGTACTTCCGTGTACATTTTTCATTTTCGAGTTTTAGGCTTTGCCTAAAACATCGACATGTTTAAAACACCGCCATCCGTGGCGGATAGTTGAGTTTATCTATGAATAATATAAACCTGCCGCTGTCCTGTCCCGTAGAAAACATAAGACTTGATAACGTAATGTATATGAACATTATAAACGATGTTTCCTGCCTTGTGGACGGTAAAATCATCGTGTTGGCTGAACACCAATCCACCATAAACGAAAATATGCCTTTACGCTTTTTGCAGTATATCGCTCGGCTCTACGAAAAACTGCAAGCACCGACAGACCGGTATCTGAGAAAGCTGTCAAAAATACCCGCACCAGAATTCTATGTTTTCTATAACGGCACAGATGACTATCCTGAAACCGCAATTCTAAAACTCTCCGATGCTTTTATTACAAAACCCGAACCCGCACCCTTGGAGCTGACGGTGCAGGTTTTAAACATCAATACAGCTAAAGCACATAAAGTTTTAACGTCGTGCAAAGCGCTTGAAGAATACAGCCTCTTTGTAGAAGAGGTACGAAAGCAAATGCAGCTCGACAGCGAAAACGGCTTTACCAATGCGGTAAAAATATGCATAGACAAAGACATCTTAAAAGACTACTTACAGAGAAAATCACGGGAGGTAATAAACATGTTAATAGCTGAATACGATTATGATACCGACATCGCGGTACAACGGCAAGAAAGCCTGATGATCGGCATACAACAAGGTATTGAACAAGGCTCTTACCAAAAGGCATTTGAAACGGCAAAAAACTTGCTTGCAATGAATTTACCTATCGAAAATATTGCGCAAGCTACCGGTTTAAGTATTGAAGAAGTGAAAGCCTTATAAGAATAAACATGTTAATAGCAGAATACGATTACGACACCGATATCGCGATACAGCGTACTTTGCAGACAAAGCCTTTTTGATAGACCATACAAAGGGTCTTTGATACGGCGGGCAAAGCCCCTTTGATAGAGCGGACAAAGATGTTTTGATACGGCGTACAAAGCCCCTTTGATAGAACGTACAAAGATGTTTTGATACAGCGTACAAAGGGGCTTTGATAAGTTGTTTTTAAGCTTTTGCCGTACAGGGCAGTTTGTACACAATTTCGCGCACTTCTTTAAGAGGTGAAGCTCCTGCCGAATACTTTGTTTTTACCGCAACCGTAACCTTTCCCGCCGGAACCGCAGCGGGCACTCTGGCGATAAGCGGATGTCCAGCAAACTATACAATTCCCCGATTTCGTGTTATACTGTGAATGAAGGGGGGGTGGAACAGTCTTGAAGCGATTTGAAGATTTAACACTTGCCGATGATTTTATCTTCTGCAAAGTTATGCAAAATGAAGATATATGCAAAGAACTTATCGAAATGATATTATCGGACACCATCGGTACCATTGCATATATTTCGACCCAACAACACATACAAACCTACGAACAGGCAAAGTCGGTACGATTCGATATCCTTGTTCAAACCGAAGACGGTAAGTTTTATGATATTGAAATGCAGGTCAGCAATGAACGCAATATCCCCAAACGGATGCGTTTTTATCAAGCCGCCATTGATACTTCTTTTTTGGATAAGGGCAATTCCTACAACAAACTGAACGACAGCTTTATCATTTTTATCTGCCTGTTTGATGTTATAGGCAAAAAAAGACCCGTGTATACATTCGAGCATTTTTGCCGTGAAGATAAAAACATCGCCTTACAAGACGGCACAAAAAAGATTATAATAAATGCGGAAGCTTTTAATCAAACGGAAAATAAAGACTTAAAAGACTTTTTAGAATATCTTAAAAACGGTACGGCACACAGCGAATTTACCAGGAGGATACATACTATGATAGAAACAATAAAAACCAATGAACAAGTACGCCAAGAATACAGATTGATGTCTACATTTGAAATGGATGCACGGGATAAGGGCTTTTCCGAAGGCTCTTACCAAAAAGCTCTTGAAACGGCAAAGTTGATGAAAGAGGCTCATTGTGAAACTGATTTTATTATGCAAATAACAAAACTTCCTAAAGAAGAAATTGAGGCTTTATAAGGTCAATATGTTACCGGCCGGATATGATTATGAAACCGACATAGCCGTACAACGGGCAGAAGAGCGTGAAATAGCCTTTGCGGACGGCTCTTACCAAACAAAGCTGGAAACTGAATGCCGGTTAGAGATTAAATTCCGCCTTTCGGCATAAAGACAGGCCGGCTGTCCATTGGGGATAGACAGCCTGTTTATATAATGATAGATTAGGTATGCGGATAACGCCGGCACAATTGGCGGAGGATAAAAATGAAAAAATCAATTGCAATTATAAACATTCTTTGCATACTCGCTTTAGTAAGCTGCGCTTCGGTTAAAACCGTTTCGGGAAATGCAATAATTGAAACCCGCACTTTTAATCTAAAAGATTTTGATTCTATAACTTTTAACCTTCCCCCTTCGGAAGCCGAGATTATTCAGGGAGATGAATATAAGGTCGAACTATCGCTTGATTCAAATCTATTCAAATTTATCGATGTATCCGTTCAAAAACATAAAAAAGAACTTACCCTCAAGCAAATACCCGATACCAATATAGAGCCGACTTTTTTTAAAATATCCGTTACCGCGCCTGCCCTTAAAAGCTTATCGATAAGCGGTATTACAAAGACCGCCGTGTCGGGATTTCACAATAAAAGCCTGCCCCTATCCTTACATGTAGGCGGTATAAGTTCCGTAACAGCCGATGTAAGTGCAAGCAGCATAGAGGCCGATATTTCGGGTATAGGGAATATGAACTTAAAAGCCGAAGCTGAAAAATGCTCGTTTACCATTTCGGGCTCAGGGGATATGACAGCCGATATACATTCCGGCAGTATAGATACCGGAATAGCGGGTATGGGCACTATTCATTTAATGGGTAAGACGGAAAAATGCAGTCTTACCGTTTCAGGTTCGGGCAAAATAAAAGCTTTTGATTTGGAAACGGAAGAAGCCGTTTGCACAATTTCGGGTTTGGGCACAGTTGAAATATATGCAAAAAGAAAATTGGAAGCGGATGTATCGGGTTCAGGTTCTATCCGGTATGCCGGAGATCCTCAGCACCTTAATCTGCATTCTTCCGGTTTGGGAAGCATACAAAAATTGAATAAAGGAAACCTCTAAAAACCTCAACTTTTAGAGACGATCTAAATAAAATACGGGCTGTTATGTATGTTCCGTTTTTGATTTTTGCCGCGCATTTTATACTCGCTTTTTTAAGAGTACACTTAACACAGTATTGACTGAAAAAGTTAAATGGAATTATAAATTAGACTAAAGGAGTAAACATTATGAAAAAACTTTTTATGATACCGTTTTTAACGGTAGCGGCGGCAGGCGGTGTAAGTGCCTTTGCCTATGGAATCAATAACTTTACGGTTTACGATGCAAAAGATAAGATTGTACACAGGATAACCGATGAAGACGAAGTCAATGCCTTGTATCTGCTTTTTCGAGAAGCTTTGGTGACAGCGGCTGACGAAGCTTCGTTTACGGAATTACCTAAAGACGCTCAAGTGTTATACCGTTATGTTCTTTCGTATGATTACGGTGCAGGCGAAGAAAAGACTTTCAAGTTTATAGTGTATAAAAATTATCCTCTTTGCCGAATGACGCCATTGCAGGAAATGGAGGGGGTTCCTAAAGAATTAACATGGAAGCTCTTCAAATATGCATACGGAATTGTCAGTAAGCCCGCCGAAGTAAAAAGCCGGCTTTCGTATTCTGCAGAACATACTTATACCCGCATATACGACAGTAAAGGCTCTCTATTATTATTTCTTTCAGGAAAGAAAGCCTCAAATATATTCGAGACCGCCTTATATGGGGACGATGTATCGAAAGACGAGCCGGAAGAAAGAAATTTAAAAGACCTTTTGCCTTCCGAAAGCATTCATAAAGGACGCGAAGTACTGCTGCGTTATTCATTTGTAGATGATGAAAATCTATATGGGCAGCTGTATTTGTACAAAGGCACAAAAAAAATAAATATGACATTCGATACCGGAGTTTTAAAACTAACTCTTTCGAAAAAAACATACGAATTTTTAAGCGACTATAAAAATCTTCAAAAGGAATTTGAAAAAGATGAAGATGATTATGATTATGAAGAAGAAGATGATGATGATGATTAAGAATTAGCCATGTAAATGAGGTAAAAAGGTAAAAAGATGAAAAAATACGTAGTTATCACCGGTGCAAGTTCAGGTATCGGATACGAAGCGGCAAAGCGGTTTGCGCAGCGCGGGAAAAACATCATTGCGGTTGCACGCACTAAAGAGAAACTTGAAAAGCTTAAAACCGAAATTGCCGGCACGATTAATCCGCCCTCTACCGCAGCATGATAGAAAAGTCTACCGCCACGGAAAAGCGGGTGTGCTAGGAAGATTGTTTAATTAAAAATCCAGTACATTCCCCTCTCTTCTACAAAATATTTTCCAAAAACCTCTTGCCTTGAACCTAACTGCAAGGTTTATATTATTAAAAGATACATAAATCAGGATGTTTAACTGCGGCAGCCAAGATAGGGCCTGCCTTGTTAAACGCCGAGTTTGTTTTCACAAACTCGCATATTATATGCTTTCTCATTTGCGTTGCGAAAGCACTAAATTCAGCAATCCTCGGAATTGGAAAATTCCTGCGGTTGCTGAATTTTAAGGGAGGTTTTAATATGAATAAAATTCACATGGGTGTTTTTTTAATCGGTACGGCGGTTTTGGCACACTGCAATCTTTTTGCAAAAGAGCACATCGGGATAAAAAAATTAGCTTCATCTCTTTCCGCCCCTGTCGGAATGGCTTTTGACAGCAAGGGCTATTTGTACATTGCAAACTGGAGTGCAGGACGAATTGACCGCTACCGTTCGGGAAAAATTGAAACGGTTATAAAAGATATTCCTTCTCCTTCCGGTCTTGCAATCGACACCAAGGACGCTTTATACATAGCAACCTACAGCGGGGGTGTAATCTACAAAGTGCAAAACGGTAAAAAAAGCACTTTTATTTCAGGGCTCAGTGTTGTTGCCGGTATAACCTTTGATGATAACGGCAACCTGCTTGTCGCCGAGCGGGGAAAAAGCAGAGTTCTTTCCGTATCGCCGGAAGGAAAAATCTCGGTACTTGCCGATAAAGGCTTGAGCACTCCGGTTGCGGCTATTCAGGCGGGCAAAGACCGCTATGTCATTAACGACATCACCGGCACAATCTACCTTTACCAAGCAAAAAATGCCGAGCTCACCGTTTTGAGTAAAACGCTGAATGCGCCCGCAGCGGGACTCATTCCCGATCCGTTTCAGCCTGATTCCGTTTTGACCGTCGATTACGGCGGCAAGGGGCTCTACCGTATTTCGCTTACGGACGGAAAAACCGAACATCTTACCGACAAACCGGTTTCTCCCGTCGGGCTTATTGCCGACACCGATTCAAAGGAACTGTACATTGCAGCGTGGGGAGATAATTCGCTCTATAAAATTACCTTTGAAGGGAACAGCCATGACGATTAAAGAATTTGCCTCTAAACTCGGCGTAAGCGATTCGGCGCTCCGCTATTATGAAAGAATAGGCGTGTTAAAGCCTATCCGCAGAAGAAAAAACGGGTATCGAGAATTTACGGAGACGGACATCGCTTGGATGGAATTTGTATTCCGCTTAAAAGCAACCGGTATGCCCATAGCACAGATAGCCGAGTTTGCCGAACTTCGTGAAAAGGGAGAGAGCACTGCACCCGAGCGGCTTAAAATGCTCCAAGAACACGAAAAGCGCCTTTTAGCGGAACTTGAAACCAAAACCCGCGGCTTAGCAAAAATCCGTGAAAAAATCGAATACTATAAAAAATTAACTCTAAAGAGGTAAAAAGATGAAAAAATACGTAGTTATCACCGGTGCAAGTTCAGGTATCGGATACGAAGCGGCAAAGCGGTTTGCGCAGCGCGGGAAAAACATCATTGCCGTTGCACGCACTAAAGAGAAGCTTGAAAAGTTGAAAACCGAAATTGCCGGAGCCGGCAATGCTTCGGCGGAGGTCATCATTAAGGTATACGACCTTACCGAAAAAGAAAATATCTATGCCCTATACAATTCGGTAAAGGAGCTGGATATCGAAACATGGATCAATAATGCGGGCTTCGGCGATTATTGCAGCGTGGAAAATCAAAACCTTGCAAAACTGGAAGATATGTTGAAGCTCAATGTAGAAGCGGTTGCGCTTTTTTCGGCTTTGTATGTGCGGGATTTTGCAAATAAAGAAAATACCCAGCTTATCAACGTGTCGTCCGTCGGCGGGTATACGATTGTCCCGTCTGCGGTTAGCTATTGCGCAACGAAATTTTTTGCCGCCTCTTTTACCGAAGGCTTAAGCCGGGAGTTGACCGGAGCGGGCGCAAAAATGCAGGCAAAGGTTTTTGCCCCCGCCGCCACAAAAACAAACTTCGGCAATATCGCCAATGACATCACAGACTACGATTATGACAAAGCATTCGGAACCTACCACTCGTGCGCTCAGGCGGTAGATTTTCTTATGCAGCTGTACGAAAGCGATAAACCGCTCGGCATAGTAAACAGAGAAACCTTTGAGTTCAGCCTATCCGATTACCGTTTTCCCTATGTCCAAAAACCGCAAACCTTGCAAAGGGTGTAGGATTGATGGGATCAATGCTTAACTATGGATAGGGGTTAAATCTGTTATGAGAGCATAAAGAAATTTGCATAAATTCTTCCTTGCTATTTTTTTTTGAAAAAATATGATAAAATATTTATAGTATGAATTATATAGGAGGTATAAAATGCCGATTGCCGCTTCTGAACTTACACAAATGATGAAAATGTTATCGGAGGAAGATTATCGTGCCGTGACAAAATATATTGAGTTTCTTATCAGCTCTCGTCAAAAAAATGCCAAGACCACTATTCGCCAAATACAGAAAATTTTTACAGATGATAAAGGTTGGGCTTCTGAAGAAGAAATGTTATCAGATATGGCGGATTTCCGCCGTTCACGGTTAGAATAATGCGGATTTTTTTAGATACGAATGTTCTTATTTCTGCATTTGTATTTGCAGGGAAGGCAGGCAACCTTTTAGAGATACTTTTTGATAATGGGTATGACTTGCTTATTTCTGAATATGCAGATTTGGAATTTAAAGCAAAACTTGAGGAAAACTGGAGTTCAAAAGCAGATAGAATTTATTCGCTATATCGCAGTTTACCATTTATATTCTGTACAAGCACAGAGAAACGATATGACATGATCCGCGATAAAAAAGATATTCCGGTGTTAAGCGATGCTCTTTTTCATAATGCTGATATTATTCTTACAGGTGATAAGGATTTTCTTGAATCTGATTTAAAAAAACCTTTGATATTTTCTCCTACAATGTTATATGATTATTTAATAAATCTGTTATGAGAGCATAAAGAAATTCATCAAAAGATATTCAATCTTGATTTCATTGATTTAAGATACGATAATTCAAAAGAATTCACAAAGCATTATAAAAGCGGCGAAGATGTAGAAAAAACCAACATTTCCTGTGTTTTAATGCAATTTTTTATAAATTTATCCTTGATAAATATACGAATATTTGCTCTAATTTTACTATAAACTACAGGAAAACAGGCTATGTACAGAAAAATCAGCAAAGATTTAGAAAAATGGAAAACCGGCAAGCATCGTAAACCTCTAATATTGCAAGGAGCAAGACAGGCGGGTAAAACCTATTCTATCTTAGAATTCGGCAGAAAAAATTATGTACAGGTTCAGCTTTCTATAAACGGCTATCGAACTTATTATTGGGAATCCGAAAGAGAAGCAGAAATAGATTTTATAATAAAACGGAAAGATAAGATTATTCCCATTGAGGTAAAATCGGCGGACAATACCAGAGCCAAGAGTTTAAAGGTCTATATGGAAACATATAATCCCGAATATGCCGTAAAGCTTTCTTCAAAAAATTTCGGCTTTGAAAATAAAAAAAAGATTGTCCCTTTATATGCCGCCTTTTGTATTTGATTTTCTGCCTTACCTTCTTTAAAGAAAAAACCGATTAATCCGTAGGACTAATCGGTTTTTTCCTTAAAAGACGGCAATTATTTTATAGGTTCCAAATGAGCTTGGAAGTGTCTTAAAATCGGCGGTTCCCAGATAATCTTGTAGCCCTTGACTTGAGATGCTCTTTCTTTAATGTTGATTAAAGCTCCTGCAATAACATCTAAGTGAGACTGTGTATATACTCGTCTCGGAATTGCAAGACGGGCAAATTCGAATTCCGATTTGATTTGTTCTCCGGTTTCGGGGTCGTTTCCGAGCATAAAGGAACCGATATCGCATGTTCGGATTCCGGCTTCTTTATACAACTCGACACAAAGAGTGTGACCGGGAAATTCGTAATACGGAATATGGGGGAACATTGCATTGGCATCAACATAAACGCCGTGCCCGCCTGCCGGGTTTTGAATGGCAATACCGGCATCAAGAAGCTGAGAAGCAAGGTATTCCATAGAAGCATTTCGGTATTTTAAATATTCCTCATCAATGCCTTCATATAAACCGATGGCGAGGGCTTCAAGATCGCGTCCGGCAAGACCTCCGTAGGTAATAAAACCTTCAAAAGAAATACAGTTACCCTTTATTCTTTGATAGATTTCTTGGTTGTTTTTAATACCTATTAAACCGCCCATATTAACAATAGCATCTTTTTTTGCGCTCATTGTAAATGTGTCTGCATAGCTGAACATTTCACGAATAATTTCTTTAATGGATTTATTCTTGAATTCTTCTTCTCTTTGTTTTACAAAGTATGCATTTTCTGCAAATCGTGCAGCGTCGATATTGAACAAGATACCGTATTTTTTTGCAACTTTGGCAACATCACGGATGTTCTGAATCGAAACAGCTTGTCCGCCGGCAGAGTTGTTGGTAATTGTCATTACAATCATGCCGACTTTTTCTTTTCCATGTTCGTTAATAAGCTGTTCAAGTTTTTCGACATCCATGTTTCCTTTAAAAGGAGCATATTCTGAAGGTTTTTTTGCTTCTTTACATACGCAGTCGAGCGGACGTCCTCCTGCGAGGGTTACGTGAGCTCTGGTTGTATCGAAAAACATGTTTGATATAGCTACTTGACCTTTTTGAAGAAGTAAGGGGAATAATACTTTTTCTGCGGCGCGGCCCTGATGAACAGGCTGGATAAATTCATATCCGAAAATATCTTGACCGGCTTCAACCAATTTAAAATAACTTTTTCCTCCGGCATAGGCCTCATCCCCGACCATAACGCCGCCCCACTGCTTATCGCTCATTGCGTTAGTTCCGCTGTCAGTCAATAAGTCAATATAGACATCTTCACCGCGCAAGTTGAACATGTTGTATTTTGCTTTTTCAAGATACTTAATGCGGTCCTCACGCGTTGTCATTTTGATGGGTTCAACCATTTTAATTCTAAATGGTTCCGGTACATACTTTTTCATTAAAAAGCCTCCTATAAGTTATTATGGCTCATAGTGTACCACCCCTTTTTTTTGCTGTCAAGCCTTTTTTTTAAATTCCTTTAAATCATAACAAAATTAATTTTTAATTATTTTAAAACCCGTACTTCAAAATCACAGCAATCCCCGCCTTTACCGAGAGTTTTGGTTCTAAGCCATTGAATTTTCGGATGCATATTACCGTAACAAACATCGTCTGCATCACAATACATTTCGACTATTTCAGGACAGCCATATTTTTTGCATATTTCTTGATAGGGGCATACAAGCATATCAAACTTGATAGCATCTTTCTTTTCTTCATAAAAACGAGCTTTAAATCCTGCCGGTTCTCCAAAAACTTTTTTAGTCATTCGTGCAAAAAATTTTGGAACTTTTTTATATAGCCCCGGAATCTTCATTATCTTTTGAATCATTGCTGCCGGTTTTTCGCTTCTTTTTTTATAATAATTTTTTAAAAGAAGAGCCGATTTTTCTCTTTCGACCCCCATATCAAGCAAAGCATAAAAAACGGCAATGCCCGGATATATCCTTTCTCTTGTGTGAGTCCACATTATTTTGGGCTCATTGGCATTTTCCAAAATTAAAGAATCGTATCGATTCCATGCTTTTTCCGTAACTTCCGAAATAAAATCTTCGGAAAACTCAGCCTTTAAAAACTCCTTCACACCATCGATAAATCTGTTCTTTCTATTACTCATAAATCTTTACTCCTTAAGTAATTGGCTTGCATACAATTTAATTATCATGTGAATATCTGAAAATGTCAATACTTTTATATAAAAGAGCTGAAAGAGAAATTAAAGTATTTCTTTCAGCTCTTTTATGTTTTTTACAAGAAAAAGATTTTTATAAAATTAAACTTTAAATTTTCCTACTTCATCAGCCAAATTTTCGATGCTTTTTCTGTTTTTTTGACTGATTTCATGAACTTCTTGTGTTGCCTCATTTATTTGCGAAGCTCCCGCAGCCATTTCATTCATACTGTCGGTTATAACCCTTGTAAGATTATCAAGTTTTTGCATTTCAACTGCAACATTTTTCCCTCCGGCAAGCATCTCTGCAGAACCGTCGTTTACTCTTGAAGTTACTTCAGTTATGTCTTTAATAGTGCTGAGAATTTCCTGACTTCCATACTCTTGCTCTTTCATAGCATTCATCAGACTGGTACTCATCTTTTTTACCTGATCTGAAAGGCCGAAAATAACATCAAATTTATCTTCTGCGACTTTTGAAGATGAAGAAAGAGCTTCAATTTCTTTACTTAATATTTTAAGAGTCGCAGTTATTGTTCTTCCCTGTGAACTTGATTCTTCTGCCAATTTCCTAATTTCATCAGCCACTACGGCAAAACCTTTGCCCGATTCTCCTGCATGAGCGGCTTCGATTGCGGCGTTCATTGCAAGCAAATTTGTCTGACTTGCAATATGCTGAATCACGCTAGAGGCTTCCAAAAGACCTCCGGACTCTTCAGCTATTTTTTGAGTTATACTATTCGATTCAGTTAATGCCCCCTTTCCATCAGCTGTGGCATCTGCAAGATTTTTGATAGCATCATCTGTCTTTTTAAGAGTTTGATTGATTAAACTTATATTGCTCACCATTTGTTCTACTGCAGAAGAAGACCTTGCAACGCTTGCAGCCTGCAATTCTATGGCTCCATTTAGTTGTTGAATAGTTTTTATTATTTGGTCAACTGTTGCTGCAGTTTCTGTAACACTTGCAGCCTGTGTAAGAGTTTGTTGCTTAACCCCGTCAATATTTGCACTTATCTGATTGATTGCACTTGCCGTTTCAGTCATATTGGCGGCAAGTTCATTACCTATTTTCTGCATAGATTGAGTATCGTTTCCGACTGTTCTAACGGAGTTACCTATCTTTCTTATCGTGTTATTAAAATAAATAGATAAGTCCGATATTTCATCATTTCCTTTTACAGGGAGTTGGACTGTGAGGTCTCCTTCGCCTTCGGCAATATTTTTAAGAGCATCTACAACACCCTTAATAGGTTTTACAATAGTCAGAGCTATTAAAACAGTTATAACGATGGATATTACAACCATTATAAGCCCCAAAAGTCTCAAAGCAGTTCTTAATGCGCTTATACTGCCCGTCAATTCATTAAGCGGAGCGTTTACAACTACAGTCCATGAAGTAGTTTTCATACGGGCAAAAGAAGCAATCTGTTTTTTATTTTCATGTACAAACCGCTTAACTTTGGAAGAATTCGTATTAATAGCCTGTTTTTCAAATTCTGACACATCTTTCAATAATTCATTGGCAGCAGCACCTTTTACCCTATTCGCTTTGGAAGAAACAAGTCCTCTATCCTTATGAGCAATAATGGTTCCATTTAAACCTAGAATATAACAACCTCCTGTTTCTCCTATTACTATATCACGGACAAAATTTGAAAGAATAAAAGCATTTGTTCCAACACTTAAAACCCCAATAACAGTCTTATCGTTATCAAATATAGGAACAGCAACTATCATTTGCATTTTCTTTGTTTTAAGACTTATATCCGGTTCTGCAACGAACGGAACACCTTGTTTTGATATTTTAAACCAATCTTTATCATTAACTTTTAAAGTCTGTCCGCTTGAAACATATGCTAGTCCGTTTAAATCGCATACACCAAAAAATTCGATATTAGGATTCATCACTGCTTCATGAAAGAGGCTTTCGGTTTTTTCTACGTATGAGAGATTATTATCTCTGAGCGAAGGCATTCGAGCTAAACCTTCCAAAAATTGAACAAAGGCACGGATTCTTCCATCTATTATTTCTGCAGTATCTGACGCTTTAATAATAAGAGATTTTTCAATTTTTTCGTTCAAGGCATTCCTTGCAATGTAGAGTGCTGCAGCACCCATTGTAAATCCTGCAATCAAAATCAATGTACCAAAAAAAATAACAAGCTTATTCAAAATAGAAAAACGAGTCTTACTTTGATGCGCTTTTAAATTTACCATCATAGGCTCCTGTCTAAGTATTTTGTTTTAATTACAATTTAAAAATAGAATGATTATAAAATATACAATTAAGATTTGTTGGACGAGGCTATCATATTTATGATTTTTTTTCTAGTAAGAAACGATAAAAAAATTAATTTTTTTTAATAATTCATTAACTTTTTGAATAAAAAACTAGATTATTTTTAATAACTTAAATATCTCCACAAAAAAAACAGATTACCGGATATTTGCCGATAATCTGTTTTTAAGTATTTTCTAGGTTCTATTCAAGCAACCTTGCTTCAATAATCTGGTTAAATTCGAAGTTTTCAATTTGGAGATAATACGAAGCAGCATCCATTAAGGCGGCCATAGGTGTAAGACCTACAATTTCCGTGCCGACAACATTTACTCCATAGCGTTTTGCTTCCATCTTTACCATTTCGTATGATTGATAAAGAGAAGTTTTTGTATAATCCGTCATGTTCATTGAAACCTGAACTATTCCGCGCTCTGTAAGATCTACACCCATTGCTTTAACGAATCGTAAGCCGCCACCTATGTACCTGACTTTTTTTGCAATTTTATCTGCAATTGAAAGATCATTTGTGGCCAAGTTTACGTTAAATGCAACGAGCGGCATTCGGCAGCCGACTGCTGTAACTCCTGCTGAAGGATGAATTTCTGTTCCTCCGAAGTCGGGCTTCCATTCTGCCTGTTTTACCTTTTCGGCCATTCCTTCAAACTGCCCCTTTCGGATAGTAGAAAGATTTTCACGCTCAGGGGCAGATGCCGATTTCTCGTATAAGAAGACGGGAATCTTATGCTGCTCCCAAATAAGTTTTCCGACGTCTTTAGAAAGTTCAATACACTCCTCCATCGAGGAATTTTTGATCGGAATAAAGGGGACAACATCGGTAGCGCCCATTCTGGGGTGAGCTCCCTCATGTTTACGCAAGTCGATTAAATTAGCAGCTATGCCTATAGCTTCGACCACGGCTTTTTTAAGCTCTTCAGGTTCACCGATTACAGTTACAACAGAGCGGTTATGATCCTTGTCGGATTCGTAATCAAGCAATTTTACCTTTTCTCTTCCGCGGAACGGAGCAATAATTTTTTCCAAAACTTCAGGATCGCGTCCGTTACTAAAGTTAGGAACACATTCAATTATTTTATTCATCATAAAAGCCTCCTAAGACCTTCAACGTCTTCATCAAGTTTAACATAAAAGAACCCCTTAGACAAGATAACAAGAATAGTTTATAATAAATCGCTATAATATAATCGAATAAAACAGAGGTGCTGTATGGCAAGGTTAGGAATATTTTATCGGCTTACAGATAACGAGCCGGCTAAAATAAAACTTGAGGCAGAAATGACTGTAAAACTATATACTCCCGCAATTGAAGACTTATGGTTTAGGGAAAAAATCATGAATGATGAAAAAACTATGGCATATAATCATTCATGGGGCGGAACCGTTCCATTTCCCTGTCATAAATGGGAACAATGGTATAATAAATGGATTGCAAATAATGATGACAAATATTTTTACAGATATATAAAAAATGATAATGAATTCGTAGGTGAAGCCGCTTATCACTTTGATGATAAAAGAAGAATATACATTGCCAATGTTATTATATATGCACCTCAGCGTAAAAAGGGATATGGAAGAACTGCATTAATGCTATTATGTGAAAATGCAAAATGCAACGGAGTAAAAGAAATATTTGATGATATTGCAATTGACAATCCTGCGATAAGACTATTTATTAGCTGCGGTTTTAAGGAAGAGTATAGAACGAATGAATATGTGATGTTAAAAAAAATATTGTCCGATTAATAAATTTCATTTTAGCAAACTAATACATAATTAAATAATTGCAAAGGGAACATACATAAGACACAATCAAAAAATAATCAACAACCCCGACGCAGAGCATCGGGGTACAATGCTCAATGTTTCGCATTGTATGTTCTCATAAGGTGGCTGCAGTCGGCTTTAATACCCTTTGTTACGACGCAGAGCGTAGCCGAGAAACGGCGGGTATTAAACCCTCCGCACGAATAAAACGGAGGAAAACAATGCGGTTATGGCATGAAGACCTTATAGCAAAACTTCCGGCTCAGCAGCTTCTCGGGCAGCACAGAGAGTGCTGTGCATTACGCGGAAACGGCTGGGGTAAAAAGCACTCGGTAGTGAATTATGTATTTTTATACTCACCGTATAAACTCTTTCAGTACCATCAACTTGTCATGAACGAAATGCATAAAAGAGGGTATAAGGTTTCTGAAGAATGGTTGGACAAAAATTATCGCGGTAAAAAATGTATTCCGTATGCGGATTTAAAAAAAATAAAAAAAACACATCCCATTTACAAAGAACACAATCAGGCATATATGGAAGAATGCATTAACAATTTACTTGGGAAAAACATTGCAGTGTAAAATGTTTTTCACCCATTGTATGCGTATAATATTAACATATATTCGGTTTGTATCCGAACTTAACATAAATAAGGTAATAAATGACAACAAAAAAATTTGCCAAGTACATGGAAAAGCAATGTAAAGGAATGAAATAAACTATATTGTAGATGATGAAGAAAAAGAAATTGTGTGGAAGACACCGTTCAATCCATTAAAAACAATATTAAAACATATTAGTAAATTGTAATTTATGATTTTCTACCGAATATTTTATCGCAGAAAGCATTCCAACATATTTCGTATTCTTCTTGAGATACCAACTGCAAATCGGACGGACAGTAAATATCTCTTTTTTCTGCCTCTTCGATAAATTGCCAAATCCATTCATCCGTTTCGGAGATTACTGCACGAACTGTTTTCCATTTTTTTTCATGTGCCAGATATAAACGTGTATGACCGTCCAGTGAAACATAGCGATCTTTTATCCGGATTACCGGAATGACAATATCTTCCGCTTTTTTAATAAAAGAGCGGATAGCCTGAAGTTTTTTGCTGCTCACGTAAAACTGTGAAGGTTGAATTAAATTTAACGGCAGGTTAAATTTTTCCGGCGGAGAGAACTCAAAAATCATTGTTCCATCTGATTTTATAAATTTAAAAATGTGGGGCGCATGAAAACGGAATTCTTCTGCTAAGAATGAATACTTACCGGAAACTTTTCCCCGAATAACCGCACATTCCGAATCTATAATCTCAACTTCGTACGGTTCGCCGTTAATCTCATAAGCACCATGCTGTAACAGTACAGTCTTTGAAAATCTTTTGTCATCGTATCTATCTATTCGTTTTATATTCATCACTTTTACCCTTGTAGTATAAAATATATTCTCCCTCTCATTATCTAATTTTGTGCTATATTTTTGACTTTGACCTGTATTATTTTGATCTGGTGTTATCGTTTTATCAGTAAGAGCATATCCCATTCATCTTTGCCGTTTTCAATAAACCCAAGCGATTTCCAAAAGCGTATGGAATTTTCTTTACTGCTATTCAGCTCATAATACTTTGCTCCGCCGCTTTTAGTGTATTGTTCTAAGGCTTTAAAACAAAGATGCCCTGTTCCATTTCCTCTATATTCAGGAAAAATCCAATAATCCAAAATAAAGCATTTTCCATCTTCAGTCTGATAAGTGCAGTAAGATGCGGCTCCTATCTGTTTTTTATTTCGAATAAAGTAAACCATGTGCTGTTTATCGGTATCGCGTATCATATGAGCTTCCAGAACGCCTCTGTACTCATTACCGGTAAAATATTCAATGTCTTCTTTATCTGTAATTATGCCGTCATCAATCAAATAGCTAATATGCCGGCTCCAGAAATCTTGTATTTCATCTATGGGAATTTCTTGAATACTAATCATATAGACCTCTATAATTTTTGATTTATCTGATCAGCTTATTATATCAATATTTTATCATAAGTGTAATATACCGGTGAAAGTTTTGAAAAGCCTCTTTCGGTTATAAGAACTACACATAAATAAAAAATGCGTATTTACGCAAAAACTATGTACAGAAGATTGCGTGATTCTTACGAAAATGATATACTAGCTACAAATAAAAATGCTGAAACTCATATTTATTATTTCAATTAAAAAATGATTTGTTAAATGTGTAATTTTAAGAGAAAAAATGATTACATCATGTTATGACATCGAAACAAAACCGATTATCAGTTTAAAAGATTTTTATGGAGAGAAAAAGAATTTATTAGAAAAATGTTTGATTATTTTATCCAAAAAAATTTATGACCATCTACTCGAAACCTTTGAATGTTGTGAGGTAGCCTGTTTAACGGCTTGTAATGGTAGTACGCCTATATATAAAATGAATTTAAACGGAGAAGATATTGCTTTTTATTTATCCTCCATCGGTTCCGCGATAGCTGCTGGCGAATGTTTTGAGGCAAACTGGACAACAGGAGCAACTAAATTTATTATGTTCGGTTCTTGCGGAAGTTTGAATAAAGAAATAACCGTAGGCAAGTATATTATTCCGACCGAGAGTTACAGGGGAGAAGGCTGCTCTTATTATTATGCCGCTCCCACTACCTATATTAAAATTAAAAACAGCAATAAGGTAGCAGCGCTATTTGAAGAATTAAATATCCCTTATGTGCAGGGAAAAGTTTGGACAACAGACTCAATGATTAGAGAAACTGTAGGACTTGTAAATAAGAGAAGAAGCGAAGGCTGTATTGCCGTAGAAATGGAACTTGCCGGAGTACAGGCAGTTTGTGATTTCAATCAAATGGAGCTGTATAATTTTTTAGAAGCAGGTGATGTATTGGGGGAAAGCGGTTATGAAGTTGAAGGGCTTCGTAATGCCAATCATGATTTAGCAAAACTTTATATCGCTTTTAAAATGCTGGCGAAAATATAATTACTGCCATAAGCGGACTTTTTTCAAAGGATAAAAAAAATACAATTACAGCTTTTTGATTTATTAAATACATAGGTTATTTTTTAATTTAACTAACTCACAAAGCAGGGGAAATATGATATAATGTGTACAGGGGTTATTGTGACAAGATAGTTGGCACTCTTAACATAAAGAATTTTTTATGGTATACTATCGGTATAATAAAAATTATCTAAAAACAGAAAAACGAGGAGAGTACTTGACATGAAAAAAGAAAACATGTATATTATCCCCGAAATTAAGGATAATCAATATATGCTTTGAAAGTATACTTCATACTTTTTTATACTGTCTCCTATTTTATTATAGTCAATTTCAATTCAACACACCTCCTTAACACAAGATAAATTATAATTTTAAGCAAGGTTTTAGGTAAACGGCTTTTGAAAATACAGGAGGTCAAATATGAACACAAATATAAAAAACGGTAAAGGTATTTCGATTATGGGAAGGTGCATTACAACCATGACCGTAATGATCACCTTGCTGCTCTTATTGATTTGCACTGTTATGGGATTGCGCATTTATAAGATGAGCATACAACAGTTTATCAATCTTACACAGCAGCAATTTTCCGGCATAGACGGAAATATTTCTCTTTTTATAGAAAACAGCAAAAAAACGGTAAAATTATGCGCCCGGCATCCTGCTTCAAAAAAAGCGGATAGCAGTTTTCACAGCTATATAAATGAAACAGGCGAAATTTTTGAAAAAAACTTTGAAAAAAGCGCATCCGAAAAAGACATACGAATCTTTTTTAAAGAAATGGAAAGCGTCTATCCCGAATTTATCAATATCTTTTTAGGTACAAAATGGGGCGGTCATGCGCTTTTACGCAGCTCACAAAGAGGCGGTTATGACCCGCGCAGCAGAGCATGGTATAAGCAAGCTGTAGAAAAACCGTCTACAGCCGTTGTCAGTTCCGCATATATGTCAACTTCAGGCGTACCGTGTATAACCTTTGCCCATACCGTGCATTCGGACGATAACGAGCTTTTAGGCTGCTTCGGTATAGACGTTGACCTTACAAACCTCACGGAATTTATCAGTAACATACGGATAGGCAATACCGGCTACGTAATGCTTACGCAAAGCGACGGTATCATTTTAGCCGACCCCAATCATAAAAATCTGAACTTTACAAACTTAAAAGATTCATCAATATCCGCAATCAAACATTTACAAAATATCGGTGCGGGAGAAGTGAAAACGGTTTCTATGGACGGGAAAAAGTGGGTTGTACAAACATATCCGCTAAAGGACATCGACTGGCACATAGCGGTATTTGTTGAGCATAACGAAATACTGCAAATGTTTTATACCCTTTTAAAAGATATTGCCTTGTCAGGCGGTATCATGCTGCTGCTTTCACTTATTGCAGTCTATTTTATGTCTTACAAAATAGTTCAGCCTATCCGCAATGCAGTTGAAGCATTAAAGAATATCGTCGGCAGAAAGGGCGATTTAACGGTCAGACTTCCTATAAAAGGCAATGACGAAATTACCGCACTTTCGCGGTATTTTAACCAAACAATCGAAAAAATCGCCTTGTCCATCAAAGCGGTCGGCGAAAACACCGGCGAAATGACAAACATCGGTACCGAGCTTGCAAGCAACATGACTGAAACCGCAAGCGCCGTGCACCAAATAAGCACCAATATCGACGGGGTAAAACAACAGGCAATGACACAGGCGGCAAGCGTAACCGAAACCGCAGCCACAGTGGAAGAAATTATCCGCACCATACGCCAATTAAACGGCAGTATAGAAAATCAAGCGGCAAGCGTTGCCGAGTCTTCTTCCGCCGTTGAACAAATGGTAAGCAATATCGCTTCCATCACTCAAACCCTCGATAAAACCAACGAAGTGATTAAAACCCTTGCGGATGCAACCGCCGACGGAAAGGAAACGGTAACGGGTGCAAACACCGTAACCCAACAAATTGCAGAAGAATCGGGCGGGCTTTTGGAAGCGTCAAACGTAATTCAGCACATTGCAAGCCAAACCAACCTTTTGGCAATGAACGCCGCAATCGAAGCCGCCCATGCCGGAGAAGCGGGAAAAGGTTTTGCCGTCGTTGCCGATGAAATCCGCAAACTCGCAGAAGAATCCAGTACGCAGGGAAAAACCATCACCGCGACGCTTAAAGTATTGGGTGCGGAAATTGAAAGCCTCTCGGCTTCCGCAAAAACGGCAGAAGAAAAATTCAACATGATTTTCAGTCTATCCGATCAGGTAAAAACAATGAGCCAAAACCTGATAAATGCCATGCGGGAACAGGAAAACGGCAGCCGCGAAGTTTTAACGGCTATCCGCGACATCAACACGGTTACATCCGAAGTGCAGGCAGGCTCGGCGGAAATGCTCAAAGGAGGCGAAGAAATAGCCGAAGAAATGCGCAAACTCGACGAACTGACACACCTCATCACAGGCAGCATGAACGAAATGGCTTCGGGAGCGGTGCAGATAAGCAACGCCGTAACGGAAGTAAACGAAATTACTCAAAAGAATAAAGCAAGCATTGAAAATCTGGCAAATGAAGTGAAGAAGTTTAAGATGTGATTAACAATATAGACTCTTGTACATTTTTAATTTGTTGAGTTTTGGTAAACCGGAACATCGGCAGGAGATCGATTGGTTAAAACCATTGCTATGTTCAATAAAGGTTAAAAATCTTTATTAAACTCGGTATCAAATGTGTACGTCCATGTATGCATTTGATATAAATCAGCACCGCCATTACTCTTTGTCTTATCATTCATTCTCTTCCCCCTTAAAAATTCAATTCATGTTCTTCTAAATGTTTGGGAAGGTTTTCCAAAGGGCTAAAATAATCTACTTTATAAGAGTTAATTTTCAAAGTAACAAGCTGCTCCATTTCGCATAACACAGCTGTATTTTTAAGCTCTCCGTTAAAATCTAAATGCAGATGTTTTAAATTCATAAGGTTTTTTAACGGATTTAAATCCAATATTACCGTATCATATCCCCCAAATTAAATTGATAAATTCATTGCTTTATATTTCCTTAAAAACTAAAGGGCAGCCTTAAAAGCAAAAGTTTTTAGTACTTCCCTAAATTTTAGGGATGTATACACCTTGATTGCTAACCATTATTCTATTCTCATTTTCCTAACTTTCCCAATCTATACTTTCCACTTCTAAGCTGCGATTAAATTTTACACAGAGAATTTCATCACTTTCCTCCGGATCAATCATAAAGTCTACAGCGATAAAATCTTCACCGGCCCATAGTGCAATGGATTTTATCTGCATTTTTTCCACAAACTCGGAAACATCAGCAGGCACATCCGATTCTAATTCTTCTTTATGAAAAGTGATATATTCATCATCTTTTTTTAAATACTCTTTTAAAGCAAGCCTTGCAGTTTTCTTATACTCTTCCAAGTTTTTTAGAAGCTTTGCAAAAGCATCTAAAGTATTTATTTTCAATTCGTAGGCATTATCATACCAAAGTGTTACAATGCTTCCATTGTATTCCTTTTCCCAAAGCACTCCTATCCCATCACTAAAAGCATTTTCTAATCCGCCGGCCAAATCTTTTGCGGTATCAAGAACACCGAAAAACTCGTGATTCAATTTACTCATCTTATTTTTTCTCCATTGATTGTAAATTTCCTTTATAATCTAAATTGCCATTCAAATCGAGTTACTCATTTTTATCGTTTTTCCAATTATATCACATCTGCCGGTTTTTTATAAGTATTCAAAATTATTTTTCCGTTTGACTGACTAACAAAAAGGGGAAAATGTGATATAATTAATTTTGAATGAGGAGGAGAAAAAGATTATGTCTTCAAACACATTTGATCTTGTTACCGCCCTTAATAAGAAAGGCTATATTTTAAATTATTGTGAAAACCTTTTTGAAAAAAAGAATTATAAAGAAAAAACTTTGTTTAAAGATATGCCGGAGAGAATGGTTTTTGAAACGGAAATATGGATGGTTGGAGCAAAAATACGGCCGGAAATTGCTAAGATGAAAAAAGATAAGAGAAGCGATTTGCTTTTACAAGAAATTTTAACGATAGTTCAAACGAAGAAGTACCGCAAGGGCAGGGAGAGTTTTGTAATGTTATTGCATTATTTTTCGGATATACCGTCTATTGCGAATGTATTGGGAATTCTTTTGGATGATAATGACCTTTATGGTTTTGCCGTTTCGGAACTGAACAAATTGAAATTTTACCGCTATACGGAAAAAATAAAGAGCCTATTGGAAAATGAAAAAACAGGCTGGATAAAACAAGAACTCAAACGCAATTTACAAAATGCGGGGTGCATTTATGAATAAGCATAATGGCGGATAATTATTTTTCAGCGTTGATTGCAGAATAATGAAAATATAATTAATTTGAGGAGTGTTCACATTGATAGAAATAAAAAAAACTTATACTTGGATGAACAGTAAAAATATTAATCGTGCCGCTTCTCAAGGAATGTATTATGCTTGGCACGGATAAAAATGAATCGAAAAAACTTCAGGAGAAAAACAATGATTTATATATTACAAAATAAAAAAATGCTGTCGGGTTATTACGGATAAATATAAATTGCTTGCAGCAGAATTAAACCTATTTAAAGGGAGCTGCAAAGTATGCTCGATTGATTACTTTATAGGAGATAATAAATGACAACAAAAAAATTTGCTAAGTACATGGAAAAGCAATGCAAAGGGATAAACAACTTTTCGCTGGAATCTCTTTTCGGCGAATATATCGTACTTGTGTCGGGAAAGCGAGTCGGGGTTTTGTATCAGGAAAAGTTTTATGTTCTTTATGCTCCGACTTTTAAAAAACCTGAAAATGTACTCCGGGATTTTAAAATAGTAAATTTATTCGACTGGCGATATTATCAATTTATTGAGGTTGGAGATCTGGAAGACAAGGATCGGCTTATCAAGATCATAGAGTATGTGTATCATGAATTATATTTTCTCAAAGAAGTCGTAATCGATATCGAATTTTTATTTCAAAGTTACAGAGGATATCCTGAAATAATTCATAGTTTGTATGACGAGCACCTTACTTTTCTCCGTTTTGCCTATGAAAAAAAGTTGCTCAAAGTAAATCCTGTGGATATCGAAGGCAGGATTATCAAATTCTCATATACGAATCTCGACTTAACCGAAACAGGACATAAAATTTTAGATGAGTTGTATGATAAATGGTTGATTTACACCGATAAAAATGATGCCGATTCTTTAAAGCGGGCACGGAATGTAAAACAATTAGAGAAATATTATCAAAAATTAATGGATGATTTCGATGAAAAGACGGCAGAAGGAAAACAATGATTTATATATTACAAAATAAAAAAATGCCGTGGGGTGATTACGGAGAAATATTATGGCAGGGAATCTATTACTTCAATAAAAAGAAACAAGAACACTGCATTTTACGGACAGCACCTTTTTGTCCGCCGCTTTATAGAAGTCAATATGACAGAGAATATCCCGTTATCATAGTAAAAGAACAGGTAAAAAAACTGATAGAGAAAAACTTTTTACATTTCAATTTTGTAAAAGTATGCAAAGATAAAATTGTCAAATTAAACTGGCAGGATTGGGATTTATCAAAAGATGAACCTGAGATATATCCATCGGCAGATATGGATGCTGAAGAATATATTACAAACAAAAAACACAATGAAGTTTTATCGCAAGGGTTGGGAAACTTATATGCTTTAATTCCCGAAAAAGACGGGTACTCATATTATGATGAAAAAGATGCACAAGAAAAATTAGTAAAATCAACACTGTCAACAAAAGATATTTTTATAACACATTCATTAAAAGCTCAGGAAATATATGTAAGTGAAAAACTGAAATTATTTTTGGAAACGAATTTTCCCGGCGATATTTATTTTGAACCGGCACTATTCGGAGAACCTGAAGATGTTAATAAACTGGCAGAAAAATTTTTGCACTTAGATGTCTTAAAAGAAAAGTCTGAAAAAATGTCGGATAATGACTGGAGCAAGTGGCATAAATTAAAGGGAGAAGCACAAAGACTAATTGAAGGAATAGATAGTTTAAAAACCGAAACTGCGAAAAATAAACGAAAAGAAAAAATACACCTTTTGCTAAACGAAGCGAATGAGATATATCCCCTGAATACCGAGAACTGGATGTGTGGATTCTGGGGTGTTAAAGTCACCACGGATTGAGGGTTAGCGATGAAGAATGTAATTGAGAAAAATTATTATTCGGAGAATAAAAGCTTTATGTATTATCTGCACGAAGAAAATAGATTTAATATAGAAGCACTAAACGATTTATGTGAATATATTCGAGCTCAAAAAACAGTTGATAAAGAAGCTTGCAAAAAATTATTTTTTATTCAAATACAGATATTAAAGCATATCATTTATCATTTTGACAGTAATGACATGAGCGTAATCAAAGATTTACCGAGTGAGTATTCTAATTACCTTGATGATTTGCAAAAAAGTGTTGAAGCATATATGGAAAAATGGGGAGAATAATATGTCAAACGCAGTTAATACAGATAAATACAGATTACATATGCAAGAACTGATGCCGTTATTTTGTGATGAAAACAGGACAGATACGAAAGAGATAGTAATCAAAGGAAATCGAAAGGATTACAAGATTCACGTTCATCATTACTCCGGGAGCATTGGAGAGTATCATTATCGAGGTGCCGAATGTTTTCTTTATGCCGGTGATGTTCTTTACACAAAATGGCATTGCTTTAACGATTCTTCCGTATTTTATCAACTGATTTCACATAAAAACGGCAAAGAGTATCTGATTTTCAGACAGGATTTATACGGATACAGTGTACTTGATATGGAAAGCGGAGAAATCATGCAGTTTTTTCCGGAGTGTTCTTTTGAGGGAGTGGAAACATTTATTTGGACGAAAGTGCATTATCACCCTGCAAACAATGTGCTTGCGGTGGAGGGCTGTTATTGGGCTTGTCCTTATGGTGTTCAACTCTTCGATTTTGAAAATCCGATGAGTGAGAATCCGAAATTTGTTGATATTATTTCCTGTCTTGACGGAGATTATGATGTATATGACGAATTGAAGTTTTTGAAATGGGAAAAAGGGGATTTATATCTAAAGGCTTTTTTAGTCGAGAACTCAGAAATAATGGAACTGGTCATACCGCAGGAGCAATACCTCTGCTGGCTTGGCGATGACAACATCGCTAAACATTTATAAATGGGAGGTGAGATGATGAAGTATTGCCATATCTATGGCGACAGCGATGAGCGGAATCTGTATTTAGAGTTGGGTGATAAAATAAAAATAGACTATTGTGACGCATGCAAGATGGTATTAAACCGTGATGAAGCAATTTTACAAGCGGCAAAGATAGTTAAAATACGAAAAAAGAAATTTTTCTTTGGTACTTTAGATGGTGTATTCATTGCAAGTCAGCGGTTTTATGAATTATATCATACATACAATATGCAAGGAATTGATTTTATTCCGTTTGAAAAATCGCGCGGATACTATATTTGCAATTTTTTGTATACAATGCACTTTGATGTTGAGCGCTCAAAATCGGTGCGCATTGAATATGAGGGCAAGGTTTCTTACGGTGTCTTGAATAATGGAAATTGCAGTGTTTGCAAAAGAAGTTTCGGTCATCACCACCCGTGGCCGTACCGAATGACAGTTGAAGATGAGAAAAAATTACACCCGAACACATTTTATCGCAGTGATATTGAATTTGCGGAAAAGAATTTTCAGCACCCTCTTTTATGGGCTTCGGACGGTATTATCCAAGCTTTTACAAAAGAAAAATGCAGAATATTCTACAAAAATGTTGAAGGGAATTTCGGAAATGGAGACTGCGGCAAATGAATATATTGAATTAAATAAGGAGTAAGTTATGATCGAAAAACCGAGAGATATATTTTTAAAGGGCTGTAATGAAATAACGGCGCCGTTACTTTTACAGGGATTTAAAGCAAAGCAAAAGGGACAAACGGTTTCCAAAAAGCCGAGTAAGGATATTACTTTAGAGATTTATTTTCAGTCCTCACACTATAATGACAAAAATAGCATAGAGATTATTCCCCATATCAGAGTGTATTCAAAAGCTGTAAAAGAATTTGATATTACGGCATACAAAAACGAGTATTGCAGCGGAATAGTTTACACCAAACAGCTTTGTTATATTTTAAGCAGCGAGTATAAAACATGGGATTTGGCAAAACCAAATTATTCGCCTACGGTTTCGGAATTGCAAAAAGCCATTACGGATACGGTTCTTCCGATATTTGAAGTATTTTACGGCTCACCTGAAGAAATTATACAACAGAGCGGCAAACACGGATTACATATTTCGTTATCTTATTTTCTTGCATTCGGATATAAAGACTTGGCACAACAGGTATTGCAAACCAGAATTAATCAAAGCCCTCATAAAAAGCAATATATGAATTTATACAAGAGCTTATCGGATACGGATAAAAACACTATCGACCCTAAGTACAATGAATTTGTCGGAGCCGGAGAAATAAAAATGGCATACTTGCAAGGACTGAAGTTAAAATAATTGCAAAAAAATAATCAATTTTAACTTATTTCGTCTTGACAAAAATAAAACCTTGTGTTATGAATGAATATTAAAAAATATTCATTCATAACGAGGACGAAATGGATAAAAAAGAAGAGCTTTTGATTAGCGCACATGATATTTTTGCAAAAAAAGGATACAAGGGAACAAATATTTCGGATATTACAAAAGCGATAAATGTTGCAACGGGTTCTTTTTACAAACATTATGTTTCCAAAGAAGATATATTTTTAGAAGTATATAAATGTGAAAATACAAGAATTCGGCAATTGGTTATGGAGCAAGTCGATTGGCAGATGCCGATCGAAATAGTTGTTGAATCCTTATTTTCTGTAACTTCAAAACACTTATTCGGAAATAAGATAATGGCGGAATGGAGTAATCCCAAAATCTCAAAACTTTTACACGCTTATTATCTTTCCGAGCAAGGAAAAAAAGACAATCAGTTTCATCAATTTTTAACTGATGTACTCAATAAAAAAATGAAAGAATTAAAAATCAAAAATCGATTGGCGTCTCAATTAAAGAGAGTATATGAGTTTTTATACTATATTGATTGCCATATAACGGATTCAGATTTTGAAGGCTGCAGCGAAGTAATCAGGCTTCTTACTCTATACTTTGTAAAAGGTATAGTCTCCGAAAATACCGTTTTATCTACAACGCATGAAAAAGATTTTAATAAATAGCTTAACCTTATTAAGACTGCCTCTTTCCATCATATTCGATATCGTATTGTTTTATGAAGAACGCAGAGTTTTCTTTTGCGGCATATTATTTTCCGTAATAGCGTTAACTGATTTCTTTGACGGAAAACTTGCCCGCTATTATAATTCGGAAAGCAAAATAGGAGCTGTTCTGGATGCCGGAACGGATTTTTTCTTTATTTTCACTGCAAGTTATATCCTGTATACGCAAGGATTATTACCGGCAGGTATGATTATAATAATACTAATAAAATTTACGGAGTTTTGTTTGACATCATATGTGTTTAACAAAAAACTAAAAACCGATCGACCTTTATTTTTCGATAAAATAGGGCGCTTTGTTGCCGTTATATTATACGCGGTTCCGCTCATAGCAATAATATTACATTCGGCATTGCACATAAAATTATTTAACTGCATTGTACTTTGTGCATATATAACGGTAGGATTTTTATCTGCCGTTTCACTTTACATAAGAGTAGTTAAAATAATTCGATTTTGAAAACTATTTTACTCCCTACATCTTGTAGCAAGTTTTTAAAATATGTATATTGTATGATGTAAAAAACAACATTAAAACAATAGATTTTGGAGGAACTATGAAATTTAACATTGCAAAACACGGCGGTGTTGCTGCACAGTTGGTTTATGAAGAAAAAATCGAAGGCGAGTTTCTTACCCACTTAAAAGAAAAAGAATTGTTTTCGGGAAAGGCGGAAGAAGTTTACTACAGCCTCGATTCAAATCTTAAAGCTCATCTTTTTATAGGACTGGGTAAAGAAGAAAAAATTGATTTGGAAGTTTTAAGAAAAACTTTTTTTAAGGCCTCTTCAGAACTTTTAAAGAACAAGGTTACAGAGGTTGAGCTTAATATTCCTAAACTCAATAATCTATGCACTTATAAAACAGCTTCAGCAATTGCAGAAGGCATGCTTCATGCAACCTACCAATACGACAAGTTTAAAAGCGACCGCAAAGAATTAATGGAAATTACTGTTAATTACAACCCTGAAAAAGGCAAGGAAGACAGAGCAGAAAAAGGAATCGGCGAAGCCGTCAAACTTATGGAAGCCGTGTTCTTAACCCGCGACTTGGTAAATGAGCCGCCGAACGTAATCTATCCTGAAACCTTAGCGCAAATTGCCAAAGAAAAACTGGAAGCAAAAGGTGTAAAAGTTACCATTCACGGAAAAAAAGAAATTGAAGCTCTTAAAATGGAAGCATTCCTCAGTGTAGCAAGAGCAAGTGCAAAAGAGCCTAAACTCATTGTTATGGAATATTATAATAATCCCGACTCAAAAGAAAAAATTGCTCTTGTCGGTAAGGGCCTAACCTACGACAGCGGCGGATATGCCATTAAACCCGCAACAAGTATGGTAACAATGTTTACCGATATGGGCGGTTCGGGTACGGTTATCGGTACCATGCATGCATTGGCAGATCTAAAAGCAAAAGTGAATGTTGTAGCTGTAGTTGCTTCTTGCGAAAACATGATTTCAGGTGACGGTTTCAGAAACGGAGACATTATCGGCTCAATGAGCGGCAAAACTATCGAAATTATTAACACCGATGCAGAAGGCCGATTGACTTTGGCAGACGCCGTTTATTATGCCACCAATAATTTGGGTGCAACAAAGCTGATTGACCTTGCAACCCTTACCGGAGCCTGTGTAGCAGCATTTGGTGAACAAGTAAGCGGGGCAGTTACCAACAACGACGAATTCTTTGCAGAACTTGTAAAGGCAAATGAAAGAGCCGGTGAAATTGTTTGGAGAATGCCCGCTATCGAGTACTACAAAAAAATGAACGAATCAAAAGTAGCCGATTTAAAAAATACCGGAGGAAAATCCGGAGGAATGATGACGGCAGGACTTTTTGTCGGCTCCTTCCTTGCAAAAGAAGATATTCCGTGGATTCATATTGACATTGCAGGAACAGCTTACATTACGGAAAACTTCGGCTACCTAAAAGAAAAAGCTACAGGTACCTTAGTAAAAAGCCTTTATTATATGTTGAGTAAAGAAGAATAACCATCCATGCTGCAGAGAAAATTTTTTCTCTGCAGTTCTTTTATCTTATAATGTGAATTATCTTAAAAGTATGATACAATAACTGTCTCAATAAGAGATATTTTTTATGGAGTAGTAATAGTATGAACAAGTCTGACTGTGCTAATAAAGATATTATAAGCAAAAATAAGCTATATAATTTTTTCAACGATAATATCCAAATTGCGAATGACGAAATAAATTCCCTGCAGGTACAATTCAGGCTAATTCATATACGAACCCAGCTTATCATCATTATCATTGCATGTTGTTTTGAAATTGCTTACTACTTTATTGATAAAAATGAAATGAGTTTATCTTTCGATAAATATTTTTTTAAATATGTACTTATTCCATTTTCAGTTAATTTTTCACTGTATCTTATAACAAAAATATTTAACAATAAATGCTGTAATTCAAAAACCAAAAATTATTTTGTAATGTTAAGTTCTTTATTTCAAGCTTTCTTTTATATTGTAGTTCATCAAGCTTTTGTTACAATTTATGCCGGTTTTTTGGTTATGATATTTTTATCGACGGTTTATAACGACAAAATGTTAACAGGAATCACATCCTTATTTTCTTTTACCGGAACAGTACTAGCCGTTTTTTTCATAAAATATGACGGCGATCACAATATAACAAGCCAGTATATCCTAGACTTTATGGTACTGGGGTGTATTCTTATTGTATGCTATATTACGGCAAAATATATCCTTAACCATAATAAAGCAGAACTTTCAAAAATACTAAATGCCATACAGGAAAAAGAAAAATATTGGTACGGTATGATGGTAGATGATCTTTCAGGATTGTACTCCCGTGCTGCATTTAGAACATATATCAATCGGATACAAGATTATGAAGGCGATGTATATATAGTAATAATAGATTTAGACGATTTTAAAAAAATCAATGATACTTACGGCCATCTATACGGCGATGAAGTTATAAGAACTTTGGGACAAACCCTAAATTCCTATTCGGGAGACTTATTTACAGCATTTAGGTACGGCGGAGAAGAATTTCTGGTAATAATAAAATCGGATGAAGGCTGCGCCGATAAACTGATGAATGAAAGCAAAAATTTCTTTAATCAAAACTGCTTTTTCAAATTACAAAACCCCAATATAAGCTTCAGTGCCGGTATGAGTAAATTCTCAAAAGGAAAACTCATAACCGAAATAATCGGTCAAGCAGATTCTGCTCTATATAAGGCAAAAAAAGAAGGAAAAAATAAAATCGTTATTTACGGCAGCTACTAAAAAATAGAATATTAATGTATGGGAAAAACCGGCTTATTTTTTATAAGCTGTTGTTTCAAATTTCTCATTTTTTCGCTTAAAGAAACCTTGTATATATGCGGGTTTAAAAGACGCTTTGAGGTATAATCCAAACTATCAAGCTGTTTTTCGGCATAGGCCTTGATTTCTTTAAGGCTTGGAATCTTACCTACAGCTTTTCCGTTTTCGATGCGCTTTTCTAAAAGAGCTTCAACTTTTGCAGGTGTAAACGTAAAATTCTGATAATCATTTGCAGGATGATAAAAAGTTTGCTCTATGCCCTCTTCAATTTTCTCATCTTCAAGAGTTAAAACATCGGCCTTAAAGGATCCGTCAGCGTTGTATAATCTCCAAACCTGTTTACATGCAGGGTTGGTCATCTTTGCAGGATTATCCGAAAACTTCATAACCGGAGTCCATTCAGCTTCTCCTGCGTTTTTACGGGCGGCCATTTTGTAGACACCTGTAAGTGAAGCTTCATTTCCTCCTGTAACCATATGAGTTCCGACACCCCAAGAATCTATGGGCGCATTGTTTTGAACAAGGGATTCTACGATTTCTTCCGTAAGTTCATTTGAAACCGAAATTTTTGCATTAGGGCAGCCGGCTTCATCAAGGCGTTTTCTTACATCCTTACTCAAATAATAAATATCTCCCGAATCAAGGCGGACTCCGAAGTTTTTCCCTTTTTCTTGTAGACGTTTTCCGACCTTAATTGCATTTACAATACCTGAGCGGAGGGTGTCATAAGTATCTATTAAGAATATGGAATTATCCGGATAAATGTCGGCATAAGACTGAAAAGCATCTTCTTCATTTTTAAAGGACATTATCCATGAATGAGCCATCGTACCGAGAGCCGGAATGCCGAGTTCTTTGGCAGCCAGAGAATTACTCGTACCGAAAGCTCCTCCTATGTAGGCAGCTCTTGTTGCACTCATAGCACCGTCATTGCCTTGGGCCCGTCGAAGACCGAATTCCATGATGGCTCCTTTTTTTGAAGCCTGCCAAATTCTAGCTGTTTTGGTAGCAATAAGAGTTTGAAAATTTATCATGTTCAGTATCAAGCCTTCCAAAAGCAAAGCTTCAACTGCATCAGCTTCAATACGGATTAAAGGTTCATTGGGAAAAACTACACTTCCTTCCTTCATTGCCCAAATATTACCTGAAAATTTAAAACCTGCAATAAATTCTAAAAAATCTTTTTCGAATATTCCGAGGGATTTAAGCCAGTAGATATCGCTCTTTTCAAAATGAAAATTTTTAATAGTTTCTAAAAGAGGTTCCAATCCTGCAAAGACAGAATAACCTCCCTTAAAAGGATTTGATCTAAAAAACATTTCAAAAACGGTTTTACTGTTATTTCCTTTTTTCCAAAAACCTTGAGCCATTGTCAATTCATAAAAATCTGAAAATAAAGCGTTACAAATCATAAATTTTACCTCACATAGTTATTTTTTAAGAATGTGTAATTACTTCCCTTGGTTTTGAGCCGTTTGCAGGACCTACCACTCCGCGCTCTTCCATTTCTTCCACAATGCGGGCAGCACGGTTATAACCTATTTTGAGCCGTCTTTGAATATAAGAAGCCGAAGCCTTTCCTTCCGCCAAAACAATTTCCAAAGCTTCATCATAAAGAGGATCGCTTTCTTCTCCAAAAAGTGAGCCTTGCGAATATTCTTCATCATCTACAAATATTTCGTCATCTATGTAATCGGGTTCGCCGAAGGTCTTTACACATTCAACAACTTGTTCAACCTCATCATCCGAAACAAAGGTACCTTGGATTCGGGCCGGGAAGGGTTTAGTCGTACTTACATAGAGCATGTCTCCTTTTCCTAAAAGTTTTTCGGCCCCGATATTATCAAGAATAATTTGGCTGTCAACACGCGAGGCAACCATAAAGGCTATTCTGCTGGGAATGTTCGCCTTGATTAAACCGGTAATTACGTTGGTCGAAGGCCTTTGGGTTGCAAGTACCAAGTGAATACCTACGGCACGGCTCATAGCACAAAGCCTTGAAACGGTAGCTTCAAGCTCCTTGCCCGTAGTTGCCATAAGATCCGCAAATTCGTCAATTATTATTACGATGTAGGGCAGAGGTTCAGCTGCAATCTTTTCGCGCTTTATCTTTTTATTATAGCTTTTAATATCCCGAACACTCATAGAATCAAGCATTGCATATCGCCTTTCCATTTCGCATATACAGTACTGTAAACCCTGTAAAGCTTTTTTAGGCTCCGTAATAACGGGTGTCAATAAGTGACCGATGCCGTTGTAAAGTTTAAGCTCTACAATTTTTGGGTCAACCAAGAGGAGCTTTACTTCTTCGGGGCTTTTATTATAAAGTATTGAAAGAATAATAGAGTTAACACAAACGGATTTACCCGATCCGGTAGCACCGGCTATCAAAAGGTGAGGAGTCTGACAAAGATCCAAAGTTTGAGGTTCTCCCGTTACGTCTTTTCCCAGCACAATGGGTATTCCCATTTTTTCGGTTTCGGGAATTTGCGTTTCGATTAGTTCCCTAAAACCGACGATAGCTCTCGATTCATTAGGCACCTCAATACCTACGGCTTGTTTTCCCGGAATAGGAGCAACAATACGCACACTTTGAGCTGCAAGCCGCAAAGCGATATTGTCTTGAAGAGCCGTAATTTTACCCAGCTTGATTCCCGGAGGGGGTAATACCTCAAACATGGTAACTACGGGCCCTTTTCTGATACCTGTAATTTCTATACTTATATTAAATTCTTCAAAGGTATTTTTTAAAGCTACTGCGGCTTTTCGAGTCGAATCATCGACAATCCAATATTCATTTCCGGGATACTTTGTTAATAAGTCATAAGGAATATGATATCCCTTCTTTTTATCTCTTGTATCAGCCTTAGGTTTAAGCGGCTGAGCAGCACTGATTTCTATATCGTCGCTTAATTCATCCGAAAAGAGAATATCTGCGTCTTCATCCTCGGTTTCTTCCGGCTGTAAATCATCTTCATCGTCATCGTCATCATCTTCTTCTGCCTCGGAAATATCGTTATCTTCTTCAAAGTAATCGGGCTCCTCAATTTTAGGTTCGGGAAGTTCTTGAGTGTTTGAGTTCGATAAATCTTTTTCGCCCTCATCTATGGAGCCGAGTTCTTCCAAATCCTGTTCAATACTTATGTCTTCTATAACGACAAGAGAATCTATTATACTTTTTTTTGCCTCAGAAGAAGGAGAATCTCCTATGTCTATCTTTATATCTGCATCTACATTTTCAAGAGGAGGTGCTTCTTCTTTAACTTCTTCGGCAGTGCTGTCGAACTGCGGCTTTATAAATTGATTACGTGTAAGCATGGCGCTCGATAACCTCTGCCTATTTGTGTCGGGTGCAAATTTAGTTGTATTTGATTTTAACCAAAAACCCGTTTTGTCTGCCTCACTTCTTTCACCGAAAACCGCAGCTGTTTCCGGTGAAGGATAACTGTCGCCTATAATATCTTCAATTTCTTCTTCTTGAGGCGGAAGATATGCTTTTTTATTCAACCTTTCGGTTAACATAAGAGTAAGAAAAACTTCTATTACAAGTAAAAGAGCTGTTGAGAGGGTTATGGTAATCTTGGTAAACTCTTGTACTGTTTCATTTATAATCTTAGGAAGCAAAAAATAAATCAAATGCTCTCCCAAAACGCAGGTCAAAAAATAAACCGGCATAAATGACAATAAAAATTTTGAATGCAGTGACCAGCCCGGAATCATCAACAAAATTGAAGAATAAAGAAGAATAATTGGTATAAGCAAAGAAGAAAATCTATATGTGGAAAAGAGAATTGTTCCTATTTTTTCAAACGGAAAGATGTATCCTTTAAAGCCGAAAATAGGCAAAAGAACAGCAAGGGCTATGTATATTGAGCATATAAAAATAAGTATTCCCAATAAAATAGATATAATTCTAAATTTTGATTCTTCTATCAAATTTCAACTCCGACTGTGTAAAATTATCCGGCAAAACCCCAAAAATAGACGCTAAGTCCTATTCCGAGAGGAATTAAATAGAAAGCAAAGTACATGAGCTTTCCTTTTTTTATAAGTGTAAGCAAAAACCGAAGAGAAAAATAACCTACAATGAAGGCACTTATCATTCCGGCAATTAAAGCTATGGGGCTTATACCTGCAAACAGATTATCGGCAGATTTAACTTCAAGTATAAATGCGGCAAGAATCGCCGGTATGGACAATAAAAACGAAAATTCTCCGGCTTTTTCACGATCAAGGCCTGCAAAAAGAGAAGCCGAAATAGTACTTCCTGAACGAGAAATACCGGGTATAACTCCGATTCCTTGAGCAAATCCCGTAACAATGGCTGTGATTAGACCTATCTTTTTTGAAGATTTGCCGCATTTTATTTTAGATGAGGCTATTAAAAGAAGTCCGGTAACTATAAAAAATATGGGTATAAAACGGATATCTATGACCTTCACCCAGTCCCTTAAGAGCAGGCCTATTACTCCCGTAATTGCCGTAGCGATTATGATTGCGGCTATTATGTTTAAATCTTCTTTATCTTCCGGTTTGGATTTTCTTATTATAAATCTGCCTAAAACACAAAAAAGCCCGGCAATTTTTTTTGCAAAAACCGTGCAGACAGCTGCAAGGGTAGCAACATGCAAAAGTATGTCAAAAAGGATGGGCAGATCTTCTTGTTTAAAAAAATATTCTACAACAGCCAAGTGCCCCGAACTTGAAACAGGTAAAAACTCAGCAAAGCCTTGAACGGCTCCCAAAATAATAGCTTGAAAAATTGACATAAAAATTCTCCCGAAAAGCTTTTTTAAAAAAATCAGTGTGGGATTATACCACAAAAAATATAAAAATGCCAGCCGAAAATTATGAAAGATTAATCCTTAACCTTGCGGCGAAATCTTTAACAACTAACAACAGAAGCTTTGGCAATTTAACGGATACTTGAATAATAAACGAATTTAATATAGAATAAAAAAGCCATCGTTATTAATTGGCAAATCATTTTAAATTTTATATAAATTTTTTGGAGGCATTATGGCAAAAGTCGCTATAAAAGGAGCAAGCTACATCCTAGTTCATGCTCCCGATCTTCTCTTTCACAACGGTTCAACTCAAACAGGCACAAGGCTTGCAAACCCTGAGGATGAATATTTAAAGGCAATCCCCTCTCACTTACGAAGCTTTGAAGAGGCAGTAAACTATCCGCCTAACCAAGTTTATATCGGAAACATGGCTCCCGAAGATTTGGAAAAAATCCCCGAACCTTGGTACAAGGACGCAAAAAAGGCCGAAAAAAAGGGTAAATTCGGCGAAATTATGACTCAGGCCGAGTTCTACATCTTGATGAAACATGCCGACGTTTTTGAACTCGTTTATTTCTCAAAGGAATTCACAGCCGAAGCTGCAAAACTCATCGAAAATCATCCTATTATGAAAACTCAGGATATTAAGCTCGGAGAAGGCCACGACATTGCAGAAATCCAAAAAATGGTAGACGCTCACACGGCTGAAGGCCTCTACGAACAGGGAAAGCTCATCGGTTGTGTAAAGCAGGCTCACGACACAGACGAAAACTTGAGTGCCCACACCATGCTCGAAAACCTCGCCACAAAGGCTTCCGGTATTCTTTCCGCATGGCACATGGGAAAACTCGAAGGCATCGATATGAAAGATGTCGAATACATCATCGAATGTTCGGAAGAAGCCGCAGGCGATATTAACCAGAGAGGAGGCGGAAACATTGCAAAGGCAGTCGGAGAAAAATCAGGCTGTGTAAACGCAACTGGTTCGGACGTTCGAGGCTTCTGTGCAGCTCCCGTTCACGCAATAATCCACGGAGCCGCCCTTGTAGCAGCAGGTATCTTTAAAAACGTATTGGTCGTTTCGGGAGGTTCTGTACCCAAGCTCGGTATGAACGGAAAAGACCATGTAAAAAAAGACCTACCTCTCTTTGAAGATATGATCGGAGGCTTTGCCGTTATGCTCAGTGCAGACGACGGAGTAAACCCCGTTATCAATACCGAAGTTGTAGGAAAGCACGTAATTTCTTCCGGTTCCGCTCCTCAGGCCGTTATGAGCGTATTGGTCTACGATCCCCTCAATGCAGCCGGCTTAAAGATGACCGACATCGAAAAATACTCGGCAGAGCTTCAAAACCACGAAATTACCGCTCCCGCAGGTGCAGGTAACGTACCCGAAGCAAACGTAAAGATGATTGCAGCCTTAAGCGTTATGAAAGGCCAGCTTGAAAAAGCTCAAATCGCCGAATTCGTAAAAAAACACGGAGTTGTAGGTTTTGCTCCCACTCAGGGACACATCCCCTCAGGCGTTCCCTTCATCGGACATGCTCGCCGCGATATGATGGCAGGAAAACTCAAAAATACAATGATAATCGGAAAGGGAAGTTTGTTCCTCGGCCGTCTTACAAACCTCTTTGACGGCTTGAGCTTCTTGATTGAAGCCAATGACGGAAAAGGCTCCGCTTCTGCAGGTCAGGACACAGCCGGAATAAAGAAGATTGTTGCCGAAGCAATGAGAAACGTAGCCGAAAATATTCTCAAATCCCAAAACTAAGGAGATAAGAATATGGCAGATAAAAAACAAATTGCTGATTTATTTTTAGGACTTGCCGAAGGGCTTGAAGGCGGCTCATTTGCCGGCCGATTCCCCGTCGGTTTAACCATTCCGGGAAGCGAACACGGCGAAGCAGAGCTTGTTTATGCCGCAGAGCTTGCCGCAAAAAGGAACCCCGATTTGGATGTAATCCTTATCGGAGGCCCTGAAGTAAAGGGCTTAAAGCATTTCCCTGCAGCAACTCTCGAAGATGCTCATAAAGAAATGGAACGCCTTTTTAAAGAAGGAACAATTAAGGCCTGTGTAACCATGCACTATAACTTCCCCTTGGGCGTAAGCACAGTAGGAAAGGTCGTAACCCCCGGAAAGGGACGCGAGATGATTCTTGCTACCACTACGGGAACAACCGATGCAAACCGCTACAAGGCCATGCTTTTAAACGCTATCGGCGGTATTGCCGTTGCTAAGGCTTCAGGAATAGCCGAGCCCACAGTAGGTCTTTTGAACATTGACGGCATCGCCGTTATAGAAAAGGCCTTAAACAAGATGAAGGAAAGGGGTTACAAGGTAAGCTACACCGAATCAAACCGTGCAGACGGAGGTGTCCGCATGAGAGGAAACGATCTCTTGCAGGGAACTCCCGATGTAATGGTTTGCGATACCCTTACAGGAAACCTGCTCATTAAGCTATTTTCTTCCTTTGTAACCGGAGGAAGCTATGAAGGTTCAGGCTTCGGTTACGGACCCTGTATCGGTTCAGGCTATGATGATGTTGTCGGAATTATTTCGAGAGCATCCGGAGCTCCTGCAATCGCAAACGCCTTAAAATTCGTTGCAGACTGTGCAAAGAACAATGTTCACGGCATTTATGCAGAAGAACTCAAGGCCGCTAAAAAAGCAGGCTTGGATGAACTCTTGGAAGACATGCCCGGAGCAAAGCCCGTTGCAGCAGCCGCTGCCGAAGAGGTAAAGGCTCCGCCCAAGAAAACGGTTGATGCCGGTATCCCCGGAATCGATGTTATCGAAATCGAAGACGCTTGCAAGGCTCTTTGGAAGGAAGGAATCTATGCCGAGACGGGAATGGGTTGTACTGGCCCCGTAATTATGGTAAGCGAAGAAGACTTACCCAAGGCAAGGGATATACTCCACAAGGCCGATTACATTTAAAAACAAAAAAGGCGGGACGCTTTAAAAGCTCCCGCCTTTTCTTTTAGATATGCTTTGAAACAAAGTTTACAAGGTCTTTTTTAGGCATATAGCCTGTGTACCTGTCTACCTCTTTTCCGTCTTTTAAAACGACGAGGGTAGGAATTGACATAAACTTAAATTTTACTGCTAATTCGCGTGCATTATCCACGTTAGACTGTGTTATTACAGCCTTATCGCCGAGTTCCGCTTCGGCTGCCTCCAGCTCAGGACTGAGCTGCACACATGCCGGTCACCAAGGAGCCCAAAAATCGACTAAAACGGGCTTGGTAGTCTTTAGGGTCTCATCAAAGTTAGCACTTGTAATATCCAATACTGCCATAATCATCTCCTTATAATTTAGATTTAGAAAAAATCATTTTTCCCGATTGGTTACAATATACGGAATTCTAAAATATACGGCAAGACATAAATTCTATTTATTTTCCTCATTTTTATTGACTTTTTTTTCGATTGCCTGTATTATGAGACTGGACAGTAGTACACTTTTTAGGAGCATACCAATGAACTGGATTTTGTATGTCATCCTTCCTGCTGTCTGTATAATTCTTGGATGGACGATTCGCTGGCTTTATGCCAGATTTCAACTATCTGCTTCTGAACAACGTGCAGAACGGATTTTACAGGAGGCAATAAAAGAAGCTGAAGCTCAAAAGAAGGAATTTCTTCTTGAAGCAAAAGAGCAGCTGATTCGGGAACAAAAACAGCAGGAACGGGAAAATCGGGAACGCAGGAGCGATCTCCAGCGTTTTGAACGCAGGTTGGCACAAAAAGAGGAACTTCTCGATAAACGTGTCGAAACTGTTGAAAAACAAGAAAAAGAGCTTGTCAAGAGGGAAGCCGCACTTGATGAGCGTACTGAAATTTTAAGCGGCGAAGAAGAAAGATACAGGGAAGAATTGGAAAGAATTTCCGGTTTAACCCAGCAGCAGGCAAAGGATTTGATTATCCGCGACTTGGAAACTGAAGCAAAGCATGATGCGGTTACTATTATAAACAAGATAGAACAAGAAGCTCAGCTGACAGCAGAAAAAAAGGCGCGCGATATTTTAATTACGACGATCCAACGTCTTGCAACGGAAACGGCGAGCGACATCACTGTCTCAACGGTCAGCTTGCCCAGCGATGAGATGAAAGGAAGAATTATCGGCCGCGAAGGCCGCAACATTCGAGCCTTGGAAACTCTAACCGGTGTAGACATAATAATCGACGATACACCTGAGGCTGTTGTAGTATCTTGTTTTGACCCTGTACGCAAGGAAATTGCAAGGGTTGCTTTGGAAAGGTTGATTCTTGACGGCCGAATTCACCCGGCCCGCATTGAAGAGATTGTACAAAAGGTAACCAGAGAAATTTCGCAAAAGGTTTATGAAGAAGGAGAAAGGGTTTTATTCGACCTCGGTATCCATAACATGAACCAAGAAGGTGTAAGGGCCTTGGGAAGGCTCTACTTTAGAACGAGCTATGGACAAAATGTGCTTCAGCATTCTAAAGAGGTTGCCATAATAGCAGGAATGATTGCAAGCGAAATCGGCGCAAATGTCGAAATCGCAAAACGCGGTGCCTTGCTGCATGATGTCGGAAAGGGTGCAGAAACCGATTCCGATAAAAACCATGCAGAAATAGGTATGGAGCTTGCAAAGAAGATCAATGAAGATCCGAGGGTTGTCAATGCCGTAGGTGCTCATCACAACGATATAGAGCCCACCTGCATTGAATCGGTAATAGTGCAGATTGCAGATGCAATTTCAGCCGCCCGTCCGGGTGCAAGACGCGAAACTATGGATAACTACGTTAAGCGGCTTGAAAACCTTGAACAGCTGGCTGAAGGCTTTAGCGGAGTCGAAAAGGCTTATGCAATCCAAGCCGGAAGGGAATTGCGGGTTGTTATCAACAACGAAAAGATTTCCGATGCCGATACCAAGATTTTGGCCCGGGACATTGCAAAAAAAATCGAAAACGATTTACAGTACCCCGGAAGAATCCGCGTAACCTTGATTCGGGAAACACGTATCGTAGAATACGCCCGCTAACACTTAAACAAAAAAGCCCTCGCTTCCGAGGGCTTTTTTCATTTATACCGAACACTTTGCTTTTTGAACATTTCGGCGTAGCGGCCGTTTTTGTTTATAAGTTCGGTATGAGTGCCGGTTTCGGCGATGGATCCGTCTTCAATTACTATTATTCTGTCGACACTGCGGCAAAGGGCCAGTCTATGCGTAACAACTATTGCCGTTTTCCCTCTCATAAGCTCAATCATAGCTTCAAGAACCTCGTGCTCGGAGTCGGGATCAAGGGCTGAGGTAGGTTCATCCAAAAGAATTATTTCCCTGCCTGCCCAAGCACAGCGCATTAGGGCAAGTCTCTACCATTGTCCGCCCGACAAATCAAGCCCGCCTTCAAACTGTCGTGTAAGCAAGGTCTTAGGTTCTAACATGGAATTTGCTATCGGAAAGCACTTACAAAGCTCTTCAAATTTAAAGACATCTATCTTAAAATCTTCTCTTTCAGGCCCAAAAGAATCCGGCTCATTGTTAAAGTGCTCGGCAATTTCGGAAATTGCTGCATTTTCTTCAAAAGTCATAGGAAAACGGGCAAAGTCTTGATAAACGGCTGCAAAAGACCTTCTTAATTTATTAACCTCAATATCTTTTGAATTTTTCCCATTAAAAAAATAAGCTCCTTCAAAATCGGGATACATTCCACCTATGATTTTAATCAGGGTAGATTTACCGGAACCGTTTGCCCCGACAAGGGTTATTTTTTCTCCTTTTTTTATTTCAAGGTTTATATCTTTAAGAGCCTTTTTTTCACATTTAGGATAAGAAAATGAAAGAGATTTTAAAACTATGGCATTTTGTTCTGCTTGAGAAGCCTTCATTTCCTCATCGTAAGGACGGCTTTTGTCTATTATACTTTCATCGTAGTTTATAACATCAAAATAAGGCTTTAGCCTGTTAAAATCGCTTTTAAGATCGACACCGAATAAAAGCACGGTAAAAGCATTTTGTCTTAGCTGAATAACCGCTGTAACCGCAAAAACGAAGGATCCGGTCGTTAAGGCGTTTCGGCTTACAAGCATATATAAGTATGCAATTACAGTACAATCCACAAGCCCCTCAAAAATATGGGCTAAAAGGGTCATTCCCATGCTCTTATTTCTAAGATGAGAAGTTTCCTTTAAAAGCTTATATCTATTCTTCTTCCATCTTTTTAGAATAAAGGAAGCGGCATTCCAAAGGCGTATTTCTTTTGCAAAGGCAGAATCCAAAAGAATGTGCTCATGAACGGCCGCCTCCTTGTAGGACTCTCCGTTTTGAATTTCCAAGGCCCATAGCCTTTCTTCAAGGTTCCATTTTATAATTAAGCTCGGTAAAAAACCCGCAATCAGAACAAGGGGCACCCACCAAGCTGTCGTAATTCCAATCCATAAAAAAGGGAGAGAGCCAAGCACTCCCGAAAAAAGCATGGCAAGCGAATTAAAAAAGCTGTTAAATTTTGGAATGAGCTGATCGGCAAGTCTTAACTTATTTAAAAAGTCGGGATTTTCAAAGATGTCGATGTACGCATATTTTGAAACCTTTTCCAGAAGCCTTTCTTTCATCTCCAAAAAGATTTTTCCCTCCATGTAGGTAGAATAGGTCCAGCGGACAGCTTCGAAACTATCGTTTGTAACTAAAAAAGCCCCTATAAAGATTATGTATAAGATGACATTTTGAACTTGAGAAAGATTTGAAAGAGCATCGATTGTCTTTGAAAGAGCCCAAAAACTCACAAAGGGCGCCAAGGCCGACACAAGAGCCAAAAAGAACAAGACCGCGAGCAGCCTAAAAGGCAGTATCGAAAAAAATTTGTTTTTAAAATTTAAAGGCTTTGAAGTCATTTGATTTTACCTAAGTCGAGTACATTATAAATAAAGAAATATTATTGTCAATACTTGGAAATCTCTTAAATTTATTGTAAGATTAACGAAGATCTGCCATAAACAAAATCGTAAAGGAGCTCGAAGATGAATAAAGAGATAATCATTTATACTACAGAAGACGGAAAGGCAAAGATAAATCTGCAAAAAGAGCATGGTACTGTATGGCTGAGTCAAGCGGAGATTGCGGAGCTGTTTCAAACCACAAAACAAAATATCAGTAAACATATCAAAGCAATTTTCCAAGATAGAGAACTGGATGAACAAGTGGTTGTCAACTATAAGTTGACAACCACTCATCATGGAGCGATGCCTGATAAACTACAAACAAAAAAAGTGGCAATATATTCCCTCGATATGATTTTAGCGATAGGCTATCGGGTAAGGTCGATTCGGGGTGTACAATTCAGAAACTACGCAACAACGATTTTAAAAGAATACATCGTTAAAGGCTTTGCCATGGACGATGACAGACTAAAAAACCTCGGCGGCGGCAATTATTTCAAAGAGCTTTTAGACAGAATCAGGGATATCCGTTCAAGCGAAAAGGTCTTTTACCGACAGGTCTTGGATTTATTTGCCACCAGCCTGGACTATAATGCAAATACCGAAGAGGCCAAATTATTCTTTGTAACCGTACAAAACAAGATGCATTATGCAATACACAATCACACGGCAGCCGAATTAATTTACGGCCGCGTAGATAGCGAAAAAGAGTTTATGGGGCTTACGGTTTTTAAAGGAGAGCTTCCCACTTTAAAGGAAGCAAAAACGGCAAAAAACTATTTGACGGAAAAAGAGCTTAAAGGCTTAAACAATTTGGTATCAGGATATCTGGATTTTGCCGAAAGACAAGCAGAAAAAGAAATTCCTATGACAATGAAAGATTGGATAGCCCATGTAGATAAAATACTTGAAGCTGCAGGGGAGAATCTTTTAACTGACAGCGGAACAATCTCTAGACCGCAGATGGAAAATAAAGTAGAAACAGAGTATAAAAAATACTCGATGAAAACCCTAAGTCAAGCCGAAAAAGATTATTTAAATGAATTAAAATGGCTTGAAAACCTTGCCCAAAAAGGCGAAACGGAAAAACATTAAAAAAATTTCTTAAAAACACAATAAAAAATAGTAAACATACTTGATAGTTTTACAACTTACCTACAAAAATCATCATTAAAGTAAATTATAAATCTTCATAATTTACTTTAATGACTTAAAGTAAATTATAACTTGTTATTTTAGTAAATTTATGTTAAAATGAGCCTATTAGGAGAAAAAATGGATATAAAAGACTTTAAATCCGGCTGCTTAAAACAAGGATATAAATATCAATATTTTATGCCTGAAAAAATAAATCATGATTTTTCATGGGAAGATCCCTCCATCAACACTCTTTTAGAAAAAGCTTCTTTTCATTTAGGTGCATTAAATTCTTTTTCATCTTTGGTTCCGGATGCAGATATGTTTATCATAATGCATATTTTTAAAGAAGCTGTTATATCGAACCGTATTGAAGGAACTCGCACAAATATTGAAGAAGCTTTAAATGAACAAAATAATTTGGACCCTGAAAAAAGAGATGATTGGCAGGAAGTTCATAATTATGTAAAAGCCATGAATAATGCAATACAGGAGCTTGAAAAATTACCGCTTTCAAATCGATTGATTAAAAATACACATAAAATATTACTTTCAACAGGAAGAGGAGAACATAAAAGCCCGGGAGAATTCCGAATTTCTCAAAATTGGATAGGCGGAACAACTCTTTCAGATGCAGTTTTTATTCCTCCTTCACATGAAGAACTTCCGGATCTTTTGTCGGATTTTGAGCTTTTTTTAAACAACAACAATATCAACATTCCTCACTTAATACGCATTGCAATAGCTCATTACCAGTTTGAAACTATACATCCTTTTTTAGACGGAAACGGCAGAATCGGAAGACTTTTAATAAGTCTTTATTTGGTACACAGTAAGGTTCTACAAAAACCTCTTTTGTATCTTTCCGATTTTTTTGAAAAAAATAAGACCCTTTATTATGATAACCTCACTTTTGTCCGTACAAAAAATAATCTCTCTCAATGGATAAAGTATTTTTTAGAAGGAGTAAGTCAAACTGCCGAAAATTCGGCCCAAACATTAAAGAAAATAATTGACTTAAAAACCGATTTGGAAAAAAACAAATTAGTTTCTCTTGGAAAACGCACTAAAACCGCAAACGAATTTTTATATCTCCTTTTTCATAGTCCCGTCATAACGAGTGCTTCTCTACAAAAAGAAATGAAAATTACCGCCAAGACAGCCAATAGCTTGATAAATGCTTTTATTGAACTAAATGTACTAAAAGAGCGGACCGGTTATTCACGAAATAGAATATTTGTTTTTGATGAATATGTTAAACTTTTTATGTAGAATAGCTTTTTTCTATCAATCTTCTATAAATCTCCTCGTTTTCCTTTCCAAAGCAAACGATAAAAACCTTCATATCCTTATGCTCTTTTAAAAAGGCTGAAATCTCTTTTAAGGCTATTTTTGCAGCTTCTTCTTTAGGATAACCGTAAACTCCTGTACTTATACAGGGAAAGGCTATGGACTTACAGCCGTATTCAAGAGCCAAATTTAAGCATGATCTATAAGAACCGGCTAAAAGTTCAGCTTCTCCGCTATTTCCGCCTTCATAGACAGGACCCGGCGTATGAATTACATATTTTGAAGGAAGTTTATAAGCCTTTGTTATCTTAGCTTCCCCTGTCTTACAGCCTTTTAATTTTCTACATTCTTCCAATAATTCAGGGCCTGCAGCGGCATGAATAGCCCCGTCAACCCCGCTTCCGCCTAAAAGAGTGGTATTTGCAGCGTTTACAATGGCATCAAACCTTAATTTTGTAATATCGGCATTAATTATTTCCATAGATGAAGTACTTGTATTTTCCATAAATTAGATTATAACACAAAAAATCAAAATAAAACACTCCATTTTGATTGTATAACCCCTGTATTTTTTTTAGAATATATGTTAATATATATCCAAGTTTTGTGGATAATTCTTTTACCGCTGTATAACCAGTAATAAAATGTTTATAATTTTACGGACTTATAAATATTATAACTCTATATTCAATATAGAATTAAGCAGCTTATCAACAAATTCACAAGACTTACTACTATAACTACTAATATTATAATATAGATATTATAAAACAAGGAGAAAAAATATGAAAATAAGTTTTGACAGAGATACCCTTTTAAAAGAAATCTCTATCGCTCAGGAAATTATAGCTACAAAAACAGCCCTAACAATCCTTTCAAACGTATTGTTATCGGTTAAAGACGGAAGCCTTACAATAAAAGCAACCGATATAAAGGTAAGCTTTGAAACAAAGATACCCGTAAATATCATTGAAGAAGGCTCAACAACTGTTTTTTGCGATAAATTCGCCGGTATTCTTTCATCCTTGCCCTCAGGTGAAGTAGAAATAGAGCAAAAAGACCAAAAACTCACGATAAAATCTGTAGTAAAAAAAGCAAAATTCCAGCTTAAAACAATACCGGAAAACGACTTCCCTGCCTTTACAGAACCTACAAATGTAAACTTCTTTAACATTCCTACAAAAGAATTTAAAGAAATGATACATCAAACTATTTTCTCTGTTTCCGATGATGAAACTCGCTATTTTATGAACGGTGTCTATATCGAAAATAAAGAAGATTCTTTATACTTTGTTGCAACCGACGGAAGACGCCTTGCTCATATTAAGAAAAATTTCGGAATCCCTATCCCCGAATTTAAAGGAGTTATTGTTCCTCCTAAAATTTTAAACATCATCAATAAAAGAGCATCCGATGAAGGAAATATAGAAGTAGGAATAGGAGAAAAAAACATATTCTTTAATTTTAACTCTTATAAATTCTCTTCCGTTTTGATTGACGGTCAATTCCCGAACTACGAGAGGGTAATCCCTGAAAATCAAAACCTTTCATTTGAAGTTTCAAGAACCGAATTTATCGAAGCCTTAAAGCGTGTTTCTCTTTTGGTAGAATTAAAAACAAGAAGAATCTTTTTAAATATTCTTCCGGGTTCTCTTATAATTTCTTCTCAGGAAAACGAAATAGGAAGCGCACGCGAAGAAATTCCCTGTAAATATGACGGCCAAGAGGTTATGCTTGCCTTAAACTATGTTTATATCGAAGACCCATTGAAAACCATCAGTTCGGACAGAATAAAGGTAGAATTTACAGAAGCCATGAAGGCTATTACATTGAAGCCCGAACCGGAAGAAGACTTTTTCCATATAATAATGCCGATGCAGACGGAGTAAGGTTCTAAGTGCCCTTTCTTTCCGCCTCTTTCTATAATTTTAGAAATCTGGAAAATGCCACAGTAGATATTTCTTCCCCCGAAGTTTTTTTGGTAGGAAAAAACGGACAGGGGAAGACTAATTTTTTGGAAGCCCTTTATGTTTCTTCCTATGGAACTTCTTTTAGAACCCGATCTTTAGCTCAAATATGTACAAGGGATGAAAAGGAATTCAGCGTAAGGGCTCTTTATAAAGAAAACGATCAAATAAGCCATACAATTTCGATAATAATTCAAGATAAAAAAAAAGACATTCAAAAGAATTTTAAAAAGATCAAAAATTCAAAGGAATTGATAAGTACTGTTCCTTGTATTCTTTTTCACGGAGACGATATAGAATTTGCTGTCGGAACTCCTTCCCGAAAGAGGTTTTTTATAGATCAATCGGTTTCGCTTTGTAATTCCGACTTTATAGAAACCTTAGTAAGATATTCAAAGGCCTTAAAATCAAGAAATGTAATATTGGAGCAGAAAAAGGCTTCTCTTTTAGATTCTATAGACGAAATTTTTACTTCCCTTGCTCTTTTAATCACAAATGAAAGAAAGAATATCGTATATGAGTATTCAAAGCATTTTTCTTCAATTTACGAGGAGATAAGCGGTGTTTCCGGTGTAGAAATGGTTTACCGTCCCTCGGTCAAGGTAGAAACTGAAGAAGATTTGCTTATTTTGCTTGCGGAAAAACGCCAAAACGATTTGATTGATAGGACAAGTTCTACAGGCCCCCACCGTGACCGCATTCATTTTATAAAGGATAAAAAACCCTTTACCGAAAGAGCCTCAAACGGCCAAAGGCGGCTTATCTCCCTTGTTTTAAGAATGATTCAAGCTAAAATCTATTCCGAAAAAACCGGCCGAAAACCTATTTTTTTGATGGACGATATTCTTCTAGAACTCGACCCCGAAAAACGCCAAAAATTCATGGAACTCCTCCCCCCCTACGAACAACTCTTTTGTACCTTCCTCCCCGGCGAACCCTACAAAAACTACCAAAAAGAAACCACCAAAATATTTTTCGTTGAAGATGGGAGGTTTAGTGTGGAGAGGGAGTAGAATTTGTATTTTATAAAAAATATTTGAATTTTGAACTATTAACTTGTAAAATTTGATTTATTGATGTATAATATCAATAAATTTAATTAAGATTAAAGTAAGTATTGGAGAAAATATGAAGAAATATTTTATTTTTATAATTTTTATAATTTGCCTAGCTTTTTCAACTTTTGCAGAATCACGTAGAATAACAGTTAAACAATCTATAAGATATTCTGATGGTCAATATGTAGAACTTTTGTCACCTCAAATAAGTAAATCAAAAGCTGTAAAAACAAACAAAGGAAATGTTATTTTAAAGTACGATTTTTTTGTTGAAAAATCCTCAACTTATTCTGATATAGTGTGCTTAGTTATTTTTCCTAACAACACACCAGTTTATCCAACAGGTCTTGATGGTGCATATAAAATGGAAACTAAAGTAGAAGATTCTTTTTTCCAATCTAAGGATATTACTATTTTAGAAAAAAATGACATAGCTAATATAATAAAAGTCGATGATGATTTTAATGCTATTCCAATAATTATACCAGCTAAGAAAGGAAATAAAGCAATATTAGAATTTCAATTAAATGTTTTAAATTACAATTATGATACTATTAATATTGCTATATTTTTTGGTACTTTTGTCACAAAGCAATCTGAAAATAGCTTTTTTCATAAAATTAAACCATTTATACGAGGTTTTTTTGTTGTTCCACATGTCATGGATATTTTTTCTGGTGAATTTCAAGAAAATCCTTTTGAAGATTCAATTAGATATTATACATTATTAGTTAAAGAATGAAATTTAGATTTATTTGTCTAGTTTTTTTGTGTTTATCTGTTTTATCATATACTGAATCTTTTATTGATGAAGATAGTGATTTTTTTTCATCTGAAAGTAATATAATAAATTCTGATAATTCTTTTATTAATACTGAAAACAAATTAATTTCAGATGAGAGTAATTTTTTGAACAAAAAAAGTTCATTTTTAAATTCCTCTTCAAATTTGATAAATGAAGATAATATATCAATAGGTACATATAATATAGTTGTAAAAAAAAATAATATTGATCCATATGAAAATATTGAAGATTCAATTATTCAAAATTCAATGGTTGATTCTTATATGAGTGAGTATGGAAAATTTTTAGAAATAGTTACTAGTATCGATCCTAAAAATAGAGAAAAATTTTTTCAATACTTTTCTGATTGGCAGTGGTCAGGACAAAATGAGAATTTTTTTAAATATAGCAAAAATCGTGCTGAAAGAGAAAAACAAATAGAATTTTGTTATGATGGTGCAGTAAAAAAATTCGGCATTGGAACATCTATAGTTGCTACTGTTTGGATTGTTTCATGGGTAGTACCTGGTGGTCAAGTTGTTTCAACTGCTATGTTGGTAATAGCAAAATCCACAACAATAGCTGCTTTGAGTGGAGGTACTATTGGAGGAATAACATCTGCAAGTATTGCATATATCCAAGGAAATAGAAACGATGAGTTAATGTATGTAACAATAAATGGAGCTGCAGATGGTTATTTAATAGGTGCAATTACAGGATTTGCTCAAGGTACATTTACATCCATAAAAAATTTTTCTGGAGCAATTGCTATTGAAAAAAATATTTATACAAAAGTAGGTACAAAAGCAAGTTTTGTTTTTGATAAAAATGGAAAAGCTATCGGAAAAACCATCCGTTTTGCTGGACTTGATAATGCTGATGATATATATTACATAGCGAAAAATTCTACTTCTGTTATTGACAAATATGGAAATGAAGTTGCTAAAATTGCAAAATATAAAGATAATTTTGTTTTATATAATCAAAATGGAAGAATAGTAGGATATCTAGGAAAGGATGGCCAATTAGTTTCATACTGTGATCCATCAAGTGCCGCAATAATAAAGGGGCAACATCGTGCACAACCAGGTTATAAAACAATAGAAGAAGTAAAAAATCTTGCTATTATGAATGGTCAATATAATCCAAAAACAGGGAATTTTCTTGATGCAGTTGATGGTTCTGAAATTATAGGTACACCTGAAATGGGACATATAAATGGACATGAATATACAAATGAACTTCAAAGAGCATTTGCAAATGGAAAAACTGAGGAGTTTTTTAGAGAAAAAATGAAAGAAGTGTCGATTTATCAGCTTGAAAGTGTGAGTGGAAATAGAGGACATTCACGTGAAGCTATAAATATTACGATAGATAGTTTTAAAGGAGTAGAAAAAGATATTGGAGAAGAATTATGGATAAAATTATTAACGCAATAATTGAAGATGATTTTGAATGGTTTGCTGAATTAATCAATCAGAAAGGTGCTGATGTTATCGATAAAAACGGATTTACGCCATTGATGTATTGTATCCAAAATGAAAAAAAAGAGATGATAGATTTTCTTTTAGATAAAGATATTGACATTAATAAAGTTAATAATATTGGAAATACAGCTCTTTTTTATGCTGTTTTCAAATCTAAAAATAAAACAGATATTGTTGAGAAACTATTAAAAAAAGGGGCAGATATAAATATTTCTAACAATACAGGTATTTCTCCTTTATCACTGGCAAATTCTATGGCAAACGAAAAAGTGAAAGATTTTATGAATAATTGGAGATAAAGGTAGGTTAGATATTAAAAATAAATTAAATATTATATTAGCAGGATATTATGAAATTTATTACTTTTTTACCGTATTCAGAAATTGATTGGGCTGCAACAGGATCAATGATAGGTGCTATTGGTACAATGGTTCTTACAGCCTATATAGCTTATAAGCAATATAAGTTAGAAAAAAGACAAACAGATAAAGAATATAAAATTATTTTATTTGAAAAAAGATATGAAATTTATTATTTATTTTCTAAATATTACGGCCTTACCGAGAAAGTATTGATATTTCATGAGAAAAATAGTGATGTTGATTTTTATAGTCAATTAAGATATTTTATATTGAATGAACCACTTAATATTCAAAATAAAATATTGGATATTAATGACATTAATATTAATGAATTATCTAGAAATATTAAAATAAACCAAAGAAAAAATGCATTAAATATGGAATTTTTCGAACGAAATAAATATAAATTGGATATGGCTGAATTTTGTTTTGATGAAGATATTTCAGAAATAATAAAAGAATTTTCATTATTACTTTTTGAAGATATACAAGAAAAATCTAAAGGTGATATAGAATATTATATTGAACATAAATATAAACATAAGATGAAAAAGATTGTTAAACGTATAAAAGATTTGGATATTATAAATAAAATGAAAAGCTATTTAAATTTAAATATATCGGATTAGATTAAAAAAGGAGAATAGTTATGGATTATGTTTTTGTAAAAGATACGGAAGGATTTGTCGTTAAAAAGTTAAGATCACAGGTAGAATTTGATGAAAAGATAATTTCTGAGGCGGAATATAAAGAATTGTCAGGTGATAATTATTATGAATTTCATTTTGGGCATGGAGGCAAAAGGCCGGAGCCGGTAGAAAACAAAAACTAGGCTCGCCCTTAAAATTTCAGATTAGGGTAACGGAAGAAGAAAAAGAATTTATCAGCTATGCATGTGAACATAAGTTTGATTATAAAAAAGTTATGGAACAAAATCGTATTGCAGGGCAGTGAAAAAAATCTTTATAACTTACTATAAATTGACAAACAGGTTATTTAAATATATAATATTAATACAAATGTATGTATAGTAAATACTTAAAAAAGGAGGCAATAATGATAAATACAGCACTTGTTCAAGTCAGAGTTGATGAAGCTCTAAAAGATGAAGTTACTAATATCTATAATCATTACGGACTGGATTTACCTACAGCTATCAGGATTTTTATGAAAAAAACGGTTGCAGTTAATGGTCTTCCTTTCGACCTTAGAGATGACTCAAATAAAAAAAATATCTGGCAATATTTTGGAAGCGGCAAAGATATCGAAATGAATATATCCGCTGAACCTGATTTTTCTGCTGATACAAAGCTGGAGGCAATGTGAAGTATTTTTTAGATTCAAACATTGTAATATATTTTATAAAGGGAAAATTTCGCAAGATTGGAGAAAAACTGGAAGAACATGAAAGAGATATAGTCATTCCGTCTGTTGTGCTTGCCGAGCTTGAATATGGAGCAAGAAATTCCAGTGATTATGAAAAAACAATTTCAGTTTATAAACCGTTTTTGGATTTATATCCGACAGCAGTTTTTGATAAAAAATCATCTGTAGAATACGGAAAATTAAGAAAAATTTTATCTTCAAATGGTGTGATAATCGGTCCCAATGATATGATGATTGCAGCGACAGTTTTAGCAAACAACGGAACACTGGTAACACACAATGTCGGGGAGTTTTCAAGAGTCGAAGGTTTATTAATTGAGGATTGGGCTATAGAAGATTTGGTATAACTATCAAAATTTAATCAATTTGTATCTTAAAGACTGCACAAAAAAGAAAAAGAAGTTGGATATACAATTTTAGTAAAGACCGAAAATATTAACTTCATAAATCAGGGCAACCGCACCGGAATGTTTCTGAAGCGGTTGCCTTCCTTACTGTGCAAAATTTTGAACAAAATTTCGCATATTTTTCAAAAAAGGGCAAATGCATCATGAGGGTAAATAAAATAGCAAAAAAATAGGCTGTGAATACCCCTCTTGCAGCCGCACAGCGGCGAAGGGCGGGTTGAACAGCCTATGTTTTTTGCGAAGATAAAACTATGATGCGTTTGCCCTGATTTTATATCATATTGTGTGTACAAATTACAGGTATTATGATATATTTAATATGGAGGTAACGAAAATGGCAATTACATTAAAAAATGTTAGAATTGATTTGAGAGCCAGCAGCCACCAAAAATCTATACTTGAGAGAGCTTCTGAGCTTAAGCATATTTCTCTATCTTCATATATTCTTTCGACTGCATTAAAACAAGCACAGAGAGATTTAACAGAAAATGAAACTCTTATACTTTCTAATCGGGATCGAGATTTAATGATTGCTGCTTTAGATAATCCGCCGGAACCCAATGAGGCTTTGAAAAGATTATTTCAATGATTAGTGATTATAGATTAGTTTCAATTTTCATGGTGATTGATACAATCAGAAAAGCAATCCTCCCCGTCTTTTCTTAAATAATTTTTCAGGTTATAATAGGCTATGGACTTAAAATCGGAACTGCTTGAAATCGACAAACTCAAGGCAGAATTGGATTTATTACGGCCTCTTTCGGTTAAACAGCTTGAAAACCTTAAAAGACTGTTTGATGTCGATTTTACCTATAACTCTACAGCGATAGAAGGAAATACATACAATCTTCAAGAAACGCGTATTGTGCTCTTGGACGGTATAACTATCGGAGGCAAATCCGCTCGGGAACACTTAGAAATCGTTAATCATAAAGAAGCCATAGATTATATAGAAAAACTTTCAAAGAAGAACTTAAGCGATTTTACCCGCAATGATATTTTAAATATTCATCATCTCATACTAAAAGGCATCGACACCGAAAATGCCGGCATTTTTAGAAAAGTTCCCGTTTATGTTAGATTGAAGAACGGCGCAATTCATAAATTCTGTGATCCGCTTAAAATTCTTGATGAAATGGATAACTATTTTAATTGGCTTTTTTCCAAAAAAGAAGAACATCCTGTACTTATCGCTGCCGAAGCACATACAAAATTGGTTAGTATTCATCCTTTTATCGATGGAAACGGCAGAACAGCCCGCTTAATTATGAACCTCATCCTCATCCGGTACGGTTTTCCGCCTGCAGTCATAAAGGTCAGCCTGCGAAACGAATATTTAAATGCAATCGAAAATTGGCAGCAAAACAATAATGAGATTCCTTTTAAAAAACTCCTCATTGCTTCTTTAAAAGAAAGTCTTGAAATATATTTAGACACATTAAAAAATAATATAATATGGAAATAACCTTTTCAGACCTAAAAACAAAAATCGATGCTCTATTAAAACAAACATCCGAGGAAAAAATAATTCCTATATTGCAAGATATAATGCACACTCTTTTATCCGGGTATGTATTTAAAATAAAAGGAAATAAGGGTGTTGTAACAATTGATCCTATCGAACTCGAAGCCTATTTTTTTAAAGACTCTTGCTTTGAGGATGATTGTGTTCATCGCAACGAAAAACAAAAGAACAATTTCGGAAGGCTATATGTGCATAAAACTAAAAACAATCACTTAAAGGGCGGAACAAGGAAGGGTATGGATCTTTGTCTTTCTGATAGTGAAAACTACAGCCTTGCCTTTTTAATAAGAAGTGCCTATTTAGACATCCGAGAAAATAACGTAGAAGAAAGGCTAAGGATTTGCGGTCCTTGTTTGTTGACAGATGAGGTTTTTCAAAAGCTCAAGTTTGATTATAAAAAAGAATATGATAAACTTGAATCTCAAGAAGTGCTTATAAAAGAAGAAAAACCGGAGACCGAATTTTACCTAAGTTCAAGAATAAATGTGAATTCAAATAAGAAAGATGAATTTTTAAGAATGGTGCGTATTGAAGATAATTATTTTACAGGTTTAAAAGAAATTAAAAAATTAAAGGTATTTGACAAACACAAAAAATAGGGTGTATTATGTGTAACGAGGTATGATAAATACTTTGAAGGAAAACGCATGAACTTAATAGAATTTTTCGGAACTACGGTAAAGCCTAAAATTACTAAAGGCAAAAATATGCTCAATCCCATACCTACAGGGAAGATCACGGATGATATTTTTTGTATAAGAGATAAGGACGTAAATGTCTTTTTAATCAAAGCACAAAACTACTATATAGCCATAGATTCCGGCTATAAAAACAGTGAAAATCTTATTAAGGGTTTAAAAGAGCTTAATATAGACAAAAACGATGTAAAATACCTTTTTTTAACTCATTTAGATTTAGATCATGCCGGCGGCATTGACGGGAGATGTGATAATATCTTCCCGAATGCAAAAATATTTTTAGGAAAGGAAGAAGAAAAATACCTTAAGTCGATTTATTTCCGCAAAAAAGTGCTTTTTTTTAACCTTAAAACTCCTATCAAAATATTTAAAGATTATACCTGTCTTGAAGACGGAGAAGCCGTTAATTTGGATGGGTGCTGCATAGAAGCTGTTCTTACCCCGGGCCACACACTTGGTCATATTGCTTATATCTTGAACAATAAAATCATCTTTTCCGGGGATTGCCTTATAATGAATGATGAAGGCGGCTACAGTATGTATGACCTATGGAACATTGACACTGCACAAAATATCCGCTCCCTATTTAAATTAAAAGAAACCTCCCTTCAAAGAAAATGTGAAATGCTTATAAGCAGCCATACCGGTTTTACAACTGATATTGAAAAGGCTTTTAAACATATAGATAAGGCTCCCGATTGGAAGGCCAAGGGGTTCAAGTTTATAGAAAATGCCGTAGAAAATCTGTATGAGTAAAAAATATGAAGCTTTTTAAAACCTCAAAAGAAATAGTAGATAATTTTTCTCAAAAATTCAATGAAATGCTTGAACTTGCTTCAAATCTGGATGGAGAACAAGCTCTATCCGTTTATGAAAGTTGGGAAAAAGTGATAGGTGACCAAAAATTAGCATCTTATTGCGAGCTTTACGATATAAAAAATGATACGGTAATTATAAAAACCGAACATACAGGCTGGAGCCAGCAGCTTTTAATGCGAAAGAAAAAAATAATATATAATTTTAAGAAATTTTATCCTGCATTGGGTATACAAAATATATCGGTTTTTGTTGAGACCGAATTTGATCTAAAGAAAAAAGCTGATGTATCTGAAAATCTTAGAAACGGCTTGACAACGGATATTGAAGAAGATAGTCAAAAATCAGCTGCTGAGCCTGATAAAAATCTCCCTCCCGAATTGGCAAAAGCTCTAAAATCCCTAAAAAAAGCTATCTTAAAAAAGAATAAGTAAAGAGCAACATATTCACAGTTATTCAAATTTAATAAACAAGTTATCCACAAGCAAAAATTAGAATATTTTATAAAATCTTTTTATATCGATATCTTTTTGTTGAAAAATGGAGAAAAAAGCCGATAAATTTCTAAAAACTCCATAAAAAAAGCTATTTTAGGCTTATTTTTGCCTATCTTATAAATAAAAATGTTTCACGTGAAACATTGCTTTTATGCTTAATTTTAACCTAAGTTTATCACAAGTTATCCACAAGAGGAATTAGCTCGATTTGGCATTCTTTTTGCTCTAGGTTTAAAAGAAATCTTTTACGATCCAAGCCTGCGGAAAAACCGCCTAATTTTCCTCTGGTGCAGATTACTCTGTGGCATGGAATTATAATCGGTATAGGATTTTTCCCGTTGGCGTTTCCTACTGCACGGTAGGATTTAGGATTATTTAAATTTAGAGCAATCTGCTTATATGATAAAATTTTTCCGTAAGGTATTCTACAAAGCTCTTTCCAGACAGACCTTTGGAAGTCTGTACCTTCAGGAGCAAGAGGAACCGTAAATTGTTTTAAACTTCCTTCAAAGTATTGTTTTAATTCTTCTTTAGCTTGAGTGCAGATTTTTACGGCTTGTTCGACATTTTTTTGAGTTGATTCAGGAATCTGTATGACAGAATCCTTGTTTACAAATCTCAATTCTTTTAAACCGGAGTTATCGGCAATGATAAGTATCTTTCCGATAGGACTATCTATTTGTTCGTATATCATAATTTCCTCTATACCATTGTTTTTCTTAGTTTTCATTTAACAGCTTTTCCAAGCAAGGCTCAATTAAAAAAGCTTGTTTTATTTCTTTAAATTCCGCTTTGCCTTTTTCAACAATCATATCTTTGTTTTTGGCCTTGTCATCTAGTTTTACGGCTTTGATTACGATATTTTTAGGAGTATGTTCTGTTTCGATAAATTCCTCTACGCTCACCCTATATCCTTCCGATTCGAGGAGTTTTCCTCTAATTGTATCCGTCATAAGGGAAGCAAATTTTTCTGTAATAATACCGTAATCAAGCATAGGCGAAAAAGACTTTATAACCTTGTCCTTATTTTTTCGAATTTGAGCGTTGAGTTCATGTTGGCAGCAGGGAACTGCAAATATTATTTTTGTGCCGCTTTTGATTGCTTTTGCTATAGCTAAATCGGTCGCAGTATTGCATGCGTGGAGGCTTATAACCATATCCGGATCCTTATCAAACTTAAATCGGCCTATATCCCTACTTTAAAGATAAGATTTTTAAAACCGCATTCTTTGCTTAAATTATTACAAAAATCTATAACATCCTCTTTTAGATCCAAGCCGCATATCTTAACCGGCATCCTTTCAATTTCAGTCAAATAGTAGTAAAGAGCAAAACTTAAATAGGCCTTTCCGCAGCCAAAATCTACAATCTGCAGCTCCTTCTTTTCTTTTAAAATATCTTTTAATTCGGGCAAAACCGATTTTATAAATTCCAGATACTTATTTATCTGCCGGAATTTATGGTATTTGCTTTGAATTATTTTTCCTTCATCCGTAAAAAAATTAAGCTTTTTTAAAAAGATAGGCATTTTTGAGGTGTTCAAAATATATTCTTTTTGTTTGTTATGTACAAAAATTTCGGTTGACGATACATCTGCTTTATTTGGATGATTTTCTTTTTTTATAGGTTTTGTCTTAAAACTAATATTGCCTTTATTATTTTGTAAGAAAATAAACTGATTTTTTGAAGAGTTAAATTCTGCAATCTTAAAATCCAAAAAAAGACTTTCGAGTTCTTTTTTTAGAGTTTGAAATAAAAGATTTTTATGAGAAACTTTTGTGCCTTCAAAGATTTCAAACTGATATTGTTCTTGATTTTTTAAAATGATTTTTCTTAATTTTATCTTTTGAATTGATGAATCTTTTTTTACAGGTTTTGAAAAAAAACCCGAAATAATATTGTTCCCAATACAAAGTTCTGCTGCCTTTTCTGCTGATACTATGTTCATAAATTGCTCCGATGTTATCTTATCATAAAGCCTTATGTGATACAAGACTATAAAATGTTTCACGTGAAACATTAAGTATATTTAATTATATAGATAAATATATAACTATGGCTAAAATTCTCACCTTTAAAAACAAAATTTTACCTATTGACAAAAAGCTGTTTTTTGGGTTATTATACCATCTACATTTTGGAGCGATGGCCGAGCGGTTGAAGGCGGCGGTCTTGAAAACCGTTGTGCTGAGAGGTACCGGGGGTTCGAATCCCTCTCGCTCCGTTAATGTTTGTGATTGTACAAACTCTGGAGTGGTGCGAGAGCGGTCGAATCGGGCTCCCTGCTAAGGAGTTGTACCCTTACGGGTACCGGGGGTTCGAATCCCCCCTACTCCGAACAATTTTTTGAGGCTATAGCTCAGCTGGATAGAGCGTCAGATTGCGGATCTGAAGGTCGGCAGTTCGAACCCGCCTAGCCTCGCTAATAGCCGGCGGAAAAAATATTTTTATTTTCAACCGGCTTTTTTTTTGGAGAGATGCGAGAGCGGTCGAATCGGGCGGTCTCGAAAACCGTTGTACCGCAAGGTACCGGGGGTTCGAATCCCCCTCTCTCCGTTTTACTACGGAGAAAAGGTTTAATCGTAAACGCATTCCTTAACTTTTGGAGAGATGTCCGAGTGGTCGAAGGTACACGATTGGAAGTCGTGTGTGCCAGAGATGGTACCGAGGGTTCGAATCCCTCTCTCTCCGTCCCGGGGCCTATGCAAGAAAGGTTTTTCGAACCCCGTCAGATCCGGAAGGAAGCAGCGGTAGATTAATTCTTTTTGTGCCGTAGTGTTCCCGGGTTTTTTATTACAGCCTTATTGACCTTTTACCGAATAACCATTATCATATAAATATGGCCTTTGCAGTAAGTCAGCAGTTAAACAGATATTACAACTTATATAAAGATATAGATGTAACTTTCTCAAAAGAAGTTGTTTCTACCCTGAATTTTGATCCTAAGCAAGTTTTTGTACGCTGTTCCGGCGGACAATGGCCCTGCATTATCAATTCGGCTTCTATGACAAAGGCTAAAATAATTTGCGGCAAAAAAAGTGGTTTTATCGACAAATTGAGAAGCGGTATAACGTCAGTAAATATACGATTTGCTTTTTTTGATTCTGATGGAAAAGATTCTCTTTCATTTTTTGTTGCTGCCAAATTGATAGGTCTTTCTGCTTATGAAGCCGGTAATCATGACCTTGTCTTAATAACCTTTGAATATACTCAAAGAGCTCCGGATGATTTAATTGAAAAATTAGGTCTATTGCTTGAAGCCAATATAAACTCGCAAAAACGTCAAAATGAAAGAGTTATGCTTACTCCCGAAATAAGCAGAAGAATAGGACTTGTTGAAAAAGGAACTGTTGTATATGTTGATAATGTTCCGAGGCGATGTATTATCAGAGACCTTTCATTTTCAGGTTCAAAAATACTTCTTGTAGGTGTGGCTAATTTTTTAATGAATAAAGAGGTAATACTCCGATTTACCTTTGAAGATCCTCATTCGGTTTTCGGTATAAAGGGAAGAACGATAAGAACGGAACCTGTCGAAGGAAGAAAAGATCTGGTTGCTGTTGCAATTCAATATTATCCTCAAAGTATTCCTATGATGTATAAGATGTATTTAAATAAACACTTTTCCGTTTTTAGAAAATCATCATCGGCCGGTTTTGGAGATGATTTTTTGGATGATGTTGCTCCTGCAGAATCTTTTTCACAATCTGAAGGACTTGAGCAGCCTTCTTTAAATCCTCTTCCTCCAAATGCTGCCTCTGATCAAGTTTCTGCAGAATAAATTATTAAAAATCTTAGTTTAACAAAATTTAGGAGAAAAAATGCACAATCCCATAGATTCGCTTTTATACGTTAATATACCTGCGGACCAAGTAGAAAAATTTTTTGAAGGCTTGGATCCTTCTATTCCTCTTCCGATTCGATTATCAGAGACCGAAAAAAAAGAAGAATTCAAAGCCGAAGATATGAGTCCCGAAATGATTCTTGCCGGAATGCTTACGGTTTTTGCCTATGACCGCGAAAATATTCATATACAATATTACAGAAAGATATTTAATCTCCTCCGCCCCGATATACGAAAGGAAATGACTCAGGCTGCGATAATCAAAACCAAAAACGGCGATTTTGATATGGCTGAAGAAATATTGCTTTCTCTTGAAGGTTTAAATCCTCAAGACGGAATAACCAAATTAAATCTTGCTCTTTTGATGGAGGAGCGTTCGCAGTATTGTGAGATGAGAGAGTTTTTTGAAGAAGCTGCCTCATTTAGTAAAAGGGCTGAAAATTTCTATTTGGATTTGATTAGTTCTGAACCGCCTCTGCCGGATGCTTTTTTTAACGCCGCTTATTTTTTCATTAAACGGAAAAACTATGCAAAATCAAAGTCTCTTTTGCAAACTTATTTACAGATCGAAACCTCATCTTCTGAGACAGCACAAGTAAGAAAAGCTAAGGCTTCAAAGCTGCTTAAAACTATTTCAGAGCAAGCTCTAGACGATGACCTTTTTCAAGAAGCTCACAGATATATCGATTTAGGCGAAGAAGAAAAAGCCGCCGAAAGTATAAAGCTTTTTTTGAGAAAAAATCCTAAAGTGTGGAATGCTTGGTTTTTATTGGCTTGGGCTTTGAGAAGAATGAGCCGATGGGAAGATGCCAAATCTTCCTTTTTGCAGACTATAGAACTGTTAGAATCGTCTGAAGTTCCGGACAAAGCACCTCTTTGTGATGCTTACAATGAGCTGGCAATTTGTTGTATGGAGTTAAAGAGTTTTGATGAGGCCGAAAAATATCTTGTAGATGCTTTAAATTTTGACACTGAAAATATTAAAATTATTTCGAATTTGGGAATCCTTGCACTGAAAAGAGGACGGCAGGAAGAAGCTGAAGCATTTTTTAGAACGGTTTTAGAAATAAACCCTGAAGATAAAATAGCTTTAAATGTTTTGGGCCGATAAACTACATTTATCTCTTGACCCAAAAATACTATTTATAGTATGCTTGACATATCAACAATAATTATATTTGGAGGAAAATGTGAAAAAAACGTGTTTGAATTTTTTTTTCTTGTTTGTTGGTCTTAGCTTACTATTTGCAGGAGGAAATAAAGAAAAATCTGTAAATGATGGTTTTAAGGTTAAAGTTGCGGTGCCCGCAGGAGCGCCGGCTGCAGCTCTTTCTAAGCTTGTGTATGAAAAGGTACAGTTTGATAATTTTAAAACGGAATATGAAGTTCTTGCCGGTCCTGAACTCTTACAGGCAAGAGTTTTATCGGGCGAAGCAGATATTGCAGTTGTGCCGACCAATCTTGCATCGGTTTTATATTCCAAACAAAAAAATATAAAATTATTGGCTCCCATTATTTGGGGAAATCTTTATATTATAAGTTCCGAACCTGTTTCTTCTGTGAGTGATTTAAAAGGAAATACTCTTTATTCTTTTGGAAGGAATAATGCTCCCGATTTAACGGTGCGTGAAATTTTGAAGAAAAACGGTCTTGATCCTGATAAGGATGTGAGTTTTGAGTATGTAGCGGCCGCAGGAGATATTCCCCCGGCCTTTATAAGCGGAAAAGCTAAGCTTGCAGTTGCTGCACAGCCTTCTCTCAGCATGATTATGACAAAAAAGCCCGGTACCAAGGTAATCATAGATATCCAAGCCGAATGGAAAAAGTTTTTCGCCGGAGCTTCTTATCCTCAAGCCTCTTTAATTGTTAATGCCGAATTTGCAAAAAAGCATCCTGAATATGTAAAAGCTTTTTTGGATAAGGTTAAAGAGTCGTCTGAATGGGTAAATGTAAACCCTCAAAAGGCTGCCGAGTACGCTTCTCAAATTGCTGCATTGCCCCCGCCTCCTATTCTATCGAAGGCTATCCCAAAATTGAACATAGCTTTTGTCGAGGCTGAAAAAGCAAGATCTGCTGTAGAAGCTTATTTAAAGGTTTTAGCTGAAACAAATCCTAAATTTATAGGCGGAAGTTTGCCTGATGATGCTTTTTACTACAAGGCAAAATAAGTTTAAAATTTATAAAATAAGCGGTGTCTTTTTTTGTCTCATCCTTTGGGAGCTTTTTGCACAAATCTTAAAGGCTCCGCTTATTGTTCCCCCTCTTAAAGAAATAGTCTCGGCTTTTGTTCTTATTATAAAAACCAAAGAAACCTATGTTTTCATATTAAGCTCTCTTATTAGGATTTTTATAACATTGGCCGTCGATTCACTTATTGCCTTTGCATTCGGAATAATTTCCGGTTTAAATAAAAATATTGAAGATTTCCTGTCTGCTCTCGAAAATATTTTAAAATCCAGCCCTACAATATCCGTTTTGCTTTTAGCTTTGATTTGGTTTAAATCGAACATGACACCCATCTTTGTTGCAAGCTTGATAGTTCTCCCTATTTTGTATAGAAACATTGTGGATGGGGTAAAAAATATAGACAAGAATTTAATAGAAATGTCTTATGATTTTAATGTTCCTTTCAGTAAAAGATTAAAAAGTTTATACCTCCCATGTATAAGGCCTTTTTTAAAGAACGGCTATGTTTTAAGTACCGGTTTTGCCGTAAAGGTTGTTATAATGGCTGAGGTCTTGAGCCAGCCGAAATACGGCATCGGTTCCGCTTTTCAGACGGCTAAGGTCCAGCTTGAAACTGCCTCTATCTTTGCATGGACAGGGATAGCCGTTTTACTTGCAGCCTTTTTGCAAAAGGGAGTAAAAAAAGTTTCCACTCTTGACTTTTCCATACAAATATAGTAAATTACTCACAGCTTGGGGATGTTCCGGTTTCGACCGGAAAGACGGAGGCTTAAGCTGCAGGCGGAGTGCCGATCTCCTGATTCGGCAAACATTATAACTGCCGAAAATAACGACAGTTTCGATTACGCCTTAGCTGCATAATCGCGGAATCTGCTTTGCACTGCTCCGAGCGGGGCATGATTCCGACGCCAATCGGGGCTTGCTTTTTAGCGGTGTGCGGACGTTAAAAAGGACTTTTTCTGCACTAAGGATTCGACGCTTTCGGTGCTGCTACCGGATCCCGACAACTACCTCGCACCGATAAGCCTGTAGACGCTTCTGATTCCCTTTTCGGGACGGGGGTTCAATTCCCCCCATCTCCATCGGCGTTTTTAAGATTCTATACCGCGTCTTGCCTGTACACCGTCATTAAAATAATGTTTTATCATCTTCATTTCCGTTACAAGGTCGGCAGCTTCAATTATCTTTTTATTTGCATAGCGGCCTGTCAAGATGAGCTCAACCGTTTCGGGCTTATTTTTGATGATGTGCAGGATGCGTTCAATGTCAAAAAGACCGTATAAAAGGGCAACATTGACCTCTTCCATGATGACGACATCGTAATCGCCTGACATAATTATTTTTTCAATCTTATCCAAGCCTTCATTTGCTCTTTGAATATCCTTTTCGGTAGGATCATTATGAACAAAATGAGCTTCTCCATATTGCTCTATTTCAAGGTTGGGCAGATACTCGGGAGCTTTTAGCTCGCTGTAATTCATTCCCTTTAAAAACTGACCGATATAAACCTTGTATCCGGCGCAGACAGCTCTAAGGGCAAGTCCGAAAGCTGCCGTAGTTTTTCCCTTACCGTCTCCGGTGTAAACTTGAACATAACCTTTTTTCATTCTATTCCTCCAAAAAAGTAATTCGACTTATAAAGTCAACTATAATTATACAGGCATTTTATTAAAGATACAATCATACACCGTAACAAAGCCAAATAAGAACATAGCCTATCATGACTGCCGTAAGGGTGTAAGGAACGCTCATCTTCATAAATTCGCCGTTTTTTACCTGATAGCCTTCGTTTCTTAAAATACCGAGGGAAGTAATATTTGCAGACGCTCCTATAGGGGTTATGTTTCCTCCGAGGGTTGCACCTGAAAGCAGACCGAAGAACAAAATGGGAGAAGCAACATTAAGCCCTGCCGAAAGTATTTGTATAATGGGAATCATTGCAGCTACATAGGGAATATTATCGACAAAGGCCGAAATTAAAACCGAGCCCCATACAATGATTGTGTAAATTAAAAATACGTTTGAACCGAGGGTTAAGAACCAGTCGGCAATGGCTTGAATGACTCCGGCTTTGGTAACGGCTGCTATAATCGTAAAAAGTCCCATGAGTAAAAAGAGGGTTTCGAGGCTGAGTTCTTTTTTTACAACCTTTAGAATATCAAATTTTTTTGTTCTTATGATATTGTAAATAATACCCACAATCATAAGGCCTGTACAAATCAGTCCGTTTATAGTTTGAGGTTTTTTATCTTCCGGCAAAAATGAAGCACCAATCATAAGAACAATCATTACAAGAAGGAGTATTGAGGGGAAATAATCCGTTACTTTGGTAAGTTCAACCTTATCAGGCTTTTCGTTTGCTTTGCGGAAAATAAAATAGATAATTCCTGTGGCTGCCACTGCTGCAATTTCAACGGCAAAGAAAAGAGAAGGTTTTCCCAAATACCAAAAGAAGTCAAAGAAGGTCATGTTTAAATGGCTTCCCAAAAGAATTGAGGTTGTATCTCCCACCAAGGTAGCCGCTCCTTGAAGATTTGCCGAAATCGAAATAGCGATTATGGGCTTAACGGGCGACATATTCAGCTTTTTTGATAGAACAATTGCAATGGGAGCAAGCATAAGTACCGTAGCCACATTATCCATAAAAGCTGAAATAAAACCGGCGAAAAGAGATAGACATACTATTATCCATTTTACATCGGGTACATTGTTTATGATTTTATCTGCAATGCGTTGAGGCATCTTGGATTCGGTAAATAGGGCAACCAAGCCCATTGTTCCTGCAATCATTAAAATAACGTTCCAATCTATTGCAAAAAAAACTTCATTATAAGGTAAAATTCCTAAAAGAACAAAGATGAGGGCTGACGAACAGGCAACTATGGGTCTGTGGTTGGTCAGGGTAATCATCAAAACATAGGTCAGCCCGAATAATACGGCTGCAAGAATGAGGGGATCTGTAACCATGATGTTATCTCCTAAAGCGAGAATTATTACATTAAATAAGTCTATTTGTCAACATATGGGAAAATGAACACTTGACAAAATATAAAAATTGAGCGACAATTATATTATCAAAATATTAACAATAAAAATACTGTTAAGGAGAGTTTGATTATGAACTACTATTTGGATGTACTTAAAAAGTATGTTGTTTTTGAGGGTCGTGCCCGGCGAAAAGAATATTGGATGTTTGTGTTATTTAATGCAGTCATCGTTCTAATAATTAGTATTCTTGATTTTGTCTTAGGTACCGGATTTTTAGGATATTTATACGGTTTAGCCGTATTTTTACCCTCTCTTGCAGTACAAATAAGGCGGTTACATGATATAGATAAGCCTTGGTATTGGATATTTATATCTTTTATTCCGTTAGTTGGTCCTATATGGATGATCGTTTTGATGGCAACCGAAGGAACAAAAGGCGATAACGAGTTTGGTTCTGATCCGAAAGTAGGAGAATAAAACTTCTTTAATAAATAAAAAGGGATTTACAAATTATGAATGTAAATCCCTTTTTTTATGAGAGCATCATTTTAGTTTTTTGATTAAACGCAAGATATCCTTCATTGTTGATATCAAATCAGTTTCAGCCGTTTTTTGTGCTTGGCTGAAAGGAACAGCTAAGCGGTTTATGCTGAATACGGCAGAGACACCCATATCATAAACAGGCTCTATTCCGTTTTCCGCATCACCGACAACGGCTATAACAGGCACATTTTTCTTTTTGGCTCTTTTGGCAACACCTACAATGACTTTTCCTCTTAAACTTTGACTGTCTAATTTTCCTTCTCCCGTAAAAACAAAGGAGGCTTCGTTGAGCTTTTTATCAAAATCAACGGTATCAAGAACAATCTCAATACCCATTTTTAATTCGGAACCTAAAAAGATTAGAGTACCGTAGCCCATTCCTCCGGCGGCCCCTGCACCGGGGATTTCAGCAGCTTTGGAATAGGAATTGAAAGCTTCGGTTCTTTCTGCAATTAAAGCCAGGTGTTTAAGGCCTTGGTCAAGTTCTTCAACCATTTTAGGATCTGCACCTTTTTGCGGGCCGAAGATATAGGCGGCTCCGTTTTTCCCGAAAAGAGGGTTATCTATATCGCACATGGTCGTAAACCTTGCTTTTTTTACAAGAGGGTTTAAGCTCGACATATCTATGCGCTCAATGTTTTTTAATGTTCCGCCTGTCGGAACAAAACTTTTGCCCTCCTTGTCAAAAAACTTTACTCCCAAGGCAGCCGCAGCTCCGCAGCCCCCATCGTTTGTAGCACTGCCGCCCAGACCGATTATAATATTTGTACAGCCGTTTTCGAGGGCATCGGCTATGAGTTCCCCTGCCCCATAGGTTGTAGTAAGAGAAGGGTTAAGCCTTCCCACGGCAAGGGGGAGGCCTGCACAGGCGGCCATTTCAATTACGGCGGTCTTTTCGGCATTCGTATTCTCATTTTTTAAAATACCGTAAAAGCTCTTCATTTCTTCAAAAAAAGGATTTTTCACTTTAACCGTTTTTTTTATTCCGCCTGCGGCTTCTAAAAAAGCATCGACACTGCCCTCCCCTCCGTCAGCTACAGGGATTGAAAGAACATGAGCCTCAGGGAAAATTTCATGTACCGAGTTTTTCATCAAGGTGCATATTCGAGCCGAGCTCATTGTTCCCTTAAAGGAGTCAGGGATAAGCAGTATCTTTTTCATAGAATTAACCTCTATACAAAGATTTATACATAAATGCAAGAAAAATTATATCATATAAATGTTTGGAATGCAAATTTAAAAGAGATTATAATTTCCTTTTATCTTTCAAATCGATTGACCCTTGACATCATGTTGAAAAACCGTCATCATAGTCTTAGGTATTTAATAATTTTAATGAGAGGTTTTGCTTTATGGATATTAAAAAACTAAAAAAGGCTGTAATTTTTATAAGTTTTATTCTTGTTGCGGCAGCTTGTTCGGACAATAAGCCGGAAAAAGAACACGATATAAAAACAGCCGACAGCAAAAACGATAAAGAAGAAGCATCGATAAATTTACCGAATACGGAATCTATAAGATTGACTACGGCAAAATCAAAGTGGGACAAAATAAGACTCAAGGTTGAAAGATTTGTCGATAATCGTGAACCTATATGGATTGATTTAAACGGAAATAAACAAATAGATGAAAAAGAAGATATAACGTCATATGTTACTCCCGGTATGGCCGGCTATCGTGATTATGTCATTGATAGTGATACTATAACTATATACGGTAAAATAAATAGATTTTTTTGTGATGGAAACCGTATAACAAGCATTGATTTAGCTAATAACCCCTCATTAACAAGCCTTTCATGTTTTGACAACAATCTTACAGACTTGCAGCTTACAAATAACAGAAATCTTGTATATTTGTCTTGTTTTAAAAATCGTTTAACCAATATAGATCTTGGCCAAAATTTCGATTTGAAAAAAATTTTTTGTTATGAAAATCAAATTGGAGAACTGGATGTTTCACATATCACAAGATTAGCACATTTAGAACTGCAAAATAACAAATTGGAGTCTCTCGACGTGTCCAAAAATACCTCTCTTACAACATTATATTGCCATGACAATGAGCTGACATATTTAAATACGGATAATTGTAAAGATTTAAAATTTCTTGCTTGTTCCGGGAATGCTCTCACATCTATAGATATCAGCTCAAGTCCTCTTTTAATCAAATTATGGTGCGGTAATAATAAGCTTGAAAATCTCGACTTGTCGAAAAATGTTAAAATAAGTTTTCTTGGAGCGGGTGATAATTTATTATCCGAATTGGATATAAGCAAAAACTTAAGTCTTAGAGAGTTTTACTGTTATAACAATAATCTATCTTCTTTATCTTTAGACGGACATGAAAATATTGAGATATTGAGTTGTTATAATAACCAACTAAATTCTCTTGATATTTCTAATCTTCCTGAATTGCAAGAATGTTATTGTTCCAATACAAATATAAGTGAACTGGATGTATCAAAAAATAGTAAGTTGATAACATTGTCTTGCAATGAAAACAATATATCTCAAATAAATTGCTCCAATCTTAAAAACCTTGAGTATCTTTATTTATCCGAAAACCGGCTTACATCTTTGGATATAACGCAAAATTTAAATCTTACAGAGCTTGGCTGTAAAACGAATATGTTGACAGAATTGAATATAAGCAGCAATAGAAAATTAAAAGAATTATATTGCCAAGATAATAAACTAAAAGCCCTTAATACGTCTAATAATACAAAATTAAATACATTGTATTGTAAGAAAAATGAAATTAGTAATATCGATCTTACAAAAAATACAGAATTGAAGTTTTTATCTGTAAGCGAAAATCGTTTGCAATTTTTGAATTTACGAAATAATCCAAAATTGGAAAAATTATGGTGTCATGATAACTTACTTATGGGGCTCAGTTTTTTAAACAATAATAATATAAAATACGTATCATGTTACAATAACCGCATAAAAGAAAAAGAGATGGAAATACTCATAACATCTTTACCTTCCCGCCCAAGCGGAGATATGGGAAATATATACGTAGTTGACAGACGGGAAAATAGTACGGATAATAACATTTGCTCCGGCCGGCAGGTCAATACTGCAAATATAAAGAAATGGAATGTGTTTAATTCCGCCGGTGAGAAGTTTACAGGACATTAAGTTTTATAAACTTAATTATTCGACCCTTATGTGATAAACCGTAGACTCTTCTTTCATTCCTTTAAAGGTTATGCGCTGGCGTTGAACCTTATCCGTAATTTCGGCTATGGATTTTTGTATTCCCTTGTCGTTAAAAAGCTCTTCCGAAATTACTACCTCATTGGGTCTGGCTGCATTTTGGATGCGGGCAGCCATATTGACGCTTGTGCCGAAATAATCTAATCGATTGTTTAAGGTAACGACAAGAGCGGGGCCTGCATGGATGCCTATTTTTACTTCAATTCTTTCAATTTCAGGATTGTTCTTATAATGGCCGTGCAATTCTTTTTGTATTTCAATGCTGGCATCAACTGCATTTTTAGAGTTCATAAACACACCCATAATCGCATCGCCTATTGTTTTTACAGGAACACCATTGAATTTTTTTATTACATCAAAGAGAATTCTAAAATGTTCTCTGACAAGGGCAAAAGCTTTTGCATCTCCTAATTCCGAATACATAAAAGTTGAGCCTTTGATATCGGTAAATAGTATTGCCGTTTTCATTATTTGAAGAGATTGTTCGGCTATCAAAACATCGGAACCCATGAGTTCTCTGTAAAGATTGTTTTGAATTAAATCGATTCCTTTTATGGAATTAGTTTTTTTCCATGTGAGGTAATTCCCGGTATTTACATCGTTTTCTATTTTTGCAAGATAGGTTTCCTTTAATGAAGGCTTCAAGGGTATTATATTCGGATGAATGGAGAAGAAAACTTCAATATTGTCGTCCAAGGTATTGTTAAAGTTTTTTTGACAAGCAGGACAGTAGTTTTCTGAAACAGCTTCATGTATCGAAAGGGTTTCATGGGCAACGCCTCCGCAGGTCGGGCAATGATAGATCCAATCGATGGTAAAAAAACCGTCATACACACCCTGAATAAAAATATTTAAGATGGTTTCTTTGTTTAAGTTTAATTCTTCTGCAAGGCCGTACACATCAATATGAAATAATTTTTCTTCTTGCAGTGCCGATAAGGAAGCCGCAATTTTATCTGCCGCTTCTTGATTTTGATTGTACTTTAAATTTAAATTCATAATTAACTCCGAAAATTTAACATAGAGTTATTAGAAAAGTTACATTTTATAAAATAAACCTATATGGAGCAGTTCCATACAGGTTTATTTATTTTCCTCTGTTTGAGGAGGATATTACGGTTGAGCGTTAACTTCTTTAATTTTTTCAATTATTTCAGCGGCGTTATCAGTTATTTTTTTATACTTTAATTTTATGGGTTCTTCTTTTTTTGCTTTAATTTCTTTTAAGGTTGCTTCAAAAGAATTTGAATCGATTGAGTGAATTTCGGCAATCCACTTTTCGGCATCGTTATTGTCTATAAATTCAAGTATACCATTTTCAAGTTTATAAGGTGTAGGACCGTTTTCGTTTCCATAATCTTTTACATAGTCGCCGTTTTCGATTCTTGCAGTAAGTCTCTTACTTTCACAAAATACAATAAACCGCTCTTCGTTGTTTTCTGCGTTTTGCATCTGCCAAACAACATTTGCTAACATTGCCTCAATTTGGGCATCAGTTAATTTGCCGGGCAAGGTCTCTGTTGCATTTTGTAGTTCCTGTGAAATTTTGCTTTTTCCTGCTTGCGGACAGCCGCTTAGAATTAAGATTAATCCGATTACCAAAACTGCAAAGGCAGTTAATTTTTTTTGCTTTTTCATAATTATCTCCTCTTACAAGACTTTTCTTGTATAGCAATTATTAGGAGTGCTCTGTTTTTTCTTGATTTTATAAAAATACCGAATATACTGTAAAACACTCTTTCTCATTATGAGAACATAATACAACTAATTGTTAAAAAAGTCAATAGGTTTAATAAAATTAATATCTCTAAAATTAAAAACGTTCCGCTATGGCTTTTTCTATGCGTTTGACAGCTTTTTCGATTCCCAATATTTGGATTGAGCCTACAAGGGGCGGACTTATTCTGCTGCCGGTAACAGTCATTCTAACAGGCATCATAAAGTCTCCCATTTTTATACCCATAGCATCGGCTTCTGCCCTAAAGACTTCGCCGCCTTGGTGGTCGTCAAGACCTTTGATTTTAGGCATTGCTTCTATGGCTTTTTGAAGTACTTTCTTGGTCGTCTCGGCATCGAGTTTTTTGGGGATTATTTCCTCAGCCGGAGGAACTGCCGGTTCTTCAAAGAGAAAGCGCACCATTTCGGTTATTTCGCTTAAAAGATGAAGTCTTTCTTTTACCAAGGGCATTACCTTCATTAAGATTTCTTTTTGCTCTTGAGCCGGCTTTAAATAGGTTTGATTTTCAAAACGGCAGCCAGCATTTTTTAATTGCTCTTCGTCTATTTTTCCGAAAAGGCCTGAATTTGCAATATAGGGCCATGTAAGTTCAAAAAGCTCCTCATCGGTTTTTTCCCTCATGTACTGGCCGTTAAACCATTCCAGTTTTTTATAATCGAATACAGCCGGGGCCTTGTTCAAGTGTTTTACGTCGAAGAGTTTTTCTAAGTCTGAAAGGCTGTACATATCCCTTCCGTCTTCGTAAGAACAGCCGAGCATGGCTACATAGTTGATAATGGCTTCTTTTAAGTACCCCTTGTTTCTGAATTCGTTGCAGCTGGTAGCTCCGTGACGCTTTGAAAGTTTTTGCCCATCATTTCCCATAACCATAGGGAGGTGACAGAACTGAGGCGGTTCCCAGCCGAAGGCCTTGTACATAATCACGTGCATGGGGGTTGAAGGAAGCCATTCTTGGGCGCGCATAACATGGGTTATGCCCATAAGGTGGTCATCCACGATGTTTGCCAAGTGATAGGTGGGAAAACCGTCGCTTTTTAAAAGGATTTGGTCTGGGTTAATGTCTTCATTTTTCCATTCAATGTCGCCTAAGAGGGCATCGGTAAACTTTGTGCTGCCTTCAAGCGGAACTTTTAAGCGGATAACATAGGGAACTCCTTCATCCATTTTGGCTTTAATTTCTTCGTCTGTTAAATTGCGGCAAGCCCGGTCATAGCCCGGAGGCATTTTGTTCATGGTTTGAATTTTGCGTATTCTGTCGAGCCGTTCCGAATCGCAAAAGCAATAGTAGGCAAAACCTTTATCTACGAGTTCTTGGGCATATTTGCGGTAGATTTCAAATCTTTGAGACTGAATATAGGGTGCACAGGGGCCGCCCTTTGGGCCGCCTTCATCCCATTCAAGGCCGAGCCATTCAAGGGTATCATAAAGGTTCTGTTCATATTCCTCGCTGTACCTTGTTCTATCGGTATCTTCAATACGCAAAACAAATTTTCCGCCTTTTGAGCGGGCAAAAAGATAATTAAACAAGGCTGTACGGACTCCGCCTATGTGCTGAAAGCCGGTTGGAGAGGGAGCATATCTGACTTTAACTTGCATAGTTACAAAACCTCCTGGAACTGTTATAGAATAATGTCAAGTTTATTAAGGAGAGCATTATACAGTTTTTTTTTGATAACTGCAAGGCTTAAATTAAAGCTTCTTTTTTTTTAGCCGATAGAGGTATTAATGAAGCAGTCTCTTGTTAAATTTGCTTTTAGGGCAATATTTTTTTTGTTTTTTGTTTCGGTTGCTTTTTCCGAATCCGGGGATATAAAGCAAAATGTACCGGTGTCTTCTCTTCCTTATAAGTGGTCTCCTGTGTTTCCCTCAGCTTTATGGGTAAAAGAAAGTCAAAGTGAGAATGAAATTATGGTCTACACCGTAAAAACCAAGGAAGAAATGGAAGCTTCTCTTAAATTCGATGAATCAAAGCTGCAATCCGTTTTATTAAATAACGATATTTTTGCTCTTTATGGAAAACCGGGTGCTTATACCATGGGCATTTTGGGTAGATATTCTCCTGAACAAATTGAACCGATTATGAATGAATTTGCTGCAAATTACGATGAAGTAAATAACGAGAGGGGAATTATTCCGGCTTTTTATTTAATTTACGGAACATGCTGGCCGGGGGGCGATATAGGTCTTCTTAGGAGCTCTACAGTAAAAAAATATATAGAATTTGCTGCCGAAAGGGGTTGGTATGTATTTATCGATCATCAAATCGGAAAATATACTGTAGAACAGGCTATGAATGCTATTCTTCCTTTTTTAAAATATCCTAATGTACACCTTGCCTTGGATCCCGAATGGCGTACAACGCAGCCGATGAAGGTTATAGGTTCGGTTACAGGCGATGAAATAAATAAGGCCCAAGAAATTATGGACAAGTACATAAAGGAGAATAATATTACCGGCCGCAGAATGCTTGTAATTCACCAATTTAATTCTATAATGATTAAACAAAGAGCAAATGTAAGAAGCGATTATGAAAGAGTTCAGCTTATTCATTGTGCCGATGGTTTCGGACCGCCTCGGTTAAAAAGAGATTCTTATGCTTATAATGCTCTTGCAAAAAATATCCCCTTAAAATCTTTTAAGCTTTTTTCAAAGCCGACCGTTGCGGGTGCCGGTTATGACCAGCCTATGATGAGTCCGAAAGAAGTTTTCGGCTTGAATCCCAGACCTTATCTTATAATGTATCAGTAAAATTATGCATGGATTTTAAAAAGCATAAAAAAAGGCTGTAGACTTATAAGAGCCTACAGCCTTTGCTGTTTTAAAGATGATATTCAAACAAGGATATTGGATCGGTAAGCTTAGTCAAAACCTATAACAAAAAGGTTTTCTAAATTAAAACCCTAAGGAATTTAAAATTTTATCTGCTGTTTGATCCAAAACTCTGTCTATATATGAGGGATCTTGAAATTTTCTGGTAACTTCTTCTATTTTTTCTCTTCTGACATCAGGAGCTGCTTTTGCAGCATCCATTGCAAAATAGATCTCAGATAGTTTTTGAGCTTCAGGAGATACTTGGATTGAATCAGAAGCTCCTACCTTTTCCATTCTTCTTGGTTTTTGAGTGTTTTGTAAGTTTTTGATCGGATCAACTCCGCCCAATTTTTCTATCATCATTTTTTCCTGCCTTCCTAACCGATTATCGGTTAATCTTAGTCAAAAGTTAAGGTTTTATTTTTATAAAAATCCTATTTTCCTGTAACAAAAACCGAAAACTCCCCCTTTATCGAGGCTCTTTGTTCAAAGTTTTGTAGAACTTCGTTTGCCGGACCTCTTATAACTTCTTCATGGAGTTTTGTAAGTTCTCTTCCTACAATGAGCCGCCGGTTACTATCTATTTCGGCAATATCGGTCAAGAGCTTTACAATTCTATACGGAGATTCGTATAAAACAAATCCAGCGCCAAAATCAAAGAGCTCTTGAAGTCTCCGCTTGCGTTTTCCGGCCTTAGGCGATAAAAATCCTTCAAAAACTATCGTTTTATCGTAAGACCCGGCTATGCTCATTATAGCTCCGAAGGCTGAAGCCCCCGGAATAGGTACTATTTCATGGCCTGCATCTGCTGCCATTCTAACTAAAATAGAGCCGGGATCGCTTATTGCAGGAGTTCCGGCATCGCTTGCATAGGCTATTTTTTTTCCTTCATCTAAAAGTTTTACAATTTTTTCGGAAGCAGCGGCTTCATTTACTGCCCTGCATGAAATTAAAGGCTTTGAAATTTCGTAATGAGTTAAAAGGCCCAAAGTGTGCCTTGTATCCTCACAGGCGATAAAATCCGCTTCTTTAAAAGTCTCTAAAGCTCTAAAACTGATGTCTTTTAGATTGCCTATAGGAGTGGCAACAACAAATAAAATTCCCACTTAGTCATTATATCATAGTTTTAGTATTGAATCAATAGAAAAAAAGTTGTATGATGTATTTATGACGGATTTACAGCCTTTATCATGGATGATATTAGTTTTTATCGGCCTTTTTTTGATTGTGCTCGGTTATGTTCTTTTTAGCGCAACTGCAAAACATGCAAGTGGAAAGAAGATTCGGCAAACGGGTAAACGCGGAGACCCCGGAGTGTGTCCTGTGTGCGGTACGCTTTTAGGCCGTGAGGAACAGGTGAAGTCTGCTGTTTATCCGGGAATAGAAGATAAGCTGTGCTATATATACGGCTGTCCGCATTGTTATCCCAGCTGTGAAAGTGAGGTGCATCGTCAGTGTCCTGTCTGCCATAAAACCGTTCCGAATGAAGCCCACCTTATTGCAAGGTATTTTGACCGTAGAAAGGGGAAAAAACGAGTCCACATACTGGGCTGCTCTAACTGCCGCTTTATGAGTTAAAAATGAAAAAAAACGCCTTTGCACTAAAATATTTTTTTAAAAATAAGTTATCGTTTTTTTTGGTAATTATTTTAGCTGCAGCGGCTTCTTTATTTAATGTCGGTACGGCTTTTCTATTAAAGCTTATAGCCGATTCGGTTCTCAACTACGAACTGAATAAAATGATTTTTCTTGCAGTCTGCACTGCGGTTTATATTTTTGCGGCCGTTTTATCTGATTTTTTAGCTCATTATTCTCGTGTTAAATTTTGTAAAAATATTTCCTGCCTGCTAAAAAATGACATTATTTTAAGTCTTTTAAATAAAAGCGTTCTTCATAAAGAAAAAAAATCTTATTCCGATTATCAATCATTATTATTAAACGATGTTTTAAGTTTGGAGCAAAACTATTTTGATGCTCTTTTATCCTGTCTATATCAGGTTCTTAATTTGGTTTTTTCGTTCTTGTCGGTTTTATACATTCAGCCGATTTTTTTACCCGTAATTTTGCTCATCTGTGTTTTTCCTGTTTTGTTTCCTAAGCTGACACAAAATAAACTTGAAGGCTTACAAAAAAATAAATCGGACGCCCGTTCGTTTTTTATAAAAAAATTAAGCGATGTATTGAACGGTTTTAGAACAATTAAAATGTATGGAGCGGAAGAAGCCGGAACAAAATATTCCGGGAATGCAAATTATGATTATACCCAAGCCGAAATAAAACTTGCAAAGCGTGAAAATCTTATTATGTCATCAGCATTCGGGGCAGGGCTTTTAATTATTCTTTTAACATGGGTTTCCGGAGCCTTTTTTATAAGGGCCGGGCTATTGACCTTTTCCGGTTTGATAGCCCTTACCAAAATTGCCGAATCGATAGCGGGACCTTTTCAAATTATAGGCGAAAGATATGCCGGTATAATGTCTTCTAAAGCCATCGAAAAAACTATAAATTCGGTTCTGCAAGAAAAAGAGGAACTGCATAGGTTAAAAGATTTTAAAGAAGTACAAATTAAGGATTGTGTAATTGTTAAAGAAGATAAAGAATGTTTGAACGTGGAAAATTTAGCCTTACGGATAGGAGATAGAATTCTTGTAACAGGGCTAAGCGGTTCCGGCAAAAGTACCTTACTTAATGTTTTGGCAGGATTTGAAAAAAATACGGGTAAACTTTATATAGACGGAGTTTTACAAGAAACGGATATTAACCTTTCAAGTTATGTTTTTATGCTGGAGCAAAAAACTCATATTTTTGATGCAGGATTAATAGAGAATATTACATTGTTTGATAAGTCAAAAAATACTGCTGCCGAAGATGCAATAAAAAAACTTAATATAGCCTATTTAAGCACAAAGCTTGAAAATCAAAAGAAATTTTCAGGCGGAGAAGAACGCCGTATTGATTTTGCAAGGTTGCTTATAAGAAATTTAAGTGAAAAAATAGTTTTACTTGATGAACCTTTTTCGGGACTGGATGCAGAAAATACCGAGAATATGATAAAAATAATAAACGGTTTAAGTCCTAAAATTTTAATTTTAACGGCTCATGAGGCAGACAATTTAGGCGGTCTAAACTACAACCGCCTTTTAAAAATAGAGAATACCGAAATAAAAGAAATTTAAAACCGAGGTACAACCTCTCCGGCTGTTTCACCCCGATGATTTTTAATGCTCTTATCGGCAATGTTGTCAAAATATTCGTAATCGGCTTCAGCGATTACTCCGAGTTTTTTTAACAAGTGAACCAAAACGATATCTCTTGTCTTTGAAATTCCGTCATATACTTTGATTGCTATTCCGTATTTTTTATCGGGTAAAAGGCCGCCGAAGTATCCGTTTGCTCCGGATTTTACGACGAGTTTGCCCGGGTATTTTTTGACCAGGAGGTGGTCGATTCTATCCGTGCCGGAAGTGTATTCGGAACAGGCCGTTATGGAGTCTATGATGTCTTTTGCATGGCTAGATAAATTTTGAGGAAGGTTTTCGTAGTCAGCCATACGTGCCATTCCGAATGCAAAATTATAAAGGGGCAGGGAGTGGACGGGAACGCCGCAGCCGTCAACCGAGATGTTATCATCCGGAATTTTGCAATCACAGATTAGTTCTATCATTTCCCTTATTTTTTGCTGAACGGGGTGATGCGGCTTGTAATAATCCTCAGTAGATGCCTTCATCAATACGGCTGCCGCCAGCATACCGGAATGCTTACCGCTGCAATTATTGTGTATGTCGCTGGGTTTTTCGTTATTTATCTTCATCTGCAATTCTACTTCACGTTTAAAAGGGTAGTGAGGTCCGCACTTTAAGGCACTTTCATCGAGGCCTATCTTTTTTAAGATTCCCGTTACGGTTTTGATATGAAAATCTTCACCCGAATGCGAGGCGCAGATTTGAGCTATTTCTTCACGGCTTAAATTGAATTTTTCCTTGGCCCCAAGCGAAAGAGGAACCAGAGCCTGAATAAGTTTTGCACTCGAACGCGGAAAAGACACTTCCTTGGGATCTCCTGCAGAGTATACAAGGTTTCCGTCTTTATCGACTACGGCTATCGAGCCTAATGTGTAAAGGTCTTCAATTTTGCCTCTGTAAGATTTTAAAAGTATTTCCATCTTTTTATCCTTAAATTATCAAGATCTATGTCTAGGCTGCATTTACCGAAATAGTTTTTTAGGTCTTGAATTTGATATTTTTTTATTAAGTTATCAAGGGCAACTTCAATAAGCTCTGTTTTGGTTTTTATTTTTGTCAATACAAATGCTTTTTGAATCTTTGAATCATTTAATACAATAGTTGTTCTCATCTTATTCTCCATGCATAATTTTAGTATAGTTTATGCATATAGTCAATATTGGTTATATGCATAAAAATTTCTATTTAAAAAATAAGAATTTAATCCGATAATTAGTATATGCAAAAAAGTAAGTTTTTATTGATTGTTATTGTTTTTTTTTCTGTTTTTCTTGAAGCTGAAGACTTAAGCATTTCAAGGGAAGATTTGCTTGTTATACAAAACCCCAAGGGCGGTTATCATTTATACATAAGAGCTAAGGCCGATATAAAAAGTGTACTTTTAACCGAGACAACAAAGGATCCCGATTTAAAGTTGGATAATTATGCCTACCGTGATCCCAATTATAATGAAATAAACGGAGACGAAAAACGCCTTTTAAACGGCGAGTTTTTACTGCCCGAAAAAAAGCTTTACAGCCTTATAGATTCGACTCCCGAAATAAATACCCCTCTGGGTGAAGCCTATCATATTTGGATTCCCTATGTAGTTTTGTACGGATATGATTGGTCGCGAAGCGGTGAGGTCGAAGTAAAGGACGGAACCTTTTTTAATATCCGCACCTTTTCAAAACCTTACGGGGATTATACGGGAATTTTTCAGGATAATCCCTTTACTTTGAGAGTAACTCAAAAGCCCGTTAAAGAAGACCCGTCCCCCGACCTTGCCTACAGCGATGAGGCTGTAAAAACCTTTACCGACCTGGCCGACAGTACTGAAGGAGAGATGATTTATGCAAAGGGCCCTGAGGATATTCTCCCAATTATAAAAGAAATTTTAAAAAAGGGAGATAAAGATCATCTTGATTTACTCTTTGCGTTAGACTCCACTGAAAGCATGATGGATGATATTGCGGAAGTGCGTAAAAACATAAGTTCAATGCTTGGCGACATTCTTCCTCAATATAAAACTTATAGAATTGCTTTGATTTTGTACAAGGATTATCGTGAAGATTTTTTGGTGAGAGAGGCTTGCGTTTTTACGGATAACTTAAAAAAGTTTGAAAAAGCCCTTTACGGTTTTAAAGTTTTCGGCGGAAGAGATATTCCCGAAGCTGTCTATGAGGGCATCTTCTTGGGACTTCGTCAGTCATGGCGTGTTTTGGATGCCGATGTGGATAAAAAGTTAATTTTGATAGGCGATGCCCCTCCTCATCCAAGACCTCGCGGAAAGGTAACAAAAGAAAATGTAGATAAACTTGCCGCTGAAAAAGGCGTAAAAATTTACCCGATAATACTGCCTCATAGTTTATCATATTAAAACTATTAGGATAAATTTTTCAATCAAACTTGTATAACTTTATTTAGACTCAAAACATTGAATAATCTTCTATTTTTGTGTTATAATCTTATTTAAGGAGGCTTATCATGGATTTTGATTTATCCCGAAAAGTACCTATAGGGATTCAAAGTTTTGAGGACCTGCGCAGAAAAAAATTTTTATATGTAGATAAAACTCTATATGCTTTTAAGTTGGCCAATTTAGGTAAGGTATATTTTTTAAGCCGCCCTCGCCGATTCGGCAAAAGCCTTTTTCTTTCTACACTCAAAGCCTACTTTTTAGGACAAAAAGAATTATTTAAAGACTTGTACATCGAAAAAGCCGAGGAAAAGAGAGCCGAATTTGAAAAAACGGATGCTTGGATTGAATATCCTGTTTTGTACATGGATTTTAATATAGGCAAGTACGATGAGCCTCATTCCTTAAAAAGTCATTTAAACCTTGCCCTAAGTCAATTTGAAGAAATATATGGAGCTAACAAACAAGAAGAAGAACCAGCCCAACGCTTTGCAGGGATAATTCAGAGAGCTTACGAAAAAACCGGCCGTCAAGTAGTTATTCTGGTAGATGAGTACGACAAGCCTCTATTACAAACCATGGGAGTAGACGAAGCTTTGAACGAAGAGTACCGCAACATCCTCAAGGCCTTTTACTCGGTAATAAAAACTTGCGATCAGTATATCCGTTTTGCCTTTTTAACGGGAGTAACAAAGTTCAGTAAGGTAAGTATCTTCAGCGATTTAAATAACTTACAAGACATAAGTATGCTCAATGACTATGCCGAAATATGCGGTTTAACTCAAACTGAAATAGAAAGCACCTTTAAGCCCGAAATAGAACGATTGGCAAATAACACTAAAAACTCATATACCAAAATGCTTGAAGAATTAAAAAAGAGGTATGACGGCTATAAGTTCAGCGTTCTAGGAGAATCGGTATATAATCCCTTTAGCATATTAAACACTCTTAACTCAGGTCAACTAAAAAATTACTGGTTCTCAACAGGGACACCGACCTTTTTGGTAAATTACTTAAAAGATGCTTATTACAATATACCTAAGCTTGATGGAAAGGTTGAATTAAATGAGTCGGGTATAGAGCTATATAAAGCAGATGCAAAAAATCCCCTCCCCATACTTTTTCAGTCGGGATATTTAACAATAAAGGAATATGTGGAAGAAGCAGATCTGTATCGCTTAGGCTTTCCTAATGATGAGGTGCGCTACGGCTTTTTAGAAAATCTTTTACCTGCATACACCTCTCTTGGGCCTGACGAAACAGGTGTTTCGGTATGGGAGTTTGTAGAGGATGTAAGAGCCGGGAATGTAGATGAGTTTATGGAAAGGATGAAGGCTATAATAGCCGGAGTTCCTTATGACAACTTGCCTAAAGACAAACTAAACTTAAGAGAGCAAAACTATCAGACGGCAGTTTATTTAATCTTTAAGCTTATGGGGCAATTTGTAGAAACTGAAATCCACAGTTTAAGGGGCAGGGCTGATTGTATAGTGCATACGAAGGATTCGATATACATTTTTGAGTTTAAGCTGATGAGTGCAGGCACAGCCGAAGATGCGATAGCTCAGATAAAAGAGAAGGGCTATGCCGAGCCGTACAAGACAACAGGAAAGAAGATAATTTTTATAGGGTCAAGCTTTGATGAGGAGAAAAGAACTATCGGGGAGTGGAAGGCGGAATAGAAAATATCCTGTATTAAATTGGTTTTCTGTAAAGTAGTTTATCTATTACCCTTTGCCCGGTTATGCGTTTTGCAAAGCATTTGACAGTTTGAAATATCGGTCGAGCCGCCGTTAGTCCATGCTGTTACATGATCGGCTTCCATTTCCGAAAGTTTCCAAATTTTATTTTGATTGTTATCGTTTCCTAACGCACACAGGGGACAGTTCGAACAACCTTTTGATATCGCTTCGGTAGATTGTGTTTTATATACTGCTTGTTTTACAGGCTCGTCAAAGATTCTTATCTCAAGGAGTTTTTTATCTTGTTCTCCGTCTAAAATGTATTCGTAAATCCCCTTTTTATTTTTAACAAAAAATCTGCATAGAGTTTTTTTATACGGGCGGAAACTTTTTGAGGATTGTAAGAATTTTTGTGATAACGTTCATACAAAACTCCCCATTCAAGCCCACGCATTTCTTTTTCTAAATCGATAAATACTGTGGAAATCCAGTCGATCACGGAATTAAAATATGATTTTAATTCCAAGATGTTAGTATCATGTCTGTGCCTGCTCATATATTCGCTTATGTTTCCGCGGGAAACCCAATCAAGTGCACAGTGTAAAAAATCTTGCCGGTTTACACTGCCCAAAATGTAAGCGTTCCATTTTTGAATATGAGAATTTTGGCTGTTGCTGAATTCCTCTTTTGCCTTTGTTACAAATTCGCCTGAATGAATGGCATTTAACAGCTCCTGCTCATTGAGCGGTATTCCTGCAATGTTTATTGTTTTAAACCATTCTTTTATTTCGCTTTCTGTTCCTTCACATTCGTAAATCAATAATTTTGTTTGCAGAATTTTATTTTGCAAATCGGAAGCTAATCCGCTAAAATATTGTTCCATGCCGTGAGTGTCTTTTATGGCGAATTTTCCAGTGACAAATCGCCCGAAGCTGGTAATGCGCTGCTGTCCGTCCAAGACTTCAAGTTTGCCGTCAGGGGTTTTGTTAAAATAGATTAAGCCGAGCGGATAACCCTTGAGGATGGAATCGATAACAGCAATGTCTTTTTTCCCATCCGCATAAATATAATTACGCTGATATTCGGGCTGTATCGTTAATTTCCCTGAAAGACCGAAAAGTCCCTTGCCTTCGTATTCGTTGTACACAAAGCCGTCGCAAATATCTTTTATTGTAATGTCTGTCCGCAATGTGGTAATCATCATCCGTCTCCGTAGGGATAATTATAACAGAAGTTTTTATATTTTTTAAGTACTTAGATTTTCTCGACATATTGCTATTTATGCAGAATAAAAATTCTTTTATAAATTCCTTGACCGTTGATAACCGGAGCATCGTATCTGCTATGCGGCTTTTTGAATTCATCCAATTGTCCGTCTCCTCCTCTATCCGTTGTCCATAATATCTCAAATTGTTCAGGACAGTATTTATCTAGAAAACTGATGGGTACTCCCATTACACCGTTACATTTTGTGTCTGATGAGGATTCGGGCATAGGTTTCCCGTCCTGCGATTGTAAAACGGTGTCCGTAGTTTGGATTATCGGCGACATACCGATCAAGTCCGATGATTTCAAATTGTTCGGGGCAGTATTTGTCGAGGAAGCTGATGGGGACTCCCATAATGCCGTTACATCTTGTGCCTGATGACAGTTCAGGCGCAGATTGTCCTTGTTCGGTTCGATGTGATGTGGAGCGGACTAACAAATTGTGAAAGTTCTTTTGTGTTTGTCAAGAGGGTCACATCATTTTTCCGGTAATCGCTGGGGATTGCATCGGTAAACGGCACTTCAATTGCGTCATAGTTATCGTATTTCTGATACGGCTTCCCTTTCAGTTTTTTATTGAACTTGATATTATCCGCCATCGTCATGAGTTTAAGCGGCTGATGCCGCCGTCCGTGGTCAAGGTTGGTAAACCAAACAGAAGGACTATTCTTCATTTTCTTGCCATCTATTATTTTATCAACATCATTTGTATCTATTGTTTCAAACCATAACCCTCCAACCCATTCGGTTTTTCCTGTCCATATTTTATTCTCTTTAATGAGCGGGAACACTTCTTTATAGGTAACCGCATTTTTATTTCCAATGATAGCAAATTTTTTATCTGCTTCTACAATCCATGCTAAAAATTCCCGAAAGAGAGAAAAGGGGGGATTCGTTATAATGATATCCGCTTCATCCCGCAGTTTTTTTACCTCTTCACTTCTGAAATCGCCGTCCCCATCCATGTAGTGCCATTACAAGTCGTTGATGTCGATTTTGCCGTCCTCATTTTTATCGGCGGTGAGGGTAAATATTTTTCCCTTGACTTTTGTTTTATCAACATCAAATAGAGGATTTTCAGTTTCAAAGAGAGTCGGCTGCCAATCCCATTTTATTCTTTTATTTTCAACTGCATAACTGGTGCTGATAAGTTTTTTCAATCCGAAATTAACAAAGTTCTGGGCAAAAAACTTTGTAAAATTGCTCCATTCAGGATCATCGCAAGGAAGTAGAATCGTTTTATCTTTAAAAACGTTTGTATCATATTCCAAATAAGCATTTATTTCTTTTTGAATGTCGGAATATTGCGTGTAAAATTCATCGTTTTTTGCCGTTTTTGCGTTATGTAAGTTTTCGTTTGCCATATTTTGATATTTTATCATTTTAATCGATATTTTTCTATCTCTTTTGTTTAACAATCTTTTTTAAGTTTAAGCATCCAATCGGTAAAATTTACTAAGCCTTCTCCTACTTTTATTTTTTCCCCTTATGTGATAAAATACTACCTCGCTAAAAAGCTTTCGGTAAGAGGAGGAAAAGATGAATCCCAAAGATGTTGTCGAGTGGCGGGAAAGCCTTGTAAAATTGCCCGACCATAATTTTTTTGATTTAATGCAGCTTTATTTGGGAAAAATCAAAACTCCCTTTAATAAGCAAAGACTTGCAGAACAGCTGAGTGCTTTTTTACGAAAACCTGCGATACAAGAAAAAATTGCAGAAAGTCTCGATTCTCACGATATATTGATTTTAAAAGCCGTAAAAGAAATTCCCAATCCTACGCAGGCGATGCTCTCTTTGTTTTTTTCAAAAAAAATATCCTACGCCGAATTATCAGAAAAACTTTTAAATGCGGAAGAACGCCTGCTATTGTACCGTGTTCAAAACAGCGACGGTGATAAGGTTTATAAGGTTAATCCTCTTTTACAAAAAACTATAGAGCCTTTTTTATCGAACAATCTTTTTTTTATGCCCGAAAAATCGGGGCAGGCAAAAGCTAAAGAAATAAATATAAACGATACGGCCCTTGCCGGGCTTTATTCCTTTTGTATTCATAACGAAACCGTTTTAAAAAATGACGGTTCTTTTAAAAAAAGATATGAAGATTTACTCAAAGAAATTTTTCCTTGGTTTTCGGAAAAGACAAAATATATTTACTCTATTTTTTCGGCATGCGAATCCTTAGGGCTTATTTTTAGGACGGAAAACGGCTTTACAGTTCAAAGAGCAAAATGGGAGGCTTTTTCTCAGTTAAACAAAACTGAACGTTTGATATATTTTACTGCTGCTTCTTTATTTAAAACGAGAAAGGAAAATTTACAAAAACTTGTTTTAATTCTTTTTGAATTTTTAAACGGTTTTTATGATAGTACCTATTATGAAGAAGATGATGTAGAACAATTTTTTCTTCTTTTGTGTATGCAAAATTTTTCTTCATCCTTTATTAAAAATGAAATTGACATCCTTCATTTAAATTTTATAGAGATTGCTGAAACCTTCGGTCTTTTATGCAGGGATAAGCATTTGATTTATTTGAACCCTGAGCTTTTAAAAAATGTAACTGAACCTAAAAAGCCTCTTTTAATAGATCCATCTTTTGAGGTTACCGTTTTACCTGACAGCAATTTAAAAAGCCTTTTAGATACAGCGGAGTGTATGGAGCCGGTCTTAATTCAAATGACGGGAAAATTCGAAATTACAAAAAAAGCATGTTCGAAGATTTTTCAGTTAGGATTTACTTCCGAGAATGTGTATAAAATTTTATCGGAGGCAACAGGGCATGAGATTCCTCAAAATATAAGAGTTTCAATAAACGAGTGGTATAAGAATTTTACTTCACTGGAATTATACAGCGGTTTTGTAGTTTCTGTTGCCAAGGAAAAAGAAAAATTTTTTGAGCTCGATACTCCTTTAAAAAAGCTTGTCCATAAAAAAATAGCAGAGGGGGTCTATCTTTTAAATGTTCAAGATTTAAAAGATTTTGAACAAGCCGTTTACAAAAGCGGTTTGGAATTTATCTTTTATAAAAATAGACCTCTCCAATCTCCTTCTGTAAGAAATTTTCAAAGGCTTAATTTATTTTCTCAAAAAGAAAAAAAGGATTACACAAAAAAACTTGATTGGGTAAAACATCAAAAAGAAAGGGAAGATAAATATTCAAAGACCTTATCGCAATTAAGTGCAATACTAAAAGATTTACAGTTAGCAAAGGAAGATACCAAAATTGTAAGCGGCAGGATAAACCGTAAAGCTATAATTACGGAGGAGCAGCTTAAAGACGGAGTTTTTAAGTTTACAAAAAAGGAAGCATCCGGGCTTGATTTTTTGGGAAAACAAAAAATAGCGGAGCAGGCAATCCTAGGTAAACACATCCTTGAAATAGAGTTGAACACAGAAAAGGGTCCGGAAAAAATAAGCGGAGTTCCCGAGGAAATTTTAAAAGAAGAAAAAGATGCCCTTCTTACTCTTGCGTGCGATAATCCTAAGGATAGGTTGAAAATTTCTATTGCTCATATTTCAAAGATAAAGCTGATTCACAATTCTATTTTTTCGGAATGACCGTGCTGAGGGAGGCGTTATGGGAAAATACAAAAATCAAAATATAATAGAAGAGAGGGTCGAAATAGAAGGCATACCCTGCCTGCGTTTTTATCCTGCAAAGATGAGCGGATTTCTTCCGCCTTTTCCTACTTTATTTTATTATCACGGCTGGTCTTCAGAAAAAAATAAGCAAAAGCTGATGGGCTATGTTTTTTCCACCTTGGGATATCAAGTAATCTTACCCGATGCTGTCCACCACGGTGAAAGAAATAAGTTTGAAGATTATGATGAGGCTTTAAACGAGTTTTTTTTGCCTACCATTATGCAAAACCTTGCCGAGTTTCCCATAATAAAAAACTATGCCATAAAAAATTTTAATTCAGATGAAAAACGCCTTGCAGTTTCGGGACATTCTATGGGCGGTTTTACTACAGCAGGAATCTTTACCCATAATCCGAGCATTAAAACTGCGGTCGTTTTTAACGGTGCCTGCGATTGGCAAAATGCAATCCTTCAAATCGAAAAAGAATATGATGAAGCCCATATCGAATTTGATGAGGCAACAAAAAAAGCTGATCCCGCACAAAACATCGACAAACTCATAGATCGGCCTCTTTTTCTTTTACACGGAATAAAGGACTCTCTCGTTTCTTACAAAATCCAAAAACAATTTTACGACTCAACCCTTCCGCTTTATAATAATAAAGATTTATTAAGGCTTATGAGTGTCGAAAGAATGGATCATTATATAAGTATTCAAATGCTCGACGAGGCCGTTTTATGGTTAAGTGAAAATCTATAAGGAGGTTTGAAGGATGAATGATTTAAAGGAGCTTTCGTTTTTGATGTACACCTCAAAAGAGGAAAACGTATCGGTTAATGTGATTGTAAAAGATGAAACCATTTGGCTCACTCAAAAAGGAATGGCGGAGCTTTTTGGTGTAGGAGTACCTGCCGTATCCAAGCATTTAAAAAACATCTTTGATGAGGGAGAGCTTAATGAAAAAGTGGTTGTTTCCATTTTGGAAATAACCACTGACCATGGTGCTATTCCCGGAAAAACACAAACGAAGGATACGAAGTTTTATAATTTAGATGCAATCATCTCGGTGGGTTACCGTGTGAATTCTCAAAAGGCAACAAAATTCCGTATTTGGGCGACAGGGGTTTTAAAAGAGTACATGATAAAGGGTTTTGCCCTTGATGATGAAAGATTAAAACAGGGTAAAACCCTTTTTGGCAAGGACTATTTTAGAGAATTATTGGAGCGAGTCCGCTCAATCCGTGCAAGTGAAAGGCGTATATGGCAGCAGATAACTGATATTTTTGCCGAATGTTCTATAGATTATGATAAAGACAATCATATTACAAAAGATTTTTATGCTATGGTGCAAAATAAATTTCATTATGCCATAAGCGGAAAAACTGCCGCTGAAATTGTATACGAGAGTGCAGACAGTAAAAAAGAAAACATGGGGCTTATGACATGGAAGAATTCTCCGAATGGTCGTATTTTAAAATCGGATGTCAGCATCGCAAAAAACTATCTTGATGAAAAATCGATAAAAAGACTTGAACGGGCTATTACCGGATATTTTGATTATATCGAGGATATCATAGAAAGAGAAAATACCTTTACCATGCAGGAATTTTCTCAAAGTGTTAATGAATTTTTAGCCTTCCGCCGATATGACATTCTTCAAAATAAGGGAAAAGTTTCATATGCCAAGGCAAAAGAAAAAGCCGAATCCGAATATGATATATTCAATAAAACACAAAAAATAGAATCGGATTTTGATCGGGAACTAAAAAAACTTTTAAAAGAAAGATACGATATAGGGGATATGTAAAAGAATTTAGGAGTTGAAAAATGAAATTAACATCAAAACAAAAGGGTATTATGTTTTTAATTTTTTCGGCGCTTTGCTTTGCATCGATGAATTTGTTGGCAAAGCTTGCAGGGGATCTGCCTTCGATGCAAAAAGCTTTTTTTAGAAATCTAATAGCGGCTGTTGTGTCATTTGCTGTTCTTATACGCTCAAAGGAAAAATTTAATTTGGATAAAAAAAATCTACCATTCTTTTTTATGCGGGCGATTTTTGGGACCATGGGAATTGTAGGAAACTTTTATGCGATAGAACACATGCTTCTTGCAGACGCTTCTATTCTTGCAAAGTTAGCGCCCTTTTTTGCCATCCTTTTTTCGTTTTTGTTTTTAAAAGAAAAAATAAAGCTGTATCAAATTCTTGCCGTGATAACGGCCTTTTCGGCAAGCCTTCTTATCATAAAACCTGCTTTTGCAGATAAGAGTCATGTTATTGCAGCCCTTATAGGAGCCTTTGGGGGAATGATGGCCGGGGCAGCTTATACCTGCGTGCGCTACCTTTCAATAAAAAAAGAAAAAGGTGCAACTATAGTTTTTTTCTTTTCGTTTTGTTCGATATTGATTCTTCTTCCCGTATTTATCATATTTTATCACCCGATGAGTCTTTTGCAAACTATAACTCTTTTGATTGCGGGTCTTGTAGGAACGGGCGGGCAGTTTTGTGTTACTGCCGCTTATGCCCATGCTCCGGCGGGTTCAATTTCGGTTTATGATTATACGCAAATAGTTTTTTCTGCACTTTTCGGCTTCGCTTTTTTGGGAGAGCTTCCCGACCGGTGGAGTTTTTTAGGTTTTGCTATAATATTTGCAGTAGCTCTTTTTATGTTTTTACACCATGAAGATAAGGTAAAAAAGCATTTAGGTGCAAATTGATGTTTACCGAAAAAATAGTATAAGAGGTTCTTTATGTATATATCGATACAGGCAATGATTTTTTTATGTTTTTGTGTTTTTCTTGCAGGTTTTGTAGATTCGGCTGCCGGCGGGGGAGGGCTTATTTCTCTCCCGGCTTATTTTTTTGTAGGCCTTCCGGCTCATACAGCAATAGGCTGTAATAAATTTTCGGCAGCCTGCGGGACGACCCTTTCAACTTTCCGTTTTTTTAAACATGGGGCTCTTGAATGGCGTATAGCTTTGGTTTCGGCCGTTTTTTCTTTTGGAGCCTCTTATATCGGAATGAAAATTGCCCTCAGAATTGACCAAGGCATTTTAAAAACTGCTTTGATTTTAATATTTCCTGTGATAGCGGCTGTTCTTTTGATAAAAAGAAATTTCGGCAACGAAAACAAATCCAAGGAAATTCCTCAAAAAAAGGCTTTTGTTTTGGCCGGCTTAATAGGTGCTTGTGTAGGTTTTTATGACGGGCTTATAGGACCGGGAACAGGTACAATTGCAATTATAGCTTATTCCGCATGGATGAAATACGACCTAAAAACAGCCTCAGGAAATGCTAAACTCTTAAACTTAGCTTCAAATTATGCTTCTTTGACTGCTGCTTTACTGAATAATAAGGTTGTTTTTTCCATTGCGGCGCCGGCAGGGATATGCGGTGTAATAGGTAATTACTTAGGTGCCGGATTTGCTTTAAAGAAAGGGGCTGCCTTTATAAGGCCTCTTATGATTGTGGTTATAATTTTATTGTTTGCAAAATTATTTTATGACGTCTTCGGCGAAATGATACTAGGATTATTTTAGATTATCTAATTGCCATCAGCTTGTCGGCTTCTTTTTCGGTTATAATTTTTTCGCTTACGAGGTCATAAAACTGCTCGCTGTTTGTTTTCCCAAAAAAGAGAATATCATCGGTTCCTATGCTTATCGGTACACCTGCATCCATCATTTTACGTAATGGATGAGATTTTAGGTCTTTGACCGCTCCCAGCATCACATTGCTTTGGGGGCAAACATTGCAGCGGACCTTTCGCTCTGCTAAAAACTGCAGGACCTTGTCGCTTTGGGCTGCTCCTATACCATGCTGAACCTCGTCTAAATCGAACATTTCAACAAAGTGTTTTACTGAAGCCGCATCCGAAAATTCACCGACATGGGCTTTTTTCTTTAAGCCGTATTTTTCTGCCAATTTGAATATATATACGCACTGTTCTATGCCCTCGGAAATTTCGGGTCCGTAAAGGTCAACATTTTTAAAAACCTTGCTTTTCATCATGGGTTCTACCCATTGTTTTAAAAAATTTTGGTCTATGGTTTTTGATATTCCCAATTCGGGAATGATTTTGATTTTATTTTTATATTTTTTTACTATATAGGTTATAGCGCGTAAAAATGCATCCAAATCCCCATTGAATTGTCGTATAAAGCCTATGTCTATAGAGCCTTCAATATGAACAACATTGTCTTCAATTGCATTTAATATGGACATTTCTATTAGGTCTATAACATGCTGCGCTGTAGTACATGCAGGACGAGTATATTGGCCGATTATTTCATGCATTTCATCAAGCCCGTTCATTTTGCGAGGAAAATTTGGAATTTCAAAGCCCGCCCACTTTTTATATCTAGAATAATTCATACTTAAATTTAAATGATTATGAGTATCAGCTTTGGGCTGGTTTTTATAATAATCAAAATCTCTCATTAATTCTTCCTTGTAACCATATAGTATAAAGTATATCACTCTTTTTTAAAAAAGTCATATAAAATATACAACAATCCTGCAATATTGTCGGTAAATTTTATTAAAAAGTTTAATCCTTTAAGAATTCTATTATTTTTTTTGCTACAAGCTCCTTTTCAGCATCGTTCGTAACTATATGGCTGCTCTTTTCAAGTAGTAGATATTCGTTTTGCGTTCTTAAATTTTTATCGATGAGTGTTTTTACCTTAAAAGGTACTAGCTTATCTGCTTTCGATAAAATTGTCAGGCTTTGAGATTTTATAAAAACCATGTTTTTTAAAGCCAATCTTTGTAATTTGTAAAGATCAGCCGTTTTTGCCAAGTATTCCACTCCGTTATAATCCGAAATAGCTCTCCCGTATTCAGGATCGTTTTCATACGGCTTTTTGACGGTAGATATTTTTTTGACAAAAAACTTTAAAAGAGGAGTTAGTTTTATCCGGTTATCCGTTGCAATGAAGGCCGGGGCGCATAGAAAAATCTTTTCAGGGTTAAAACGGGCTGCTATTAGAGCGGTCAACACGCCTCCCATTGATAGACCGCCCACAAAGACTCTTTCATACAATGCACAGAGATCTATGTATTCATCGCATACTTTGCGCAGCCAATCTTTCCAGTTTGTGCTTAAAAAATCGTCTTTATTTGTGCCGTGACCGGGAAGACGCGGTATATATACATTGTAGCCGGCTTCATTTAATTGGCGCCCCAGCCAAATCATCTCCCTAGGAGAACCCGTGTAGCCGTGAATAAGCAAAATAGCCGGGGCAGTTTTTAGGCCTTTTAAAAAAAACGGCTTTGTCGTATCGGAAAGTTTTATAGGGTAATTATCAAAAAACACGAAAAATCTCCTTAATAAAAAATTTAAGAGTATCCTAACATTATATATCTTTTTTTACAAATAAACTAGATATTATACCTTAAATTTTTTAACCTCTTCGGACAATATTTCAATGCTTTTTTTGTTTTTTTGGCTAATCCGGGTTACTTCCTGTATGCTCAGATTTATTTGTACGGCTCCGGATGCCATTTCACTCATGCTATTGGTTATAATATCGGTTAAATTGTTAAGTTTTTTCATCTCATCAGCAACTGCTTCTCCTCCCTCCAGCATTTCTGCCGAACCGTATGTAACTCCTTCTGTTATGGAATTTATTTCTTGAATAGCAAAAAGAACTTCTCTACTTCCGTTTTCTTGTTTTTTCATGGCATCCGTAAGATCTCGGCTCATCATCTTTACTTGATCGGATAACTTAAAGATAAAATTGAATTGTTCTTCTGCTTTTTTTGCAGATCCCGAAAGAGTCTCTATTTCCGTACTTAAGTTTTTAAGTGTGGATGTAATTGTTTTAGCTTGTGTTGCCGATTCTTCAGCTAGCTTTCTGATTTCATCAGCTACGACTGCAAAACCTTTTCCGGATTCTCCGGCATGAGCAGCTTCAATCGCTGCATTCATAGCCAAAAGATTTGTCTGGCTTGCAATGTGTTGAATGACACTTGATGCTTCTAATAGGCTGCCTGATTCCTCTGCTATTTGCTGAGTAATGGTATTGGAACTTGCAACATTTTCTTTTCCGCTTGCAGTTGCATTGGCAAGCTCCCCAATCATATTATCAGTTTTTTCGATGGTTTGAGTGATTGAGCTTATATTTGCCGTCATTTCCTTGATAGCGGATGAAGATTGTGCAACGCTTGCTGCTTGAGATTCAATGCTTTCATTTTGGTTTTGAATACGGTTTATGATTGTATCTATTGTCTTAGATGTGGTGTCTACACTTGCTGCCTGTATACCTGCTTGTTGTTTTACTCCGTCTATACTTGCGTTTATTTGATTTACTGCACTTGCTGTTTCAGTCATATTGCTTGCAAGTTCGTTACCTATGCTGCTCATGATTTGGGTATTTTTTTCAAAAGAGCTTATTGCGCTTCCTATTTGTTCCATTGCATTGTTAAAATGTAAGGATAGTTCCGCTACTTCATCCCGTGAATTGATGGGAAGCCTAACCGTTAAGTCTCCCGAAGCAATTTGTTTAAGGGCTTGTCCAATTTGAAATAGAGGTTTTACAAGAATTTTTTTCATAGAGAAAATAATAGTAAAAATAAGCACAAAAACAAAAACTGCTGCAATTATAATATTTAGTGCAAGCAATCTGTAAAAATCTTTAAATATTGTTGCCTTTGTGACTTCTATTGTTATATAAATACCCGTGTCTTCTATTGGAGATATAAATAATAATGTTTTTCCGGTTTCAAATATCTTTTCATTGTCCGGCCTAGGTTCAAAAATTTTTTTGCCTATTATATCTTTGTTTTTATTATTTAAACAGATTCCATTTTTATTTACCAAAGATAAAGAATACCTGGTTATATCGTTAAATTCCAAATTTTCGAAGTACAAGCTCAAAGGTGTAAGCCCCAGATCTATGGTGACAACCCCCAATTTTTTTTTGTCTAAAAGAATGGGTGCTGTTGCGGTAATCATGGGTACTCCGGTGATCTCGTCATTGTACAACTCACTCCAAACCAGTTTTTTATTTTCTGATATACCGTCATTTTTATACCAATCGAATTTTTTGTAATCATTTTTTTCATTACTGTATTCCCAAGTCATTTTTACCTCATTGTTTTGGGTGTACCAATAGGGGCCGTAAAATTTTTCTCCTTTGATAACATAGGGTTCAAGCCAGAAGCCACCGCCTACTATCGTGTGATCGGATCCCATAGTTGTCCGGCTTATATCGTTGAGAAATTCAAGATTTTCAAATCCAATATTAGAAATGAATAGGGCATAGTCCATAGATTTTGTTTCTATTTTTGAAAAAATTGAGTTGTAAATTATATTTGCTTCATTATCCAGGCGAGCAGATAGACTTGTTCTTATATCTTCGATAATGACCGATGAAAATTGTTTAAAGATTATTATTCCAAGAAGACTTGCCGAAAAAATAAAGACGCAGCACACTACAATAGATATTTTAAAAATAAGACTTCTACGGGTCTTTTTTTTATCCTTATTTGTTTTCACTTTTTTACTCCTAGTTACATTTTATTAAATATTCTTTATTATTTTATCATACTATATAACATAATAGAAGTATTAATTTTAATTTTTTTGTTCTTTTTAGCTTTATGGTTTTGGTACTTGTGCATTTAAACAATCTATAATATAATTATGAGGATATATAGGAGATTTTACATGAAAAAAATCATATCACTGTTAACAATTGCTGTTTTGCTTGTAATTTCAAGTTGCGGCGGTAAATCGGAAAAGAACAATGCTGTTCTTAAAGTTATAAAAGAAGCAGAAGGCATGACCCTTGATCAGCTTTTTGAAAAGGCATATCAAGAGTCAAACGGAAAGGTTCTAAAGGGATTGGGGAACTCAAGCCGAGGTAAAACAGCGGGAGAAACCTTTGTTGAGGCTATAAAGGCAAAATATCCCGACTATACAGGAAAGATCGATTGGTCCCAGCCTAAGAACAATACTATTTTTGATCAGCTTACAAACGATAACAAAAACGTTAAGCCCGAATTTTCTATGACTCTTATCCAGGATGGAGCCCAGATTAAGTCTAAGATGATTGATACGGGTATTTTGCATAACTTTGTTCCTAAAGAGTGGAAAGAGTCTAAAGGAACCGACATGAAAGAAAACGGAAATCCTTTGGCCTTGCAGACCTTGAACAAGGTTTTTATGTATAATAATGTAGATGCTTCAAATAAGTTTTTAAATGTATGGGATTTTGTAAAGGAAGGCCAAAGTCCCTTATTTATGGGTTTGGAATCAGAGCCTATCGGAAAAAACTTTTTGCTCATGCTTACTCACGAAAAATACTCAAAGGTTGTAAAAGCCGCCTATGATGCTTTGCCTGAAACGGACAAGGCTTATTTTAAACCAACTGTAGACAGCTTGGAAAAAAAGGCAAAAGAACTCGGTTTAAACGAAAACGGAAAATATGCTCTCAGCTGGATTAAGCACTTCGTTTCTCAGTTTAACTTAAAAACCGATGACGGCCCCATCAGTGTAGACTTGGTAAAAAAATCTTCCAAAGATCAAACAGGTTTATTGGTTTATTCCAAACTGCGCTCTATTAAAGAGACTGATGAATCTTCAGTAAACAATATCACTGTTGCTGCTTATCAGGACGGATATAAGGGCTTCGGCGGTTATGCTTATAAGCACTATTTGCAGGTATTAAACAATGCTCCTCTTCCTTGGACAGCATGTGCATTTATCGCATATATGGTAACTACAAAAGAAGGCTTCCATCCTTGGGGAAAGGACATGGGCGGATACAGCTCGAACCCTGCTATCAACCAAGATCACAGCATGGACGGATATGTCGAAGAAGAAGTAAAAGGCGAAATCAAAAAGATAAATAAATTCCCTGCTAAAAACGACAGGGGTTATGACTGGTGGACAGGAGAAGGGAAAGGCGGCTTAATTGTCGAAGATCCCGTATACTGTGCAAGCGTAACCTTTACCGTAGGTGAATGGATCAGCTCTTTAAGAAACTAAAATATTATTAAGAAATTAAGCTGAATTTATAAAGCCTCTAAAAACTATTGTCAAGTTTTTAGAGGCTTAGATTTTATAAGAATATTGCGTAAATGTTTTAGTTATAGTATAATCCAATAAAGATAATGTGTGGAGGAGATTTTGACTAAGACAAATCCGGTATTTTTAAATCAAAGTAAGGATTTTTTTAGAAAGCCTCAAAACCTTATATTGCTTATATTCGGTGTTGTGCTTTCTGTAACAACTATAGCTCCGATAGTAACTATTCTTTTAGATACAATTACGGTTCATCCGGGTACAATCGATGCTATGTATGGACCGGATGGCTTTACCGTTTTTAACTGGAAGGATATTTTTACCGGTTCTCTTTCATTGAGAAATTTTTGGAGCCCGCTTACAAACACCTTGCTGCTTGCCGTATTCAGCTGCATTGGGGCTATCTTAATAGGCGGTGTTTTTGCATATTTGATTACGCGTACAAATATAAAATGCAAAAAATATCTGAATATCGTTTTTATTTTTCCGTATATAATGCCTCAGTGGACCTTGGCTCTTACATGGATGAACCTTTTTAAGAGCACGGCCGTTACGGGAGGCTCTAACGGAATTCTTGCAGAGCTCTTCGGTATTACAATGCCTGCATGGTGGGCAGAAGGCCTTTTCCCTTCTATCGTTGTTTTGTCCCTGCACTATGCAGCCTTTGCCTATATCTTAATAGGCGGCATATTTAAGAATATGGATTCCAATCTGGAAGAAGCTGCCTTGATTTTAAACACCTCAAAATCAAAGATATTCCGCAAAGTAACTCTTCCCTTATTAAGACCTGCAATCCTATCGACTATCTTGCTCGTATTCGGAAGCGCTATGGGAAGCTATCCCGTTCCTCACTATTTAAAATTGACAACCCTTTCCACTAAATACATAGACTTAAAGGTTGTAAGGACGGGACAGGCGAGTATTATCGGCGTAGTGATGATGGTCTTCGGAATTTTAATATTGATTACAAACAGACTCAGTATGAAGTCCCGAAAAAACTATACCACAATTACAGGCAAAAGCGGACAGGTCAGCAAGGTCAATGTAGGAAAAATAGGACAATATTTAATTCCTACAATCTTAATTATCTTTACCTTATTTACAGGAATATATCCTGTTATTTCCTTTGCCTTTGAAACCTTTTTACCCAATCCGGGAGACTACAGTTTTTTTAGAACCGGGGACTTTGCAAATCTTACCTTAAAATGGTGGACCCATCACTCTGCAGAAGATGTCGGTATGTACGGCCAATTCGGTATTTTATATAACCGCGCCTTTTGGATGAGCTTTAGAGGAACCATACTCGTTGCCGTTTCTTGTGCATTCCTTGCAGGAACAATAGGGCTTTTAATAGGCTATGCAGTAAGCAAGCACAGAAGAAACAAATTTGCAAACTATGTAAACGATATAGCCTTCTTGCCATACCTTTTGCCTTCTCTCGCTGTAGGTATAGCCTTCTTTATCTTCGGGTCGATGATGGGCATCTATGATACATTTTTGCTTTTGGTAATAGTCGGAACAATTAAGTATATACCCTTTTCTTCAAGGAGTTCCCTTAACTCGATGCTTCAAATCAGCAACGAGATAGAAGAATCGGCTTTGATACAGGATACGCCTTGGCATAAGCGCATGACAAGGATAATAATTCCTATTCAAAAGACGGCGATTTTAAGCGGCTATCTTTTACCCTTTATAACCTGTGTCAGGGAGCTAAGCTTATTTATGCTCTTGTGTAGTCAGTCAAAGATAAGCACAACCATGTTGGACTATTATGACGAAATGGGCTTATATGCCTTTTCAAGTGCAATCAACTTAATTTTAATTATATTTATTTTGGCCGTCAACTTCGGATTGAACAAACTTACAAAGGCCGGAATTGATTCGGGACTAGGAGGAAGATAATGCCTGAGATAATTTTACAAAACCTCACAAAAAGATGGGGAAAATTTTACGGAACGGATAATTTAAATCTAACCATAGAAAATAATTCGTTTATTACCTTGTTGGGGCCTTCAGGCTGCGGCAAAACAACAACACTTAGAATGATTGCCGGTCTTGAAACGCCGACAAGCGGAAAGATAATCATTGATGGAGAAACCGTTTTTGACAGCGAGCAAGGTATAAACATTCCCGCAAATAAAAGAAAGGTCGGCTTTTTGTTTCAAAACTATGCCCTCTGGCCGAATATGACTGTTTATGAAAACATAAGTTTCGGTTTAAAAAATATCAAAGAAGAAATGCCCCTATGCGATTTTGAAATTAAAAGAATAGACGATTTAAAAAAGATTTTAAGTGAAAGCGAAAAACTTATCGAAATTATTTCCGATTCTCAAGTTAAGGATAAAAAGGCCGGTAAAAAGCCGGACGAAAAAATTGCCTTAATTAAAATTATTGATGGTTTTATCGTCTCGGAGTATACGGCAAAAACCGTTTTGTCTTACGGGCTTGAAAAGCTTGATAATCGGGAAGAAAAAATAAAGGCAATAACTGCCGGCTTGGATGAAAAAAGAGCTGCTCTTTTGGATAGGCATAAAAAGAACGGAGTTTCAGTAAATGCAAATTATGTGCTTGTAGATTCAAATGGTGAAGTTGTAAAGAAAGTGCGTAAACTCGAAAACGAAGAAATAGACTTGATAGTCCGCCGAGTTTCCCGCATCGTAAAAATCGGAATGTTTATGGATAGGTATCCTAACGAGCTTTCAGGCGGACAGCAGCAGAGGGTTGCCATTGCCCGAACATTGGCTCCCGGGCCTAAGGTTCTTTTTATGGATGAGCCCCTTTCAAACCTCGATGCAAAGCTGCGTCTTGAAATGCGCAGTGAATTGCAGCGCCTCCATTTGGACACAAAATCGACCTTTATCTATGTTACTCATGATCAGCTTGAAGCTATGACCTTGGCGACAAAGATATGCTTGATGGATAACGGCCTTTTGCAGCAATATGATGCCCCCTTGGATATCTATGAAAAACCTGTAAACCTTTTTACGGCAGACTTTATCGGTAACCCCTCTATAAATTTTGTAGAAGCCGTAGGCGAGTCTAGTGAAGACGGAGATTTTAATTTAACTTGTTTAGAAGGTTTAAAATTTAAATTTAAACCTGCACAAAAAATCGATTATAAAGAATGGCTTTTAAAAACGGAAGCTGAAATTAAAAAAGAAAGGGAAGAAGAAGCCGAGCGTACAAAAAACGCCGAAAAAGAAAATAAGATTGTGCCCTTTAAATATCACATTGCAAAGGCTAACGAGACGGAAATTGATTTAAATGCTCAAGCCCGATCGGAAAATGACTTTGTTCTCGGTATTCGGCCTGAGTTTATTAAAATACATGAGAATGGAAAACTGGAAGGATCTATATACAGCTCGATGCCCACAGGTATGGAAACTACGGTTAAGATTAAGATAGGGAATCTTATTTTGACAGGAGTTGTCTTTTTAAACATAACCTATAAAATCGGAGAAAAAATAAACTTCGATATTGAAAGCGACAGAATTATGATCTTTTCGGGACTTAATCAGAGGTTGATTTCTTTGGGTGCGATGGAAAAAGAGATTTAAATTTCGTAATAGACAAGACGTCCTATTAGTGATAAAATACTCAAGATAAATTATACAAGGAGATGCATATGAACTATTTGGTTTTAATAGGCGTTGTTATTATCATCGCCGGTTTTATTTTAAAGCTCGATGTAGTTGCAGTTGTTTTAATTTCGGGACTTGTAACAGGCCTAATAGCAAAAATGGGTTTTGTTGAAGTTCTCGATGCAATTGGAACAGGTTTTGTAAACAACAGATATATGAGTTTGTTTTTTGTTTCTTTCCCCGTAATTGCAATTATGGAGCGTTATGGTTTAAAAGAGCGTGCTGCAGACTTTATTAAAAAAATTAAGGGTGCAAGTGCGGGTATGGTTATTTGGCTTTACATTCTTATAAGGACAATTGCTTCGGCTTTTTCGATCAGGTTGGGCGGTCATGTTCAATTTATCAGACCCTTAATCCTCCCGATGGCTGAAGGTGCGGCTCAAAAACATATAAAGCTTACCGAAGACGACATCGAAAAAATTAAGGGTCTTGCGGGAGCTTCCGAAAACTACGGAAACTTTTTCGGTCAAAATATTTTCCCCGTTGCATCCGGTGTTCTTTTAATTACCGGCACTCTAAAAGAACAAGGGTTTGATATCAGCAATACTGATGTAGCTAAGTATTCAATTTTTGCAGGAGTTGTAATGGTTCTTATCGCCCTTGTTCAATGCTGGCTCTTTGAAAAAAATCTTAGAAAAGGAGAGAAGGCAGATGTTTAATTTTATCCATAATAATACAATGGTAATAGATGAAATTGTTTACGGTCTTTGCGGGCTTGTTTCGATTATTACAGCAGTAATTTCTTTAAAAGATAAAAAGAACCCAATCGGAACATTCTTGTTTTGGGGAATCTTAGGGCTTTTGTTTATGTTCGGTAAGGTAATCGTTCTTAATGTTCCTTACGGCGGCGCCATTATAGGCGGCTTACTCTTTGTGTTGGGAGGATTTACTCTTACAAAAAAGGTAAAAGTTGCAGATATCGCTTCTGCAACAAAAGAAGAAATTGCCGAAAATTCAAAAAAGGTCGGCAATAAAATTTTTATTCCTGCCGTTTTGATCGGTGTTGTTGCCATGTTATTAGCTCAAATGAAGAGCTTTAAAATTTCGCTTGGAACAAATGCTGCCGGAAAAGAAATTATATTCGGTTTTTCAACGGCACAAGTTGTAGGTTTGGCTTCGATAGTTTCCCTTATTTTTGCAATAATTTTAACTAAACCTAAAATGAAGGATACAATAAACGATACTTCAAAAATGTTAATGCAGGTAGGCTCTTCAAGCTTGCTTCCTCAGCTGCTCGGTGTTTTGGGTGCAATTTTTGCAACAGCAGGTATCGGTAAAATCATCGGTCACTTTGCAAGCGGTATTGTTCCGCAAGGTGTTCCGGTCTTGGGCGTTATAGCTTATTGTCTTGGAATGGTAATCTTTACAATGATTATGGGAAACGCTTTTGCCGCTTTTACCGTTATCACAATCGGTGTAGGTGTTCCCTTTGTAATTGCTCAAGGCGGTAATCCTGCCGTTGTAGGAGCTTTAGGTATGACTTGCGGTTATTGCGGTACAGTTTTAACGCCCATGGCTGCAAACTTTAACATTGTTCCGGCGGCAATTTTGGAAACTAAAAATAAATACACATTGATTAAGGCTCAAGCTCTTATGTCTTTTGCTTTGATTATTGTTCACATTATTTTGATGTTGACTCTTGCCTTTTAATTAGGAGTGATATAATGAAGATTTTAGTTACCGGGTTTGATCCTTTCGGCGGGGAAAAGGTAAATCCCGCCCTCGAAACGATTAAGCTCCTTCCCAATCAAATCTTGGGAGCACAAATTATCAAGCTGGAAATTCCGACCGTTATCGGAAAATCCGTAGCAAAGATAAAAGAAATGATTGAAAAAGAAAATCCCGATGTTGTTTTAAGTATCGGTCAAGCCGGAAACCGTGCAGATATTTCGGTAGAAAGAATCGGTATAAATATTGACGACTGCCGAATTCCCGACAATGAAGGCAATCAGCCGATTGATGAGCCTGTTGTAAAAGACGGCCCTGCTGCCTACTTTGTTACTTTACCGATTAAGGCCATTGTCGAGAAGGTAAAGGCAGGCAAAATACCTGCTTCAATATCGAATACGGCAGGGACATTTATCTGCAACCATGTCTGCTATGGTGTTGCTCATATTGCAGCCGCAAGAACAGCCCAAGGCAAGCCGATGAAAAGCGGCTTTATTCATATTCCGTTTTTGCCCGAACAGGCTGTCGGAAAGCCTGCAACAACTCCCTCGATGAGCCTTGAGATGATTGTAAGGGGAATCGAACTTGCAATAGAAGCCATTGTCGAAAACGATGCCGATATAAAGGTTTCGGGCGGCAAAATTTGCTAAAGTTAAAAGCTTTAAAAGCGTTGTTCTAACTTATAATAAAACCGCCGATTAGGGTTAAATACCTTAATCGGCGGTTTTGTATTGATTTTTATATTTCTTCTCCCGGTTCCGTATCGGTTTTTTTGTACAATTTCCATTTATGTCCCTTTGCCGTGTTTACCGCAGCCAGTAAGTCGGCAGGCTGTGTAAAATCGGTTATATTGCCGGTTTCACCTTCTTTTTTGCACAGCACAATCTTCCCTTCAGTTACGGCGGAAGTTCTATCCGGCAGGGCATTTAAAAGCGTTTTTACGGCTTGCGCATCTAATTTGTTATTGTAGCATTCAATTTCATGAAGCACTGCCGCGGCACCGGAAATATCGATGCCGGTAAGTTCGTTGGTGTCGCACAGCAGGGTTTGCAGCTTTGTAAGATTACTTGCATTCAAGTTTGGAAGTTTATTATCATAACAGTTTATGCTTGATAATTCGGGACAATTTTGTACATTGAGCTGTGTCAATTCGTTGCTGCTGCAATTTAAAGTATCGAGTTTAGGTAAATTCCCGGCATCCAAGGTTTGCAGTTTATTTTGTGAACATTTGAGGTTCTCCAAAACACTACAGCCCGTTACGGTAAGCTGAGAAAGATTATTTTTGCTGCAGTCCAACTCTTTGAGTTTGGATAGATTATCCGCAGTTAAGGCGGTCAGTTTGCTGCCGCTGCAATCGAGGTCCTCCAAGTTTATACAGCCTGTTACGGTAAGCTGTGTAAGACGGGGATTTTCGCGGCAGTTGGCTTTTCTCAAATGTGTTAAATTAGTAAGATTAAGCGATGTTAAGTTATTTTTTCCGCATTCAAGGCTTACCAGTTCTTTGCAGGATTGGGTATCAAAGTCCGTAAGCCTGTTCTCGGTACAAGTTACGTGCGTCAACTTTGCTTCGGTGTGCACTTTGAGGGTGTCCAGCAGATTTTTATTGCAGGTTAAGCTTGTAAGCGTTTTACATCCTGAGGCATTAATGCGCATGATTTTTTGGTCGATGCAGGTAAATTCGGTAAGCTGTCCCCCGGTAGCGGGTTTTATAATAAGAACTCTGCCGTTTACCGTTACGGTATCGGTGTTGTTAGATGTAATGTTCGATTTGTCCGCTCCTTCAAGTACAATATTTGAAGAGCCGGAAGCCTTTACCGTAAGCTCTATCGTTTTTTTATGCTTACTTACTACCAGCGAAATACCGCCTTCGACATAGGGTGCGGAAGGAACGGAATCCTGTGAGCCGGAGGTTATGTCAGGGTAGGCTCTCTTATTATGGGGACAGGCGGTGTACAGCATAAGAATAAATATGCTTATAACTGTATATTTTGCAATATTTTTCATAATTTAATCTCCTATAAATATCAAAGGTTTTGGTTAGAATAAATTTTTTAGCTTAATTTACAACAATTGTAATTATCTACAATAACATTATATATCTAAAAAATAATAAAATCAAGAGAAAATTATTAATATTCTTGTAACTAAATTCGCTCTCTGTTTGTTAATGTCTGGTTAAAATGATATATTTATGTTAGGAGTTTTATGAAAACAATATTAAACAATATAATGGCAGCTGCTATAATATGTTGCATTTTTTTATTTGCGGGATGCCCTAATTCGGCAATACCGAAAACTGATATAAACTCAAATGCACCGCTTAATCCGCAAATACAGCCGGGCGAAATTTCGGAACAGGATATTATGAGCGCCTTTGCTTTAACAAAGGGAAATATAACCGCCTCCGATGCGGCGGCAAAAATCGGTACGAATGCACCTTCTGCAAGTGTTGCAGGGCTGACCTTTTCAGGAAACACGGTTACTGCCTACGATGATAAAGCCGGAACCTTTACCGTAAAGGTAAAGGGCACAAAAGATGGAAAGCCCTTTGAAAAAGAATTAACCTTTACAGGCTTTACCCATCCGTATGCAGGTACGGAACTCGGTTCTTTGCACTATTTGTCGGGTAATATCTTTGTATTTGACAAGGCAATAGAAAAAAATATGCCGCTTGATACATTTATTGCCGATGCCAATGCGGCTCAGGGTGAGGGGTTCGTTTCCTTTTCGTACTCTTTGAGCGCAGGCAGTAAGACGGTTGTATCGGGAAAACACTCCGAATATGAACTTACCGCCCTCCTGACAAAAGTGCATGGCGATAAAGTAAAAATAATGGCGGATTATAAGATTATATATAAAAAGCTTTCGGGCGGGAATAAAAGCGTTGAATACGGACCTGTTTCTACAAAAACGGCAAAAGAGAGCGAATCTTATTTTACCCAAGATGACGTACTTAAATACGTATTCGGCAAAACAAACGGCAACTTTGTAAAAGTCGATACAAATAAATTTGCTTCATATTATTATGCGATGTCCAAATTTTCGAATAGCAGTGCCGTACAGTTCGATATGACGCAAATTCAAAAATATGTTGATTTGTACCGCATAAAAGACGCCGGTGAACACCTTGCAGTTAATATCCAAGCCGGTATAAATAACCCGAAAAACGGCGGTATTGAAGCAAACGATCTTACGGGGGAGTTGACCGTCAATTATTGTATTGCAACCGCAGACCAGTTAAGCGATCAAAACGGCATTAAACACAGCAGACCGGTTATTAAAAAGGGGTTTCAAAAAATACAAACGGATGCTGATATAAGAAGCCATTTTATTTTTACCGTTATTTTGTCTCCCCGTAACGAGGATAGTAAAGAAAAATGGAAGAATAAATCTTTACAAAATGCCCGTTTATTCCATGTTAATGAAATTTATATGCCTATCGGTGTTTTGATCAATCCCTTGCCGGAACCCGGTTCAACTGCCAATCCGTATTATTTATCTGTTTGCGATCCGGGGAACGACTTGCTCGGTTCGGGTAATTACGGTCTGTCAAAGGATACCAATAACCGCGACATATATATTAAAAATATTTCGCTTAATAAAACAGCCGGAAATAATGACCTAAAGGTGAGTATGGAGTTGTGCGGCGGGACTGTCGAAATGACAACACGGCCTTTTTTAGGATATAATCCGTAATTGCAAAGGAGTTTTTATTTGAAATACGGAGACAAAAAGTACGGTAACATAAAAACATATAAGCGGTTTATCGCGTGCGCGGGAATCTTTATCGGAGGGCTTTTGCTTTGCAGCTGTCCTGCGGGAATAGACAAGCACCGTGAACCGCATTTTTCTCATAAAAAAAGCGTGCCGCCCCTCGCGGAAAATAGAGAAATCCTTCCCCGCCCTGAAAGCGGAACGCCTCCTGCAAAACCCCCTTTTACGGGTACGGAAGAAGAGCGTAAAAAAATCATCTTTGAGCGTATGCTGAATGCCGTGCTCCGCTTTGAAACGGACGCGGATGTAAGCGAATTCGCTATCGGCTGCGGCAGGGAAAATGAAGAACATAAGGCCTTGTATAATGAATTTTTAAGGCGGTATCCGTTTGTGTTTCACATAGTCGAAGACGGCGGTATCGCTTATAATTACAACCCGCACAACGAAAACGAACTTACCAAATATCGTTTTGATTATAAGGTGTATCCGCACTCGCTTGAACGGTACTTCGCCCGGCTTGAAGCGGGTATCGAAGCCTTTTACGGGCATTTGCGCGAACCGATGACCGATGCCGAAATAGCCTATACGCTGCATAATGCGCTTGCCGAAAAAACCGAATATAACGACGGAATGCATTCGGCGGACACCTTAGGAGCTTTGATAGACGGTAAGGCGATTTGTCAAGGCTACAGCCTTGCGTACAGAAGACTTTTACGCGGAATAGGCATTGAAAGCGATTTTGTAGACGGCCCTTCCCCGAACGATCCTCAAGGACATATGTGGAACAAGGTGCAAATAGACGGCAATTGGTATAATTCGGATCTGACATGGGACGATAACGCCGAAGCATCGGAAAAGGCGCGTTCATATTCGTTCGGAACATATTTTTTAACTTCGGACACTATGTTTTACGGTGTTCTCGGTCATCTTCGTCCGGGAGCGCAGTCTTACACCCAAGCGTGTACCGACACAAAATACGATTCCGACGCGGGAATTTTCAGACGCGGCAATGAAAAAACACCCCCGCTTTATCACGAAGGTTTTTGGTACTGGCTTTCTCATACCGATAAAACAATATACAAAAGCCGCTTTGACGGAAGTGAAAAGACCGCTCTGTATACATTGAACAATAAGCTAAACAATTATGCATACAAACGGCTGGAACTCGGAAAAAGCGGCTTGTATTTTATCAATACCGATCCCGCACAGCCTAAAAAAGACTATATTTACAGTATCGGCTACAGCGGGGGCAATGTACAAAAACATGCGGAAATCCTTTTTGACCAAGTGCTGGCAAATACATCTTTGGTAGGGGAAGACGATAAACTCACCGTTAAAAGAGGAAAAAACGCTTTACGCGGAGAACTTATGCTTTCAAAAATGAAAGACGCATACTATCACGGTAATGAAGATTATTTTACGCCCCAAGCCGAAAACCGCAAAAAATTTACCGAAACCATAAAAAAAGCGGAAAAACTGGTAAATCAGGCGGATGTATCCGATAATGAAGCGGAAGACCTATATAATATACTGCGCGATATGCGTAAAAATTATAGCTATAAATAATATTTTAAGGAGATTTTAATATGAAAAAAATTAAAACACAGCTAATAGGTGCGGGAGTTTTACTTTCAGTTTTATTTTTTTTAACGGGCTGTCCCAATGAGTCAAAGCCTTCTACACCGCCCAAGCAATACACAGTCAAATTTGAAGCGGGTGCAGGCGGAACTCTCACGGCAAAAACCGGCGGCGGCAATTCAATTACAAGCGGAGAGCAAATATATGAAGGAACAAAAATTATTTTTACCGCAAATCCCGATTCGGGGAAAAAGGTTGATAAATGGGAAGGTTTAACCGCCGCTGCCGGTACAAAAACGGTAACGCTTACCGTAACGGGCAACGCCGATGTAAAGGTCAGTTTTAAGGAAGCTCAAAAATATACGATAACTTTTAGTGCCGACCCCTCGGCGGGAGGTACCGTTACCGCAAAGAGAAAGGACAACGGGGACCCCATTCACAGCGGAAGTCAAGTATACGAAGGAACGGAAATTATGTTTACCGCAACTCCGTCGACAGCCGGTGACGGCTATTATATATTGAGGTGGACAGGTAAAGGTTTAAAAGTATCACCCGATAAACAAACCGCCGAGCTGACCGTAAAAAATAACACTGAAATTAAAGTAAAGTTTTTAGAACATCTTGTTGAAAATGTTAACTGGGATGCTGAAGGACAACTGGAAGATATAAACGGAAATAAAAAAGATTTCCGGCTGGTAATAAATGACGGTGGCAAGTATTTCAGTTTTTTTGATAAAGTTGCGGGAACCTCTGTATTTGCAAACATGGATTATGATGAAAATAGCAAAACTGTGCAGTTACTAAATCCGTTTGGAAAAGGTTCTATTACGTTTATTTCGATGCCGCAGACACTTCCCGCCGAATGGGAGATATCTCTTAGCGGAGTGGAGATAAAAGGAACAGGCACTAGTCACATATTAAAACTTAAAGACGGTACTGTAAAAGTAAACGTTACCTTTAGTGATAATACTATACGTTAAACGGATTATACTATGAAACAATATACAAAAAAACATATATCAGGTGTTCGGCTTTTTTTGAACCTTTTCGGGGTGTCCGCCCTTATTTCGGTTTTAGCACTCGGATGTTCCGCCCCTATAAAGCCGGAGCCGTTAAAAGTCCGGCATGCGGTACAATTCGGAGTTGAAGGCGGAGGCGGGCAGCTTCAGGCGGCTATTGACGGAAAAAGCATTGCATCCGGTGCAAAAGCCGAAAACGGCACAACCGCCGTTTTTACCGCTCAGCCGCGTGAAGGCTACGTGGTTGCAGGCTGGAACGTTACGGGCGGTGTAATAGTCTCGGGAAGAAACGAGGGCGATTTAACCGCGGCGGTAAAACTTACTTCCGATACGTCGGTAAAGGTATCGTTTAAACAAAGGCCCGCTTCGGGACAACCGCCGGTATCTTCCGGTCAAGGTACGGTTCCCGTAAGCAATATAACTTTTAAGGGAAAAGATACGCAAGACGGTACGGAATTTGCGATAACGTATTCTATGAATCTTGAACTGAATAAACCGTATCGGCTTATCCCCGTTTTCGACCCGCCCGATGCTTCGGACAAAAACCTGCAATACGAGGTAAAAAAAGGCGATATTTCCGTTAGCCCCGAAGGAATTATTACGGTAAACGGCATCGGAAGTGCCGAAATCGCGGCGAGAGCGTCAAACGGACGCGAGTACACTATGTACTTTAACATTAAAGACGATTATACCTTTACGGTTGAAGGTAAAAAGGAAATAAAACACAGCCGCGATGCTTTTACCGAAACGCTTGTTATTGAAAAAAAATACAACAGCACCAAGTACGTGCTGACGGTTAATCCTCCCGAACCTTGGCTGACTGTGGAAAAATCAGGCGAAAATACAAAAAAAGAAACGCTTACGCTCCGCATCGCCGAAAATAAAGCGCCCGTACCCAGAATGGTTTCGCTGACTGTTTCAAAAATAGAATCGGCTAGACGAGGAAAGCAACAACAAAAAAAAGCCGTACACACGCTGAACATTACCCAAACGCCGAACCTCGTTGACCCCAAGCTTATTACAAAGTGGGTGCACGGCATTACACCTCCGGCGGAAGGCGAAATTAAAACCGAAACGGGAACTGATGTGCGTTACCGCAAATGGGAAGAAACCGCACATACCACATGGTTTAATGCCCGCAAGCTCCGCTACACGCAAAACTATCGTTCGGTTACGGATGCCAATATGTGCTGGGCAATGTCTACCTCCGACCTTTTACATTGGTGGATGCGGGAAAACAAAGACAACCTTGAACGCTATATGCGAAAAAAAGGAATTACATCCGGTAAAGCCGAATATTTATATTACACGGGCGAATACAAGGGCGGTTTAGGCGATATAGGCGAAAAAGATAAAAGCAGCATTGCAAATGTATTCCGCCAGGGGTACGCCGATATCGGCTTACAGTTACACACCGCCGTTAATTGGTATTTGCGCGGCGCTTCCAACGGTTTGCAAAAGATTCCTCCGCCCGGTATTGTGCAAGACGTATTTACGGGACAGGAAGATTTAAACAAGCTGATAGAAGTCCGTTACGCGCATAACAAAAAAGAGTTTGAAGATATGATAAATGGTGCTTTAAATGACGGACATGCTATTGCCGTTGTTATAAAACCGAAAACCAATATTATCGATCCGCTGCATGTCGTTACCGTTTGGGGCGTTGTTTTTGACGAAGACGATAACATCGTTGAACTGTGGACTTCCGATTCCAATGACAGAAACTCGCATATTGTAAAATTCGGCGTATATTATCCTGATGGAATACCGCATAAAATAAACTATGCTGCTCCGAACGATAAGGGAGACACCCGCATTGAAGAAGTAGCTGTTATGAAATCGGCAAAAAAAGAATTTAAAGCATGGCTGGATGCCGGGAACTGAAAATTGTGAGTTTTTAGAAACACAATGTCCGCACGCTGATAATGCGCTGCGGATATATTTTAAGGAGATTTAAATGAATAAAAAACGGATATTATATGCAGGTTTATTCGGTGCTCTTACGGCGCTCATTGTACTTCTTGCCGGCTGTCCGAATAGTCTCGCAAAAACAAACCCTTCCGGCGGCGGTACTGTCAAACCGCACTCGGGACAGGGACAAAACCCGGACAATTCCGGGCAGCCCGCTCCGTTTATACCGAAGTATGTTCCGGTAACTGAAGTTGTTCTTCACGATGTAAATGATGAACTTATCGAAGAAGATACTACTTTACCGGTTAAGTTGGGGGAACAGTTTCAGCTGAAACCCGTTATTAAACCGGAAAATGCGACAAATAAAGAAGTAGAATACAAGTATGAGGAAAATCTGGTTTCAGTTACGGAAGACGGTCTTGTTACAGGCAAGAAAAAGGGACCCGCAACCGTTAATGTTTGGGTCGACGGTAAAAAACGTACTTCTATCGGTTTCCAGATAAAGGACGATTCCTCCGTTACGTTCGATAAAACGGAAATAAAAACGGACTATCAAACTGAATCGGCTTCAGCGGTTATTACAAAAAAAACTACGCACTCGAAATATTTTTACAGTCTTAGATATGCCGACGGAAAGGGCGATTGGGTAGAGCATACATCCGTTTCGGCAGGGAATATTGATACAATTACCGTAAAGCTTAAAGAAAACAAATCGCTATTTGAGCGAAGGGCGTATCTTGTGTTTAAAACCGATAACACTGATAAGGCAAAACTCATTCGGGAAATACCGATTATTCAAAAAGCTCATCCCAAACCCGTACTTACAACAAAGTGGATACATGGCATAACGGAACCTTTAGACGGCGATCTCAAACCTGAAGCGGCGGCAAGCCCTCTATACCGCAAATGGGAAGAAACTGCAAGCACAAAATGGTTTAATGCACGGAAGCTGTGCTACACGGAAAAATTTAAAGCGGTTCAGGATAATCAGATGTGCTGGGCAATGTCAACCGCCGACTTAATTCACTGGTGGATGAGGGAAAATAAAGATAACCTTGCCCGCTACGTGCAAAAAAAAGGCATAATAGCCGGTACGGAGGAATATAAAATATATGCAGGCGAATACAAAGGCGGTTCCGGTGATGCAGGTGAAGGTGAGAAAAGCAGCGTTGCAAACGTATTCAGAAAGAGTTTTCCCAATACGGGAGCCGATTTAAATACCGCAGTTAATTGGTATTTACGCGGCAATACCAGCCCTCTCCAGAAAGAGGCTCCCCCCGGTATTGTAAAGGACGTATTCGGCGGACAAGACGATTTAACAAAACTTATTATAAGCAGGGCGGTCAAGACCAAAGCAGAGTTTGAACAGATGATAAAAGAAGCTCTTAAAGAAGGGCACGCAATCGCCGTTATCATCAAACCGGTAAAGAACGTTCTTGATCCGCTTCATGTTGTTACTGTCTGGGGCGTTGTTTTTGATGAAGACAATAACATCGTTGAACTGTGGAATTCCGATTCAAATGATGCATATTCTCATATCGTAAAATTCGGTGTACATTATCCGGGCGGAGTTCCGCATAAGATAAATTACGGTGCCAAAAACGATAAGGGCGATACCCGCATTGAAGAAGTAATTATCATGAAATCGGCAAAAAAAGAATTTGAAGAATGGCTGGATGCTCATCCGTAAGATGTGCAATAGTTATATATTTTATAGAGGGAATTTCTAAAACATCAAATCTATCGGCTTGTCTGTGAGCAAATGATTTGTAGTATTTGCTAAAACGTATTTACTAACCGGCTGTTTAGAAGATTCCCTGTTTTTAAGGAGATTTTTAAATGAATAAGTGTAAATTGAACTGTAATAAAAAGGCGGCGGGTATTTTTGCCGTGCTTTTTGCAGCGGTGCTTATAATAAGCGGCTGCCGTGTAAGTGCCGATAACCCTGCCGCTTCCGGCGGGGGGGGGCATAGCCAAGCCCCGTTTCAAGATACGGAATATACGGTAAAGGGCGTGCGTTTTATGATGAAACCCGTTGCCTCTGTAACCGGAGGTAATCTCGGAGCTGCTTCGGAGCAGGATAATAAGCCTCACACGGTAAATCTTTCCGACTATTATATTTCGGAAACAGAGGTAACGCAGGAGCTGTGGAAAGCGGTAATGAGTAAGAATCCCAGTCATTTTAAAAGCCTTCCGGGTGCGGAAAAACATCCTGCGGAAAAAATGACATGGTATGATTGTGCCGTATTTTGTAATGAACTTACCAAGCTGGCAGGTTTTACCGAAAACGACTGCGTATATTATACCGAAGACACTAATACCGTATACACAAAGACGGATGCAAAAGCCTCTAAAAAGGTACGTATGGACGCGGGTAAAAAAGGCTTTCGTCTACCGACCGAGGCTGAATGGGAATGGGCAGCTCTCGGCGGCACCTCGCATAAGTGGGCGGGTACCGATACGGAAGCAACGCTCGGTGAATATGCATGGTATAAAGCAAACGGCCATAACGAAACGCATCCTGTAAAGCAAAAAAAACCGAACGGCTACGGGCTTTACGACATGTCGGGTAATGTTTCGGAATGGTGCTGGGATAAGTATAAAGCTATAACCGGCGGAGATTTGGGCAGCGACCCGCAAGGCCCTTCGGATGCTTCTTTGAATAATCGAAGCCACAGAGGAGGCTCTTACCTTGAAAATGCTTCTCCGGGAGGTATTAATGTTACTTCCTGTCAAGTAGCGGCACGGATTTCAGGCAGTACAAATTTATTTCCGTCAGCAAGCGACCATTCGTTAGGACTGCGTATTGCCCGCAAAAGATAGGTAAAACGGTAACGTTTTACCTTAGACAAGGCTGTTTAAAAAAGGGGAATACTCCGTGCCGCAGAGCTGTATTTTCCGGTGTATGCGGTTTTCCTCTTGGTGCTTGCGGCGGTTTTAACCCCGATAGGCAAACTTAACCGGTCAAGACTTTTTTATTCGTGCAGAGGGTTTAATACCCGCCGTTTCTCGGCTACGCTCTGCGCCGGGGTATGTTGATTTGGCGAAGATGCCGAATATTCGCTTTTTTCGGAAAACTTGACGGGATATTATATTGTTTTTGCTTTTCCTGCAGGAATCCTTACCGATAAAACAGTCTTTAAGGCAAAGGCGGGCAGCTTGATGACGGTACACGGCAGATTCCGCCTGCCGCGGGTTTTCCGGCCGTCTTGCGGTACATGTTTTCCGTAGCTGCCGTTTTATAGCCGGGCAAACGCTGTTAGACGGCATACCTGACTTTGTTTTTTCGCGGTCAACGCTTTTTGTCGGCTTTATCACCCGGTTTTTAACACCTTTACAGTCCGCGGGGGAAGAAATGCCGTTCCGCGGTTGGGGCTTGCAGGTTGCCGCCCCTCCGTTTAAAAACAAAAAAACGGCATAGCCGCTGCCGATGGTGCTGTTATCGGTGCGTTTTCGCTTATTCACTATACTGTAAATATACGGGATTTTATCGAACTTTTTGGCTTTGCCCTGCTTTTGAGCGCACTCGTATACATTACCGGCGGTATGAAAGTTTTCGTTTCGGGACATTCAATGAATAATGTGTTTTTGGGGATTATGTCCGGCTTGACAGGTTGTCCGCCGCAGTTTGAGACCGGCGATATTGACACCGATCCTTCAATAGAAATGAAAAAAAGGCTCCGCCGATTTGGGGAGCCTTTTTTTATCAGACGCTTTAGCGCAAGCCCGTTTCATTTTTTAGGGCGGTTACGGCAGCGGCGATTTCGTTTGAAGCAGTGCTGAATGAACTTTCTGCGCTTAACATGGATTCTGCTTCATTAAAGCGTCCGTTATTGATTGCAAAGGCAACTTTACCTGCTTCCGCATGAAAGATTGCATGCTTCGCCAGACATTCTTTATATGAATACAGGTGACCGTATTTTGTTCTTGCCTCGCCATGAAGCCATTTGCCGAATTCGCATTCCGAATCTTTCGAAATGGTTTCGATATCAAGTTTTTCTTTTGTTGAGATTGCGGCCCTAAGCTTAACTTTCCAGTCTACATGTATCTTAACGGCATTGATAAGATTAATGCTTGTATCCTCTTTTTTATTTTTTAGAAGATTCATTTCTCCACTTATTTTGAATTTGCTTACTTCTTTAACAAGATTATCGATGCTTTGCTTATTCTTTTGGGTTATTACTGCAACTTCTTCCATTGCATTTCCTATATGGGAAGCTCCCTTTGCCATCTCATTCATACTGTCTGTTATGACATGAGTTAGTCCGTCAAGTTTGTTCATTTCTTCTGCGACCCCTTCCCCTCCCTTAAGCATTTCTTCCGAACCGGATTGAACTTCGGCGGTAATTCTGTTTATATCTTTGATTGCCGTCAGCACTTCTTGACTTCCATGCTGTTGTTCCTGCATTGCATTCATCAAAGTTGTACTCATTTGCTTTACTTGTTCGGATAGATTGAAGATAGCATTAAACTTTGACTCAGCAGTTTTTGCAGAATCCGATAATACTTCAATTTCGCCTGATAAATTTTTTAAGGTTGAGGTAATTGTTTTTCCTTGAGAACTCGATTCTTCTGCAAGTTTTCTTATTTCGTCGGCAACGACGGCAAACCCTTTTCCTGCTTCTCCTGCATGGGCTGCTTCAATGGCTGCATTCATAGCCAAAAGGTTTGTCTGACTTGCAATGTGCTGAATAACTGTTGAAGCTTCTAACAAACCGCCTGATTCTTCAGATATTTTTTGTGTTACCGTGTTTGCATTTGTAACGGTTTCTTTACCATCCGCAGTGGCCTCTGCAAGAGTTTTAATAACATTATCGGTTTTTCCAAGAGTGTTTGTTATGGAGCTTATGTTTGCTACCATTTCTTCAATGGCCGAAGACGATTCGGCAACGCTTGCAGCCTGACTTTCAATACTTCCGTTAAGTTGTTTTATTGTTCGAATTATTTCTTCTACTGTTGCAGCTGTTTCAGTTACACTTGCAGCTTGTGTCATTGCTTGCTGTTTTACTCCTTCAATATTAGCTCCTATTTGTTGTACGGAACTTGTGGTTTCATTCATATTGCTTGCAAGTTCAGAGGCTATGTTTTCCATTGTGGAAGTATTTAAACCTACTGTTTGTATGGATTCTTCTATTTTTTTTATTGTACGGTTAAAATAGTTGGATAGGTCTGTAATTTCATCATTTCCTCTGAGAGGAAGCCGTACCGTTAAGTCTCCTCCTCCTTGTGCAATGTCTTTTAAAGCTAAAACGGCACCATTAATCGGTTTTACAATGCGTAGAGCAACAATGAAGATTATAACGAAAGAACCTATTAAAATAATGAGACCCACTATATAAAGATAATTTTTTAATGTGTCGATTGTTCCCATAAATTCTTCTATTGGTGCCGAAATAATTACAGTCCAACCTGTTTCTTTGATATGAGCAAAAGAAGCTATTTCAAGGTCGCCTTCCCAATAAAAAGAGCCTATGGAAGGTTCTTTTTCGGATAGAGCCTTTGTTTCTAATGCTGCAATGCTTTCAAAGGCGGGATCTTTTTTTGCCTTATCCAGACTGGATTCGAGTTTTGAAACTATTTCCGTATCTTTATCGGCAATAGTTATTCCCTTTAATCCGATGATATAGCATCCGCCTGTTTTTCCTACAGTTATATCTTTTATGTCATTTGACAGTTTTAATCCATCTACTGCAGCTGCAAGAACGCCTACGATTTTTTGGTTATCATTGTATACGGGAACTGCAAATGCACTTATCAGGGAGCCGTCAGTTCTGGATATTATGGGCTCTGAAGCAAATCTTTTACCTGTAGATGATGTCTTGAACCATGCAAGATCTCCTACAAATATCTTTCTACCGCTGTTGGTGTAGCGGTTACCCTGTAAATCGGCTATATTCAACTCCAAAATAGACTTATTGAGTGCGCTTTGTTTCTCTAAATATTGCATTTTTTGAGCATATGGTACTTCCGGATCAGTTAAAACCGGAGATTTCGCAATACCTTCCAAAAATTGGAAAAAGGCATTTAATCTGCCGTCTATAATTTCAGCCGTATCCTTTGCCTTATCAATCAAGTGTTTTTCGGCTGTTTCTTTTACAGCTTTTTCGGCAATATTTACCGCTAACATTCCAAAAATAAAGAGTGCGATACTTACTAACAGTCCGAAAATAACGATTAGTTTATTACGGATAGAAAATCGTTTTTTCATAATGTTCTCCTTTTAAAACAGAATACTTTAATCCTACTTATAAATAATCGGCTTTTTATTATATTTATTTAATTTGACTTTTATATTTATGCCTCTGTTTTTCTTACAAAGAATGGACGAGCCTGTTATTTAGTGGTTTCAAGTAAAGATTCTAGAGGACTTTTATGAAGAAATAATGAATGATGCTAAAATTTGGAAACTAAAGCTGACGAATGCCTGTGAATTGATAGAAAGTGTTTTGAAAGAATGAAAAAAATCGGATTTCTTTATACATTCCAATAAAAAGGCGCTTAAAATATGGTATTTAAACCTATGTACTAACTACCATATTATCTTATTGTTCCTTTATCACTTTGAAAATTTACCTTAAATAGTATATAATGAAGCTATGAATCAGGATAGGGTTAAAGAAATTTTACTTGAGACGGCGGATACCGAGCTTGAGTTTTCGGTGGTTTTTACGGGCAAGAGCAGTAAAAAAGTAAACGGGCTTTATAAGCCGGACACGCACGAAATTATTCTTCACAATAAGAATTTTGCAAACGATAATGAACTTATTTACACGGCGGTGCATGAATATACCCACCACAAGCAGTGCGAAAAAGAGGGCGGGTTTTATTCGACACGGGTGCACAGCCCTAAGTTTTGGACTCTTTTTCACAACCTTCTAGCTGAAGCCGAAAAGAAGGGTTTTTATAAGATTACGCTTGAAGAGTCGCCGGAACTTTTGGAATTAACCGATGAGATTCGGCAGGTCATAATGGTAGAAGACGGCCGCCTTATGAAAGAACTCGGCCGCCTGCTTGGAAAGGCCCGTCCGCTTTGTAAAAAAGCGGGAGTAAGATACGAGGATTATGTTGACAGGGTTCTTTGTCTTCCTAGAGCCTCTGCGACTGCTCTCGAAAAAATAAGTGCTTATAATGTAAATCCGGAAATAGGCTATGAGGCTATGAAGCTTGTTGCCAATATAGGTAATCCTGAAAAAAGAGCCGAGGCTGAGGAAATGTTCTTAAATAAGACCAGTCCTGCAACTGTACGGGGTAAAATTTCGGCAAAAAAAGAAGAAGATCCTCGCCGAACCCTAGAAAAAGAAAAACGGCGGCTGGAAAAAACTATCTTGAGCCTTCAAGCTCGGCTTGAAACTGTTGAAAGCCGGCTTGCAAATATGCCGATAAGCCCTTTTATAATCGCTGTGATTTTTTCGATATTTACATCTCTGCCTATAATTGCTCAAAACTCAAATCCGATTCCCATTCCGTCTGTGCCGCCGATCCCGGAAATACCGGCCATACCTAAGCCGAACACTGTAAGCCCTGCAATTCCTCAAGCTCCGTCAGCCCCTGAATTTTTTAAAATAGATAATCAGCCCAAAAATGAAAAAGTCTTGACAAAAAAAAGATTAAGTCCGGCCGAAATGATAGAGCGGTTAAACTCAAGCCAAGACGGCGCCTTTGCAAAAAGGCTTATGAGTACCCTCATCGAAAATGACGATCAGGGCTTCGATGTTCTAAATAAAATTATAGAAGAACTTTCAAAAAATGATGTACAAAAATTTCCGGTACAGACAGGAAGCGGCAAAAACAAAGAAGGTCTTTTGATAAGAACCTTTAATTTTAACGGAAAAAATATGTTGGGAGAATTCGGATCCTTTGCCGTATCCTATGTAACCCCCGATAAAAGTTTTTTTCTTGCAGCGGAATCAAAGGCTGCGGCAACAGGGCAAAAAAACGGAGAGCGGCTGTATATTTTTGCAAAACGGAACATAACCGGAACCTACAAGCTCTTTGTAGAAATAGACCAAGACACAAAAAATCATAACTCACTGTTTTTTAAGTTTTTTAAGAATTCTCCCTTTGAAGCAAAATTGGACCAAAATATTTTACTTTCTCAAATAAAGACGGACAAATTTGATTTGGATGCGGTATTTGATCTAGCTTCAAATTAAGCAAAAATTACGTTTGGATTGAAAAAAAGATGATGAAGGTATAAAAAAGAAGACCCACTCAAAAGGAGGATAATGAGTGAGTCTAGTGAAAAACAGTGTGTATCGTTTGTGTGTGGCCTGAGTATACTTGAAATATATAAAAATGTCAAGTATTTTTATAAAAATTTATTGTTTTTTTTATATAATTTTAAGTTAAAAATAATCTGCCTGCCGAAAATTAAACATTGAATTTGAAGAACATAATATCTCCGTCGTTGACTACATAAGCCTTTCCTTCTTGGCGGTAACGTCCTGCTTCTTTTATCTTTTGTTCACTGCCGTATTTTACGAAGTCTTCAAAACTATATACTTCTGCTTTTATAAATCCTTTTTCAAAGTCGGTATGGATAACTCCGGCAGCCTTTGGAGCTGTATCGCCTGCATGAATTGTCCATGCGCGGCATTCGTCTTCTCCAGCTGTAAAGAAGGTTCTAAGCCCTATCAAATGATAGGCAGCTCTTGCAAGCTGTGAAAGTCCCGATTCTTCTAAACCTGCTTCTTCCAAAAAGCTTAATCGTTCTTCTTCACTTTCCAAATCGGCTAATTCGGCTTCGAATTTTCCACAAATTACAACGGTATCGGCTCCCTCGGATTCTGCAATTTTTTTGACGGCAGTTACATAAGGGTTATCTTTGCATGCCTCAGTTTCATCTATATTACAGACGTACATTTGGGGCTTCATCGTAATTAGGTGAGTATCATAGATTGCAGCTTTTTCTTCATCGCTTAGGCTGGCAAGACGGGCTCCTTTTCCTTCCTGCAAGAGGGGGCGGATTTTTTCGATAGCCCGCATTACGACAGCAGCTTCTTTTTGGGCTTCCTTGCCCATACGGCTTGCTCTTTCGGCCCGCTCAGCTCTTTTATCCAAACTTGCAAGGTCGGCAAGAGCAAGCTCGATATTTATGGTTTCGATATCGGAAGCGGGGTCTACCTTTCCTGCAACGTGTTCGATGTCGTCATTATCAAAACAGCGTACAACGTGGGCGATAACTCCGACCTCTCTTATGTGAGATAAAAACTGGTTGCCTAAACCTTCTCCTTTTGAGGCTCCCTTTACGAGACCTGCAATATCCACAAATTCTACGGTTGCAGGAATTACTTTTTTAGGGTTAAAATGTTCTGCCAATTTTTTTAAACGGGCATCGGGTAAACTTACAATTCCCACATTGGGGTTTATTGTACAAAACGGATAATTTGCAACTTCAGCAGGTGCACTTGTAAGAGCCGAGAATATAGTAGATTTTCCTACGTTGGGTAGTCCGACAATTCCGCAATTTATAGCCATATCTTTCCTCCGAAAAAATTCTTTATTATTACAGACTTAGTTTTCCCAAATGAGGTATTCGGGACTGTAAACATAGATGCCTTTTTTTGATTTTAAATTTAAAAATTCCGTGAAGGCCTTGATGTCTGCAAAATTCATCTGCGAAAGTGTTGAAGCGTTAAGATCTTCTAAAATGCCTTTCATTACGGCTTCAGTAAAAGGCAGGGGCTTTTTTATTTCCTTTACGGAATATTTCTCTTTTATGTTTGCAAGTTCTGCTGCATGTTTTACTGCTTCATCCAAGGAGCCGAGAGCATCTACCAATTTTAAATTTAAGGCTTGCTCACCCGAATAGACTCGTCCTCCGGCTAATTCTGCAACGGTGTTTTCGGGAAGGCTTCTGCCTCTTGCTACCGTCTCGATAAAGGTTTTATATATGTGCATAACTTCAAGCTGCCGCACTTCTTTTTCTTCCGGCGATGGATCTTCTAAGAGGGAATACGAAGGCTTTTGACCGGAATAAACCAAATCGCTTGTTATGCCGAGGTGTTTTTTTACGGCGTCCTTAAAAGATGGGGCTGTAGCCAATACACCGATTGAGCCCGTAATTGTGTAGGGGCTTGCAAAAATATAATCGGCTGAAGAAGAAATCCAATAGGCGCCTGAGGCAGCAACGGAACCCATCGAAACTACAACCGGTTTTCCTGAGGCCTTGGCTCTTTCAACAGCTCGTCTGATTTCTTCGGAAGCAAATACCTCTCCTCCGCCTGAATTGACTCGCAAGACAATGGCTTTTACGGTCGGGTCATCTTGGGCCATATCAAAAAGATCGACTATTTTGTAGCTTACAGCTGCCTCGTCTATAGGACCTGTACTTACTGAAGTAATTGCACCGTTTACATGAATAATTCCTATCGAATTTTGAGAAGGCAATTCCATAAAATTTGCATTATACGAATTATAGTCTATTGTGTTTACATTTACCGAAAAGGTTTTACTGTCGGCAAAGCCTATGTTTGCAGCAAATTCATCAACTGAGGCTATGTCCGTAATAAAGCCTTCTTCTAAAGCCGCTTTTGCTCCATTGCCGTTATATTTTTTTATAATTGAATTATTTTTTTCGGCAAAGGTTTTGATTTTTTCGGGAGATATATTTCTGTTGGAGGCGATATCCGAGGTGTATTTATCCCACAAGTTATCGAACATGGATTTTAGATTAGTTCTTACATTTTGAGAAAGAGCATCTCTGGAATAGGTTTCGGCCATGCCCTTGTAGGCCCCGGCCTGTATTACATTCCACTTAATGCCGAATTTTTCTTCCAACCCTTTAAAAAATACCGGGCGGGAAGCAAAGCCTGCAAAGGAGATTTCTCCTAAGGGGTCAATTCCGATGCGGTCGGCATAGGATGCCAAAAAATAAGACGGAATGGAATAGGTTACGGCATAGGCGTATATCTTTTTACCGGAGTTTTTAAAAGTTTCTAAAGCTTTTCCCAACTCGCTTAAATGTCCTGATGAAAGACCTGCCAGCTCTGAAAAGTCCAAGTAAAGGCTTGTTATGCGCCTATCAAATGCAGCGTTTTTTATGGCCTTTACAAGGTCTGAAACGAGTATGACTGATTTTTTACCGATTCCGGGAATACCGGCAGAAAAAATATCCGCTTCCTTTTCTGTAAGAATACCGGAAGGGTTTATGCATAATACGGCCTCGCTCGGCACACGGGTAATGGTTTTTGCATTAGAAGGGATTGTTCCCATAACTCCTAAAAAACTAAAAAAGAAAAAGAAGAAAATGATGTTTATTATTATCAGACGTAAAATATTTATTCCTCTAAAAAGCGCTCTAAAAAAACTCGGGCCCTTTCTTTGTTCTTGATTTTCCTGCATATTTATCTCCTAAAATAAAATTGAGGCGAATATCATAGCAAAAAAACGCTTTTTTTTCAACTAAGAGCAATTTTAGCGATTTTAGAAATTTATTATGACAAATGTCATAATAAAAATGATTCCCTGCACTTCACTTTTTGTTAAAAAAAATATAATCTATAAGAAATCGGAGGGTGATTATGAAAACAAAATTAATCTTTTTTTTGCTCCTTACATTCAATCTTAGTTTAAGCTCGCAAGAAATTTATGATAATTTTTATAAATTCAAAGCCGAACTGTATAATACGGCTTCAGAAAAAATGGAAATTTCTATTGCGGAATATCGAGAAAAGACCGAAAAAATGCAAATATCTGAAGAAGAAAAACTGACTCTCGAAAATTTTTTGGTTTTAGAAGAGTTGAATGTTTTGAATAGAGACAATAGCAACAAGAAAAAAATATTTTTAAAGTTGAAAACTCAAAACGATAAAAGCACCGCTTTTATGCAAGGGAAAAAGAATTCGCAGGCCGGTAAGTGGTTTTTACTCAGCTGGGCAGATATTAAATCACAGTACATAGGCTTTTTATCCGGACAGGATGTTTATAAGGAAGCCAATGATACAAAATTGCTTTATGTTGATGCCTTAAAAAAAGATAAAAAATTTGCTCCGGCAAGTATATCCTACGGATTGTGGATGTTCTTTGCTCCTCCTATAGCCGGCGGCGGATATGAAAATTCTTTAAAGGAATTTTCAAAGGCTGTATCAAATGCAAAAAACAATTATGAAAAATACTTGGCCCTTATTTTCAGATCGCAGGTTTATTTTGCACTTGAAAATGAAGCTTCATCCAAAAAAGATTTAAAGGCCGCAGCCGGATTGATAGCCGATGAGAATTTCAGTTTAGTGGTTGAGGAGTTAAATAAAAATGATCAAATATTCTTTAAAAAATAGAACACATAAATTAACATCGATTTTTTTTCTTTTTATCGGGTTTTCATTTTTTTGTTTTGCACAAGACATTTCCGTAAATCCGTCAGATCCGGATAAGACAAAAATCTTTAGTTTAGATGAGTGCGATTCTCTTTTTAGCGAATATTATAGAAATAGCAGCATCAGCGATGAAGATTTGAAAATTTTAATAGACGGAATAGGTTCTCTTACGGATTCTTTGGAAAAAATTCTTTTAGAAAATAAAAAGATGAGAGATATAAAAAAACAAAATGAACTTCTAATCTTATATCTTGAACATGCCGAAATTCTTTCGACAATTTATAATTACGGCGGAATGAATCATCAAGGTAAACTGATAAAAAAAATAGATAAAGATTTAAAAAGATTTTTAAAATTATCCGGTTTGGAAGGTGAAGTATATTTAAAGTATGCAGATTACCTCTATACAAAACTTCCGCTTCCCGAAACAAAACGGTTTAACACAATCTTAACCCTTCCGGTTTTATATAGAATGGCTCTTTTAAAAGATAAAAATAATAAGGCCGCTTTTGTAAAACTATCTTGCTGGCAGATTGCGGCTGCCGATGAAACCACATCTAATTTTAATTCTCAAATCAAATCGACGGAAGAATATATTGAAGAATTAAATGAGGTTGATAAATTTAATGCCTATATATGGTATTCTATATTTTACATGAAAACATATGATACAAAAAAAGGCTGGTATCATTTTTATAAGGCAAAAAATATTTTCCCTGATCACCCGCTTGTTTCATTGCTTTATGAAAATTATAAAAAAGGAATCTTAATTTTATGATAAACGCTGAACTTAAAGTTAAAAACTTATATAAAACTTACAGTATTAACACAAAAAAAATTGAAGTTACAAAAAATATTTCGTTTAGTGCCGAACAAGGAAGTATGATTTGGATTTACGGTAATTCCGGGGCAGGGAAGTCCACATTTTTAAATCTAATTACAGGAATAGATTATCCCGATTCGGGAGAAATAGAATGGGGCGATAAGAATATAAATAAAATGAATAACGGCGGAAGAGCTAAGTTCAGGCTTGAAAACTGCGGACTTATTTTTCAATTTTTTGAATTGATAAAATCTCAAACCATTTTTGATAATGCTTCCATACCTTTAAAAATTCAAAAAAAATCAAAAAAAGAAATAAAAGAAAGACTCATGCCTTTGTTTGAATGTTTTGATTTAAAAGATTTGATTTATAAAAAACCCAATGAACTTTCAGGCGGAGAAAAACAAAGAGTTTCGATAGTCAGAGCTCTTTCCTGCAATCCTAAATATATTCTTGCGGATGAAATAACTTCTTCACTTGATTCGGATAGGTCAAATCAAGTTTATGAATATTTGCGTAAATACTTAAAAGAAAAAAGCGGAGTAGGAATTTTTGTTTCGCATGATCCTATTATAAAAAATTATGCGGATAAGATTTATAAAATGGTCAGCGGTTCATTGAATGAAGCTTCAGGGGAATAAAACTTTTTGGAGGAAAAATGTTTTTAATAAAAAGTGCTTGGGATAATATTAAGTTTCACAAAAAAAGAAGCATCCTTTCCATATTATTAATTGCAATTGCTTCTGCTGCAATCTTATTATACAGAGGATTTGTAGAATATTCAGAGCAAGGAATGGCTATAGGCTTTATACAAGAATCGGGGCATATTCAAGCTGCGGTTAAAGATTTTTGGGATAAAAAAAATACGGCAGATTTAATACTTACATCTAAAGATTTGAATAAACTTAAAAATGTTTTTGATAAAATGCCCGAAATAGAAAATTTCGATTCTGTTCTAAATTTTCAAGGGATAATAGGCACGGAAAATTCTTCTTCAATATTTTGGGGTTCAGGATATGATGAGCCGCACTCTTTAGGAGCAACCGAAGGGGTTCCTGTTTTTGAAGGAGACAATACCCTTGTTCTTGGAAAAGGTTTATTTAAATCTCTCGGTTTGAATTTGGAAAATAATAATTATGTAAATATAATGTCGTCTATGGGAGAAGAAGGGATTGCAGCAGGTTCTTTCGAAGTTTCAGGAAATATAGATACAGGAGTTCCTCAAAATGATGCAGGTTTTTTAATTGCTTCCCGAAAAGATATTCTCGAATTTTTCGGTATGCCCGATACGGCTTCATATATAAGATTGTACTTAAAAAATGATAAGGATGTTGAAAAAGTTGAAAGCAAATTAAATTCTATTTTTAAAGAGAATAATTTAAATTTTGAAGTTAGAAACTGGAAAACGCTTAATCCTTCATGGCAGCAGATAAGTAATTTGTTTAATGTACAGTTTACCGTAATAAGCGGAATCTTGTGTGTGTTAATTTTTGTGGCTCTGACACAAAGTCTTTCGGCAAGTTTTATGGAAAGGATAGGCGAATTCGGCACAATGGAAGCCATCGGCTTAAAAAAATCTTTGCTTATTTTGGTTTTAATTTTAGAAGTATGTATTTTATCTCTTGCAGGGACTATCGGAGGCATTTTGTTATCGCAAGCAGGAAATATTATTACTCAAACCTTTGATATAAAAATGAATCCTCCGGGCTCAACTTCTTATTACTTATTAAATTTTTTTATTACAGCTGAAGCAGTAATCAAAACTCAAATCTTTATATTCTTTACGGCTCTAATTTCGGTTATATATCCGATTTATACTATTAAAAAACATAGCAGTATAAAACTTATAAACTATAATATAAGTTAGTCAAAGGAGTTATCATATGAATAAAAAGAAATATTTTTTACGATTACTTTTTTTAATTTTTTCGTTAGTTTTATATTCAGAAGAAAAATTTGATGATGAAGATTATCAATATTTTTTAAAAATCAATTCGGGATATATCGAAGCCTCTAAAACTTTTTTAACTGAACAAGCAATAATAAAATATAATAAGGATTTAAAAGAAGAAAGCAGGCTGTCCTCTTATTGCCTTTTTAATAAGAGTGGGCAGTTTGTAAGAATAAAATCAAAAAATAAAATACAATATTTTTTTAGTTCCAATGAAGGGTACTGGCTTTACACTAAAAATTTGAAAACACCATTAAAAATATCCGGTGCATATAAAATAGAAGAATTTGAAGTGCAGGATATTTTAAAAACCGATTTTAAGAGCAATTATAAAATTATTGAATACAAGAATAATGATTTTATTCTCGAAAAACAAAATTCAAAAGCTTCATATAAATATATTATATTTACAAAAAAAGCTAAAAATATTTTTGAACTCAAATTTACCGATGCAAAACAAACTCCGATAAAAAAAATAGTTTATCATATAGAAAATATAGACGGTTATCCTTGTTTTGCTAAAATAGATGTGTACGATATGCTGTTTGAAAAAAATATTTACAGCTCATGGATAACTATGAGTATTAAAAAGGCCGATATACCCGCATCGCTTTTTTCATACTCTCAATTAAAGCATTTGACTCAAAAGATGGAGAATTTGATAAAAAAATAGGAAGAACTATGAAGAAATTTATTTTTTTTATATTTTATTTTAGTTTTATAAATCTCCATGCAATCAGTCCCGGTTTTGAATTAAATAACTTAAATGTTTTCCTTAATACCGATGCAAATACTTATGCACCTCAAATTATTTCTAACTTAGATACTTCAGCTTTTTTAAATTTTGATTTTGAATTTAAAAATCAAAATTTATTTTTACAACCGGGTGTTTTTTTTAAAAATGAATTTTCAAGAGATGAATTTAAAAACAAAAAAATTGTAAGACCTTTTTTTAGACGATTGAATTATTCCGCTTTTACCGATTATTTTTCGTTTCAAGCCGGAAAAGATTTAATTTATTTTGGGGAAGGTATTATTAAAAATTATTTTTATTTAAATATTCCTGAAATGATAAAATCGGATACAGTTTTGTGGCATGTAAAATTCGATATACCTATAAAAAATTTTATAATAGACTTAGGCTATGCATTCGATAGCCGTTCTGTCGATATTTTTGAAAAGCCTGATTGGTATTCCGTTTGGACAAAATTTGCATATTCATCATCTTCTTTTTTTATCGGATTGGAATCGGATATGCTTTTTGAACCGGCTAAAAATAATAAGAAAGAATATACACTAAAAACAGCCTTAGAAGTTTTATTTAATCTGCCTTTAGATTTTAAAATTTATTCCAATGCAGGACTTCCTGTAAAATTTATAAATAAAAAAATTGATGATTGGGGCGTACTTGCCGGTATTTCTAAAACATTCCTTGTAAAAGATAATGATTATACTTTTACTTTAATAGCCGAAGGTGCTTATAATTCTAAAGGTATCAATTACGGATTTTTTTACAGTACAGGCTTAAAAGATTATGCTCAAATTACTGCCGGTTTACAAGGCTTGCAGGATAAAGAACTTATGGGAATTATTCAGACCGAGTTGTTTATTTATGATTTTAAATTTAAAATAGTATATCTTTCAAAAAATCTTTTAAATAAAAAAGATATATTAAACGGAATATTAAGTTTATCGGTTGTTTTAAACGATTGATAAAATTATTTATATTTAAGGGGTAAAAATGAAAAAGATTTTATGTTTTGTTTTTTGTTTTATGATGATTGCGGGATTTTCTCAAGATAAAGAAGTCAAAAAAAATAATGAAGATGATTTTATAAAAATTTCTAAATTCAATATTCTTCCGCATTATTTTGGGTTTCCTCTTTCAGTAAAATTCGGATGGCTTCATCGGGAAAATAATGTAAGCGTTTTTCCGAATGCAGGCATCTTTTTTTCGGCAGATAACGGGCCGGCAGTCAGTTCTTCTATAGGAATGTTTGTTCAAAAAGATTTTTTTAAATGGAATATAAATGCTTTTTATGATTTTGTTCCATTTACGATGCACAAAAAAGTTTCGGATCAAATTTTTTATGCAAGAAACGATTTTATATTTGTTATAAACAAATTAAAAATTTCTTTTCCTGCCCGTGTAGGAAGAAGGAATGTTAATGAAATAAAATTTAAGAATTCGCAAAATGAATTGAAACCTAAAACCGTTACCGAATTATCGCAGGGAATTAGATTTGATGTTTTTCTTGCAGATTTAGGTTATTTTAAAGCGACAACATCTTTTTCTTTTTTTACCGACTGGATTCCCGAAAGCCGTTTTATTAATTACAGACTTAAATTCGAGCTGCCGGTAACTTTTAAACTGTACTATGTTGATGTAGGCTTTGTTTATACATTTTATAATACCGATAGGATAAAGTCTAAGAATGTAAATACCATAACCGATTATGAAATAGAAAAGTCTCAAGAATCGATGACGCGGCGTTTTTCGTTTAAAGATGTCAAAAAATATTCTTCAATGCACATTTGGGGAACTGAACTTAGATGGTACGCCGCCCGAACAGGAGTTAGCTCAAACGGATTTTTTATTTCAGCCTTCGCTGATGCCGGCTTCGGCTCTAATGAAACAAAAAAATTAAATCTTATCGCGGAATTCGGCTTAGGAGCAGGTTACACATTATTCGATAATGTTCCTTTTACTTTCCAAGCCGGAGTTAATCAAGACTTTAAGCCTGTCTTTTTCTTGGGCGTAGTGTCCAGAATTATTCAGGGCGTGTGATGTAAATATTTTTTCAGTTGAATAAGGAGTAAGAGATGGCATTAGTTCATGAGTTTTGTATTATTGAAAATTTGGATGATGTTATTAATATTGATAATCAAGTTGATTTAAAAAAGGTATATCAATATAGACACATTGCAGTTGATGATGCTATAATCATATATATGTCTAACACTTTGAAATGGTTTATATCTACAAATACAGCAAAGACAAAAACCACAAAAGGCCTTTTCTATTATGGTATAAGTTTAATAGAATCGGATAATTTAAATACTTTTTTAAAAATTGTTGGCGTATGGAAAGAGTTATTTAATTTAGCTCCTGAAGTAAATATAATACCGGAGTTTAATTTTGATAAAAAATATATTTTGCATAAAATAGAAGAATTGATTAAACTTCTAGAATATGCAAGTACGAATGATAAAATTATTTTACATTGTGGAATTTGAAAACACCGGTAAATAATTATTTGCAATTAATAGCAAGAAGGAATAAAATGAAGAAGATTATCTTCATACTTTTTATATGTTTTACAATATTCTTTGTAGTATCTTGTAAAAATAAAAAACTCAAAACTGTTGATGAATATTTTGCTCTCTATGAATATATTTTGGAAAAAGGCGAGATTTCAAATTTTATTTCTGATAAAAAACATTTCTCCCGAATGTCTGTAAAAGTTAAGCAAAGAGCTGAAAAAATTTTTGCAGATAAGATATTATATGATTTTGAGCATTGGTGGCAAGAAAAAATATTTTGGAAAGCAATATATGATCCTATATTGTTTTCTCATATGGATATTAAGGATAAACAAATAATAAGTTATGATGATGATGTTATTTTAATACTATCTACTGCAAGACATGAATATGATACCGAATTTTATGATAGACTAATTGAATTATCAAATTTACATATAACGGATACAAAAAAAATGATTGAAGAAAACAAGCAATTTTATAAAGGTAGAGAATATGCAGTTTTTGATACGAAAGAAAAATATACATTTTCATTTAATGACGCAGGCAAAATTAATGATGTCAAAATAGAACTATTGGAGGCTGTTTATCGTTATGATAAAAATCGATCTAAATAATTTTTTTAAACTTATAAATATTTTAATTTTGCTTAATAGTCTGTTTATTTTAACCGGACTTCTTAAGGCTTTACTTGCAGGCAGAACAGAACTTATCTTTTATCTATTCATGTATAATATTGATACTGTAAGCATTCAATGGTATATTATTTCATTACTTTTAACCATAGAACTTGTTTATTATAAAAAAGGAAAGATACGTAAAAGCGTATTTATTACCTCGATTATTATAGCAGTAATAAATTTTTATCTTGTATATTTATGTATGTTTATTCACACGCCTAACGGTTTTGATTATAATGATTTTCTATATGCTTCAAGACGATTTTTTTATCTTCCAATATCATTTTTTGATTCAAAAGAAGTTATTATAAATATCAGTACTGCTATTCTTGTACAATTATTTTGTTTGTTTGCCGGTTTTAAAATAAAAATTAAAAAGAAATTAAAAGGAGTTAAGGTAAATATTTTATCAGCCGGAATTAAAACTATTGTGCTGTATATTACATTTTTAATTACTATTCTGCTGATTATTACTATGAGCCTGGGAAGAGAAGTTGAAATAGATATTTTTAATTTAAACATCTCTCTTCTTTTTCTTTCTCTTGCTTGTTTACCATTTGCTTTTATGATAGAATTTTTGATAGATGTAATCATTGAAAAACAGGGAAAAGCAACAGGCGATAAATGGAATAAGTAAAGAAGAGGTAATAATGAATAATTTTTTATTTGATAAAATATTATTAGGGATAGGCATTTTAATACAAATTAGATTGTTGATCTATTTTTTATGTAGAGGTTTTAAAAATGTTAATGAAAAATACAAAAACGATGAGAAAAAACGAAAAGTAAATATTTTTTTAGGATGGTTCTTTTTTGTGTGGCTGATATTAGGAACTATAGGAAGCATTATTATAATAATTTTATTTTAAATTATAAACATTCTTAAAATTTAGAAAAAGCAAGAGGTTGAAAATTTTTGCAATTTCTGTTATCATTACACTATGGCACATTGTATAGCTCCGCAAGCGGAAAAAATTTTGGATAAAGAGTTTAAGGTTCTTGATAAAGGTTTTATCAGATTGGTAGATTATATGGGTACCGATGCCCGTATAGTGCAGGCAGCCCGTGTTTCTTATGGAGAAGGCACTAAAACCGTACGGGAAGATGCCGCTTTAATAGACTATCTTTTGAGGAATAAGCACACCTCTCCATTTGAACAGGTGGTTTTTACCTTTCATGTAAAGCTGCCCATTTTTGTAGCCCGCCAGTGGATTAGGCACAGAACAGCCCGTCTGAACGAAATTTCCGGACGGTATTCTATCTTAAAAGCAGAGTTTTATGTACCGGCCGGAAACGATATCGCCTTACAAAGCTCTGACAACAAACAAGGCAGAATGAATGAGGCTGTTCCTCAAGACCTTCAAAATGAAGTTATAAATTCCCTACAAAAGCAACAAGAAGAAATTTATGCAGGCTACTGTAAATTGCTCGATAAAAATATTGCAAGAGAACTTGCCAGAATCAATCTCCCTCTTTCTACCTATACCGAATGGTATTGGCAAATAGATTTGCATAACCTTTTCCATTTTTTAAGACTGCGTATGGATGCTCATGCACAAAAAGAAATCAGAGACTATGCCGAAGTTATGTTTGAAATTTGTAAAACCGTAGCGCCTCTTGCCTGCGCTGCTTTTGAACGGCATGAAAAAAACGGAGTAAATTTTTCGGCAGAAGAACTTGAAGCTATCCGTAATTTAATTGGCGGAAAAGACAGCGGCTTACAAGGAAAAGATCTTGACCGCTTTAATGAAAAACTTAAGACAGGGAGACAAATATAAATTTAAAGGATAACCTGAATGAGAAAGCGTGATAATTTTGTATTTGCGGCTTTCGCTTTAAGCCTTGTAGTTTTATTTTTACAGCAGTTTTATTTTAAAAATATTCCCTCAAGTATCATCCATATAATCGATATTTTAATTCTCCTATTCGTGCTTACAGAAACTTTTTTTGCTGTCAGGCAGGAAAAATATATACGCAAATATTTTCAGAATAATATTTTCGATTTTTTAACTGCCGTTATTTTTATTCTAATTTTTGTTATATTTAAAATACAAATAGGCTTTAAAAATATTTCTGAAGAGTTAAGTATTGTTTTTGACATTTTTAAAAACATATTTTTGTTTGGAAAAATAATCAGATTAATAAGCAAGAGAGCCGGCCTAACTGCAAAAATTATTTCAAATCCTGCACGCACTTTGATTATTTCTTTTTTTATGGTAATAATCATCGGCAGTTTTTTACTTATGCTTCCTGCCGCATCTGCAAGCGGAAAATCTTTAAATTTTTTAACAGCACTTTTTACTTCCGCATCCGCCGTATGCGTTACAGGCCTAAGTGTGATAGATGTTTCTTCCGAACTTACGATAGCCGGAAAATTTATTCTGATTGTTTTAATTCAAGTCGGCGGCTTAGGTATAATGGTTTTTTCATTCTTCGGAATGTTTGCCTTCCGGAAAAAAATGACGGTCAGTGAAAAGCTTACAATCTCATACATGGTTAGTGAAGATGATATGTCAAATCTTTTTAAAACATTACGGGTAATTGTTTTTTCTACTTTTTTTATAGAAGCATTAAGTGCAGCATTTTTACTTATAGGATTTTCCCGTATTTTAGGATTCAATCTTAAAGCCTTAGGCTTTGCGGCATTCCATGCAATATCGGCTTTTTGTAATGCAGGTTTTGCTCTTTTTTCAAACAGCTTAGAATTTTTTACCTCCGATATTATTATAAACATTACAATAGGGTTTACCATAATTTTAGGCGGAATAAGTTTTGCGGTTATTTATGATGTTTTGGCTAAGATCAAAACAAATATAACAAATAAGTTTTTGAAGAAAAAAAAGACCGATTATTTAGTTTCGGTAAATACAAAAATGATTTTAAGCCTTACCGGTTTTATTCTTTTTATTTCGTTTGCTCTTTTTTATTTACTTGAACACCGCAATACTATGAAAGAATTATCTGTGGGAAGCCAATACCTTGCAAGTTTTTTTCAGGCCATAACGTTGCGTACCGCAGGCTTTTCGACTGTTTCATTTATAAATTTAACAAATGCAACCTTGCTTTTTATGATACTCATAATGTTTATGGGAGGAGCTGCAGGAAGTACAGCAGGAGGAATTAAGCTGAATACGATTGCGGTTGTTTTTGCATTTTTTAGATCATTTTTAAAAAATCAAAAAACTGTTGTAATCAAAAATAATTCCGTTCCTGAAGAACAAGTAAAAAAAGCTTTTTTAATTTTCGGCTTCGGGCTTGCGGCAATTGCAATTGGGATTTTTTTATTGACAATTACCGAAAGTCTTCCTTTTTTGGCATTATTATTTGAAACCGTATCTGCCTTTGCAACTGTGGGGCTTTCTACGGGAATAACTGCTGCTCTTTCGCCGGTTGGACAGATAGTTATAATAATTTTAATGTTTATTGGAAGAGTCGGCCCCTTAACCTTTTTAACTGCTGCCGGCACAAAACAAAAGAATGACGATATAGAATATCCTTATGGAAATATAGCTATAGGATAGGGAGGAAAATATTATGGAAACAAATAAAAACTTTGCTGTCATAGGTCTGGGAGAATTCGGGTCAAGAATTTGTGAAGTTCTTGTAGATGGAGGCGCTTCAGTTGTAGCCTTCGATCATGATATTCAAGCAGTAGAAAGAATAAAAAAAATTGTTCCGGCAGCAATGCTTGTAGAAACTACAAATGAAGAAGCTCTTTTAAAAGCTCCTTTAGATGATGTAGAAGTTGCCATCGTCGCTATAGGCAATAATATAGAAGCAAGCGTTTTAACTACAACTCTTTTAAAGCAAAGAGATATTCCCTATGTCTTAGCCCGTGCCGTTTCGCCTCTCCACGCAACCGTTCTAAGAAGGGTAGGGGCAAACGAGGTTTTAAATATTGAAATATCGGCTGCAACAAGAATTGCAAGGCGTCTTATTTCTCCCGATGTAATGGACTCGATTACGGTTACAAAAGATTTTTCGATAAGGGAAATTATTGTTCCAAAATTTTTTATCGGAAAAACCGTCGGAGCTCTCGCTTTAAAAGAAAAACTTAACATTAATCTGATTGCCCTTGTCAGGATGGATTTGGATATAGATTCTGTCGGTAACCCTGTCAAACAGGAGGCTATGCATTATCCTGAAGATGATTTTGAGCTGAGAGAAGGCGATAAACTTTTTTTGATAGGCTCAAATATAAAACTTGAAGAATTTAGAAATATGTAAGGGAATAAATATGACTTTTATTGGAAAAAAATTATTATTTATAAGTTTAGCTGTCTCATTTATTTTTATGATTGCAACAGCTTTTTGGGCATACAGTGTAGGTATGCAAATCCCCCTCAAGGGAGATTCTGAACTTGTTTTGTTTTTAGGTTTTATATTTTCCGGTTTGCAATTAATCTTAACAGTTAACATTATTATAGGTGCGCTAAAAAAGAAAAAAGATTTTTTAAGCCTAATGGAAACCATAAAAGCCGGAGGAATTTTATCCGAAAAAAAAGTTGCAAAATTAGGCACTGCAGGATTTTTTTTACAAGATGCTCTTAGCGTATCCAATACAATCACCGCACAAAAAAGTCTAAAAATTGCAAGTCTTAACGGCTTGGTAAAAAGTTTAATTGATATGGTAGAACTGCCTATAGCAATAGTTAATCTCAATGGAGAAATAGTAGAAGCCTCCCAAAAAATTAAAACCGAAATAGATTATAACAATGATTTAAATATTGCAGACCTTGTTCCGCAGATAAATATTAGAGAAGCCTTTAAAGAAGCTTCCGTAAGTCATCTTCCTGTAGAACAGGGTGATAATATTTTAATACCTGTTTTTTCTACCATAGGGGATATAGCATATTTTTTAGTCGATACATCCAAACATGGAGCTTTGAGTAAATTTATCAATAATTTTATACCTCCAAAAAAAGAAGAATCTGCCAAAAAAACAAAAAAAGGATTTTTTAAAATTCTAAATAACAAAAAATAGAGGACATAGAAAATCTTTTATCTGTAAAGTATTCAACCTCTTGCAAAATTTTAACATAAGGCGTAAAATGATATTATGATTGATACCGGCTATAGAACAATAATAGAAAATTTTAAAGCAAAGATGGCTCAAAGGATTGTAGGCCAGCAAGAACTCATAGAAGGAATTTTAACGGCCTACATTGCAGGCGGTCATGTCCTCTTAGAAGGTGTGCCCGGTCTGGCAAAAACTCTTATCGTAAAGACTTTTGCAGAACTTTCCAATGTAAGTTTTAAGCGTATTCAGTTTACTCCTGACCTTCTTCCTGCCGATTTGATAGGAACTCTGATTTATCAACAAAGCATCGGTAAATTTTCAGTAAGGCGGGGGCCGGTTTTTGCGAATATTATTTTGGCAGATGAAATAAACAGAGCTCCTGCAAAAGTGCAATCCGCTCTTTTGGAAGCCATGGCCGAAGGGCAGGTTACAATAGGAGAAAATTCTTTTTCTTTGCCGTCTCCGTTTTTTGTGCTTGCAACTCAAAACCCCATCGAACAAGAGGGAACTTATCCCCTGCCCGAAGCAGAGCTTGACCGCTTTTTTTTAAAACTGTTTGTTCCCTATCCTTCTATCCAAGAAGAAATAGATATAGTAAATAAATTTTCAAGTCTTAAACCGAATCAAAACATGGGTCACGGCCTCGGCGTAAGCTCAGGTGCCGGCACTGCCGAACCCATTTTGACTCCCGAAAATTTGGAAACCTTACGAAGTGCAGTAGAGCAGGTCAAGTGTTCTCCCGAAATTACAAGCTATATAGTTTCAATTATTGCTGCGACACGGCCTGTAAAAAATGTAAAACAAGATGATTATATTCACGGAAATTATCTAAGCTACATTCTCTACGGAGCATCTCCGCGTGCCGGAATAGCCATTCAAAAATGTGCAAAGGTAAAAGCTCTTTTTAGCGGAAGGGATTATGTAATCCCCGAAGACGTAAAGGCTGTTGCCTACGCAGCTTTGAGGCATAGACTTAAACTTTCTTATGAAGCTGCTGCCGACAATTTAACAGCTGACGATATTATTGAAAAGCTTTTGGGAATTGTGCCGCAGCCGTAATTTTAGAAACATCCGCAATAAGAAAAATAATTTTACTCGTTTCAACTTTTTCAACTTTAAATTCAATATCACCTATGTTGATGAGCTCACCCTCTTTAGGTAAATATTCTGCCGTTTCAAGAATAAGACCGCCTATCGTATCATTATAGTCCGAATGAAAATCTGTATTTAAAATTTTATTCAGTTGGATAATAGGAACCGCTCCGGGAATTAAGATATGTGTACCGTCAACAATCTTCATTCCGCTTAAAGGATTTGTTTTTGTTTTAGTATACTCATCTTGAATTGAACCGAAAATAGCCGTGCTTATATCGTCAATTGTGATAAGTCCCGCCGTAGAACCGTATTCATCTACAACAAAAGCCATGTTCCTTTTATTTTTGCTCATAGTTTTTATTGCCGAAAAAATATTTGCAGTTTTCGGAATAAACAAAGCAGGCCGTATGATTTTGTTTATATCTGTTTTTGATTTATGACTTCTATAAAATAATAGATCTTTATAATGAACGCTGCCTATTATTTTATCTTTTTCTCCTTTGTAAACCGGAAGACGGGAAAACATTGTTTTGCGAAAAATACTTACCATATTTTCAGGTGATGAATTTATATCGAGGCTGACAATGTCTTCTTTTTTTGTCATTATGCTTTGTAGTTTTAACTCATGCAGTCTCACAGCTCTTTTAATTAACTCATGCTCTCCTGTTTGAAAAGTACCGTCCGCTAAACTTATATTTATAAGCGTTTCTAAATAATCTTCTGACAACTCCGAGATTTGATTTTCCCTTCTCTTTGAAACCGACTTAATAATAAAGTTGGACATCAGCGAAAAAATAAAAATAAAGGGCTTTAAAAATAATCTTACAGCCGATAAGGGAATCAAAAAGGTTTTTGTAATTTCTACGGCATTGTAAGCCGCTATTGCTTTTGGTAAAATTTCTGCAAAGATAATTATAAGAATTGTCGTAATTGCAGTAGCTGCCGGAATATGCTGCGGTCCGTACATGTCTATGACAAAGGCAGTTATCAAAGCAGAAGAAAGAGTGTTGACAAAATTAGTACCTATCAGAGTTGCACTTACAATCTCATCTTTTTTTTCAATAAGAAAGACAAGAGCTTTACTCTTTTTTGATCGCCCTTTTTTTATTGCCTTATATTCGGTTCTTGTAATTGCAGTAATTGCCGTTTCGGATGCAGAAAAGAAAAATGCACAAAGGAGAAGAGCGATAAATTCGATTGTCATTAAGGCTAATTCAAACTTCATTCTTCATCTCCTGCAATATTTACTTCCAGTTCGCTTATTCTGTTCCCTTCAATTTTTATAACGGTAAAATTATAGTTTTCTATTTTTATTGTAGAACCGATTTGCGGAACCTCTCCGCATTTTTCCATAATCAAACCGCCTATCGTATCGTAATAATCCGAAGAAAAATTTGTGCCGAGCTCTTCATTTAAATCGCTAAGCCTCATGCTGCCCAAAATAGTATTGTTTATATTTTGTGCCGTTTCATCATTTATGTTTTCAAGATGGGGTTCCTCTGCAGCGGCGTCATCGGTATCATACTCATCAGCAATGTTCCCGAATATCTCTTCATTTAAATCTTCAAGAGTTGCAATGCCCAAAGTTCCGCCGTACTCATCGATAACTACAACCATGTTCTGCTTTTCTTTTCTGAATATTTCCTGCAATTTTGAAAGCTCGGTATTTTCAAAAACAAGAACAGGCTTCCGCAGATATTTTTTTATATCGAATTTTTCTTTTGATTCTTGCAAGAAATCTTTTGCAGCGGCTTCCGAAAACAAAAAATCTTTAATGTAAAAAATACCGATAATTTCATCGATGTCTTCTTCATAAACAGGAAAGCGCGAAAATCTTGACGAATGAGAAAGCTCTATAATTTCTTTCGGGCTTGCATCAGCCGTAAGTCCTATTATATCCGGCCTCGGAGTCATAATATTTTTTACGGTTATGTCGCCGTAGCTTAAAATTTTTTCCAAAACAGCTTTTTCTTCCGAGCGCAAATCTCCGTGTTCTTGGCGTACATCAAAAAAATCTTTTAAGTCTGCATCGGTTAAAGCTTCATTCGATTGAAGATTTTTTACGCCTAAAAATTTTAAAAAGAATTTTGTAAAGCCCGAAAAAAGCCATTCAATAGGAGCAAGTACTTTAATTAAAAATAAAATAAAGCCTGAAAATTTTAAAGCTATCGGTTCGGAAAAAACCAAGGCAACCGATTTGGGGAGAATTTCGCCGAAGATTAAAATCGCAATAGTTGCAGCAGTTACAGCAATGCTTAATCCCTTTGCTCCAACTAATTCTACCATCAGTGCGGTTAAAATTACTGAGATTAAAATATTTACCAGACTGTTTCCGATTAAAGAAGTTGTTAAGAATTTTTGTTTGTCTTTTAAAATCTTTTCAACTCTTGCAGCTTTTTTATTTTTCTTTTCCCGTAAATATTTTATTTTCAATTTATTTACGGATAAAAAAGCCGTCTCACCCGATGAAAATATCATCGATAAAAAAAGAAGGATAATTAAAAGTAAAATATAAAGCCATTGCGGAGGGGGCTCATTCATTATAAAAACCTATTTTATACCGTAAGCCTTGCTTATCGGAATAACAAAAAGAATTCCGTGTCCGTCTTTTTCTACATCGGAATTTTTTCTGATTGCTTCAACAACTTTTTCAAGCTGTTCATCATCGACAATAGTTAAAACAATTTCTTTTTCGGGTTCGATTTCCATGTCAAAGATAACCTTTGTCTGGTTTAAACCTGAACCTCGTGCATGAATTATTGTGCCGCCGCGTGCTCCTGCTTCTAAAGAAGCATCGACAACTTCATTGGCTTTTCCTCTATTAACGACAGTAAAAATTGCAGATTTCATAGTTTTAACCTCCTCCCGTTTAAATACGGGTTTTTCGCCCTCTAAGGCATTTTCAATATTAATAAAACTTAAAGGCATACGGAATGCTATACCGAAATTTTTCCGTGTAAGATTGAATTTTTTATTTAGATCATCCATGAGGCCGTCTAAAAATTCTCCATCTCCTGCCGTTAAAATCAATTCTTTTCTTGTCTCTTGAATTCCTAAAAAATCAAGGAGTTTGCTTTTTACGGTTCCGAATGCAATCATTATTGTTGCACCTGTCAGTCCTTTATCTTTAGCGTATTTTACGATTTTACGCGCACGGCCGAAAGGCACCAAAATTATCAGAAGGGAAAAATTTTTCATTTTTGTTCTCCTCCGCTTTTAATCTTAAAAATCAATCCTAAAATTTGCAGCGAAATAATAGGAGCCAGAGCAACGGCCGCTATAATGCCGAAGCCGTCTATTAAAACATTTGCCGTCGGTGTGGAATTGGCAAGCCCTTGCGCAAGGGATAAAACAAAGGTTGCAGTCATCGGTCCTGATGCAACACCTCCGGCATCAAAGGCTATACTTACAAAAAGATCCGGAACAACAATGGACAGCAAAAGTGAAACTATATATCCGGGAAGAAGAATATGCCACAGTTGAAACGCAGGTTCAATAATTCTAAGTAACGAAAGCATTACCGCAAAACTGACTCCGATACATAAAAAGACTAAAACTATCTTGCGCGGAATATGGCCGCTCGTTACGTTTTCTATTTGTACTGTCAAAACATAAACTGCGGGCTCTGCTAAAATAGAAACAATACCTATCAATGCTCCGATAAAAAGAATTAAGGAGTGCGTTCCTATTTCGCCTAAGCGGCTGCCCATTGCGATTCCTACATCCAAGAATCCCGATTTTGCTCCCCACATAAATAGAAATAAACCTATCAATGTAATTATCAAACCCTTGAGTATGGGAATTAAATCCTTTGCGCGCAGTTTAATGCTTATAAAGTTTGTAATTAAAAATATTACGGTTAAGGGTAAAAGCGATATAAGGCATTCATATAGAACAGGAAGAAAATGTTCTGCAAATGGATAGAAAATCTGTGTATGTACATCCAGATTAAAAACAAAATCATCGGCGGATATTTCTTTTGTTTTTCCTAAAACGCTCAAAGCCAATACTGCTAAGATTGCTCCGGCAGAAGCCATTCCTACAAGCCCGAAAGCATCTCTTTCGGAAGCGGCCGAATCTTTTTTCATTTCGGAAACACCGGCAGCCAAAGCCAAAATAAACGGAACTGTTATGGCTCCCGTTGTGGTTCCCGAAGAATCGAAGGCGATGGACATAAACTCTGCAGAAGAAAATAAAGAAAGCAAAAATATAATTCCGTATGAAACGGCAAAAACAATTTTTTGTGAAACATTGAATACCGTGCGCAATATACCGAAAACAACGAAGGCTGCAACACCGACTGAAACAACTACAACGAGTCTCAGTGCAGGAATTCCGTTTTTTGTTACGGTTTTTACTTGGCTTGCCAAAATCTGTAAATCGGGTTCTGCTATCGAAATTAAAAAGCCTAGGGCAAAGCCTCCTAAAATCAAGATAAAAATTTTATTCCGTTTTGTAATTTCTTTTCCCATTTGTAAACCGATTTTTGTAACGCTCATTTCGATTCCGAATAGAAAAAATGCAAGACCGAATATTATACATACGCTTCCGATTAAAAACCTTATAAAGACTTGATAATCTATATGAATAAATGCAAAATTCAAAATGGTAGTTAAAATGACGATGGGTAAAACCGACATTAAGACTTCTTTAAATTTATCAACCAGGATATTCATATTTTAAGACCTTAATCCCCTTTTACTTATGAGAGGTAACAAGTTGAACAATAAGTTCTCCATATTTATCTTTTTTTGCTTTTCCTATGCCGAAGATATTATCCAGTTCTGCAATCTTGGACGGTTTTTTAAAACCTAAGTCGAAGATGGTCTTATCCGAAAAAATAACATAAGCCGGAACTCTTGCTTCATCCGCGAGTTCTCTGCGTTTTTGTTTTAGTGCATTCACTATTGCCGTACCGCGGGCATCTAATTTGATTTCGGTTGTTTGGGGTTTTGATTTTTGTTTTATTTCCTTTTTAGAGGAATTATCTTTTTCATAATCGAAAGGAAGTAAAATACTGGTTCGGGATTGAAGCTCTTCTTTTGCTTTTTGTGTAAGCGACAATACCGAATAGTCTTCATCCTTTATAAGGTAGTCTTCAGCCAATAAAACGCGTACAAGGGCAAACCAGCCTTCCCTGTTAAATTCCGTACCTATTCCCCAGACGGAAAGGTCATTGTGCTTGTTTTCGAGTATGCGCTTTTGTTTTGAACCTAAAAGAACATCGATTATGTAGCTTGCTCCGAATCGGCAGCCGGTTCTGACAACACAGGATAAGAATTTTTGAACAGGAACCGTCAAGTCGGTTTTTTCTATTTTTTCTCTGGAACAAAAATCACAGCAAGGTGCATCGCCCTGTATTTCTTTTAATTTTTCTTCAGAAATATTTTCTCCGAAATATTTTAAAATCGCCCGGCGGCGGCAGCTGTTGGCTTGTGCATAATTACTGATAGCGGAAAGCATAGTTTCAGCTTTTCTTACCTCATCGGGAGATTTATCCTGCATCAAGAATTTAAGCTTAAAAATATCGGCAGCAGAAAAAAGCAAAAGAGCATGTGCCGGGTTTCCATCCCGCCCTGCTCGGCCTATTTCCTGATAATACTGCTCAATGCTCTTGGGTAAATCAAAGTGAATGACAAACCTTACATTAGGTTTATTTATACCCATTCCGAAGGCTACGGTTGCTACAATTATTTCTATATCGTCATTGATAAAATCGTTTTGAGTTTTTTGCCTAAGCTCATCGGAAAGTCCCGCATGATAGGGTTTTGCATTGTATCCTAAAACCGACAGTTGAACGGAAAGAGTGTCTGCCTGCTTGCGGGAAAAACAGTAGATAATTCCGCTTTCTCCCTTATGTTCTTTTAAAAATTCCGAAGCCTGTTCGAAAGGCTTTTGCTTTTCTTTCACTTCCAAAAAAATATTTTTGCGGTTAAAGCCGGCAATAAATTCTTTAGTCTTTTTGAGCTTCAGCATTTTTTTTATGTCGGAGCGTACCTTTTCAGTCGCCGTTGCCGTTATGGCAAGACATGCGGTCTCTTTTAAAAGTTTGCGTATCTCGGCCAACTGTCTGTATTCAGGTCTAAAGTCATGTCCCCATTCCGAAATGCAGTGAGCTTCGTCGATTGTAAGACAATCCACTTTTATTGAAGAGAGGAGTTCTTTACAGCGGTCACTGACCAGAGTTTCAGGAGCAACATAGAGGATTTTAACATCCCCATTCTTAATACGGCGTATGTTATCGGCATATTTTTCCCAGTCCAAGGAACTGTTTAAGGCAACCGCCTCTACCCCTATCGTTTCCAAACCGCAAATCTGATCGTGCATAAGAGAAATAAGGGGAGAAACTACTATGGTTAATCCTTCAAAAATGAGGGCCGGAATCTGATAGCATAGAGATTTTCCGCCTCCTGTAGGCATCACCGCAAGAACATCCTCTTTTTGGAGAATACTATCTATAATTTCTTTTTGGAAGGGTCTGAATTCATCATAGCCGAAGACCTGTTTTAAAATATCTTCAGGGGAGGAGATTGTCTTTTTACTGTCAGAACCTTTTGATCCGCGCGTCATATATGGATGATATTATACCCTAAAACGCCAAATTAAGCAAGCATCAAACGAAAAGTTATGAGAAGTAGTAAGTATACAAGCCGTTGGGGCAAGTAATTTGATATAAATTCTGGACAGCCGGGAAAAAATAAGCTATAATTCTGAATAATCAATAAAAAAAGGCTTAACATAGTTAAGCCTTGATGCTCCACAATGAGCGGTCGCTCCTCAAGGGAGGACGATTTTGATGAATTCTTATTTGAACTCGTTGTGTAATTTAAGATGGATCTTAAATTGTGTGAGTATATTTTAATCTTTTTTAAAGGAATGGTCAAGTATGCGCATTGCCTCACGTTAAATCTAACCGAAAAAAAAGCTGTTCATCACGTAAAAATCTAACTTAAAATAGAAGCCCTAAGGAAGGGCAAAATGAGGTTAGATATGAAAATGAGAAAGAAGCTGACTGAGGAAATAGTGAAACGGTACTGCACTGCGGGCAAGAAACAAAAGACGAAAATCCTCGATGAGTTTGTCGCAACAACCAAATACAACCGAAAGTATGCAATTCACATTCTGAAAAACAGTGCATACATAAAAATAACGCATTTTAACAACGTCGCCAAAAAGAGTGTGAATGTTATTAAAAAGACACGAAAAAAGCGAACCTATGAAAAATACTACGGTCAAGACGTACAAGAGCAAGTCATCCGGCTATGGATTTTTTCGATGTACCTATGTTCAAAACGGCTCGTGCCTTTTATACGTGATAATATCGATTACTTTGCTCAAAAGTTCGGTTATGATGAACAACTTAAAGCAAAACTTGCTCGCATATCAAGCGCAACGGTCGGTAGGATTCTCAAGCCTGAAATTCCAAAACATTCTATCCGAGGTATTTCAACAACACGGCCTTCAAAGAATCTTAATAAGCTCATTCCAATCCGCACCTTTTTCGACTGGGATGAACGCAAACCGGGCTTTTTTGAGGTTGACACTGTCGCAAACTGTGGTATAAGTACTAAAGGACAGTATATTTGCACACTTACCCTTACTGATGTTCATTCAGGTTGGACGGAAAATAGAGCCCTTTTAAACAAAGCTCACCGATGGGTAAAAGAAGCGATAGAGGATGTGAAAATAAACTTACCGTTTCAGATGAAAGGTATTGATAGCGACAACGGAAGCGAGTTTAAGAATATGCAGCTTTTGCAATGGTGCAACACGAATAATGTTATCTTTACTCGAAGCCGATCGTATAAAAAGAATGATAATTGTTTTGTTGAACAGAAAAATGACAGTGTGGTAAGACGCATTGTCGGCTACTATCGATTTGAGGGAGAGGAGACACGAAGCGTTATGGCTGACCTTTATGAGCAATATAACATGCTTGTAAACTTCTTTTTTCCTTCAATGAAGATTATTTCAAAGCACAGGGTAGACGCAAAGGTCATAAAGAAATATGATGAAGCTAAGACACCGTATCGTAGGCTTATGGAGAGTTCTGATATAAGCGATGCTGAAAAAGATGAACTGCGACGTAGGAAGGACAGACTAGATTTACAACAGCTGATTGATAAAACACAAGAGCTACAGAGCAAACTTATTTCAATGGCTCACAGCTGGTCTACATAACTACGGTTAGATTTTTACTTGAGTAACGCATATCATTTGGGTTAGATTTTTACATGAGGAAATACGGTATGAAAAAGGAAATTAAGGATTATTTTCTCGGATTGGATGTAGGAACAGGATCGGTCGGCTGGGCAGTTACTGATGGTGACTATAAGCTTTTAAAGGCTAATCATAAAGACCTTTGGGGTATGAGGCTTTTCGATACGGCAGAAACAGCCGAAGGCCGAAGGCTATATAGAGGAGCCCGGCGCCGTATTGAGAGAAGAAACAAAAGAATAAAACTGCTTCAAGAGCTGTTTGCCGAAGAAATTGCAAAAAAAGATGAGGGATTTTTCCAAAGAATGAAAGAAAGCCCTCTTTATGCAGAAGACAAGACCATATTACAGGAAAATAGTCTTTTTAATGATAAAGATTTTAACGATAAGACCTATCATAAAACCTATCCTACTATAAATCACCTGATAAAGGCTTGGATTGAAAACAAGGTAAAGCTTGATCCGCGGCTTTTGTATTTAGCCTGCCATAATATTATCAAAAAAAGAGGCCATTTTTTATTTGAGGGAGACTTCGATTCGGAAAATCAATTCGATACTTCTATAAAGGCTCTTTTTGAATATCTGCGTGAGGATATGGAGCTCGATATTGATGCAGATGCTCAAAAAATAAAGGATATTTTAAAGGACAGCTCTTTAAAAAATTCGGAAAAGCAAAGCCGGTTAAATAAGCTTTTAGGATTGAAGCCGTCCGACAAACAAAAAAAAGCTATTACGAATTTAATATCGAGTAACAAGGTAAACTTTGCAGACCTTTATGATAATCCCGACTTAAAAGATGCTGAGAAAAACGGTATATCTTTTTCTAAAGACGACTTTGACGCTGTAAGCGATGAGCTGGCCTCATTTTTAGGAGACTCCTTTGAGCTTTTGTTAAAAGCAAAGGCTGTATATAATTGTTCGGTTCTTTCAAAGGTAATAGGAGATGAACAGTATCTTTCTTTTGCAAAGGTTAAGATATACGAAAAGCATAAGAGCGATTTGACTAAATTAAAAAATGTTATAAAAAAATATTTCCCGAAGGATTATAGAAAAGTATTCGGATATAAGCAATCTGAAAACAATAATTGTAATTATTCAAGATATGTAGGGGTATGTAAAACCGGAAGTAAAAAAAAGATTATAAAAGAGACTACCGGTCAAGAAGATTTTTATAAATTTTTAAAAACTATCCTTTCATCCAAATCGGATATAAAAGAAATAAATGATATATTGTCCGAAATTGAAATAGGAACTTTTTTGCCTAAGCAGGTATCTAAAAGCAATGCAGAAATTCCTTATCAATTGCGCAGGATGGAATTGGAAAGGATATTAGCCAATGCAGAAAATCATTTTTCTTTTTTAAAACAAAAAGATGAAAATGGTTTATCTGTCAGTGAAAAAATCATAATGCTTTTAACATTTAAGATTCCTTATTATATTGGGCCTATAAACGATAAACATAAAAAATATTTTCCTGATAGATGCTGGGTCATAAAAAAAGAAAAAACTCCTTCGGGTAAAACTACACCTTGGAATTTTTTTAATCATATTGATAAGGATAAAACAGCTGAAGCCTTTATTACAAGCAGAACTAATTTTTGTACATACCTAACAGGAGAAGAAGTTTTACCTAAAAACTCTCTTTTATATTCCGAGTTTACCGTTTTAAATGAAATTAATAATTTACAGATTACCATTGACGGAAAAAATATCTGCGATATTAAATTAAAACAAAGAATATATGAAGAGCTATTTAAAAAATATAAAAAAATTACACAAAAGCAGATTTCAACTTTTATAAAACATGAAGGTATTTGCAATAAAACGGATGAAGTAATTATTTTAGGCATCGATAAAGAATGTATATCTTCATTAAAATCATATATAGAACTAAAAAATATTTTCGGTAATAAAATTGATGAAATTTCTACAAAGAATATGCTTGAAGAGATTATACAATGGGCTACTATCTATGATGAAGGAGAAGGTAAGAGTATTCTTAAAGCTAAAATAAAGAATGAGTATGGTAAGGTTTGTTCCGATGAGCAAATCAAAAAAATTCTAAACCTTGAATTTTCAGGCTGGGGCCGTCTATCACGCAAATTCCTTGAAACTGTCACATCAGAAATTCCCGGATTTAATGAACCTGTAAATATAATAACGGCAATGCGTGAAACTCAAAATAATTTAATGGAACTGCTCAGCAATGAATTTAAATTTACTGAAAATATTAAAAAGATAAATTCGGCGTTTGAAGATACCGAAAAACGATTTTCATATAACGGTTTGGTAAAACCATTATTTTTATCGCCGTCGGTAAAAAAAATGTTATGGCAAACTCTTAAACTTGTAAAAGAAATATCTCATATTACCCAAGCCCCTCCTAAAAAAATATTTATCGAAATGGCAAAGGGTGCAGAACTTGAGCCTGCAAGAACTAAGACGAGATTAAAAATTTTACAGGATTTGTACAGTAACTGTAAAAATGATGTGGATGCTTTTAGTTCCGAGATAAAGGATCTTTCAGGTAAAATAGAAAATGAAGATAACTTAAGACTTCGCAGCGACAAACTTTATCTTTATTACACACAGCTTGGGAAGTGTATGTATTGCGGTAAACCAATTGAAATAGGACATGTATTTGATACAGGCAAGTATGATATCGATCATATTTACCCTCAATCAAAAATTAAAGATGACAGTATAAATAATCGGGTTTTAGTATGCAGCAGCTGTAATAAAAACAAGGAAGATAAATATCCATTGAAGACTGAAATTCAATCAAAGCAAAGAGGCTTTTGGAATTTTTTACAAAAACATAGTTTTATAAGCCTCGAAAAATTGAACAGATTAACAAGGGCAACTCCAATCTCTGATGACGAAACAGCAAAATTCATTGCTCGGCAGCTTGTAGAAACAAGACAGGCAACCAAGGTTGCAGCAAAGGTATTGGAACAAATTTTCCCCGAAACTAAGATTATTTACTCTAAGGCTGAAACAGTATCAATGTTTAGAAATAAATTCGATATTGTAAAATGCAGAGAAATAAACGACTTTCATCATGCCCATGATGCATATTTAAATATTGTTGTCGGAAATGTATATAATACAAAATTTACAAATAATCCTTGGAATTTTATAAAAGAGAAACGGGATAATCCGAATATTGCCGATACTTATAACTACTATAAGGTTTTTGATTATGATGTAAAAAGAAATAATATTACGGCATGGGAAAAAGAAAAAACAATTGTCACTGTAAAGGATATGCTTAAAAGGAATAGTCCTATTTATACACGTCAAGCATCCTGTAAAAAAGGAGGGCTATTTGACCAAACTATTATGAAAAAAGGTTTGGGGCAACATCCTCTAAAAAAAGAAGGTCCTCTTTCGAATATTTCAAAATATGGCGGCTATAATAAAGTTTCTGCAGCATATTATACCCTTGTAGAATACGAAGAAAAAGGAAAAAAGATACGCAGCTTAGAAACCATCCCTTTATATTTGGTAAAGGATATTCAAAAAAATCAAGATGGATTAAAAAGCTATTTAAAAAACCAGATAGGGAAAAACGAATTCAAAATTTTGATTTCTAAAATAAAAATCAACTCTTTCTTAAAAATTAACGGATTCCCTTGCCACATTACCGGAAAAACCGGCGACTCCTTTGTGCTAAGACCCGCTGTTCAATTTTGCTGTTCACATGACGATGTCCTTTATTTTAAAAAAATCATAAGATTCAATGAAATAAGAAGTCAACGAGAGAAAATTGGAAAAACAATCCATACTTATGAGGATTTATCTTTTAGATCCTATGTAAAAGAAGAACTATCAAAAAAGAAAAAAACTGATGAAATAGGAGAAAAAGAGTTTTATGAACTTCTCCAAAAGAAAAATTTGGAGATCTATGATATGCTTTTATCAAAACATAGAAATACTATCTACAAAAAAAGACCTAACTCTGCGACCATTGATACATTAATCAAAGGGAAAGATAAATTTAAATCTTTAATAATCGAAAATCAGCTTAAAGCTATTTTAGAGATTTTAAAATTATTTTCTGCAACAAGGAATTTAGCGGATTTACAATATATAGGAGGAAGCAAAAATGCAGGAAATGCACGAATAGGAAATAAAATATCAAGTCTTGATAACTGTATTTTAATTTATCAATCGATAACCGGCGTTTTTGAAAAAAGGATTGATCTGTTAAAAATATGAGTTGGAGAACCGTTGTCATTTCAAATAGAGCAAAACTGGATTTACACTTAAATCACCTCGTAGTTAGAGGAGAAAAAATTCAAAAAGTTTTTATAGAAGAAATTTCGGTTTTAATCATTGAAACGACAGCGGTTTCTATAACCGCAGCCTTATTAAATGAACTTATAAAACAAAAGGTTAAGATAATTTTTTGTGATGAAAAACGGAATCCGGCTTCTGAATTGGTAGGATATTACGGAAGTCATGATACCGGCGAAAAAATCAGGCTTCAAATAAAATGGGATAAGAATATTAAACAGCTTGTATGGACTGAGGTAGTAACAGAAAAAATAAGACAGCAAAAATACCTCTTAGAAAAACTGAAGCTTCCGCAAGCGAGTTTACTGGCTGAGTATATTACCGATATAGACATTAACGATAAAACAAATAAGGAGGCTCATGCTGCAAAAGCATATTTTGCAGCACTATTTGGAGCAGGGTTTTCCAGAAGTTTGGATATCCCTATAAATGCCGCTTTAAATTACGGATACAGTATCTTACTTTCTGCATTTAATCGTGAAATAACTGCAAACGGTTATATTACACAACTCGGAATTTTTCATGATAATATATTTAATCCTTTTAATCTTGCCTCAGACCTTATGGAACCCTTCAGGCCTTTGGTAGATGCGGAAGTGTTTAAACTTAATCCTCAAAAATTTGAACATGAGGAAAAATTAAAAATAGTGGATGTTGTAAATAAAAAGGTGTTTATAAATAATAAAGAGCATTATCTAAATAAGGCTATCGAAATTTTTGTGCACAGTATCTTTGATGCTCTAAATGAAAAGGATATTTCACAAATTAAATTTTACCGCGATGAGTTATAGATTTATGAGAGTTATAGTTTTTTTTGATTTACCCGTAATAACACCCGAAAATAGGCATAATTATTCGACATTTCGAAAGTTTTTAATTAAATCCGGTTTTATTATGCAGCAAAAATCTGTTTATTCAAAATTAGTTTTAAATCTTACAAATAGAGATTCTGTAGTAAAGAATATAGAAAAGAACAAACCGCCTGAAGGCTTGGTTGAAGTATTAACAGTTACCGAAAAACAATATGCAAGGATGGAAATTATTATTGGAGAATCAAAAACAGAATATTTAAATACTGATGAAAGGCTCGTTGTTATATGAAATTAGTACATCCTGATCTCGAAAATCAAATAGTCTTTTTAGAAAACACAGTTAATGTTTTAACCATAGAAAATAAAAGTTTTTTTACCGAATTTACATCTGAGCTTTTTAGTCAATATTTAGGCAATGAAGGAAAATTCGTATTATCGGAAGATAATAAAGAGCTTTCTGTCTCAAAAACATGTGAACTTATATTAAATCCTATAAATATTGATATAAATAATAAACAAAATCTAAATAAAATTTATTCGATTTTAAAACAAAGTATTTCCGATGAGTACAATTATATAAAAACATGCGGTATAAAAAGTGAAATATTAAAGTACATAGATGAGATAGTTTTTTCTTTAGACATACCCCTCAAAAGAGATGACGAATTTGATTTGACTAGCATATTTAAAGCTGTTAATATTTCTTTTGAAACAGAATACAAGAATTTACTTGAAAAAATTATAGACTATATAAGTGCTTCTGTGGAATTAAATCAAATAAGATGCTTTATTTTTATAAACCTGAAACAGTTTTTAAATTTCAAAGACCTATCCGAGCTATATAAATTTGCCCGATATATAAAAACAAATCTCTTTTTAATAGAGGGGTCATACATATCGACAAAAGAAGATTGTGAAAAATCTTATATTATTGATAATGACCTTTGTGAAATATATTGACAATAAATAATTCTCATGGTAGTATTAAAGAGTAATCATCTTAGATTACCGCTATCCATAGTGTGATAGGCTCTCCCCTACGCCATATCTGACGTTTGAGAGTTGTGTAATTTAAGATGGATCTCAAACAAATACACTAAATGGAAACAAGGAATGACAGTTTGAGAGTTGTGTAATTTAAGATGGATCTCAAACACTTCATTAACATTAGCAATATCACCGGAGGTTTGAGAGTTGTGTAATTTAAGATGGATCTCAAACTAATTTACCGATTAAAAATCCTATGATAGCGTTTGAGAGTTGTGTAATTTAAGATGGATCTCAAACAAGGAGATTAAACAAAATGACAAATGAACAGTTTGAGAGTTGTGTAATTTAAGATGGATCTCAAACAGACATTTTTATTTTGCAGGAATGTTTACGGTTTGAGAGTTGTGTAATTTAAGATTAAAAATAATATTTGATGCTTGAATTTTAATCGATATTGAGTTAATCTATTATTAATGATGAACGAAAGAAGAAACCAAGTATAGGAGCGATGGAAGGAATACCTTTGGCAGTTGGTTCAATTCCAACCGCTTTCGTTCATCTTATTTTTGTTTGTGTTATCATAATCAATTTACATATTGATAATTTTTAGTATTTATTAATCTGAAATATTTGAGACTATAAAACTATCAGATTCAAGGCCAAAATTCTTAATATAGTAAAATATTTGTAGTCCGCTCTTCCTTTTTTTTGCTTTTTCCTTATAATATAGATATGGCAAAATTTACGAGAAAGACAAAAGAAGAGCGCTCGCATGAAATAATGGAAGCTGCAAAAAAGGTGTTTTTAAAAAAAGGTTTTCATAATACTACAATGGAAGATATTGTTGCTGCCACCAGCCTTTCAAAGGGAGGGGTCTACCAGTACTTTAAAAGCACAAAATCTATAATGTTTGCTATAATGCAGGAAGGAAACTATTTTCGATACAGACGCAACGAAGAAATTTTTAGTTCTGCAAAAAAAATTGCCGACCCTTACGAAATTGTAACCCAAGCTCTAGAAGCAAAACTCTTTGATTATGTTCCCGAAAAACGGCTCTATCTAATGTTTCTTGCCGAAATTCTATATGATAAAGAATATGAATCTCTTTTTTTAGAGCTTGAAGCTCAGGCTCATAAGTTTATAAGCGAAAATTTGGAGCATTTATTTAAAGAAGGAGCTTTTGCAGGTAAAAAAATAAAGTATAAAACAAATAAGGCCGGAAGACTCTACTCTCGTCTCTTTAACGGAATCCTTATAATCTATGAACTTTTTGAAGATAAAACTGTTTTTAATAAAGAAAAGAGCGAGATGCATAACCTAATCTATTCTTGTGTAAAAAAAAGCTTTACAATCGAATGACAAAAATTTGTTAATCTCTATTGACTTTATTTTTCTTTTTTATATAATATAACTGACGTATACGTCAGTTATGGAGGTTCTTATGACGGATAAAAGAGAACATTTAATTTCAGGTAACATGTTCAAACTCATGCTCGAACTCAGCATCCCGGGCATTATCGGAATGTTTGTAATCAGTTTATACAATTTTGTAGATGCAATTTTTGTCGGGAGATATGTTGGGCCCATTGCCATAGGTGCGATCAGTATTGCCTATACATTTACACTAATAAATAACGGTATTGCCGTTTTAATCGGAATAGGTTCTGCATCGGTTCTTTCAAGAGCGGTTGGCAGAAACGATCAAGAAACAGTCGATTCCATTATGGGGAATGTTTTTATTCTTACTCTTCTTTTTTCGATTTTGACTACAACAGCAGGTATAATTTTTGCGCCGCAGCTTTTAGGTCTTATAGGTGCTGAAGGAGAAATGCTCCGCTTAGGAGTGAACTATCTCAGGATTGTGTATATCGGCTCAATCTTTGTAAACTTCGGTCAGGCCGCAAACATGGTAATGCGGGGCGAAGGCCGAATGAGCCTTGCAATGCTTTTAATGGGACTAAGTGCGGTTTTAAACATAATCTTGGATGCAGTTTTTGTAGTAGTTTTAAAGCAAGGACTTGAGGGAGCCGCTATCGCAACGGTTATATCTCAAGTTGTTCTTGCAATTTGTAATTTTTGTTACTTTGCTTTCTTCAGCAAAAATGTCAGATTTAAACACTTTAAACTGCAAAAACTAATCGTAAAAGAAACTCTTGCTGTAGGATTTTCTGCAATGCTTATGCAGGTGTTTGCTCTTTTACAGCAGGCCGTTATGTATTCTACATTAAAAAGATACGGCGGAGAAGATCAAGTAATTTTGATGGGGGCTTTTTTCAGATATTTAATGTTATCTTTTATTCCTCTTTGGGGAATAAGTCAGGGCTATCAGCCCTTTGCCGGAACTAACTTTGGAGCCGGAAAATTTGACAGGGTAAAAAAAGGAACCTTTCTCTTTTACGGTTTCGGACTATTCTTATCCATTATCTTCTGGCTGGTATTTTTAATTATGCCTGAAAGGGTCTTAGGTTTATTCTTGGAAAATAAAGAACTTATATCTTTAGGAAGAACAAATGCAATACTTTCTATTTCTTTATTTCCCTTGTCGGCAATTATGATTATCAATCTAACACTCTTCCAAGCCTTGGGTAAGGCTAAGTACGCAGGCATCTTGGTAATTGCGAGGCAATTCTTACTTTATATTCCGGCCGTATTAATTCTCCCCGTATTTTTTGGAACACGAGGAGTTTGGATTTCAAGTCCGATAATAGAAACTCTGGTTATGATTTTATCTACACTCATAGTGATTAAACTTTTTAAAAAAGATTTAAGAACCAAAGACAAAGCATTGAGCGCATAGGCTCTTATTTAAACTCTACCTTTTTGCAAGCGGGAGAATCTTTTACCGTTATCAAATATTGATATAGATCGGTTATAAGAGTTTCTCCCGGCATTGCTTTTTTTCCGTTGGTATTCATTTTGTTAAAGAGAGAATTTTTATAATTTAACCTGTACATGTATATATTCCCTTTATCTTTTTCCAACATATCTTGATAGGAGGCTTGAAGATAAAACATTCTGTTTTCAAGTTTTTCCGATTTATAATCATTATGAGGATTAGAATACATACAATTTATATATTGAATCATAATAGATAATATTTTCTCGCTGTAAGATTTATTCGCTTTTATATATGAAGCAAATGGCAAAAGACCGTTTACCGGAGCTTGCCAAACATGAAAATTCCCCCAGATGCCGAAATATTTATTTTTGCGGTCATCCAATATGCGGAAATTATCATACATCACCTTATCTCTTTTTTTATTGAATTCATTTTGAGGGGCTGCATAAAGGGTCTTACAGTTTAAAATATTATCATTGATTAATTTTAATAGTTGAAAATCTTTTTCACCTAAAACTTTTTCTCCCATTTCTTCATCAAGAAGTAACTTATTACATTTTTGAGCAATGGAATAAATATCTTTATCTGCTTCTCCCTTCACTATAAGTTTTTCCAATAAAGTTTTTATATCCGAAAGATGTTTTAAACTTTCTTTTTCTTTAATTAAAAAATACATGGCGACATAAGCAAGAATCGGCTGGTGTTCTACATCTGCGCCGATTATTTTTATGCGGTTTTCTTTTTGTTGAGTTTGATTGTATTTATATAATTTTCTATAAAAATCAAAATGATCTTGAGTACAAAAATAAGTTTTATATGTATGTTTTTTTATTTGCTCTAAGATTTTTTCATTTCCCGAATCCAAATATATATTAATTAAAAAGGCTTGGCTTATTGGAATTTCTTCAAGCAGATGATTAAAATCATAATTTTCATGTAAATATTTTAAAAACTCAAATTTTAAAATATAGTTGGCCGAAATGGCATGGTTTTCTCCTATCAGGATAATATCATAATTATTTACATTTTCTTTTTCAAAAATTTTATCAAGATATTTTTTATCTTCAAAATTTATAGAAAATGTATTATCCTTTAAGGCTTCATAATAATCTTTTTCCGTGTACTCATTTTGCTCTTTTGAGCCTAGAGCAAAGCTTAAAAAAAAGAATAAAGCAAAAATGACAGTCAAAATATTTTTTTTCATTTTATACCTCTCATAAAAGTTTTAATTTTAAATCAATTTAGCGGGCATTAAATTCAAAAGAACCCGATGCTTTGCTGCATTTGATTTTGAGTTTAATTTTTTTGCCGACATAATCCGCCATATCGATTTCGGTGTTTAATATGTTTCCGTCTTTATTGTTATCAAAAGATTTAATTATCTTTTCACCGAAAATTATTTCTACCGAAATATTACCTGAATCTATATTCCATGAACATTTTAAGTTTCGGCCTTCTTTTATTGTAAAGGTGCTGAATTTTTCGGAAGTCCGATATTTAAACGACGCCCTATATAGGTTATTAAAATTAGTTTGACTTTGCATAAGAGCTATGTCTGCATTCGGAAAAAAGTTTTCTATTTCTCCGTTGACAGCCGATTTAAAGATATAAATCGATAATATAATCGAAAAAATTAAACTCAAAAGGGTTAAAATACCTGCGCTAATAAGAGGCCAAAGATTTGCCTTACTTCTTTTATTTAAGGCTTCCGAAAGAGGGGGCATCTGTTTACCGCAGCTTCCACAATAGGGTATTCCTGCAGTCTGAGTAAATCCGCATGAGGAACATTTTATCCTTCTGCTTTTTCGGGCTGCTACAAGATAAAGAATGAGTCCGAGCACTGCCGATAAAAAAAACACAATTAAAACCCAAACCAAGGCTTCGTCATTTCTTTCTTGTGCATCTTTGTAAACCCAATATGCAATAAGAATGCGGGCAGCAAGTGCAAAAATCGATACTGTGATAATAACAGTAATAAGTGAAACAAAAAACATTTTTCCTCCATAAAAACTTTTTGTAAGGATTATAAAATCCTGAAAAAAGTTTTTTCAAGTGTGTGCTGTAAAGCACACACATATAATAATGCGAGGTTTTGTACCTATAGGTACAAAACTCGGCAGATAAATAGTGAGGCCGGATTTCTGCCGAACTATTTATCACACCTCCATAAAAACTTTCAATACGGATTCTAAAATCCATATTGAACCGCTTTAGTACTATATTTTAATTTTAAAAGAATACTTAAAAAAATAGTGATGTTTATAATTCCTATCCCTAAAAATATAAAAAAAGGTTTAAATATAAAAAAAGGAAAAATCAAACCTATGTTTATAAAAATAATACCCGAAAAAATTGCGGTAATTATATTTATCAAAATAATAAATATAGGAACATCCAAAAGATTATTGTTTTGCATATTTATCTGTGCATAAATTTTTTTATTTATATGCAAAGGAGCTTTTTCACCTGTGTTTAAAATTTCACTTATCAAAATATCGGTTTTGTTATTTGATTCCATATCCGCTCTCCTCTATTATACTTTTTAAAATACTGCGGCCCTTATTAAGCCTGCTCTTTACCGTGCCTTCCGGTATATCTAAGTTTTTTGAAATATCAGCAATGCTCATATCCGCCGAATAGAACATTAAAATGCTTATCTTAATTTTTTCGGGCAAAGAAGAAACAGCCTTTTCAATTTCTTCTTTCAATTCTTTTTTTTCGAATTCAATTTCGGGTAAAACTTCATAAGGAGAAGAGAGAGATTCAAGTGCAGAACTCGAGGGGGGTGCAAGTTTAACTCTTCTAAAAAACTTACGAAATTTATTTTTATGTATTCCGACAGCAATCGAAAATAAAAAAGCCTTAGGGTTTTTATCAAACTCTATTTTGTTTTGCAGTCTAATTGCTTTTAACATAGTTTCTTGATATAGGTCTTCAGCATCAAGTCTTGTTTTTTCAAGCCTTAAACAAAAGCGCCAAAGAGAATCTCCCGCTTGATCAATCAAAAGGTCTAAATCGATTTTATTTTCCATTTTCAAATTCTTAACCAAAGGTCTCATACTAATATCGTCGCAAAAAAGCAAAAAGTTCAAATTTATTTTAATTTATACTTTTCAAGCCGATAGTCTTGTTTCTCGATTAATATATAGATATAATATAGAATAGTTTTGTGAGGAAAAGAGTATGCTTGAAATTTTTGAACCTGTCCGAGTTAAGAATATTGAATTTATAAACAGAGTGGTGATGGCGCCAATGGTACGTTTCGGTTTTGAATATAATAAGGGTATCTTTGGCGAAAAACTTATGGAAGAGTATTTAACTGCCGCAGATAAAAACATTGGGCTTTTGGTAAGTCAGGCGCTTTCCGTAATTCCCGGGAAGAATGTCCGAGGCGGGGCTTATTCGGAAGAGCATATAGAATATTTAGCTAAGATTGCAAAAGCCTGCCATGCCGGAGGCTGCCGCTTTTTTGCCCAATTGGCATATCCCGGTTTTGCTTTTTATGATGACAGTGCCCGAAAAATTGACAGCCTCACTACGGAAGAAATTATCTCTATCCGTAAAAGTTTTATTGATGCTGCAAGAATTTGTAAAAAAGCCGGGCTTGACGGTATAGAGCTTCATGGTGCCCACTCTTATTTTTTAAATATGATGAGCTCGCCTCTTGCAAATCATAGAACCGATTCTTACGGCGGCGATATTCCGCGCCGACTTAAACTTGCAGAAGAAATTATTTCCGGCATAAGGGAATTTGCAGGAGAGGGTTTTATAATTTCATATAGAATGGGCTGGCTTGATGACCTCGATTTGGATATAAAAACCGCTCAAAATTTGGAAAAAATAGGAGTTGACATGCTGCATATTTCCAAGGGTATACCTTCGGAACGACCTATCGCAATCCCGGAAAATTTTAATTTTAATGAAGTAGTTTACACAGCTTCCGTTATTAAAAAGAATGTAAGGGTTCCTGTGATTGCAGTAAACGAGATTAAAACAATAAGCAGGGGAAACGAATTGATTAAAACCGGGGCCGTAGATTTTGCGGCCTATGGACGCCCCTTTTTAGCTGATCCGGCTTTTGCAAAAAAATCGATAAAGGATGAATTTTATAAGCCCTGCGTCGATTGCAATAAATGTAAATGGTACACTAAAGCTGAAGAATGTCCCGGCCGTTTATGTAATAAGTAAATAACAATATTATACCTTAAATTTATTTACTTCATTTGTTAAATTTTCAATACTTGTTTTATTTTCCTGTGTCATTTCATTTACTTCTTGAACAGTCTTACTCATTTGAATCGCTCCTACAGCCATTTCGTTCATGCTTTGCGTAATAAATTGTGTGAGATTATCAAGTTTTTCCATATCGCCCGAAATATTTTTACCGGCCGTAAGCATTTCGGTTGAATCGGTTTTTACGTCATTTGTTACCGAATTAATATTTTTTATGGCATTTAAAACTTCACTGCTTCCATTCGATTGTTCTTTCATCGCAAGAGTTAAAGTAGAGCTCATCGTTTTAACTTGCTCAGCTAAATTAAATATTATATTAAATTTTTCTTCTGCAGTATGTGAAGAAACGGATAAACTTTCAATTTCACTTCCTAGAGCTTTTAGGGTTTCCGTAATTGTTTTACCTTGTGCACTGGACTCTTCAGCTAATTTTCTTATTTCATCCGCAACGACGGCAAAGCCTTTTCCGGCTTCCCCGGCATGGGCCGCTTCAATCGCCGCATTCATAGCCAATAAATTTGTTTGACTTGCTATATGTTCTATCACGGTAGAAGCTTCGAGTAGGCCCCCGGATTCTTCGGCAATTTTTTTTGTTACAGAATTTGAAGTGATAAGGGAATCTTTTCCATCGGCTGTTGCTCCGACAAGATTTACAATAACATCATCCGTTTTTTCGAGTGTTTTTGTAATTGAATCTATATTTGCAACCATTTGTTCAATCGCGGTGGAAGATTCGACTACACTGGAGGACTGAATTTCAATACTTGAATTTAGTTCTCTTATTCGCTTCATAATCTGTTCAACACTTGATAAAGCTTCACTTACACTTGAATTTTGAATTTCAGTTTGTTTCTTAACACTTTGTATATTTGCTGTTATTTGTTCAACTGCACTTGCGGCTTCGCTTATACTTGCGGCAAAGCTATTTTCAACCTCATTCATATTATGGGTATTTTCTGCAACCGTTCGAATTGAATTTCCCAATTTTTTAATGGTTTCATTTAAAAGAATTATTATTTCACCTATCTCGCCTGAAGCTAAAACTGGAATTGAAACTGAAAGATTATTTTCTCCTACTTTATGTAAGGCTTCAGCTATTTTTCTAAGCATTTTTATTATTTTGGCTGAGGTGAGATAAGCAACAGGAATGGTCAAAACAAAAATTCCTGCAAGTATTATTACAAGATTTATCAAAACTTTTTTTCCCACCGCTTCGTATTCGGAGGAACTAATCGTATAAATATATGTCCAGCCTAAATCTGCATTTTTTGAATGTACTATCTTGGAATAATAAACTTGATTTCCCATAGAATGTTTTGTAAATTCGGTATTACCGGATTTCAAAAGAGTTTCATATTCTTTACCTAAGGTTTCTACATGTTTGCCTATAAGTTCTTTTTGTTTACTGTGCCCGGCTATAAGACCTTTTTTGTCGATAATTAGTGTATGACCTGTTTCACTTATATTTTTTTCCTGAATAATTTTTTGAATATAGGAAAGATCTACCGAAGTCGAAACTACACCTTGAGGCTTTCCGTTCTTTATTATTTTGTTTGTAATTTCTATCGAAACTTCGTTAGTGGAAGAAATATATAAATCCGAAAGAATCTGATTGTTTGGACTTTGTATACAGTCTTTGTACCAGCCTCGGGTTCGGGCATCATATCCGGGACTTCTCTCTTTGGGCGGGCACATTAATATTCCGCCGTCACTTTCTGAGGCAAGGGTAATATATATTATGGAAGAAAAAGAATCTTGAAAGGATTTTATGAGATTGAAAAGAGCTTTTTCGTTAGAATCAAAAGCGGAAGGATTCATATCAACCTTGCCGCTTGCAGTATCGGCTTTTAAATTTATATAAGACGTAATACTTCCATCAACATTTTTTATAAGATCGATATTTGAAAGGGCTGTATTTAGTTCTTTTAAACTGCCGATTAAATTATCGATATATAGGTCGGCTCCGTCTATTAATTCTTGTGTCTGCCGTTCATACGCCAACCTGCTTTGATTTAGAGCAATAAAATAATCTGCCAAACCTACTATGAAAGCAGGTATGGCAGTCAAGACAACGACAATTAAGGCTATCCTTATTCGCAAAGATTTTGTTTTTTTTGATTTATGTTTCATTTTAGCTCCCATCCTATAGATCGTCTACCATTGCCGAGGACTTTGCATAAGCTGTAGACTTGGCTTCAAAGAAATCCGTCTTAATCAGATTCGCATTGCTGTACTGGCTGACCCAGCTCATGGATTGGGGTTCTTCCCTGTGGCCGTCATAAATCGGAGCGAAGCCGAGGTTTTCGCATCTGAGGTTTCCCAAATATTGGATATAGTCGGTTACCATCTGACTGTTAAGCCCGGGAATATCGTTTCCTATAACATAATTTCCCCAAGCTATTTCCTGCTCGCAGCCTTCCTTTATCATGGCTCTAAAAAGCTCTACGGTTTCGGGAGTAAACAGCTGAGGTTCTTCCTTTTGCAGCTCCTGAATCATCGAACGGAAAAGCCAAAGATGTGTATTTTCATCCCGGTTAATATAACGGATTTCCTGTACCGAACCGGGCATCTTATTGTTTCTTCCCAAATTATAAAAGAACATAAAACCGGAATAAAAATAAACGCCTTCCAAGATGTAGTTTGCAACGCAGACCTTTAAAAAAGCAAGAGCGCTCTTGTCGGTTTGAAATTCGTTGTATAGATCGCCGATAAATTTGTTTCTACGCAAAAGGTGTTCATCATCCTTCCATTGATATAAAATTTCGGTCCTCTCTTCGGGAGAACAAATTGTGTCAAGCATGTAGCTGTAGCTTTGCGAATGAACAGCTTCTTGAAAGGCCTGAATGGTAAGGCATAAGTTTACCTCATTGGCCGTTACATATTGTCCGACATTGGGAAGATTTGCGGTTTGAATACTGTCCAAAAAAATCAAAAAAGAAAGAATCTTATCGTAGGCTGTTTTTTCCGGTGCGGATAATTTTCGATAGTCTTGAACATCGGTGGTCATATTTATTTCTTCGGGTATCCAAAAATTATTCATAGCCTGCCTGTACCAATCGCTTGCCCATGAATACTTCATATTGTTAAAATCGTTTAGATTGGTGGTGTTCCCTCCGATCATCTTGCGTTTGTGAGTTTCTATATCTCCGTTTTCGTTAAACAATGCCTTATGCGGCAAAATAGTTTTTTCCGTTATCATAAATTTTCTCCTTATACTAAATGCTCAAAATTGTCATCGTCATTTTCTTTTTTTTCTTCTATATCCAAAGCCATATCCAAAATCGTAAAGAACAAAATTACAATCATCGGACCTAAAACGATTCCGTCGAATGAGAACATGCTTATTCCGCCCAGCATCGAAAAAAAGATTAAAAGAGGATGTATCTTTATTCTATCTTTTAAAAAGAAGGGACGTAAAAAATTATCCATAAAGCTGATTATCGAGCCTGCAACGACCAAAAAGATAAGCCCCTTTAGCAGACTGTCAGTGAAGCATAACCCGACTCCGACAGGAAACCAAATTAAGCCGCAGCCGACAAGGGGTAAAAATGAACTAAAAAAGGTTAAAATCGCAAGCAAGAGAGCACTTTGAACTCCAAATGCAAGATAGATAATTAAAGAGGCAAGACATTGGTAAAAGGAAACCAAGAAAAGTCCTTTAAAAAGATTTGTTGTAATTTCTCCTATTTTAGAAAACAGTTTGCCTGATGTTTCGTTATCTATTGGAATGGCATGTTTTAACAGGCTGAAAAGATAGGCCCCGTCTACATAAAAAAAGTAAAGAGCAAAGGCAAAAAAAACAAGGGATAAAAAAAATGAACCTGCATTTTTTACAAGACTTGTTGCATACCTTAATATCCGATCCGAGGAGGCGGATAAAAGGCTTAAAAATTCTTTTTGTAAATCAAGGTTTGAAATATCTACCGTCCCCATCGACAATCGGTTTACAGCTGAGGCTATATCTGTTTTTGAAAATCCGGAATCTGCATTGTTTATGTTTTCCAAAAAGCTTTGAATATTTTGAACAAGAATTTTTCCTTGGCCGAATATTTTTATCACGACAAAAAACAAGACACCGGCAACAACAAGAACCGTCATTATTGCAAAACTGCCTGCAAGCAATCTCTTTTTTATCGGGAAAGTTTTTTTCTCTTTATTCATCTTGGACAGTATCTTATTATATAAGGGGCTTACCAAAATATAAATTACAGCCGACCACAATAAAACGCTTGCGTAGGGTAAAAATAATTTACCCACAAGAATCAGCATTCCTGCAAGTAATACAAAAAATGAGATAGTTTGAAGCCTGTGCTTGTTTTCTTGATACATTAGTTTCTTTTTTCCTTTTCGATATCCAAAAAATATTTTACGGTTTTTACTTTAAGCTCATCTATTGCTGCATCATCGCAGATTATAATAGATTTAGGATGAAGTTGTAAAGCACTTACCGTCCAGACATGGCTTACACCTCCCTCTACCGCCTGATGAACAGCCTCAGCCTTAGCATGTCCCGTTGCCATTATAAGAACTTCTTCTGCATCCATAATAGTGCCGATACCTACGGTTAAAGCTGTTTTTGGAACAAGGTCTTCATTTCCTTCAAAAAAGCGGGAGTTCATTATGATGGTATCTTGGGTTAAGGTTTTCTCCCTTGTGCGGGAGGTTAAGGAAGAATAGGGCTCATTAAAGGCTATGTGTCCGTCAGCTCCTATTCCGCCCAAAAACAAATGAATTTTTCCGTAAGAACGGATTGCCTTTTCGTAATCCTCACATTCTTTTTTCTTATCTTTTGCCATTCCGTTTAAGATGTGAATGTTTTTAGGATCGATATCAATGTGATTAAAAAAATTATCCATCATAAAGTAGTGATAGCTTTGAGGATGGGATGCCTCCAAGCCCACATATTCATCCATATTAAAGGTGACGACATGCTTAAAAGATAGGATGCCTTCTTTGTGTTTTTTTATAAGTTCTTTATAAACCCCCAAGGGAGTTGAACCGGTGGGTAGGCCTAGAACAAAGGGCCTTTCCTTGGTAGGATTAAATTCGATAATCTTATTGCCTATATAATCGGCAGTCCATTTTGAACAATCGTCATAATTGTTTTTGATGATAAGTCTCATAGAGTTTCTCCTCATAGGCTGACAGCCTAAGACTTACATAATACAAAAAAACTCGAAATTAGTAAATAAATTCGGGTTATTTGTTTGTCATTTTCCGCTTCCTTGACCAAGCCCCCTTTTTTATGCTAGAATAGCGCGAATTTATAGATTTCGGAGTATAATGCGTGGAAGAGATACAAACTAAGGAAGGCGGAGCCGTAATTCCGATTCCTATCGAAAATGAAGTAAAAAGAGCCTACATAGATTATTCAATGTCAGTTATAGTAAGCCGAGCCCTGCCCGATGTAAGGGACGGCCTAAAGCCCGTTCACAGGCGAATTCTCTATTCAATGGAAGAAAAGGGTTTACGCAGTTCAGGCCCCACCAGAAAGTGTGCTAAGATTGTAGGTGACGTATTAGGAAGTTACCACCCTCACGGCGACGCTTCGGTCTATGATGCCCTAGTCCGCCTCGGACAGGACTTCTCTCTACGCTATCCGGTCATTTATCCTCAAGGAAACTTCGGAACCATAGGAGGCGACCCGCCCGCTGCTTACCGATATACGGAAGCCAAGATGGCCAAAATCGCCGAAACCATGGTCGAGGACATAAAAAAAGAAACCGTCGATTTTATTCCGAACTTTGACGATTCCACAAAGGAGCCGACCGTTCTTCCGGCAAAATTTCCCTTCTTGCTTGCAAACGGTTCAAGCGGAATTGCAGTCGGTATGGCAACTAACATGCCGCCCCATAACTTGCGCGAAATAGCAGATGCCGTTTCGGCCTACATAGACAATCCCGAAATCGAAATAGACGAGCTTTGTAAATACATGAAGGGCCCCGACTTTCCGACCGGCGGAGTCATCTATGGAAGAAAGGGAATAAAGCAGGCCTTTAAAACCGGCCGCGGAAAAATATTGGTACGCGGTAAATTTACAATTGAGGTAGATAAAAAGGGAAAAGAAACTATAGTCTTTACCGAAGTTCCCTATCAGGTAAACACAACAACCCTCGTATCCCGCATCGGAGAATTAGCCCGCGAAAAAGTTATAGACGGAATTGCAAACGTAAACGATGAAACTTCCGATAGAACAGGCTTGCGTATTGTTATAGAGTTAAAGAGGGGGGCTATTACAAAGGTCGTATTAAACCAACTCTTTGCAAAGACAGCCCTTCAATCTTCCTTCGGAGTTATAAACCTAGCCCTTGTAAACGGAAGACCGGAAACCCTCAACCTAAAACTTCTTGTAAAATACTTTGTTGAGCACAGGGTCGATGTAGTTACCCGCAGAACAAAATTCGATTTACGCAAGGCGGAAGAAAGGGCTCATATCTTGGAAGCCCTTATCGTCGCCATCGACAACATAGATGAGGTTATCAAAATAATAAGGGCCTCCCGCGATACTCAAACTGCAAAAAACGGCTTGATGGAAAGGTTCGGCTTTGATGATGTGCAAGCTCAGGCCATTGTCGATATGCAGTTAAAGCGCTTGACAAGCTTGGAAATTGAAGACCTCAGAAAAGAATTACAGGAATTGCAGGTTTTAATCGCTCACTTAAAAGACCTTCTTGCCCATCCAGAAAAGATCTTAGCCCTGATAAAGGAAGAAACTAACGAGATAGCAGAAAAGTTCGGCGATGAGCGCAAAACCGATATTGTAGCCGATGAGGTTGAAGAGCTCAATATCGAAGACCTTATCAAAAAAGAAGAGATGGTTATTTTAATTTCCCACCTCGGATATATCAAGCGTATTCCTGCCACGGCTTATAAGAGTCAAAACAGGGGAGGCAAGGGTTCCAATTCCGCAAACCTTGCAGAAGACGACTTTTTGGATCAGATTTTTACGGCCTCGACCCACGATTATATTATGTTTATCACAAATGCAGGCAAGGCCTACTGGCTAAAGGTGCATGAGATACAGGAAGCAAGCAGGACGAGCCGCGGCTCTCACATAAAATCTCTTCTTTCAGTTTCTTCCGATGAAGAAATTACGGCTGTCGTTTCTTTAAAAGAATTCGACGATAAGACCTATCTTTTGATGGCGACCGCAGGCGGTGTTGTAAAAAAAGTTACCACAGACAATTTTGCAAATGCAAAAACCCGCGGAATCATAGCCATAAAACTGGATGAGGGCGATAAGCTTGTAAGCGCAATTCTTACAGGCGGCAAGGATGAGATCATGCTCATAACCCGCCGAGGTCAGGCCCTCCGTACAAGCGAAGAGGATATCCGCTCTCAAGGCCGTTCTTCCCGCGGTGTTACCGGAATAAAACTTTCTTCAGAAGATGAGCTTACGGGAGCACTCCGCGTAACGGAAAATCAAAAAATGCTTGTTATGACCGAAAACGGCTTCGGCAAGCGAGTAGAGTTTTCCGAATTTTCCGCTCACGGAAGAGGAACCGGCGGACAGCGCATTTACACAATTTCTGAAAAAACCGGAGAGGTTGTCGGCCTTCTTACCGTCTTTGATGATGATGAAGTTGTCTGCATAACAGGGCAGGGAAAAACTATCCGCATCAGCATAGACTCTGTAGGCACCATGGGCCGGGCAGCTCAGGGGGTCAGAATATTGGATATTGAAAGCCCCGATATGCTTATAGGACTTGATGTTGTTGCCCGCGATGAAGAATAGGAAAAGGTTATGAAAAAATTTGCGATTATGGGCTTGGGAACCTTCGGCATACGGATGCTCGATGAGCTTATAAAAATCGGCGCCGAAGTTATCATCATCGACCAAAACAAAGAACTGATCGAAATGTATAAACCCAAGGCTTCTTCTGCAGTCGTAATAGAAGAAATAAGCGAGCTTTCGGTGCGCAAAATCTTGCCTCCTAAGGTAGATACCGTAATTGTAGACTTTAGCCGCAAGGTGGAGCTTTCCGTAATCAGTACGACAATTTTGAAAACTCTCGGCATTGCAAACATTGTGGTGCGAGCCCAATCCGATGAACACGGAAGGCTTTTAAAAACCGTCGGAGCTACCAGAGTAATTTATCCTGACAGTGAGGCCGCCAAAAGAACAACGCCTATTTTAGCAGCAGATCTCCTTCTTAAATTTATGCCTATTTCAAAAAACCTTGCCCTTGCCGAAGTCGGGGTAGAGGCAAGATATGTCGGTAAAAGCCTTGCAGAATCCAATATAAGAAAAGACATGGGCGTAAACATTATTGCCCGCAGAAAAAAAGAAAGTGAAGACTTTATTTTTATGGATGACCCTGAGTATAAGTTTGAAGAAGATGATGTTCTTTTGGTTGTTGCCTCCGAAGAGCACATCTATAACTTTTCGGGCGGAAAGATAAGCTTAAAGAATAATTTAAAAAAAGAAGGAACTGTGAAGACTTCAATATTTAAAAATCTTTTTTCTTCAAAAAAATAAAGGAGAGTATGTGCTTATGGAAAATTTATGCGGTTCGAAGTGTGTTTGTAAAAATATGGATCTGCAATTAAATTCTCAAAAAATATCAAAAAATTTATGGAGATTGGCTTATCCGACAATGATTTCTGCAGGTTTACAAAACTTTTATGACATTGTCGATATGGTTTGGGTAGGGCAGATATCTAAGACGGCCTTATCCGGAGTAACCCTCTTTTCTTCTATTTATATGCTTTTTACTATTTTGAATGAGATAGCAGGGGCCAGTTCCGTTTCGATGATTGCTCAAAATTATGGACGGGGCGACATGGAAAAAACTCAGCGCATTGCAGAGCAGACTATCAGTTTTAAAGTTGTGCTTGCAGTAATCTCAGGTCTCCTTTTGGCAATATTTTTAAAACCTCTTTTGTGGTTCTTTCTTCCGGATCAAGAAGTTGTAAATTCGGCCCTTGAATACGGCTGGCTTAGAATCTTTTTTATTCCCGTTATGTTTTCTTCATACTCCGTAAATACGATTTTCAGATGTACCGGAGATGCAAAAACTCCTCTCCATATTATGATAATAGCGACTATCATAAACTTGGTCTTAGATCCTCTTTTTATGTTTGATATAGTTCCGGGTACAAGCATTCCGGGGCTTGGATTGGGAGTCTTTGGAGCAGCTCTTGCGACGGTAATTGCAAGAAGTATCAGCTTTTTATACGGCATCCTTATTCTTTTAAGCGGAAAGCGTAAGATAAAAATAAGCTTTGAGGGACTTTTCAGACTCGACAAAAAAATAGATACGGATCTTTTACTCATAGGACTTCCTTCAGGTATTAATTCTCTTGTGCGTACCTTTGCTCAGGTAACGATTATGAAGTTTGTAACCGTCTATGGAGCCGACGCTGTTGCTATTGCAGGAGTCGGCGGAAAGCTTGCGCAATTTGCCTTTATGCCCATTTTTGGGTTTAGTATGGGAGGAGCAACTTTGGTAGGCCAAAGTCTCGGCCGTGACAATGTTCGAGAAGCAAAACTTACATCCAAAATAACGGCTCTTATGTCGGCAAGTATAGTAGGTATTTTTGCAATAATTATTATGGGAACACCTCAAACGTTTTTGCACCTCTTTTTCCCGGGCGATATTGAAATGCTGAATCAAGGAAGCGTCATGCTGCGTATTTTCTATCCTTCCTTTATAATTTTATCGGCAGGTTTGGGCTTTGCTTCCGTTTTTTCCGGTTCAGGTCATACAAGGCCGATGCTTTATTCTACCCTCGGTTCGCGTTGGTTCGTTCAGATTCCGTTTTTATTTTTAATTGTAAATGTTTTGCATCTTCCGTTATATATGGTTTGGACTTCATATATTCTATCGGAGCTCGCGGAGTTTACCGTTATTTTATATCATTACCGCAAAGGCGTGTGGTGTAATAAGAGGGTATAGAAATTGCTGAGTTATCGACATGGTTTTCATGCAGGTAATCAGGCCGATGTTTTTAAACATGCTGCTTTGTTTTCTTTTTTAAAACTTTATACTCAAAAGCAAAAACCTTTTACGGCTTTCGATTTAAATGCAGGCGGTGCTTCCTATAATCTTTTAAGTGAGTGGAGTTTAAAAACCGGCGAAGCGGAAGAAGGGATAGTCCGTCTTTTGAATTTATATAAAAAAGAAAAACTGCCTATTCCAATTCCTGAAGACTTTAAGTCTTATTTGGATTTTTGCCTAAAAAACTATGATGAAAATTCCTCTTATGCCGGCTCTCCCGAAATCATCCGTTCATTTTTACAAAAAGATTCTAATTTAATCTTATGCGATTTACATTCTGCCGAAGCCGAAAAATTAAAAGAGCTTTACAGGAGCGCAGAAAATGTTCATGTGCACAAAAGGGATTGCTATGAGACGATTAGAGCTCTTACCCCTCCTCTGCCTATCCGCGGCTTTGCCCTCTTTGATCCCAGCTATGAAGTCGACTCCGACTATACAGCAATTGCAGAAGCTGTTGAAAAAGTCTGTAAAAAATGGTCTGTAGGAATCTTTATAATTTGGTATCCAATATTAAATCACAAAACCGAAGAGTGTGCAAATTTAAAAAGCAGGATAAGCAGAACTGCAAACGGCAAGATTCTAAATTTTGAGGTCAAGCATTTTTCAAGTAAGATAGATACTGAAAGCGAATACGGCCTTCAAGGCTCAGGCCTTTTAATCACAAATCCTCCCTGGGGCATGGAAGATAGGGTAAAGGGAATTTGTGAGTATGTTGAGAGGGTGTGGGGTAGTTTAGGTTGAAGATTGGCGGGATTTGCGGTTTTAAAAATGAAATCAATGCTTGCAGTTCATGATTTTCAATTTGCTATAGTGCAAAAATATTCAAAATATGGTATAATTATTTTATGAAAGTTTATCCTGATAGTTGTTGTTATAATAGACCATATGACGACCAAAATTATCTGCCCATTTCACTTGAAACACAGGCAAAGTTGCTTGTTCAATTGCTTATAAAAGAAAAACATCTAGAACTTGCTTCTTCATTTGTTTTGGACTATGAAAATTCTTGTAATCCCTATATGGATAGAAAAATTGCTATAAAGAACTTTTTAGATGATAATGTTTCTGATTATCTAGGTAGTGAAAAATCAGAAAAAGTCATTGAAAAGGCAAAAATTGTGATGGCAGCAGGAGTGAAAATGAAGGATTCTTGTCATATAGTTTGTGCTGAAATGATGAAATGCGACTACCTTTTGACAACAGATAAACGTATGTTGAAGTATAAAAGCGATACTTTAAAATTGCTTGATCCGATAGAATTCATAGATTTATTAAATGGAGGTAATGAAAGTTATGACTGAAATAATTACACCGCCTGCAACAATAGAGCTTCTTTCTCGCGGTATGGAGTGTCTTGTAGAATCTATGGGAGTCGTTGAAGCAGAATATTTTATTGCTGCTGTGCGAAGAGAACGTTTTGATTATACAAAATGGCAAAGAGAGTATTTTGACAAGATGGATTTAGAAACTTTTGTTAATAATGCAAAAATTTATACGCAAAGTGTAAGAAAATAAAAGTGTATAACACCCGCTTCAACCTGACATTGAGGATGAGCCGCAAATGCAGGTTAAGCGAATGGTAGACGGATGTTGCGCACAGTAAGGAAAGGAGTATTTTTTAATATGGTTATTGCTAGCTCAGAAAAGTGTAATTTAGTAAGTAGAGAAAAGGACGATTTTGAGTGGTATTGGCTAAACAATGGTGATTGGAGAAATACTGATGCACCATGGGAAATAACACTTCCAAGTGAAAAGGAAGAAATTAGAGAATTATTTTTAAAAAGTATTGATGATGAAAGAAATGGAATAAAAAGTAGAGTTTGGATTGAATCAAATAATACTAGAATAAGTACAGATTGGCTGCAATCAAATAATAGTAAAGGCGAGGTTATAATGTGAAAGACAAAGAACAAGTGTTTTATGGAATTTTAATTACCATAACAATATTTTTAGTATCTACATTTTTGGGAAGTAAGTTGCAATTAAATAATGATTTTTTTATTCCTTCTTTTGCTACGCACTCCCTTATGCTGTTATTTTCACTAACTGCAATTTTCAGTTTGAAAAATCATGTAGGGTACAAAATTGAAATTCCACAATTCAAAACAATATGGAGACCTATATTGATAGGGCTTTTGGCAACAATATTCATTAATACTATTATGACAATTATTACGGTTGCAAAAACATCTGTAGAAAATATTGAGGTACATCCATTTATGAAACATTCATCAGCATTGCAGCTTTTTGTTTTTGTATTTATCTATGCAAGTATTTCAGAAGAATTGTTGTTTCGTGGCTTTTTATTGAACATGCTAAAACCATTAAAAGCAAAAGGGATAAAAATATTCAAACAGCATATCAGTGTTTCTGTGTTTATTAGTGCTGTTATATTTGGGCTGGGACATTTAGTTCTAATAACAACAGGTGTAAGCGGGAATTTTGTACTTCGAACAGTTATTTTTACAACTATGCTTGGAATTGTTGCCGGCTATTACCAAGAAAAATATGACAATAATGCATATGCAATTATTGTTCACATGGCAGGTAATTCATTAAGTGTTCTTGGTGTATTCTTAACAAGTATTAATTCTTAACTTTTTTGTTTTCTAAAATCCGTCTATCCCGCTTATTATTCCTCCGTCTTCTATTTCTTTTTTGCCGAAATAGTAGGAGCTGATAATCGAGGCACTTAAGCAGAAGCTGTAGAAGATAAAAAAGCCCCAATTAAATGAAAGCAAAAAGTTTAAAACAAAGACCTCATCAAATCTTATAATCAAAATTGCAGCAAAAGCCAAAAAGAAGGGGATTGCCTTTAGGAGCGGCTTGATCAAAAACCCACCTGCCTCTTTATAAAAAAGATTTGTGATTATGTTTGAATCGGCGCCGACGGATTTAAAAAGCGCAAACTCATTTTTTCTCGTTCTTAAATTAAGCATAATTGCAGAGTAACTGTTTATCAACCGATAATATTTTTACACTGGACAATTTATAAAAAAACTACTAAAATAATTACTGATACTAAGAAAAATAGATTTTTAAAGGTTCCTTAAGAGGGGTTACACAAATAATGCAGTTGTGCTGCATTGAGGTGCGATATGAAAAAAAATATTTTAAACATTCTGTTTGTTTTTTTGGCAAATCTTATTTTTTGTGATGAGTCTCCTTTAACTACTGCGACTTATAATAAATACTCAAATAATAAACTTTATTACCTGCATATAGATTATGAAAATGATACAACTTGTTGTTATGAAACTAAAAAAAAGGATTCTGCACCTATATGGAAAATACCGGGTTGGTATAGCAATATCTATGTAAGTGATGATGGCATTTATTGTATTTTTTTTGTTAACGGAATGGAAAATCTGTTAGATAAAAATTTTGATAAAAATGATACATTATTCAAAATTTTCAAAAACGGAAAAGAATATGATAGTAAAAAGATTTGTGATGTAATTAAAAATGACAGAAATTTGGAAAGAACAATATCTCATTATTATTGGGGCGGTTTTTATGATATATATGAAAATGGATTAATTCTTAATACCGTTGAAGGCATAAAAATATATAATTTTAATGAAAAAAACTTTTTATCATTAGTAGATAAAAGAATTTATGTTAAGTGGACTAATGAGGAAATCTTAAATAGTTCATTATCAATAATTTCTTCAGAAAACATAATAGAACAATATTCCGGTTTTATTATCTTTGATACTAAGAATTATGTTAGTGCGTTATTAGGTAAAATAGTCGAAAAAGAATACAAATCAAAAGATAAAAGTATAATCACAATAAAAGAATCTTCTGTTTCACCGGTAGAATTATTTTGGAATATCGATAATGATGGTATCTTAAATATATGCAGTAATGAATCATTTAAAAAAGATAATACAAAAATAGCTAAAATATATATAAATAAAAATGGTAATGTATTGTATGCTGTAAAAGATAATAAATTTGTCCAATACAAATATAAAAAATAGTATTTATCCTCGACTTCACCTTGACATTTTTTTATAATGCAGGTTAAACTAACATCAAAGAACTGTTCTTCAGGCTGTACGGAGAAACTTATGAGCGTATCATTTTATATTAACAACAAAAAAACTTTTTTAAAAGCTAAAGCTCCTATGAAGTTAAAAGAATGTTTAGGATTTTCTTCACAAAAAATAGACCAATTTGCTTTTGACGAAGCGCAAGATAATTTTGACGTGAAAAGATTCTATAATTCATCCATTGCAGATTATGAATGTTTACTATGCGGAGTATTAGGAAAAAGCTCCCGCGGTTTTGAACTTTCTTTTGATAAGGGTCTCAATCATTATGCTGTGCGGGTTTTCACGCCAAGCACACAGGAAGATTGGCAAATCGCCCTTACCTATATCAAAGATTTAGCTAAAAAATTGGGAAGCGATATTGTCAATGAAAGAGGTGAATATTTTACCGCTGAGAATATCGAACAATTTAATTATCAGGAAGATATCTTATTCGGAATAAAATCTTATATTGAAAACAAAGATACGGATGAATACATCAGTTTCGGTATTTTCCGGGAAGCGGCTTTTAACCGTAAAATTGTAGAAGGATTTTTAAATTCCGAGAATCCGATAGAGGCATTTAGTAAATTCTTTAAGGACATTCAGTATTTAGACGCTTTTTCGGCAAACCAAATGTTTTTTGAAGATAATAAAACTAAAAACATTATCGGGATTTATGCCCTAACTCAAGATACGGAAACTATTTTGCCTTATAAGCCTAGTGTGGAATACAAAAATAGAAGGATTGTAAAAGATGAAGATATAAGCACTTGGGAATTATCTCTAGCTATTATTAACGGAAACCCTGATGATAAAGACTCTTATCAAAGAGCAGGAGTTATGGAGTATTCGGATTTTATGACCCGCCTGCCGAAAGATAAATATAGATTTATAGACGCTAAATATATTTTAATTGATGCTTTAACAAAAGAAGAAATTTTAAGCATTCTAAAAAAAGAGTCAGGATAAAAATGACTTACCGCTTAATCTCAAAATGACTAAAGCTCATGGTAAAGGAAGCCCTTCCCTGGGTGGCTGAACGGAGGTCGGTGGAAAAGCCGAACATCTTTGCCATGGGAGCTTGGGCATGTACAATGTCTGTGCTTGCCTTTGAGTCCATGCTTGAGATTAGACCTCCCCTCTGGGTAATCTGACTCATGGCATCTCCTACAAATTCCTTGGGGCTCATAATATCCACAGCCATCACGGGCTCCAAGAGCACGGGGGCGGCTGCACTGCAAGCGTCGTCAAAGCACTTTGCGGCGGCGGCTTCGTAGGCGAAGGGTGTTGCCGTAAGTTCATTGTATTTTACCGAAACAAGTTCTACCTCAATATCAGTGCAAGGATAACCTACCTTAATTCCCGAACTAAAACAACCTTCGATAGAACGCTTAACTGCTTCTAAAAGTTCTTCGGGGAGAGCATTGGTGCCGCCCGAACCGGACTTTTGGAAGGTTTTAATCTTTGAAACAAAGCGGTTTCCGCTTCCCCGTTCAAGGGGGCGGACGGTGAGGGTAAGCTCGGCCTCGTTGTCTTTTCCGCCCAGCTGCTTGCTGTATTTTTCGGTTTGAGTTTTTTCTGCGGTGATAGACTCCCTGTAAGTAACCTGCGGGTTTCCGACTCTGGCTTCTACCTTAAAGTCGTCCAACATTCTGCGGGTTAGAACATCTATATGGAGTTCTCCCATACCTGAAATTATAAGCTGTCCGGTTTCACTGTCTTCGCGGCTTGTGAAGGTCGGGTCTTCCTTTGAAAGAATTTCCAAGACTTCTTTTAAGCGGTCGCTTTCCGATAAGCTTTTAGGTTCTACCGAAACGGAAATAACAGGTTCGGGGAATTGCATGGATTCAAGTAAGAGAGGCTGTCCCTCGGAACCCAGGGTATCTCCTGTCTGCGAAAGTTTCAGCCCGATAAAAACGGCTATATCTCCGGCCTGAACGGAATCCGTTTGTTCCGACTTATTTGAATGCATACGCAAGATTCTGTTTACGCGTTCTCTTTTCTTTTTTCCCGTGTTAAAAACCTGATCGCCGGATTTGATTTTTCCCGAATACATTCGGACATAGCAGAGGCTTCCCGCATCCTTGTCGTATTGAATCTTAAATACAAGGCCTAAGGGAGCTCCTTCTACCTTGCACGGAACTGCAATCTTTTCTTCCTTTTTGGGATTGAGAGCCTCTGCCGGGAGAACTTCGTCAGGTGCAGGCAAAAAATCTACAACTGCATCGATTAAGGGCTGAACGCCTATGTTTCTTCTTGCCGATCCGCACAAAAACGGAATATAGCTTTGATTTAAAACGGCCTTTCTTATTTCTTTTTTGATAAGCTCTTCGGGGACATCTTTTCCTTCAAGGATGAGCTCGGTGATTTCGTCCGAAACTGAAGAAATAGTATCGAGCATTTTTTCGCGCCATTCTTCTGCCAAGGCAAGGCGGTCTTGGGCTATTTCGGCATACTCGTATTTTTCACCCTCGGTTGCGGCATCCCAGTGAATCTCTTTCATTGAAATAAGATCGATGACTCCCTCAAAACTGTCGCTTGCTCCAATAGGAATTTGAACCGGCACAACCTCAACTCCGAATTTTTCGTGCACATCTTTTAAGACTGCAAAAAAGTCGGCACCGATTCTGTCCATCTTGTTTACAAAACAAATACGCGGAACCTTGTAGCGGTCGGCTTGATGCCAAACGGTTTCGGTCTGGGGCTGAACTCCTCCGACTGCACAAAGAACAGCAACGGCTCCGTCCAATACACGCAAGGAGCGTTCTACCTCGGCCGTAAAATCTACATGCCCGGGTGTGTCGATTATATTTATCTGAAAATTTTTCCAATAAGTGGTGGTTGCGGCACTTTGGATAGTGATTCCCCTGTCCTGCTCTTGGGCCATCCAGTCCATGGTTGCTTGACCGTCATCTATTTCGCCTATCTTATGAATTTTTCCCGTATAAAACAAAATACGCTCGGTGGTGGTGGTTTTTCCCGCATCTATGTGAGCCATTATTCCTATATTCCGCATCTTATCAAGCATTTTCACATTCTCCAAAAATCTTATTTAAGCGGAAATAATATCAAAAAAATCAAAAAAAAACAATCGGGAGCTTTGAATTTGTCAGATTCTTTCTATAGATATGCCTGAAAGCTCATTTGCCTTTATAAACATATCCTTGATGATTCTATAAGAACCTAATCCGGCAAACAAAAAGCCAAGACCTAGACTAGGAAGAATAGATTTAATAAATTCCGGATCGAAAAAAAAGACCGGAGAGAATTTTATAAAAGATAAAAAATCTAAACCGGCTTCTTTTTTGACGGCTAAAAATAAACCTATATATTCAGCAAAAAGCAGGGCAAAAATTATAGCAAAGATATTTATTATAGCCCCTACCTTGGTTGCCTTTCCTTTTCCAAAATTATAACCATAAAATGCAGAGTAGGCTATAAAATAGCCTGCAATGGACGCATAAAAACCGAAATAACATATTAAGATCCAAGCTGCAGAGCCGAGTAGGGCACCTATGATGCAGCATAAGGTTCCGGTTAAATAATTATTAGGTTCATTGTTTACTTTTTCCATCTTCATTTTAAAATTTTCTGCACACTCAGAACATAAAAAGGTTGGAACACCCTTAATTTTATAAGTATTTGTTTCTCTTGTTTTACTACATGAAAAGCAAACATCTTTTGATTCTAATTCTCTTAGAAGAGCTGAAAGATCTTTTAAAAAAGATTCAAACTCAAAATCAGTATCACCATAGGAATAAGTTAAGGATAATAAATCTTCATCCATATTAAATGTTTTTACCCTTCCCATCTTTTTTTGCTCATCTAAAAAAGTGAATAACGCTCCCTTTGATCCGCTTACGGCACAGGAGGTTTTAAGAGCAAGCTCTTGATCGGTTAATTTATCTTGTCTAATAAGAAATTTATTATTACCTATACTTCCTGTCCATATACCGTTTATATCTTTAAAAAATAAGCGATTAAGCAGTTTCTCCATATTGTCTGTCATTTAATATCTCCAAATATTTTATCGGGCTTTATTTTATCAAAAAATAAAATAAATAGCAAGCTAAAGATTCTTTATCTCACATTATGTTTAAAGCTCTCATGGATATATCTTTTATCAAAAAAATATTACAAAATTGATTTCCGTGGAAATAATTAAGCCCTTGAGCGAAACAAAGGTTATATGTTATAATAGAAGAGTATGCAGGATTACTTGCGGTAAATATTTTTAAAGAGGTGAATTATGGATAAAGTAAAACTTGAAAGAATGAAGAATGACAAGGGCTTCATTGCGGCGTTGGATCAGAGCGGAGGAAGTACGCCTAAAGCTTTGGCGGCTTACGGAGTTCCTGAAACGGCTTATTCCAATGAAGATGAGATGTTTGATCTTGTTCATGCTATGCGCACAAGAATAATCACAGGTAAGGCTTTTAATTCCAATAATATTTTAGGTGCAATTTTATTTGAGCAAACAATGGAGCGCGAAATTGAGGGAATGCCCACCGCCGACTTCTTATGGGAAAAGAAAAAGATTCTCCCCTTTTTAAAGGTCGATAAGGGTCTTGCAGAATTAAAGGACGGCGTTCAGCTTATGAAGCCGATACCCAATTTGGATGCTATGCTAAAGCACGCTGTAGAAAAGCACATTTTTGGAACAAAGATGCGCTCGGTTATAAAGGAAGCAAATCCCCAAGGTATCAAGGCTGTTGTAGATCAGCAGTTTGAATTGGGTATTCAAATTGCAAAGGCCGGTCTTGTTCCGATTATTGAGCCTGAAGTAGATATTAAATCACCCGACAAGGCTAAGTGTGAAGAAATTCTCAAAAAAGAATTGGAAGAGCATCTTAAGACCTTGCCGAAAGACTTGCTTGTAATGTTCAAGCTTTCAATTCCGACAAAAGAAAACCTTTACGAGGAATTCACAAAGCATCCTCAGGTAGTTAGAATGGTAGCCCTTTCAGGAGGTTATTCCAGAGACGATGCAAACAAGCTTCTGGCTAAAAACCGAGGTATGATTGCAAGTTTCTCCCGAGCTCTCGCCGAAGGCCTTTCTGCAAGTCAAAGCGATGATGAGTTTAACGCAACCTTGGAAAAAACCATCAAGGGCGTTTATGAAGCTTCAATAACATAGTTTTTTTAAGAACTATGTTTTAGAGGATCAATAAAAAAGAGCAAGGTTGACTAGCCTTGCTCTTTTTTTGTAATCAGCTTTTACGAACTGCAGCTTTCACATTCTTCGACTTCGAGGGAGCGGCTTCGCACATAGTAGATTGACTTAACGCCTTCTTCCCAAGCCTTTATGTACAATGAAAGCACCTTGCTGAAGGTAAAGTCGGTGGTAATATAGAGGTTTACCGATTGGGCTTGGTCGATGTGGCGCTGGCGCAGGCCTGCTGCCCTTATACTCCAGGTCTGATCAATATTGTGGGCATTTTTATAAAGCCAATAGGTTTCTTGAGAAAGAGAGGGCGCAACCCTCGGCATTAGCGAACCTTTTTTTTCCTCTAAAAAATACTTGTTCATAATGGGGTCTACACCGGCTGTTGTGCCTGCTATGATCGAGGTCGAGCTTGTCGGTGCGACAGCCAAAAGATAGGCATTCCTCATTCCGTTTGATTTTACTTCTTCTGCCAAGACTTTCCATTTTTCATCCATGTAATTCCTCTTTTCAAAATAGGCACCGGTTTGCCAGTCGCTTCCTTCAAAGTAGGAATAGGAGCCTTTTTCTTTAGCAATTTGAGATGAGGCCTTGACGGCTGCATAGTTGATTTTTTCAAACACCTTGTCGGCAAATTCAAGGTGTTCTTCGCTTTCCCATGCGATGCCGTTTTTTGCAAGGGCATGATGATAGCCTGAAGCGCCCAAGCCGATTGACCTGTACCTGCTGTTGGTAATTTGTGCATACGGAATAGGATAGAAATTTAAATCTATAACATTGTCCAGGGCTCGCACTGCCGAAGAAACTATTGTGTCGATTTCTTTTTCATCGTTTACGTCAATGTTTCCCAGAACGAGGGAGGCGAGGTTACATACAACAAAGTCTCCGGGGATGGTAGTTGTTGCAACGACTGTGTCCCCGTCTTCCGTTTTTATTTCGATGCTCTTATGTTTTATCTCGCTCATGTTTTGGGAAATTTCCGTGCATAGGTTTGAGCAATAAATCATTCCCTTGTGAGGGTTGGGATTTGTTTTATTTGCGTGATCGCGGTTAAAGGCAAAGGGGGTTCCCGTTTCTACGGCCGACTTTAAAATTAAGCGTACCAATTCTTTTATCGGGATTTCTCTTTTGCTGATACGGGAATCGGCAACGCAGTCCCTGTATCTTTTTTCCCATTCTTCTCCGTAAAAATCTTCGAGGGCATAACCCTTCACTTTTAAAATTTCGTGGGGGCACATGAGATACCAAGAAGCATTTATATCGTCGCGTACGGTTTTCCAAAAAAGGTCGGGATAGCAGACTGCGGGGAAAACATCGTGGGCCTTCATTCTGTCGTCGCCGTTATTTGTGCGGAGCTGTAAAAATTCCGGAATGTCCTTGTGCCATACATCGAGGTAGACGGCGACCGAGCCCTGCCTTACGCCGAGCTGGTCAACGGCAACAGCCGTATCGTTTGCAAGTTTTATCCAGCGGATAATTCCGCCCGCCGCTCCCATAAAGCCGCGGATGGGCGAGCCTACGGCCCTAACCTTTCCGAAGTAAAGTCCCATTCCTCCTCCGAATTTTGAAACCTTGGCAAAGTTATCTATGCTGCGGTAAATGCCGTCAAGAGAATCGGGGACCGTATCTATAAAGCATGAAGAAAGCTGATGATATGGCTTTCGGGCATTTGAAAGGGTGGGGGTAGCCATCGTAACCTTTAAGGAACTGGTCATATCGTAAAAACGCCTTACCCATTCTATCCGGTTCGATTTTTCCTTCAAGCCTAAATGGAGGGCGATACCTAAAAACATTTCCTGAGGAGATTCAAGGACGACATTTGAATGAGTGTGAATAACGTAGCGGCGTAAGAGGAGGTCGAGGGCACTGTAGGTAAAAAGCTTGTTTCTTTCTTCATTTATAAATAAGGCTGCTTCTTCCAATTCGGCACGAGTGTAGGCCTCGCAAATATAGGCCCCATAGAGACCTTCGTTTTCAAGATATTTTATTTTTTCATAAAAAGAATTAATCTGCCTTTTTTCAAGCTCGGTTTTTAGTTTTAAGTTAAATTGAAGCATTAAAAGACGAGCTGCAATAAATTCCCAGTTTGGGGCATCCTGAGCGGTAAGCTCGACGGAGGCCTTGATGAGCATGGCAAGGGATTCGGCCTCGCTCATGTTTTCTTTTCTAAAAGAAAGGAATTTATGTGAAAGTAAATTAAGGCTGTATTCGTCCGAAGTAAAATCATTTTGAATCTCGGTAAGGACGCTCTGAATTTCTATCGTAGAAAAAAAGCGGCTTATCATCTGCCGCGAATCCCGCCTCTTTGTACGGTCTACCCTGTAAAGGATGAAGTTTTTTACTTCCGCATAATAGTTGTGCTCTATCAAAGTCTTTTCGACCAAGTCCTGAATCGTTTCGACATGAACAAGGCTTCCGCTTTTAGTAAGCGCCAAGATATCTTCTTCTATTTCCTTTACCAGAGGAGGAATGATTGTATCTAAATCGGTATGCGGAGAATCTTCCACACTTTTAAAGGCAGAGCGGATAGCTCCTTCAATTTTTTCCGGCTCATAGTTTTTAGTTTCGCCGTTTCTTTTTATGATTTGCATTTTATTATTCCTTATAAATAACTACGCTATATATTGTATGTTTTATTGATTTTTGGTGATTATAACACAACATATAGTGTATGTCAAGAATAAAGACTAAAACAGGTAAATATATATTGACAGCTAAACTACTTTGGCATATAATATTCATCATGTTTTTATACGGGGTATTTTTTTTAAAAAAAATGAATTTTTTCTCAGAAACTACTAGACAAAATGCTATAAAATATTGTATAGTACCCGAAAATTTGCGAGTAGTAAAAAGCAATTTGGAATATACAATCAACGAGATACAATCTGTAGATTATACTTTATGTATAGCGAACAATAATTTACTTTCTACGATAGACGAATTAAAATCGCCTCTCTATAAATTTAACTGATAATGAGGAGGAATCTTATGTTAAGGCTTTGTTTGCTTAAAAATTTTATATCTACAGGATAATAAAAAATAGTTATAACTTACAATTTAAAAATAAGACTCAATAAGGAGATATAAATCAAATGAAAAAAGAAAAAAAACGCTTTTCCATGCGTAAAAAATTATTAATTATTTTTGGACTATTGATAACTATTGCCGGAATTGTCGAGGGGGTGCTTGCAGTTAGAACCGCACGGCAAGCTGTAACAGAAAAGATTGAAAAACACTTAATCGATAAAGCAACCGATACTGCAACTATTATTGATGCCCGAATAACGGCTGTGTTCCAATTTTTGGAAGGTCTTGCAAGGATGCCAATATTTTCTGATGAAACTGTTTCATATGCTGAAAAATCAAAACAACTTAATAAGGAAATAACATTTATAGATTTTTTATATGATGCAGCTATCGCAGATATAAATGGAAATATGTATACGGCAGACAATAGAGTTATAAATATAAATAACTCAGAGTGGTTTAAAATGAGTAGTAAAGGAAAAAATTTTTTAACGGAACCGTTTATTTCTGTTGTTGATAACAAATTGATTATGACTATTTCCGTTCCGTTATATGATCATACCCGTAATATTATAGGTGTTTTAGCAACAGCTATTCCTGCACAAAAACTTTCTGACGATATTGATGATATCGTTGTAGGAGATACCGGGTACTGTTATGTATTGGGTTTAGAGGGAACTATCATTGCACATAAAAATTCCGAAATTGTTCAAAAGCAAGAAAACTATCAAGAGATAGCAAAAACCGATAAAAGATTTAGCTCTCTTGCAGCATTTGAAAAAATGGCGGTAGATATTGATGAGCCGTCAATCGGATTTTATGAATACGATGGAATTAAAAAGATTGCTTCTTATGCTACGATGAAAACTACCGACTGGACTATTATAATAAATGCTCCTGTAGAAGAATTTATGGACACGGTAGATGACTTAAGAAGCCGAATGATGGTTATGGGTATAATAATTTTGGTAATTGCTTTATCCATAACTTTTTTTGTTGCCCGCAGGATGGTCAAACCTATAAATGTTGTAGTGAATGCCCTTAAAGACATAGCTCAAGGAGAAGGCGATTTGACGGTTCGTCTTCCGCTTGTTGGAAATGATGAAATTACGGATTTATCTGAATATTTTAACCAAACTATTTCTAAAATCGGCTCTTCCATAAAAACCGTAGGCGATAACAGTATTGAGATGACCAATATCGGTACTGAACTTGCAAATAATATGACTGAGACTGCCGGTGCCATACAGCAAATAAGTGCCAACATTGAGGGCGTAAAACAACAAGCAATAAATCAAGCTGCAAGCGTTACGGAAACAGCGGCTACTGTTGAAGAAATTATCCGAACAATAAAGCAGCTTAATTCCAGTATAGATACCCAAGCAGCCAGTGTTGCAGAATCTTCTTCTGCAGTTGAACAAATGGTCGGGAATATTGCTTCCATAACTCAAACCCTCGATAAAACAAATGATGTGATTAAAACTCTCGCAAGTGCTACAGCTGACGGAAAGAATACTATTGTTACCTCAAATGAAGTAACTCAAAAAGTTGCTGAAGAATCAGGCAGTCTTTTGGAAGCTTCTAATGTAATTCAGCATATCGCAAGCCAAACAAACTTGCTTGCAATGAATGCTGCTATTGAAGCGGCTCATGCAGGTGAAGCCGGAAAAGGCTTTGCAGTCGTTGCAGATGAAATTCGTAAGCTGGCGGAAGAATCAAGCACTCAAGGAAAAACCATCACCTCAACTCTTAAAGTCCTCTCAGGAGAAATTGAAACTCTTTCTGCTTCTGCAAAAACTGCAGAAGAAAAATTTAACATTATTTTCAATTTATCGGATCAGGTTAAAACTATGAGTCAAAATTTGATGAATGCTATGCGGGAGCAAGAAAACGGCAGTAAAGAAGTTCTTACCGCTATTCGCGACATCAATATGGTTACTACTCAAGTAAATGACGGCTCTGCCGAGATGCTCAAGGGAGGAGAAACTGTAGCCGGTGAAATGAGAAAGCTGGATGAGCTTACACGAATTATAACTGACAGTATGAACGAAATGGCTTCCGGTGCCGTACAAATCACCAACGCTGTACAAGATGTAAACAATATAAGCCAAAAGAATAAGCTCAGTATTGAAAACCTTTCGGCAGAAGTAGGAAAGTTTAAGGTGTGATGAAAAAGACATTTATAAAAAGCCTGACAGGAAGGTATAAAACAAAGATACTAACTCACCATATTGACCTAACTGTCAAGGCAATTCAAGCTTCTATAGAAGAAACTCGATCTGCCGTTCCGCTGCCCAAAAAAGAAGACAAAAATGAAAAGGAACTTATATCAACAGATTGACATATTTATATAAAAGGCCTATACTCTTTGTTGCATCCCGAATTGCGTTAGACGCACGCAAAAGGAGAGGAGTTATGGTAATTCGTATGAATATGTACCAGTCGCTCGGCTTTGCAATCGCTTGGTTGCTGGTCGGACGATTCATTAAGGCGAAGTTCGAGTTTTTTCAAAAGTATTGTATACCTGCCCCAATCGTGGGCGGCTTTTTGTTTGCGCTGATTTCGTTAGCACTTCACGCAGCAAAGGTACTCGACTTCGAATTTGACACAACCCTGCAAACCTATTGGATGGTAATGTTTTTTACCTCTGTGGGATACAATGCAGGGTTTTCGATTTTAAGAGACGGCGGGAAAAAAGTTTTTGTCTTTTTGGCTGTGGCTGTAGTTTTTGCAATTTTGCAAAATGTAACGGCTCAAGGAGTTGCAAGGCTGATAAACTTTTCTCCGATGCTCGCCGTCATGCTGGGTTCAACATCCTTTACGGGCGGTTTCGGTACAGCGGCCTCCTTTGCACCGATTGTTGATCCCGAAAGCACCTTGGGAGCCTTATCCCTCGCAGTAGCCGTTCCCACCTTCGGCTCTTTGATAAGCTCCATCTTAGGTGGCCCGGTCGGAGACCGCCTGATAAAAAAATACGGCTTACAGCCTTCAAATGCCAATGAAAGCGTAAGGATCGATGAATCGGGTAATATTATAAAAACGACAAAAGTCGTTAAAAAAATAGAAGCCGTTCATCCGAGCTTTATAAAAAGGCTTTTCTTTAACCCTACAAAAGGCAGAGAAGAAGCTAAAGAAGTCGTAACCGTTCAAGAAGAAGTTATCCACAAAGCTTCCGCAAAAGGTGAAGTCGATAACTCGACAACCAGCTCCGAAAAGCATCTTAGCAGTGAAAAACTGTTAATGTCATTTATGCTTTTAGTTCTGGCTTCAGGTTTTGGTCTTTTTGTTACCAATTATCTTAATTCTTTGTCGCCCAAATTTAAATTCCCTATTTATATCGGGGCGATGATCTGTGCTGCCGTTATACGGAACATTGCAGATACCTCAAAAAAATTCAAAGTGAATATGGATGAAATTGATGCACTCGGAAATATTTCTTTGAATATGTTTTTGGCTCTCGCTCTTGTTTCGTTAAAACTTTGGCAGCTTGTAAGTTTGGCTGTTCCCCTGATGATTATTTTAAGCGCTCAAATCATTCTTCTGTATTTTTATACCCGCTTTGTCACATTTAAGGTTATGGGCGGGGACTACGATGCAGCGGTCATTACGGCAGGACACATCGGTTTCGGTTTTGCCGCAACCCCTAACGCCATGGCTAATATGGGCTCTATATGCGAAAAATACGGTTATTCAAAGATAGCCTTCTTTGTCGTTCCTATAGTCGGCTCCTTATTTATTGATTTTTTCAATATAATGATAATTGGTATTACCATAGGCTTGGCCGGCTAGTTTATGCTTTTATAAAATCTTAAGATTTCTTAAAGCGTTTTAAAATTATGCCGGCGGTTCGGTCTTTTGTTATAAGCAAAAGACCGGCCCCAAGCCCCGCAAAAATAATAAAAGAAATAAAAAGCGGAACTCCCTGACCGATAATTTTTCCGAATGAAGCAAACGGAGAATAAATCTTATCTTTCAAAAAATAAAGCGGAATTGAAGCAATAATCGAAAAAGCAAATATTTTTGTTATAAATAAAAGAGCCGGAAAGATGAGTCTTTTTACATCCAGGGCATTGTTATTTTTTAAGAAGAATAAAAGGATGACCGTGTTTATAAATGAAGCTATTGTCAGGGCGAGGGCTACTCCGTTTCCGCCCATGGGGCCTACCAAGATAAGGGCAAGCAGAATATTTACGGCAAAGCAGATTATTCCTGCGATTGTAGGCGACTTTGAATCGCTTTGGGCATAAAAGGCCGGTGCGATGATTCTGTTTGCGGCGATTGCAAAAAGTCCGATTATGTGAAAGTTAAAAATTCCCAATGTTAATTTTACCGAAGTATCGTCGAATTTATTGCTCTTATAAATGAGGATAATTAAATTTTCTCCCGATAAAAGGGAGAAAAAGGTTGCCGGTATTGTGATTAAGGCTATCACTTTTATTGCCTGCAATAATATGGTTTGAAAGGCATCCCAATCTTTGCGCAAGGCTATGGCCGACATTTCAGGGAGAATTACCGTGCCTATCGAAACTGCAAAGATTCCGAGTAAGAGCTCTTGCAAGCGCAAAGAGTATTGTAAGCTCGAAGCTATTCCGAGTCCTGCTGAGGTTGCAAGCGAGGTGGAAACTAAGTCGTTTATCTGATAGGCTGCCATGCCGATTATGGTAGGGCCGATAAGGGCCAGTACTTTTTTTGTTCCCGGATTTGAAAGGGTTTTTGCAAGACTTGTGAATTTAAAACTAAAGCCTGTCTTTAGAACAAAGGGAAGCTGAAAAACAGCCTGAACAAGACCGCCTGCAACAACACCGTATGACATTGCAACAGCAGGATCTCCGAAGGGTTTTGCAAAAAGATATGTTGAACTTATGACGATTATGTTGAACAAAATAGGCGTAAAACCTGAGGGAGTAAAAATCTTTACTCCGTTTAAAATGCCTTGAAAAAAAGCTGCAACGGAAATTAAAAATAAATACGGAAACATTATCCGCGTTAAAAAAACGGTAGAATCATAATCTGCAATGTCTTCAAAAAAGATTTTTACTATCAGGGGAGAAAGCACAATGCCCAGTGTTACAACAACGGCAGTTGCAAAACTTACAAGAGTAAAAATAGAACTTAAAAACTCGTTTATTTCTGTCTTTGTACTTTCGGATTCTTCCGCATCCTTGTGCTTTTGCAGGTAGGCATTAAAGGTCGGAATAAAAGCAACGGTTATACTGTTTTCGGCAAAGAGTCTCCTAAATAGATTAGGCAGCATAAAGGCTGTAGCAAAGGCATCCGCCAAGGGCCCCGTTCCCAAAAAATGCGACATAGTCATCTGGCGGACAAGCCCTAAAATTCTTGACCCAAAAACCAAAAGAGAAAGTTTCGACCCGCTTTTTACGAGAGATTTATTTTTATTTTCAACCTTGTCCATAACAATTAAAGATTATACAGGCTTAAGGCTTATAATGCAAGGGCGGTGGAAAGATATATATCAATATAAATATTGTAAATTTGCTAATAAATTTGACAATAATTATATTTATATGTATAATAATCTTGCGGAGGTTTTGTATGAATGCATTAAGAACTGTAGATTTATTGGACTCAATTATTCCCATCAGCAGATTTAATAAGGGAGAAGCAAATAAGATTTTTTCTGAAGTAAAAAAGAACGGGGTGAGGATTGTCGTAAAAAACAATGTACCCGAATGTGTTTTAATAAGTCCTAAAGATTATCAATACATGGTCGAGGAATATGAAAATGCCGTTCTTTTATCTGAAGCAGAAAAAAGAATGAGTGAAAAAACAAAACCTATTTCTCACCAAGAACTTATGAAACGGTTAGAGCTTACAAATGAAGACCTGGATGATATTGATGTTGAATTGGAATAGCTTATGTGGAAAATAAAGTATCATCCTGATGCAGAAAAAGATTTAAAAAAATTAGATGACTCGGTAAAAAAGATTGTTCTTAAAGGAATTATTAAAGTATCAGAAAATCCTCTTCCTCAAAGTGAGGGCGGTTATGGGAAACCTTTGGGAAATAAGAATAAAAATAATTTAACCCATTTACTAAAAATAAAATATAAAAAAATCGGAATTAGAGTTGTTTATAAATTATTTCGTACTAAAAATGAAATGTATATACTTGTAATTTCAGCAAGAGCGGACAACGAAGTATATAATTTGGCAGGAAAGAGAAAATAAGAAAATATTCTATAACTATAGAGTAATGGGGCTATAGTCGCTAAAACTCCGGTAAATTTATTTCGATTTCGGCCGGATATTCTCCGTCGGCATATTCCGTAATAATAAAATTTCCGTCTTCATTTTTTTTATATATCGGATAAGAGAATTCTACATTGCACAGTACCTTAAAAGGAGGTTCAACTATAGGTATAGAATACGAAGCGGTATGCCGGATGTATGGATTGTTTATTAAAAGAATACCTTCAATGTCAGATCTTTCAGCATCTCCTATTTCATATAAGTTTCCATCGCTGTCTATCAGCCTTATATCATTTAAACTTATCGATGCATCAGAAAAATCTTGGGTGTTTGCCGTAAGAGGAAAAAAAGCTGAAAGAGTAATTTGCTTATTTGCAATGTGTAAGCTGTAAGGTTCAATTTTTATTTTTTGCTCTAACTCTTCGGCCGTATAATTTTGATAAGCCGGTTCTTTCTGTCTCTCTGTATTTCCGCTTTGCCCATCTCTTTTATTTTCTTCCACATTCAAAAAGTCTAAATCAATTTTATGTTTTTTTATCTTGTCGGATAAAACCGATAAACTGACGGATTTTATTTTTCCTGCGGCTCTAAGTTTTGCAATAAAAAAAGGATGATACTCGGTTTTTTCGTGATTTTCGGTTTCGATATAGTGTTCTTTTATATCATAGAAATATTCCGCAAGCCATGGATAGGGCATGTCCATGTTTCGATACCAGAGGTAATGCCGGAAGTCGGCCGAAAAACTTTCAAAGTTTAAATCTTCACCGCCCGTTCCATGTACAACAGCATGTATCTTGTTTGTTTTATAAAATAATTCGTTGGGTTTTTCATTGACCCGATAAGAAAGGCTGTAACCTCGGCGGGAAATATCGTATTTTCTTTCGTATTCGAGCATCTTATCATAAGAAAATTCTTCATCAGCCTTAGTTTCGGTTTCATTGGAATTTTCATCTTCTTCATTTTCATCATCGATATAATCGTCTTTTGTGTAAGAGTAATCGTATTTTATTCCCATATCCCGTATAAAGAAAACCGCTTCATTGTCTTTTATTTCGAGAAGTTTGATATGAAGATTGTCGAAGCTCTTTGTTATGCCGATTTCATTTGCCGTAAATTCAAAATCGCCTACGGATTGCGGAACGGCAACTTGGGCTTCAGCCTTATATATGTTTTCCTTAATCTTATTGAAGCTTATATAATGAGGAAGCGGAATTTGAGCATTATAGTTTATTTTTAAATTGCCGTCATAATCTTCTTCAAAAAAAATATTTTTTAAAATTCGTTTTTTTATTTCGCTTGGATTTAGTTTTATTTTTTCGTTGGAAAAAAGGTTGGGAGAGTCTATATTATCAAAAGCCCAAGGATAATAAATTACACCCGATCTATAAAGATCTTCATACTTTGCAAAATCTAAAAAGATTTTATCTTGACTATTGTCTTCTTCAATTTTAGGAAGACTCACACAGGCTGTAATTAAAGCGATAATTAAAAGTGAGTAAAGACATAAAACGATAATCGATTCCGGTTTCATAAAAACTCCTTTTTTAGGTAGAATTTTCATCTATTATTTTTTGTAAGTTAATTACCGATTCAATATCTCCTTCCAAAAAAAATTTAAAAGTGTTTTCCGTTGACACAAAATAAAATCGGCATTTACTTGCTTTCTCAATATTTTCATTTATTTTTTTCATTAATTCTTTTAGTTTAAAATCTTTGCTATACGGATAGCATAAGATTGAAAAGATTTCAGGCTTTTCAATGGAATCTTTTTTTAAAAATTCTTCTAATCTCCTTTTCTCATCAGTATTTTTTTTATCGATAAAACTCTTATCCGAAAAAAGCGGTTCAATATCTTTTTCGGTAAAACGCCATTGAGAGCCTATTTTTTTTCCTGTAAGTTTGCCTTCTTTTAAGTAATTTTGAATTGTTCTTACACTGAGTTCAAGCATTTCGGCAATCTGATTCATTGTATATAATTTTTCCAAACCTTTTCTCCTTTTTTATAATTTTACAATAAAATTTCTTTGATTACAATCGGGCTTTGTAAGTTTTATGATATTCTTATAATTTTATCGGCATAATTTTTAGGCAAAGCTTCATGTGAGATTATAAAAACTATTTTATTCTTACAAGTGCTTTTTATTGTATTCAAAATCAAGGCAGTGCTTTCTGAATCAATATTGGCTGTAACCTCATCAAAGATTAAAACTTCTGCATCCGAATATAAACTTCGGGCTATGGCAAGTTTTTGTTTTTCCCCTCCCGAAAGATTGGCTCCTGTATCCATTATCATTGTGTCGTAGTTTTTATTTTGTAAAATTGATGTAAGGAGCTCACTTTTCTTTAGGTTTTCTTCGGCTTCAATTGAATATTTTTTGTTTAAAAATAAATTATCTCGAATTGTCCCATTGATAATTGAATTATTTTGCGGGATATAATCAATAAAAGAACGGATACTGTTATTACTAATAGAAGAAATCGGTTTTTCATTTATTAAAATACCTGAGGCCTTTCTAAATTTTACAAGCTGTTTCATTAAACTTGATTTTCCCGAACCGCTTTTTCCCTGCACCCAAACAATATCACCTTTCATAAACTTATCGTTTATATTAGTTTTAAATGTTTGTTCACCTATTCGTATTTCATTTATATCAAATTCGATTGTTTCAATCGATTTGATTTTTTCACCAGAATTTTTTTCTTTTTCCGAATCTAAAAATGCAATAAAATCTTGTGAGACTTTTAAATTATTTTTGTTTAAATTAATATTTGTAATTATGCTGACATTGGAAAAAAATAGAGGAAGTACAATTGTATAAATCACAATCGGTAAAATTTGATTTTCTCCGCTTAAATAATTGTACATGACAACTAAAATACAAACTGTTTGCAGCATTGAATTAAGAGATGATATAAACGATGAAGAAGTTTGAGCATATTTGTTCACCTGAGCTATACTTTCGTAAATTTTATTCAATGAAGGTTTTAATTGGTTTAGTAGAATATCATAATCGGGACATTGTTTTAAATAATCCGTTTGGTTTACAAGCGAGAGTATTTTTTGAAACCCCATTGACGTACTTGTTTGCATAACTTGAGAACGCTTTTTTAATTCGGCATTCAAGGCTTTATAACCTAAATAATTTATTGGAATTAAGGCAAGCAGTATTAAACCGATAATATAATTATCAAAAAATATTGCGATTAAAATAATTATAGTTGTGATTATGCTTGACCATATTTGAACGGCATCTCCTGTCATATATATGTACATATTGTTTACAGCCTGTGCCATCCGTTCAATTAAATTCATATTTCTCTGAGAAATAATTGTATCGTATTTTAGGTCTAAAATTTTTTCGATAATATTTTTGGCATTTTTTATATTAAAATGTTTTGCAAAATTTTCACGTAAAAAAATTATAGCTATTTTAAGCAAAAACATCAGCACCAATACCGATATTATAAGAAAAACTCTTTTTAAATTCATCTCGACACCGGTTTTTGCCCAAAAACTTAACAGAAAAGGTGCTGCCAACGATGTCATGGCCGACACAAGGGCTAAAGCAGCCATAGTCATAAAAAACGCTTATAGGCTTTATTCATAAAGCAAAATTTCTCCTTTTTTAAATTCTTTGCTTCATCATAATAAACGATTTTTTATAGACTGTCAATATTATTTTCGTGTATTTTCATAAAATTTCGTGAAATTTACGGAAAATAATTTAAAATTAATGGATGCAATACTTATTTTATAGCTAATACTATATTAGTGAAGCGGAAAGTAATTTCTTTATCAATTTCCAGTGACTTTTTACAAATGAGACAAATGGATTAATACCTAAATTTATTGTCTTTTCAAAGGTATCAATTTCTTTTATCATATCATAGGCATTTTGATTGAGATATTTTATACACTCTAACAATTGATTATGCTGTTGAATTAAATCTGTCCAGTGAATTAGCCGTTCATAATGAGAAACTCTATTCCGTAATGTACGAAGTTTTTCAAAAATTATCTGTATTGAGCCTATATTTCGTAGATTCTTAGGCATCTGCCTAAGACAATTTTTTATTATAAAGCTCTGAAAAGCGCATTGAGAATATGTTTTTGTCAAAAATATTGTCCAAAACCCTAGTGTCAATTCTGCTATAAGTCTATCATGAGTAACGGTTTTATTCTTTTTCATAATTTTCTTTTTTGCTTCATCAATTTTTAATTGAGAGTGGTGGTTGAGTTTGACTATATCATACCATTTTTGATCTTTGGCATATATTGTAAGAGCTGAGTCTATTGAGTTTCTAAGACTTATTTCAAAAATGTGAAGAGCGGGATATAAAGACTTACATATTTCAATATTATATAAATAACGAGCTATAGCTGTTATATTATCACATCCATCTTGTCTATAAACTGAAAGCCGGCTTTTTGTGAGAATTTTTTCAATGCCTGCATAAAATAAAATATTCATATACCACCTCTTGTAAAAAATCATAAAATATTATATAATACTTATTGTGAGCCGAAGTGTTCCTTCTCCTGTTTTATAACAGTGCTAGGGCCTTCGGACTTCTCATTTTAACCAAATTCCCATCAATCGACGATCCCCTCTTTCTATGCTATAATACCCGATAGAGTAAGCTGTGCTGCATGATAAAAAGATTTTGTTTGTACGGGTTTTTAAAAAATTTTGATTTTTCGGAACCCTTTATTATTTTGTTTTATCTTTCGCTTGGATTGAATTTTTTTCAGATAGGAATTTTAACTGCATTTTTAAATGTGCTTATAAACTTGATGGAAATTCCAAGCGGTTCCTTTGCTGACCTTTACGGGAAAAAGACTGCCATGCCGGTTTCCCTAATAAGCTATGTTATTTCCTTTGTGTTTTTTTCTCTTGCTTCTTCCTTTGGTTTTCTTTTTCCGGCTCTTTTCTTTTATGCTGTAGGCGATGCGTTTAGAACCGGAACTCACAAGGCTATTATTTTTGAATGGCTAAAGCAAAATAACAGGCTCAGCGAAAAAACTTATGTTTACGGATATACCCGCTCATGGTCAAAATACGGGAGTGCATTTTCCGTTATTATAGCTGCCTTCATAGTGATCTACATGCAAAACTACCGCTATGTTTTTATCCTTTCGATTATTCCGGCTCTTTTGGGCGTGTGGAATATGGCAATGTACCCTAAGAGTCTAAACACTAAGCCGGCAGTATCTGTTTGTTCTTTTAAAGAAGTCATGGCTCATACTTTTAGAGTTATAAAAAAATCTTTTACAAGCCGGCAAATCAGAACACTCATTATTCAAAATATGAGCTTTTCGGGAAGTTTTTCGGTGAGCGAAAAATATTTACAGCCACTTCTAAAACTCCAAGCGGCTGCCTTGGCTTCAAGCTTGCTTCTTTCAGAAAATCTCGGAACGCCTATTTTAATCGGATGCGTTTATTTTCTTTTAAATATCTTATCGGCTTTTAGCTCGCGGAATGCGTACCGCTTTGTAAAAAGAGCAAGGTCAGATGAAAGGGCTGTTTTTTTACTTTTGGTTATGGGCTGTGTTCTGCTTTTAATTTCCGGTTTTGGATTTTACACAGAGCTCTACGGCATTACAATAGCTTCTTATCTAATACTTTCCATTCTTATGAATTTATGGGTTCCGATAAATATCGCTCAATACGATAACTATTCGGACTCGTCAGATCAGGCAGGAATTCTTTCTATAGCTTCGCAAGCTAAAACCTTGGCAGTCGCAGCTCTTGCTCCTCTTTGCGGCTTCCTTGCAGACAGCCTAGGCATCTACAGTATCGGTTTGTTTCTTTCTATTATATTGTTTGCTACTGCGATTCTTCATCATCTGGAACTTCCTAAAATTTTTTGTTATAATATCCGTCATGCAAATAAGCTTAGAAAATATAAAGAATAAAAAAGTAACCGTTATGGGCTTAGGGCTCAACGGCGGCGGGGTTGCGGCTGCCCGATTTTTTGCCCGGTACGGAGCCGAGGTTACCGTAACCGATTTAAAAACTTCGGAAGAGCTAAGACCTTCAATCGAAAAATTATCCTCCTTTACAAATATAAGATTTGTTCTCGGAGAACACAGAATAGAAGATTTTAAAGAGTCCGATCTTGTTATTAAAAACCCAGGTGTAAAACTTGAAGGGAATGTTTTTTTGGAAGCTGCAAAACAAGTAGAATCGGATATTTCCGTTTTTCTCGCTCTTTCAAAGGCTCCGGTTTTGGCGGTAACCGGAAGCAAGGGAAAGTCCTCCACGGTAAGCGCCCTTTATTACGGGCTTAAAAAATTAGGGTACAATGCTTTTTTGGGCGGGAACATTACGGTCAGCCCCTTAAGTTTTTTTGAAGAAACCTCGAAGGATACTCCCGTGGTGCTTGAGCTTTCCAGCTGGCAGCTTGCCGATTTAAAAACCAAGGGTCTTCTTAAACCAAAGGCTGCGATTATTACGCCCATAATGCCCGATCACTTAAATTGGTACGGCACAATGGAAAAATATGTTGCCGACAAAAAAATCATCTATGAAAATATGGATGAAGCGGATTATCTAATCTGCAACTTTGATGACGGGTGGGGTAAAATTTTTGCAGAAGAAACAAGAGCAAATGTTTTTTGGTACAGCGAGAAAAATTTGCCTGAAGAATGCCGAGGCGTTTTTTTTAATAACCGGCAAGAAGGCGTCTGCAATTTAAATGATGAAGAAAGGCTATTACTTTCAAAAGATGCAAAAGTTCCCGGGCTTAAACTTAAACAAAATGTCTTGAATGCTGGTCTCGCTCTTTTGCTTTACCAAAAATTTCATCAGGCAGAAAATTTAAAAGAAAAGAAAAACAAAGATCAAGCTGAGATTATCCGTAAATTTATGGACGAGTATTCGGGAATTGAGCATCGCTTGGAATTCTTTTATGAAAAAAACGGAATAAAATTTTATAACGATACGGCGGCAACAATTCCTGAAGCTTCTGCCGCTGCCATAGAAGCTTTTGATAAACCGCCGATCTTAATTTGCGGCGGAACAAATAAAAATTTAAATTTTATTCCGCTTGCCGAAAAAGCAAAGCTGACTAAAAGCATCTATCTTCTTGCAGGCACAGGAACGGATCTTTTAATTCCTTTACTTAAAGAAAAATCGGTTGAATATAAAGGCCCCTTTGACGGTTTGGATTCTCTTTTGCTTTCATTAAAAGAAAATTTAGAAGCGGGCGACATTGTAATCCTGTCGCCGGGAGCTGCCTCCTTCGGTATGTTCAAAAACGAATTCGACCGCGGCAATAAATTTAAAGAAAAGGTAAAAGAAATATTTTGCTGATAACTTCGATTAAAGCTTGATACCGATAAAAAAACATACTATAATAAGCTGTGGAGGAATTTATGAAAAAAGCTCTTATTTTTATTGTTTTATTAATGTTGGTAAAGACTTCACCTCTTTTTGCATGTACAGGTTTTGTTGCAGGAAAAAATGCTACTGCAGACGGAAGCCGCATTATAGCAAGAACGGAAGATTTGGAAGGAGCAAAAAATAAGCTTTTTAAGGTTTATCCCCGTAAAGAAAATAAAGAAACTATTATTTTTGAAGATCCGTCAGGTTTTAAAATGGAACTTCCGAAAATAAGTTATAAGTACACAGCAATCTGCGATGCCGACCAAGGCGGAGGAATCTATGATGCCGCAGGCTTTAACGAATACGGGCTTGCAATGAGTGCTACAGTTTCGGCCAATCCCGGAGCTTCAGCCCAAAAGTACGACCCCCTTGTTTCAGGCGGAATATCTGAGGCCTCTATTACTACCGTTGTTCTCCCTTATGCAAAAACTGCGCGTGAAGCTGTTGAACGGACAGCCTCCATAATAGATAAATACGGATCAGCTGAAGGAAATATTTTATTCTTTGCAGATGACAAAGAAATATGGTATATGGAAATTTTATCCGGCCATCAGTATGCGGCTGTGAAGGTTCCTGATGATTCTTATGCCGTTATCCCCAACCATTTTTTATTGGGCTATGTTGATGTAAACAGCCCGGATGTAATTGCTTCTAGGAATTTAATTTCTCTTCCGCAGCAAAAAGGCTTTTATGAAGAGTATGAAGGAAAATTCCATGTTGCCCTTACCTATGCCGATGAGATAGGCGATTACGAAAGAGATAGAATATGGGGCGGACAAAATAAACTTTCACCTTCAAAAAAAGTAGAGCATGGCCAAGATGTTTTTTCTCTTTGGAGAAAACCGGATAAAAAAATCACTATAAAGGATGTTATGGAATTACAAAGATACCGCTATGAGGGAACTGAGCTGGATGCCAATGTCGAGGATGACATACGCCCGATCGGAGATCCTACTTCAATGGAATGTCACATTCTTCAACTAAAGCCGAATCTTCCCAAGGCTGTGGGCGGTATAATTTGGCTTGCAATGGCTAACGCCGAACATTCGGTGTACCTTCCGTTCCATGGAAATATAAATGATACAATTTCTTCTTACAAGGTAGATGACGGAGAATTTAATCCCGATTCTTTTTATTGGACAATGAGGGCTATCAACGTTTTTTCTGCACTCGATCGAGAAAAATTCGGCAAGAATATAAGAAAGCTCTGGAGCTCATATGAAGATAAACTTATCAAAGAGCAGTACAAAAAAGATAAGGAACTTACAAGGACATATCAAAAAAGCGGAGCGAAAGCTGCTTCCGAATACGCAACCCGTATCGGCAATGAAACCGCCTCAGAAATTTTTGAAAAGGCAAAAAAAGTTTACAAGGAACTTCTCACCTATATGGCCGCAGATGAAGGAAACAAAAGAGAAGAGTATTTTAAGCCTTCTTTTAAATAACATCTTGGTTATTTTATAGATTGTGTTATATATATAAATATGGTATAATTTAGGGTAAGGAGGGATTATGCCTATACTTCAAGTACACGATTTACCTGATGAAATTTATTCACAAATACATCTTCTTGCACAAAAAGAGCACAGAACCATAACACAACAGACAATTTTAATGTTACAAGATAGTATTTATAAAAGGATAGGGAATAAAAATAAAAGACGTCTTATATTTAAAAAAATAGAAGATCTTAATATTGAAGCAAATCAACTGCCAAATCCTGTAACACTATTGCGTGAGGATAGAGAATATCTATAATTATCTGATATCAACTTAAAGAGTATTTTGTATGAAAAGAAAAAGAAAACTGATTTTGTGGATAGCAGCTCTTGTGCTGCTTATCTTTTTTATTGTGCCGATGGGCATTGCTTACTTTATGTATAAAGATATTTTTTCTGAAAGGTATACAACCGCTTCTCATATGAAACGGCAGATAGAAGAATTTAAAGGTTTGAAACTAAAGCAATATTTTTTTACTTCAAATAAAGGACAAAAACTTACTGCGTATAAATATTATAAAGAAGATAGCAATTATAAGGGGCTTATAATAATAGCTCACGGCTTGGGCGGCGGCGGACATAATTCTTATATGGATGTTGCCGATTATTTAGCGGGAAGCGGCTATTTAATTTTTTCCTATGATGCTACGGGAAATGATGAAAGCGAAGGAAGCGGAGCCGGAGGCTTACCTCAGGGGATTATCGATCTTGATTATGCAATCAGGTTTGTAAAAGAAAATGAAGAATTTAAAAATTTACCGATTATGCTTTTCGGTCACAGTTGGGGCGGCTATTCCGTTGGAAGTGTTTTAAATGTACATAAGGATATAGCAGCTGTTGTGATGGCAGCCGGTTTTAATTCTTCTATCTCTATAATAAGGGATAGGGGAGCCGATTTCATTGGAAAATGGATTAACTTTTTTATACCTTATTTTTCGTTAATAGAAAAAATCAAATTCGGAAGGTATGCAAAATACTCTTGCATTAATGGATTTGAAAATTCTAATACAAAGATAATGCTTATTCACAGTTCAGATGATGACAGCGTTTCTTTTGAAAATAATTATAAAGAGTTTTATAAAAAATTTAAAGATAACAGCCGGTTTACTTTTATTGATTATAATAATCGAGGCCATAATTATTTATATTATACTGATGAAGCTAGGGCTTACGGCAAAAAACTCAACGAAGATTTTAAAGTCTTTAAAAATACACTTCAAGTAGAACTAACATCTGAAATACGGAGCGATTATTTTAAAGAACACTTAGACAAAAAACGCTTTTTTGAAATCGATAAAAAGCTAATGGAAAAAATAGTTACGTTCTATGATGAAAATTCCACAGCAGAACTTCTTAATAAATATAATCGTGCTGATAGAGATAAAAAAAATAAACAAGCCGTCGATGCTGTTTTTAAATTTATATACAAAAAATCTTTAGCGGAAAATGATATTAAAGAATTATCAAAAAAAGAAATCGACCCTGACAACTTGGGTTTTAATATTTCAAAAATTTCGTTTTCAAAAAACGGAGTTGATGTGAGATTTAACATTGATTACTTTTTATATAAAAATGCAGGATATAAAGTAAATATCACGATTGAGAATTTTGTAAAAGAGAGATTATCCGGTTTATTTAAAAAATATAAAAATATTGAAACGGAATTTAATAATTTTTTTATTCATGATCCCATGAATAATTCTTATTCTTATACATTTGTTGATAATAATATTGAAAAAAAATATTTATATGAAAAGAATATTTTAGTCGGGAAACCGAATAAAATTAAATTACCTGAAGATTATCAGAAAGACTATAATGCTCTTTTTTACCCTGAAGATAATATACCCTATGGTTATAATATTGGAATTACAAATGAAATTCCGTATGGACGTAAAGCTATGGGGCATCTTTTAGAATTAAAAGATTCAAAAATTTTTGAAAACATATTGATAGGAGAAAATCCTGCAGGACGTATGTACGCAGCAGAAGCTTTACTGAAAATATCAAAAAACATAGCGACAATAAAAAAAATTAATAAAGTATTTGCAATTCTAAAGAAAGATAATATTACCTATCTATCCTGTGCAGGGTGTATTGTGAAACCTAAAATATATGAGCTTCTACAGGAGAATTAAATAGCTGTTATCATTTTTTCAATTCTATCGATAATGCTGTCCCAAGAATGTTTTTTTATTTCTTCTGCAAGGGGAGAATAAAAATCTTTTTGTGATTTAAGTCTTTCCATTTGAAGCATTATTTTTTCGGTCAGGGCTTCGACAAAGGCGGGTTTATCTTCTTCATAGGCCTTGTCCACATCGTAAATGCGTGGGAGTTTTACAAATTCTATAAGGCCGCTTGTGTTAATTTTTTCGCCGAGGAGGTTTATTAAGCCTTCTATTTCCGTTGTAACTGTAAAAAGACCGCAGGCTAAGGCTTCAACTGCTACAAGTCCCAAAGCCTCATAGTACGAGGGCAAAATAAAAATATCGTTTTGTTTTAAAATTTTACACATACAGATTTGCGATGAAGCATTTACTATTTTTAAGTTTTCACTGTATCCGGCATTTTTTAAAAGAACAGCTTTTTGTTCTTCCGTTGCATTTCCGACTAAGGTTAATTCCGTATCAGGATATTTTTTTAAAATAAGCGGAAGGGGTTTTGCAAGTTCAAAAACTCCCTTTGAATCGGATATTTTTCCTGCATAGCAGAGTCTGAATGTTCCGTCAAAAACATGCCTATCCTTATCGTTAAAAATATCCGGATTAAAGCCTCCGCCTGCCAATTTAATTTTTTCAGGGTTTGCCGAAAAAATATTTTGCACCTCGGCAATATCCTTAGGGCTTACCGTAAAATATAAATCTAGCTTATCTAAATTTTGTATGTACTGTGTCTTTATCCAAGGATTCTTTTTAATCTGCCTTATATCCGTGCCGTGGCTTATGCCGATTATTTTTTTGCCGGGAAATATTTTTTTTACCAAAGAGGTTAAGATAAAAAGATGATGGCTTATGATGACATCGGGATTAAATTCTTCTCTTATGCGGAGAAGATTTTTTTCAAAAACCGAAATCCATTTTTGGTACATCTCCTCGCTCATTTCTGAATATACGGTTGAGGTGTAAGGCATTATGTCGCTCATGCCTGCAATCGGAAAGGGCAAGTCTTCATTAAAAGTTTTTTCTTCTTGTTCATAACCGGATAAAAATTTAACAGGATATTCTTTTACTCTTCCTTGTAAATTGTCCGGTAAAGATTCATTAAAAGTTTTTTCGGCAAAGGGAAGCTGTGTTCCATAAAGAACGGCGTTTTTATGTCCTTTTTTTATCATTCCTTCGACGAGGGTACTAAAATAAACCCCGCTTCCTGTTTTCATCGGTAATTGCGCAAGACAGTGAAGTATCTTCAATTTAAATTCTCCTTAATATAACTGATGTAGACTCTTTCATCTTTTTGATAATTACAGTCATTGTTTAAAACAACGGCCTTTAATTCTTTTTCTTTGTTTTTAAGAAAGAGTTCAATTATTTCACCCTTAAAGATAATATTGGTAATTTGAGCCTCTTCAAAATTTTCAGTATCATCTCCTTCCGGTAAAGATTTAAATACTCTTATTTTTTCGGGTCTGATATATGAGTTTTCTATTTTATTGTTTGTGCCGATAAAGTCAAGAGCAAAATCGTTTGCAGGCTGATTGTAAAGAGCTTCGGCTGTTCCTTCCTGAATAATTTCTCCATTGTTCATCAAAATAATTTTGTCGGCAATTTCAAAGGCTTCGCTCTGATCATGAGTGACAAAAATTGTGGTGATGTTAAATTCTTTTTGAATTTGTTTTATTTCTTTACGCATATTGATTCTTAGTTTTGCATCCAAATTACTCAAAGGTTCATCCAGCAAAAGGAGTTTAGGTTTTATAATCAAACTGCGTGCAAGGGCGACCCTCTGCTGCTCCCCGCCGGAAAGTTCGCTTATATGTTTTTTTTCATAACCGGATAAGCCCATTGTTTTGATCATCTTCATTCCGGCTTCGATACGCTCGCTCTTAGGTATTTTTTTAAATTTTAAACCGTAAATAATATTAGATAAAACATTCATGTGAGGAAAAAGTCCGTAAGATTGAAAGACCGTAGAAACATTTCGATTTTCAGGCAGTTCATTTGTAATTTCTTTACCGTCAAGAATTATTTTTCCGCTGTCCGGTTTTAAAAAACCTCCTATCGATTTTAGCACCGTGCTTTTTCCGCAGCCGGATGGGCCTAAAAGACAGAGGAGTTTTCCTTTTTCAAGATTGAAGCTGATATTTTTTACTGCATTTTTTTCTTTATATGTTTTTGTTAAGTTTTTCAATTCAAGATACATAAAACCTCCGGCATTTTAAATTTATTTTTTCTTTAAAACCAAAAAGTAAATTAAATTTACAATTAAACAAATTATAATTATAAGCAAGGCAATGACGGAACCTATTTCATAATACCCGCTTTGAATTACATCGAACATAACAAGGGTTAAAACTTTTTGACTCGGATATACCAAAAAAATAATTGAGCCTATTGTTGTCATCGTCGTTGTAAATCCGTTTATAAAAGAAACTCCAAGTGCATTTTTGCTTAACGGAATAACTGCATCGGTAATCTCGTTTATTTTTTTACCGCCTAAATCTCTGATCGAATTTAGAGTGTCGATGTTTATTTCTTCCATTGCCGCATTCCCTATCTTGGTAGAAAATGGAAGCTGTTTAAATAGTATGTTTAAAACAACTATTGCTGCCGTTCCTGTAAGCATTAAGGGTTTTGAATTAAAGGCCAATAAATAGCCGAGGCCGAAAAAAGTTCCCGGAATTATATAGGGAAGAGTTGCGGCAAAATCTACAGCCTGCATTATCTTTATTTTTCTTATTTGCTTATAATAAGCGATTAGCAAACCGATTATGCTGCCTCCGCCTGCAGCGATAAGACTGTAGACTATGCTCCTTATAACCGTGCTTGTGATATGATCTCTTGTTTCTAAAATATTTGCAAAGGTAAAAATCATTTTCCCTTTTTTCATTTTTGTAAATGCGGATAATATAATAGAAGAATATTGAATGCTTATCCATAATAAAAAGAAAACGGCAATTATGCTTATAAGATAAAAAAGAATTCCCTGCCTTTTTATTTCAATCTCTGACGTGGCCGTACCGTGTGAAGAGATGGAAATATTTTTAAAACTTTTTTGATAAAGAATAAAAATAATAATTGCAGGAATTAAAAGAAGCACATTTATTGCGGAAGCCTTACCTAAGTTGCCTTGAGCTATTACTGCAAAATAGCTTTCGGTTGCAAGCACATTAAAAGAGCCCCCTATGATTGCAGGAGTTCCGAAATCCGACAAACTTCGCAAAAAAGTTAAGAGCATAACCGATTTGATTGCAGGAAAAAGAAAGGGAAGAATTATATCGATAATCAGGCGGTTTGTCTTTGCTCCGAGGTTGCGGGCACTATCCAATTGAGATCTATCCAAATTATTTAAAAACCCGATTAAGATTAAAGCCGCTAAAGAAAAATTACTTAAAGACTGCATCAGCACAATGCCGGTAATTCCGTACGGACTTTTTGAAATACCTAAAAGATAATAAGAAACAAGGCCTCTCCTTCCAAAGAGGTTTATATAACTGAGGGCTGTTACAAAGGGCGGGCTTATCATCGTTACAGCTAAAATTAAAAAAATCAGGCGTTTTATTTTTTTAGGCATCATATAAGAAAACAAGGCTGTGCTTATCCCTGCGATTGCCGTTAAAACCGTCGTATAAAGTCCTACCGATAAGGAATTTTTTAAAAGATGAAGATGATTTTTAAACACATCTTCAAAAAGCTCAAAGCTAAGGTGTCCATTTATAACAAGGCTTTCTTTAAATACATAAAAAAAAGGCATAGCTATAAATATAAAAATACTTAAAATTAAGCTTAGTATGAGGATATAGTCGATGAGGCCGTTATAATTTTTTTTAAGCTGTTGTTTCATTAAATTATCCTATAAGTCTATATTATTTTTAATAAATTTACTAGTATATGATATGGAATAAATTTTAGGTGATTGATACAGGAAACCCGTTTTACTCAGGCTTGACAGATTCTAGGTTTTGACTTAATATAAATATATGCTTGAGCGATTTTTAGCTTACGGGACAGCTATACTCATTTTGTAAATTGCAAGGAGAGAAAAACTATGGCCTTTTATATCTATGAAAATTGGGTAGCATCTGATAAAGCCATAATTCATTATGGAACATGCCAATTTTGTAATCACGGTGAAGGCACTGGCCGTGGAACACTGGGAGATAAAAATGGGCGTTGGTGGGGCCGTTTGTAACCTGTGAAGAAGCAAACAAAAAGCCCATACGCTGAACAGAAAACTGGTTAGGCCTTGCCATCACTGTTGTAAGAAGATATAAGTAAAAATACGGCTATAGCTTGAAAAAAATTATAAAAAAATCTAAAATCAAGATAAATGCATCGAAGAAAGATATTTTATAAAAAAATATGTTTTTATGATCTATGGATATTTATCCTATTAGGTTTGCAAAATTTACTTATTTATTTTGAACCTATTATGGTTAAACAATTTATAGATAAACTGTTTAATTTGCCGAATATTAAATTATCTGATTATCTCTTTCTCATAATTTTTTTCTGTTGTGATTTTATCTTTTGTATATTGTCTGTTTCTGTTTTAACCCGGTTACTTGAAAAAATATATTATTTTATATCCGATACGGTCTTTTATAAATATCAAACGGAGGAACCTGCCAAAAGTATAAGTTATTCCTCTGGAGAAATTATTACACTTTTAAATAATGATATAAATTCTTTTTTCTCATATATAACGCAATTTTATCCTAAGTTAATTGTAGAAATTTTATTTTTAACTTTTGCTTTACGCTATATTAAAATAGAATCTTTAAATATATTTTTATTATGTATAATAGCTTCTTTTACAAATATTATAATAGCCTTGGTTATTTCAAAAAAGAATTCGGTACTTAGTAAAATAAGCAGAGAAAAATTAAAAGAAAAACAGGATTTTATTGTTTATATCCATGAGCGATATTCTTATATTTATGCAAATAAACACAATGAATATATGCAAAAAGAATTCGGTGTGCTTAATAAGGGCTTTTATAGTATGTCTGCACAAGCTGCAAGGGCCGAACAATTTGGAAAAAATATTTTAAGACTTATTACCATCCTTACACAAGTAATTGCAGCCTTCTTTTTTGTGATCGAAAACAAATCTGCCGCTCCTTCAATAGGCGGCTTTTTAGCTATTCAATTGATGATTGGCAATATCTTTGCTCCCGTTTCAAATATCTTGAATTCCATTATTCTTATAAGCTCAAAAAGAGCCTCAATACAAAGAATCTTTTTATTTTTAAATGGGTATAAAGAAAATACGGCTGAAAACGGCATTTTATTTTCAAAAAGTGAATATGAACTCTATTTTAATAAGCCTGCATTTTATTTAATTGAAGGGGCTAACGGAATAGGTAAATCAAGTTTGCTTAAAAATTTTGCAGGAATTCTAAATATAAAAATAGATACACAGGAAGAAAGTAAAACGATTCTCCATAAGGATAATACAAATTCTTCTGTTTCGTATCATAGTCCTGAAGCCTTAATTATTTCGGGAACGGTTTTGGAAAATATTATGTTATCCTCTAATATTGATAAAGATTTAATAATTAATTATAAAAATGAAAAAATACAGGATATAGTAAAACAATTGGGAGGCTTTAAAAGAAAATTTGACTGGGCTTCAGAAAATTTGAGTTCCGGTGAAAAATTATTAATTGAGCTATTGCGTATTGAATTCTCTGATAAAGATATTTATCTTATTGATGAAATTTCCGCTCATTTGGATATTAAAAATAAAAAACACCTCATAGATATACTTTTTGATAAGGTTGAAAAAGGTAAAACCGTTTTTTATATCTCTCATAATGAAAGTGAAAAACAATATATCAAAACTAAGAATTGTGTTTCGATTATTTTAACGGATAAAATTTATAATGTATACTAAAAAACAATCACCGATTTTTTATATTAAACCGGTGATTGTTTTTTTTCTTTAGTTTTTCGGTCTTAACGAAGCAAATTTATCTAAGATTCTTTGCCTGTCTTTTCCGAAGCTGCTTAAATCTTCCTTTATTAGCTTATCTTTCGGCAAGCCTAATGAAAGCCCCTTAATGCCCGGCTTTACAATTTGAGCGGAATCTTTTCCGTCAAGCCTTGCGATAATTTCCTGAGCCTCTTTTGTAAGCATAAAATCGATAAAAGCCTTTGCCGCATCAAGATTCGGACATGATTTAAAGATTGCAGTTCCTTCCGGTACCCATGGGATTCCGTCTTCGGGATATACTACAATTAGGTTTTTATCGTCTGCAAGTTTAAAAGCTTTTTCATCTGCAGGAATAATGCCAACTGCAAATTCACCCTGAGCTGTTTTTTCTTGCGGATCCTTTCCTCTCTTTCCCAAAAAAGGAATATTTGCGTTTATTTTTTCCCAATAAGCCCAGCCTTTTTCTTCGCCGAAAAGATCGAGTAAGCCTTTTACAGCGCCGTAATTCGTACCCGAAATTGAAGGATCACTCATAATAACCTCTCCCTTGTATTTGGGATCGGCAAGCTCAGCCCAAGTTTTTGGCATGGGAAGATTTTTTTCGGCTAAGACATCCTTGTTTCCGATAAAGCCTACAACGGTAATGCCTTTTGCAATCCAAGCTCCGTCCGGATCCTTATATTGTGCAGGAATATCTTTAGAGTTGGGAGAAATATAGTTTTCCAAAAGGCCGTCGGCCTTTGCTGCCATAAAGGCATCAATTCCGCCTCCGAACCAAACATCAGCCATCGATTTGCCCTCTGCCCTTGTTCTTGCTAAAACCTCTCCGCTCGACATCGAAAGAAATTCAACTTTTACGTTTGTTTTTGCAGTAAATGCATCAAAGAGTTCCTTGTAAGCACTTGTTGCAACCACGTTCAATGTTTTTCCCGAAAGTTCCTTTGATTCTTTTTCGGAAGAACCGGCTGCAAATACAAGGGTACTTGCAAGCAATAAAAATAGTGCAGCAAAAATAATTTTTTTCATTTTGCCCTCCAAAATTATAATTAGATATTTCAAGATACTATGATATTGTAAAAGAGTCAATATAAATTTTAATAAATTAATAAAATTCCTAATATATCTATTGACTTTTTATTTTTTATGTAGGATTATAGATTTTTTTCTGTTGAGCTTCAGCCAAACTCTCAAAACCCTTAGGCAAATTGTTCATAATCATACTCCAAAATGATTTAGATTAAGTAACTCTATATTTATTATAATATGTTAATATTTATTAAAAAAATTACAACTGGTTGGGATAAATATATAAAATTTTATCGCTATGTTTGAGTAGTTCCGTTTAAAAACTCATTACGGTAGTTTGAGATATTTTTATAATATAATCTCACTTTTTATTGCATTTTTAGAATATTTTTGCTTATAATATTTTTCGGATAATATACCCGGTAAAATTACCGTTTGATAATAAGTTGTTTTTCTACTAAAGAAATCTTTCTTATCCATGATTTTATTTTCTTTTATGTATAACATAAAACTGAACATTGACGTAATTATTATATGGTATGCTATATTTGCCTTAATATTCGGATTAAGCTGCGACTTTTGCTGCATTTCGATAAGCTCATCAAGAATTGAGCGATAAAGCTGTTTCGCATGTCCTTTAAAATAAAATCTATACAATACTTCTTCGGGAACATTCAACCATGAAGAACTGAAATCTATCTCTTCCTGAGTCAAAATTTCATGCAGATCAAGCAGTTTCGCCGGATAAAAAAAAGACGCATTCCGTCTTTTTTCCTCGTCAAAAATTTTCTTTTCTATCTCAGAGAAGAAAAATAGGTACATTTCCGCCTTATCATCAAAATATTTATAAAAACTACCTATGGATATATCCATTTCTTTTACTAAATCTCTTATTGAAATAGATTCATAATCTTTTTTTATAAACACATTATATATAATTTTACGTAATTTTTCTTTCCGTTCATCGGATAATTTTAAAAAAGTGGATTTAGGCATTTTTCTGAGATTCTCCAATAATTTGATATACGTTTGACATTAACTAACATTGTATAATAATTTAGCAAAAAAAGCAATATTTTTATTTTTTTTGTTGACAGCCATTTAAAACCGTGTTATACTTTTCTTAAAGTGAACATGTTCACTATGCATTATAGGAATGTGATTGTTTTAAGATTTTTTTATGAGTAGGTGGCTTAATGAAAAAGTATATTTTGAAAAGGAGTTTTTCAGCTTTTATAACGATTATTGTCGTTTTTACCATTAATTTTATAATTATTAATATTGCCCCCGGCAATCCCATTAAGACTATGATGGGAAAAGAAACCGATAATATTGAGCAAACTAAAGCTCTTGAAGAAAAATATGGCTTAAACAAGCCTCTATATGAGCAATATTTCCGATATTTAAAAAATATTTCAACAGGAGATTTAGGAATTTCAATTATATACAATAAACCCGTTTCAAAAATGATTTTAGAGAAAATAGGGCCTACAATCCTTCTTGTACTTACAGCTGCAGTTATATCGCTTCTTCTTGGTACGGCTGTGGGAATAGTCGCTGCTCGAAAAGAAGGAGGTTTTATTGATGTAAGCTTATCGGGTATAAACTATGTTTTAAACGCTTTACCGTCTTTTTGGCTGGCATTAATGCTGATTATTTTATTTTCTACAAAATTGAAATGGCTGCCGACATTCGGAATGACCGACCCCAGAGCTGAGTATTCAGGAATTAAATATGTAAAAGATGTAATTGTCCACTTAATTTTACCTATAACAACTTTAGTATTAATAGAACTTCCGCTATATTTCAGAATTGCAAAATCTTCAGTTCTACAAGTAACAAATGAAGATTTTGTTATGACATTAAGGGCTGTGGGAATGAGTGAAAAGAAGATTTTTAGAAAATATATTTTTAAAAATGCAATTTTACCTACAATTACTGTTTTCGGCATATCTTTGGCATATTTAATTACAGGTGTAGCTCTTATCGAAATTGTTTTTGCATGGCCGGGAACGGGAAGGCTTGTATTAAATGCCATTAATCAAAGAGATTATCCCGTTTTAATGGGTATTTATCTCATTATGAGTATTGCAATCGCTGTTATGATGATGGTTGTAGATATTGTGTATGCAATAGTAGATCCCAGAATCAGGTATTAAGGGAGATGAATTATGAAAATCGAAAAAATACGGGAACTGTGTAAAGCTTCTTATTCCGATAAGCAAATGCGGTTGGGTCTAATCTGTCTTTTCGTACTGTTGGTAATCATAGCATTTGCATCTCAGATTACAAATTTTAATCCTTATGAGTATGGAGATGATATTCTATCCGGCTTAGGAGAAAATGGGCATATTTTAGGAACCAACCATATGGGGCAAGATGTTTTCAGTATGATTGTTTACGGAACAGCGACATCATTAAAAGTTGCGGTCATTTCAGCCTTAATATCGGGAATCCTCGGCGTAATAATCGGCGGGATAGCAGGATTTTTTGGAGGAAAAGTAGATCAAATAATATCCGAATGTATAAATATTTTTATGATGCTCCCCACTTTCTTTTTAATTCTATTGATTATAGCTCTTTTCGGGAGCAGCATTTATAATGTAATGGTGGTTATCGGAATTACAACATGGCCGAGTAATGCAAAATTAATGCGAGCTCAAGCCCTTTCGATACGCGAACGCACATATGTTAAGTCAGCAAAAGCTCTCGGAGAAAATAACAGGCAAATTTTATTTAAATATATTATTCCGAATGGCATCTTTCCCGTAATTGCGAACACTACGGTCGGAATGTCTAATGCTATTTTAACTGAAGCAGGTCTTTCTTTTTTAGGATTGGGAGATCCGAATATTATCTCATGGGGGCAAATGATATATCAGGGAAAGCCATATATCACAACCGCATGGTGGATATCGACATTTGCAGGGATAGGGATCGTAGTAACGGTAACTACATTTTATCTTTTAGGTGACGGATTAAATCATATCTTAAACCCGAAAAACATATCAAGCGGAGGCAGGTAAATATGGGAGCCGTTTTAAACTTAGAAAAAATAAATATAACATACAAAAACAAACATAAAAATGTCTATGCTGTAAAAGATATTTCGTTTATGCTGAATCAAGGAGACTCGCTGGGAATTGTAGGTGAATCCGGTTCCGGCAAGTCTACATTAGCTATGGGGCTTTTAAAGTTATTACCCGCCCGCAGTACAGCTATTACAGGACGCGTCGAATTCGATAAAAAAAATTTATTGGAATTAACTGACCGGCAATATAACGAACTGCGATGGAAAGAAATCTCTGTCGTGTTTCAAAAATCAATGAATGCATTAAGTCCTGTGCATAGAATCAGCGTACAAATAGAAGATATTTACCGCGTCCATTATCCAGATGCTCCGTCTCAGAAAATTAAAGAGAGGGCATTGTATTTATTTTCACTGGTTAATCTTTCCAGCCGTGTTTATAATTTATATCCTCATGAGCTAAGCGGCGGAATGCTGCAGCGCATATCGATTGCAATCAGTCTATTGTTTTCGCCTAAGCTCTTAATTTTAGATGAAGCTACGACGGCTCTGGACACGGTTACACAGGGACAAATATTGGATGAAATAGTTAAGCTCGAAACCGAAATGAATATGACTCGTATTATGATTACTCATGATATAAGTGTTGTTTCGCAATCATGTAATAAAGTAGGAATTATGTATGCAGGAGAATTAATGGAAATAGGATCTACGGAAACCGTTTTAAAAAATCCTAAACATCCTTATACCAAAGCGCTTATAGAATCCTTTCCCTCCTTGTACGGAGAAAAAAAACCGCTTAAATCCATAGAAGGCTTTATTCCCGATTTATCGCAGCAATACAAAGGATGCATCTTTGCTCCGCGTTGTAAGAATGCAATGGATATATGCAAATCCCATAAACCTCAGAAAACCGAATTTAAAGACGGGGATGTGTATTGTCATCTTTACAAGGAGGCGGCAAAATGAAAGAATTTATCAGTATTCAAAATATAAAAAAATTTTATCCGGTAAAAAAAGGAAAATCATTATTTACAAAAAGCCGTTCATTTGTTAAAGCCCTTGATAATATCAACTTGGAATTAAAACAAGGTGAAATTTTGGGTTTAATCGGCGAAAGCGGCTGCGGAAAATCTACATTAGGAAGAATATTAAGCCGGTTGGAAGAGCCGACGGACGGCGATGTATATATAGATGGACTTTCAACAAAGCAGATAATGAAAAACGACTCTAAAGGTTTTAGAAGATTAGTGCAAATTATATTTCAAAACCCGTATGATTCCTTTACACCGAAAAATACCATAGAAGAAATATTATTGCGTCCGTTAAAAATACACAATATTGCAGAAAATGATGCTGAAAGAAAAAAGATTCTCATAACGGAATTGGAAAACGGAGGATTACATCCTGCAGCCGATTTTTTAAAACGGTATCCTCATCAATTATCGGGCGGTCAATTACAAAGAATTTCGATTATACGCGCAATGCTATTAAAACCGCAATTTATAATTGCCGATGAACCCGTTTCAATGCTGGATGTATCGGTTAGGGCAGATATTATAAATATGCTTCTTAATTTAAAAAAGCAATATAATGCAACTATTGTCTTTATCAGCCATGATATAAGTTTAACACGGTATATTTCGGATAAAATTGCTGTTATGTACTTAGGGCGTATTGTAGAATATGGAGATGCTGATGATATAATCAAAAATCCCAAACATCCGTATACAAAAGTTTTAATATCAAACTGCGGTTCGTCCGACCCTACGGAAAAAACCGAAAAAATTTTTATACAAGGAGAGCCGCCAACTCCGATTGACCCAAAAGATATGTGTTATTTTGCACCGAGGTGTTTTATGGCGACGGATGAATGTTTCGGTTCTTATCCGGACACTAAAAAATTGTATGAAGGGCACAGTGCTGCTTGTCATAAATTATAAATAATAGGAGAAGAGAAAATGAAAAAAAGAATCGCAATGCTGCTTACGGCAGCGGTCTTGACGGTTACTGTATTGGTAATTTCATGCAGTAAGAATGAGGCAGAAATGGGAACCGGTAAAAAAGCAACGGAAAAAACGACTATAATTGTAAGAGCCGGCGGAGATCCGATGAGTTGGAATCCGGACAGCCTGCCCGATGACAACGGGTATCCGATTTTCCAAAATATATTTAACCGGTTGGTTAAATTGGATGCATCAAAAAATATTATACCGGATTTAGCCGAGTCATGGGATATTTCACCCGATGGAAAAGAAATAACGTTTTATCTTCACACGGCGGAATGGCATGACGGAAAACCGGTAACGGCCGACGATGTAAAATATACTTTTGATTATATTGCAAAGAAAAATACATATTTGTTGTATTCGAGGCTTCAAATCATTGACAAGATAGTTGTAAAAGATAGTAAGACGGTCGTGTTTAAATTAAAATACCCGGATGTATCGCTTGTGGCAAACCTCGGCTGGTATGCGTCATTCGTTCTCCCGAAGCATATTTTTGATAACGGACAGGAATGGGAAGATAATATTGCAACCAAAGAAATGCCCATAGGCTCGGGACCTTTTAAACTTTTAAAGTTTAAACAGGGCGAATCGGTTACGCTTGAAGCAAACAAAAATTATTTTATGGGAGCTCCGAAAGTAGACAATGTGATTTTTACGATGATTCCTGATAATGCTACGGCTGTACAAGCTCTTGTAAACGGAGAGATAGATGTATTGGAAAATGTGCCGGCTGCAAACAATAGGGAACTTTTAGCAAATCCTCAGCTTAGACTGGTATTCAATGAATATCCGTCACCGATGCGTATTATATTCAATATGAGGAATGAAAAAGTTAAGGATGTACATTTAAGAAGGGCGATTGCAAGTGCAATAAACAAAAAAGAAATTTCCGATAAAATTTTTGATGGAGTGCAAAAACCTGAGTATGCTATGTATCCTGAATTTATAAAATGGCTAAGCAATACGGAAAATGCATCTCCTCAGTTTAATATTGATGTTGCAAGAAAAATTTTGCAGGATGCAGGATACAAGGCTGATAAAGACGGATTTTTTGTACGCGGCTTACAAATAGAAGTTTTTGAGGGCGGAGGATATCCCGATGCAGCAAAATTAATGCAGGCGACACTTGCAAAAGCCGGCATTGAATTAAAAGTAAATGTTTCAGAATTTAATGCATGGGCGGACAAGGTTGGAACAAATAAAGATTTTATAATGGAACTTCAAGGTGGTTTTATGGGGCCTGATCCTGCAGCTCTTTATTCCAGATATGGAACAGGTGAGTCCAATAATTGGAGCGGGTATTCCAATATAAAGTTTGATGAGCTATGTAAAAAAGGCTTGACTGTAGGTAATAAAGAAGAACGAGCTGCAATTTATAAAGAAGCCCAAAAAATTTTAGCCGAAGATTTACCTTTTATTCCTATAGTAGGGTTTGCATCCTACGATGCAAATTCAGTAAATTTTAAAAATTTACCTATAGACGGAACAGGAAAATGGGGTTGGCAAGAATATACATTTACTGAAAAAGTGAAATAACAGGGAAGGGTAATAAAGTGAATAAAATATTTGAAGATGTTATCAACAGGGTACCCGATTATAAAGAGTTTATGACTGTCGATGAAATGAATTCGGCAAGTAAAGCCCTTGCAAAACAATATCCCGCCATAGTGGAAGAGTTCGAATTCGGGACGACCAGAGACGGCGATAAAATTATAGGGTTAAAAATAGGAAAAGGAAGGCAAAATGCCCTTATTTTTGGTCTTCCTCATCCGAATGAACCTATAGGTACTATGATGCTGGATTATTTTACAAAAGAATTGGCTGAAAATAAAAAGCTCCGAGATGAACTGGATTACACGTGGTATATTGTAAAAGCTTGGGATTCTGATGGGACCAGACTGAATGAAGGCTGGTTTAAGGGGCCATTTACGCTTTATAACTACGCAAGAAATTTTTTTAGGCCTGCAGGACATCAGCAAGTGGATTGGACATTCCCGATAGAATACAAGGAATTGAAATTTACCAAGTCTATTCCCGAAACTATTGCAATGATGAATCTAATTGATAAAATTAAACCCCGATTCATTTATTCGCTTCACAACGCAGGGTTTGGCGGGGTCTACTGGTATTTATCGCGCGATATTCCAAAAGTATACGGCAGCTTAAAAGAAGCGGCAAAAAAACAAAATGTTCCGTTAAATTTGGGGGAACCTGAAGCTCCATACTGCAAAGCCTTTGCTCCTGCAATTTATAAAGAACTCGGTATTCGCGATAATTACGACTACTTGGAAAAATACGGTGTAAAAGATATTCCAAAAGCAATTGGTGTCGGAACATGCAGCGCAGACTATGCCGGAGAAAAATATAAATCTTTTACAATGTTGACTGAACTTCCGTATTTTTATAGCGAAAAGATTATTGACCTATCGGACAGCGGAGAAAACCGAGGTGAGATAGTGAGAAAATCTTTAGAGGAAAACAGAAAAAGCGAAGCGTTCATTTTGGATTCTTTAGAAAAGACAAGAAAGTATATGGCTAAAAATAATCCATTTTTGCTTGCCTTAGATGCTTTTACCGGAAGACAGGATGATTATGATGCTGCCGTTAAAATGACTTACGAAGATGAAAATTACAGTAAAAAGAATGCTACGGTTGCAGAAAAATTTGACAATGAATGGATTAAAAAATTTTATAAGATGTTGTCTTTCGGCCTTTTAACAAGAGCCAATGAAACAGAGCTTTTTAAAATGAGAAAAGCAAAGGAGGAAAATAAAGAAAAAGGAAAAGCTTTATCTAATGAATTTAACGCAGCGGAAAAGAAACTCCAGGTATTAAGCGACGAATTGGAAGCCAATATTAAGTATAGTGTTGTCCCCATTAAAAAGCTGGTATCCATACAGTTGGAATGCGGCTTGCTCGTTGCCGAATATTTAAAAAATGTATAAGTAAAAATATCTGAAAGGGCCGTCTAAAAAATTGAGTTGCTATCGCTTTTAGACAGCCCTTTCACTGTCAAGTAGTTTTTTTTTCAATCGTTGTTTTTACCTTAAAACATTCCGTGCAGTTTAAAAAATCCTTGATGTGGCTTGCATAGTTTATTTTTTTATTCCATACAAGATAGATATTTCGGTATTGGTGGGGAACATCACCCAGCTCAAAGGCTATCAACTTTTTATTTTTTACCATGTCTTCAACTGCTATTCTCGATATAAAAGATGTACCCAGTCCTTCTGCAGTCAATTGCTTGATGACCTCAGTGTCGTTTATCGAGGCGCTTATATTTATCGAGTTTAAATCTATCTTTTGTGATTTTAAAATCAGCTCCATGTTTTGCTTGACGGCAGACCCTGCTTCTCTGATAATAAATGGCTCTTCGGCAATGCGTTTTAAATTGGGATTTGATTTTTTTAACTTTTGATAATAAGCATTGTTTGCACTGATAAACACAAATTCATCTTTATAAATAGGAAGGAATGCGCAATTTTCATCTTCTACCTTCATTCCGACGATGCCTATATCGACGGTATTTAACGATACTTTTTTTATTGTTTCAAGACTGTTTTTTTCTTCAACCTTTATATAAATATCGGGATGTTTCTTTTTAAACTCCCTCACTATGGAAGGAAGAAGATATCCGGCCGGAATTGTCGAGGCTCCGATAGTGATAATTTTTCTTTCGGGATGTATAAATTTTTCTACAAGCTTGTCCCGTTCGGCTAAAATATTTTTTGATTCTTCGTATAGTTTGCTGCCTGCTTCCGTGAGTTTTAGCTCTCGTGTTGACCGTATAAATAAAGGTACATCCAATTCCTCTTCAAGCTGTTTTAGTGTTAAACTAACTGTAGGCTGCGATATGTTTAATTCGCTTGCCGTGGTCGAAAAACTTAAATTTTCAACAAGTTTTATAAAGATTTCAAGCTGTTTAAATTCCATAAAAACTCCTTAGGCTTTAATTTTTAAGGCCTTATTTTACATTCATTACGAAAACTCCGCTCCATCTCGGCTTAGGCGGAGAAACTTGATAGTGTGCTATACGTTTTAAAAATACCTTTGACGGTGTGTCGTTATATCTTTCAACACAAGTCAAAAAGAATTTTTCTGCCTGTTTCCATTTTCTTTTTCGGTAATAAGCAAGGCCTGTTTCAAAGAGTTTTTTTATTTCTTTGATGGATTCTATAGGCAATTTTTCCGTGGGCTGCAGAATTTCAAAGATTCTTACAGGTTCGGTTTTTCCTTTTACTGTAACAAGATCAAGTTCTCGGCAGATAAAGCTGCTGTCAAGATTTTCATATACAGCTTCAGAAATAATCGATTTTGAACCGTATTCTTTATTTGCTCCCTCAAGCCGGGCGGCAAGATTTACCGTATCGCCTATCGAAGTAAAATCTTTTCTTGTTTTAGAACCTACGGGGCCGAATACTACAGGGCCCGAATTTATACCTATACCTATTGAAATTGTTGCCGAACCTTCTTGGGCGGCCGCCCTTTGCTCTCTTCGCATTGCTTTTCGGATCTCCATGGCAGCCTTACAAGCGTTTATTTCTTTCTTGGTGCCCGAGAAAAAAGCCATAATTTCATCGCCGACATATTTATCCACATCGCCGCCGTTTTCAAAGATTATCTTTGTTTCTATATCCAAATAGCGGTTTAATATGGAGATAACTTCTTTCGGCTGCATGTTTTCGCACATAGTTGTAAAGCCTCTGATATCGGTAAACAAAAAGCATAAGTCGCGGTTATAGCTTTTGCGCGCAAGGTTTTTTTCGGCATTTTGAATAGTGTGGAAAGAAACATAGGGCAAAATTCCGCGGATAAGCGAAATAATATTTTTTAGCTCTACCGAAAGAGTTTTTATTTCGTCATGGGTTTTGACATTTTCTTCAAAAATAAGCCTGTCGGGTTCGACCGAGGCGCTGCTTGCAATCATATCGCTTAAAATATTTGCAGTTTTTCTTATGTTTCCGCATAAAAATATAATCGGATTTGCGATAAAGTCAGCCAAAAAAAGGACAATTATAATAGATGCATAGAAAAAAACGGCAGAAATAGAAAGCACAAATACCAGGGCCTGAAAATAAGGCCGGTCAAGGATTTCTCTGAGATATGTAACGACGGAAAACCCTAAAAGTCTTTGCCCTTCTTTTTTTGTAAAAGTTATGGGGTAGACATAAAGACATGTTCCCTTTTCGTTTTTGTAAATCGGGGTGCTGACTGTAGATTCGTTTTTGCAATGTTCTATATAAAGAGCCGCTTCTTCAGGCGTTATTATTTTTTCTTCATCGGGTATCAGTTTTACATGACCTACCGCAGTCGTATATGAAAACACATCGAATAAGGGTAATTCGGTATATTCGTCTATTTCTTCGAGGAAAATAGGCTGTTTACTGCTTGTAGTTATTATATCGACTCTTTGAAAAGGAAATGGCGAAGAATCGTTTGTTTTTTTGATTCCTTCAAGAAATGCTCTTATTTTAGCATGAAGTCCGTCCGAAAAACTGTATATCGCCGCAACTTGCTCTGCCTGATTTTTACCCGTAGTATTTACGTTTTGTGTTAGGAGCATGTTGTAGTTTCGCAAATCGGTATAAATAAATGTCGAAAGAATCACTAATATAGTAAAAATAATAACTATTGTAATTTTTGTTTTTATGTGAGTCCTTTTTTTTACGGTTGCAAATTGATCTACGGATTTTTTTAATAAATTTTCTACAGAAAGGAGCTCTTCTTTTGCTTGGGTGCCTTTTTGCTTTTTTAGTTTATCTTTTTGCCGCTTCAATTTTTCGGTTATGCGCTTTTTTACGGTTTCTTCCCGTTTTTCTTCATCCTTTAACAGTTTTTTATATTCCATATAGGCGCTGTTTTGTTTTTTTATGGATATTATTCCGTGTGCTATTAAAAAGATATGAAAGATAAGGGCCGTAAAAAAAGCAATGTAGGTAAAAGTGCTTAAAGAATAGAACCAGCGCGGTGTGTTCGCAAAAGAGTTCATTCCGGAGATTGCGGCTGCAAGATAAAAACTGATCGAAATTAATGACGTTAAATAAACGGTTTTTTGCGATATTTTTCTTTGAAAAATCGATATAAAGATTACCATAAACGCTATGGGCAATATGAACAACAAAAAACTGCTCACATAAAAAAAGTTTAGCCCTCTTTGCGCATAGTCTGAAAATAATACGGTCAAAGGGTAAAGATTTACCGCATTATGTGCCGGATTAATCAAGTCCATCCTGCTCATATTAAAAGGCAGAATCATAAGTTCTGCAAGAATTACCAGAGTTGCTATTTTTAGCGTGTTAGGATGAATATAAATTTTTTTTACCCATTTGAGTAAATTGTTTAAGGCTTTTATCATAGCTCATAGTTTACATACTAAAAAGTTTTTGTCAATAGAATTAAAATTGTCTTAAAAATGGGCTTTTTTACAAATAGACTAAAGTTTTTCTATTTCGGCTTCAGAAAGGCCTGTGGCCTGAATTATTTGAGTTATAGGTAAATTCATAGATTTTAACATTTTTGCAGTTTGTTTTACGCCTTCTGAAAATCCTTTATCCCTAGCATCCATCTCAAAAGTAGACATTAATCTGTATTCTTGCCGTGCTCGTTCATTATTTTTTATTCTTTGTATCATAGTTTCTATCCTCCTTGTAAATTCGGTTTTTGCCTTGCCCGTTTTAAGATATTTTAAAAATTCTTTTAATTCTCCATTTTCTGTTTTCTTAAAGGCTTCCGCATTTATTATAATCTTTTTTGTTCCATCTTGTAAAGATATGTTTTTATCTTCAAGACAAATATTTTCAAAAGTATAAACGGGCCTTTTTTGACCTATAACATCAAATAAACAGATAAAAATTATAAAGCTGTCGTTTAAATTGCTATAGGAATTTCCTGTGTCCAAAAAAGAAATATCAATAGCCGCCTGGTAAAACCGCATTCGTTTAGGTATGTTTCGTTCATTGCGTATCTGCATTTCAACATCATAAAGTCTTCCGTTTTCTGTTTGTACCAATACATCAAATCTTACAGATTTCGCTTGTTTGTAGGTTTTAATATTATGTTGTACTGAGATATATATAATTTTGCCTATTGTACTTGACAGTACCATTTCGATAAGTTTTTTACATAAATCTGCATTCTGCATGACTTTGTAGAACATAAAGTCATCTTGCAATGTTAAATCTTCAAATTTTTTTAACATTCGTTTTCTCCTTAAATTTTTTATATTTATCCTCTTTATTATATTTATAGGGATTATTTGAAAAAAATAGTAAATTACGGCATAAATTTATAAAAAAATTTGTATTTTGTGTAACTTTTTTTTGTTTTTGCTTGACAACTGAAATTGCGTGTGTTATAATCGCATTAAATAAATAACAAGGAGGAATTTTTTATGAAAAAAATTCTGTCAATTTTGATGATTTTGGCTCTTGTGGGCGGAGTCGCCTTTGCTCAACTTACGCCTGAAGTTACAGCAAGTGCTGCAGTAAAATGGGGTATTGATCTCGGCGCAGGAAAAGATGCGAAACCTCAACATGGTTTTGAAAATTACTTTCTTGCTAAGGTTGTTGTCCCCCTCTATATGGGTAAACTAAACTCAAAAACCGAAGGCGATGTTCACATGAACTTTGACCTTGGAGTAAATTTGGCTTATAGATTTTATGATGAGAAATCTAACAGTGATTCACCTCATTTACCTCATAAGTCAGACATGGAACTTGCTCTTTGGAGAAAAACTTTAAGCGGTATGTCAGCTTCTATTCACTTTTTTGGCGGTTATATGAATGTTTATGGTCGCCCAGATTTTTCTACAAACTTTGCAAAAATTTGGACTCCAATCACAGATGATGGACGTGGAATAAATCGACCGCAAACATCTGGTGATATTACCGGTTTTGGTACAAAACTCGGTTATGCAAGCGATGATCTTGCAGGAACGGGACTTAAACTTGATACCGGTTTAAAATTTGGTTCAAATGGTGCATGGAATGCGGAAGGAAAAGCTGCCAAAGATGAATTTAAGGTTGTAGATCTAAAAGACGGTGACAAGCAAACTCCAGGTACAGAATATTTTAAGCAAAATGGTTTAAATGAAGAAGGTAAGCCTATATTTAGTTCTACTGCTACTGTTTTCACAGGTGTGGCAGATCCTGTAACGAGTCTTCCCACAGTAGCTGCGGGTGAAGCCGGAAAATATTTAGCAAAGTCTAAATCTGCTGCTACAGGTCCTGCAGCAAATAAATATGCTTTCGGTTTTGATTTAAGCTTAGGTTTCGATAAATGGGTAACTTTTGATTTCGGTATAAATGCTACATTTGATCCTATAGAATCATTTGGTGAAGCCGGTGTGGATTCCTATAAAAAAGGAGCCAAGTCGGTATCAAATATGGAGAAGCCTTATATAGGTATGGGTTTCAAACTCGGATCAAAACCTGTTGACGGTCTTGCTTTAAACTTTGGTATGGATGCCTTTATGAATGTAGGTAAAGATTCAAAGGTTGCATTTGACCTTGTGTTTGACGCTTCATATAAGTGGGTAAAAATGGGACTTTACTATGGTAACGAATTGTCTAACTATGCAGGAAAAGACAAGGACGGTAAAGATATAGGTGATATGGCTGCGATGCTCGCATTTAACTCTGAAGACTCAGGCGATACAAACTTTGTTGAAGGTTTGGCATTCGGTGTCGATTTCAGACTTAACCATATGTTGACAGCTATCAGCAAAGCCGATAAAGATAATTTGAAGATTATGCCTATGGGTATTACATCTTGGGTCAGCTACAAGTATGCCCTTACCGATTCAATGTGGATTAAGCCCTATACAACAGTTTGGGCAGAATCCAACCACACAAGCCGCGCTGATGGAACTACATCGAACAAACATTATTTCGGTGTTGCTTATGAAGCAGGTATGACTTTCTCTCCGATGGAAAAAGTTGAAATTGATGCCAAATGGTCTCATGGTGAGACAGAAGATAATAAATATGAAGGCCCCGGTATGATTAAAGCTCCTGCAAACTATCGAAACCACAATGGAAAATTTGTGCTCGGTGTTAAAGTTAAATACTAATCTTACATAAGGTATTTACCTGATGTAATTATTGCCCCGCTCAATTTGAGCGGGGTTTTTTATTGTTCTATAATGTAACATTGAATAATCCCATCTTTTTATGGTATAATCATTATCGAGAGGTGTTAAAAATGGAATTTGATTTTTCACGAAAGATACCGATAGGGGTTCAGAGTTTTGAGGTAATGCGTAACGATAAATTTCTCTATGTCGATAAAACTCACTTTTTATTCAAACTTGCGCATTCAAACCGGGTATACTTTTTAAGCCGTCCGCGCCGTTTCGGTAAAAGCCTCTTTCTTTCTACATTACGGTCTTACTTTTTAGGACAAAAAGAGATGTTTAAGGGTTTATACCTCGAAAAAGCCGAAGAAAAGAGGGCTGAAATCGAAAAAACAGAGGCTTGGATTGAGTATCCGGTTCTTTATATGGATTTTAACATTGGTAAGTACGAGGATCCCCGGTCTTTAAACAGTCATCTCAATCTTGTTTTAAGTCAGTTTGAAGAAATATATGGAGCACATAAACAAGAAGAAGAACCTGCGCAACGCTTTGCAGGTATAATAAAGCGGGCTTATGAAAAGACCGGCCGTCAAGCAGTTATCTTGGTAGACGAGTACGACAAGCCTCTATTACAAACTATGGGATTAAACGAAGCCTTGAACGAAGAGTACCGCAACACCCTCAAAGCCTTTTATTCGGTAATAAAAACCTGCGACCAATATATCCGCTTTGCTTTTTTGACGGGTGTAACAAAGTTCAGTAAGGTGAGCATCTTCAGCGATTTAAACAATTTACAGGATATAAGTATGCTGAATAATTATGCGGAAATATGCGGATTAACTCAAAGCGAAATAGAGAATACTTTTAAACCCGAAATAGAGCGATTGGCGAATAACACCAAAAACTCTTATGATAAAATGCTTGAAGAATTAAAAAAGCGTTATGACGGTTATAAGTTCAGTGTTTTAGGAGAATCGGTTTATAATCCTTTCAGCATACTAAACACTCTTAATTCAGGCGAATTAAAAAACTATTGGTTTGCAACCGGCACTCCTACATTTTTGGTGAATTACCTAAAAGATGCTTATTACAATGTGCCCGCTTTGGACGGGAATGTTGAGCTTGATGAGTCCGGTATAGAGCTATATAGGGCAGATGCAAAAAATCCCCTGCCCATACTTTTTCAATCTGGATATTTAACGATAAAAGAATATATCGAAGATGCGAATATATACCGTTTAGGCTTTCCCAATGATGAGGTGCGTTACGGCTTTTTAAAAAATCTTTTACCTGCATACTGCTCTCTTGGGCTTGACGAAACAGGTGTGTCGGTATGGGAATTTGTAGAGGATGTAAAAGCGGGGAATGTAGACAGCTTTATGGAAAGAATTCAGGCGATAATATCGGGCGTTCCTTACGATAATTTGCCTAAAGACAAGCTAAAATTAAGAGAACAAAACTACCAGACGGCTGTCTACTTAATCTTTAAACTCATGGGGCAATTTGTAGAAACAGAGATACACTGTGCAAAGGGCCGAGTTGATTGTATAGTGCATACAAAGGATTCAATCTATATCTTTGAGTTTAAACTGATGAGTGCGGGTACGGCGGAAGATGCAATAGCGCAGATAAAAGAAAAAGGCTATGCCGATCAATTTACAGCTGCCCGCAAAAAAATAATCCTGATAGGTTCAAGTTTTGATGAAGAAGAAAGAACTATCGGCGAATGGAAAACGGAAGAATTATAAGCCATTGAAAAACTACAAAACCTTTGTTACAATGGTTTTTCTATTTTGAATTTAAAAGAGGTAAGTACATGAAAATAGGAATTTTTGGAGCGGAAGAACAGGAAGTTAAACTTTTAAAAAAGCATTTAGTAGGAGAAATCCGTAAAATTGCCGGTCTTAGTTTTTTTACAGGCAAGATTATGGAAAAAGATGTTGTTCTTGTTTGCAGCGGAATAGGCAAGGTTAATGCCGCTCTTTGCTGTCAGATTCTTATTTCGGAGTTTAAGGTTGATGCCGTAATAAACACCGGAGCGGCCGGCGGTCTTTTAACCGATTTAAACGTTTTTGATATTGTTGTATCGTCAGAGGCTGTTCAGCATGACGTGGATGCTGTTGCTTTCGGCTATCCGCTCGGGCAGGTTCCTATGACAAAATCTCCTTTTTGGCCTGCCGATAAAAAGCTTAAAAATCTTGCCGTAAAGGCATTTAAGGCCATGCAAAAAGAACATGATGACGAGCACATAAAAAACTTAAAACTTATTGAAGGCCGCATCGCTTCGGGGGATGTTTTTGTTTCCGATGAAAAAATCAGGGCAAAGATTATCAAAGAATTTAACCCTGCCTGTGTTGAAATGGAAGGAGCCGCCGCAGCCCAAGTTTGTAAAATAAATAAAATTCCGTTTTTAATTTTGAGAAGCATTTCCGATACAGCCGGAAAAGATGATGCGGCTAAAATTTCTTATGATGTTTTTTCGGCACAGGCAGCAAAGGATTCTTCACTTTTGGTATTGCAAATGCTGAAAATGCTGTAAAGTATTTTGATAATTATGGATAGTTTTAGTTTTACAACAGTTCAAGGAAAAACCGAAGTTTTTTATTGTGATGCTCTATTTTTGCCGTGTGTAGATTCGCATGGCGGAATGTATATTGCCGATTCCAATACTGCTCCTATTGCAAAGAGCGCAAAGAATTTCCGCTCCGATTTACCCTTGGTTATTATTGAAGCCGGAGAAGAAAATAAGAATTTCACTTCGCTTCTTCTCATATTGAAAACAGCCCTTGATGCGGGCTTAAGCCGAAATTCGGTTTTTATCGGTGTCGGCGGCGGACTCGTCTGCGATTTGGCTGCCTTTGCGGCTTCAGTTTATATGAGAGGCGCAAAATGTACTCTCGTTCCGACCAGCCTTTTGGCTATGTCGGATGCCGCAATAGGGGGAAAGACCGCAATAAACTTTGACGGCTATAAAAACATGGTCGGGACTTTTTTTAAAGCTGATGAAATTTACATAAGTACCGGGGTTTTAAAAACCTTGAGCAAAAAAGAATATCTTTCAGGTTTGGCCGAAATATTTAAAATGGGGCTTTTGTATTCTAAAGATATTTATCGAGCTTTCGCTTTGCAAAAAGAAAAAATATTAAAAAGAGATGATGCTCTTTGTTTAGAGCTTGTAAAAAAAGCCATCGAAGCTAAGGCCATGGTTGTCAGCCGCGACTTTGACGAAAAAAATGAAAGAGCTTTTTTAAACCTAGGCCACAGTTTTGGGCATGCTTTGGAATCGGTTTTAAACTTTTCAAAAATTTCGCATGGGGAAGCTGTTGCTTGGGGCATTTCAAAGGCAATGCTTATAGGCCGGCGATTGGGCTTGACTGATCCGGCTTATGCAGACGAAGTTTGTTCTCTTATAAGGTCTTACAGCCGAATGAATCAATCGGTTTTGCCTGATGCAGATTCAATAATTGAAGCAATGAAAAAAGATAAAAAAAACATAAACGGTAAAATCCGCTTAATTTTACAAAAAAATATTTGCGAAACCTTTGCTTACGAAGTTTCCGAAAAAGATATCAGGGAGGTGTTATGATTTATTTGGATTGGGCCGCGACAGCTCTCCCTCAAGAGGTCATAATTACTGAGGCCTTAAAAAAATCTTTTGAATACTTTGCAAACCCTTCTGCAAAACATTTTATGGGTAAAGAAGCTCGAAAAATTCTTGAGGAAGCCCGTGCAGAACTTGCAGAGATTTTAAACATATCTTCTCAGCATATAATTTTTACGTCCGGAGGAACCGAAGGCGATAACATTCCGATGCTTTCTCTTTTATCTTTACCTTCTGCATGTTCGATTGCGGTAAGCAATATAGAGCATTCTGCAGTCCGGGAGCAGGCTCATGTAATGAAGGCCAGAGGTTATAAGATTTTGCAAATTCCGGCCGATAAAAACGGTTTTATAAGTGCCGATGCGGTTTTAAAAACCATAGATTCAGAGACGGCCTTTGTTTCGGTTATGGCCGTAAACAATGAAACCGGAGCAATCCAACCCATATCCGAAATAGGCAAGGCCCTTGAAGAGTATTCTAAGGGAAAAAGAAAAATTCACTTTCATACCGATGCGGTGCAGGCTATAGGTAAGATTCCGTTTGAGCTTTCAAAACTGCCCGTTCATTCCGCATCGTTTAGCGGGCATAAAATAGGCGCGCCCAGAGGAATCGGTTTTTTGTATCTTGCAAAAAATATTGAAGCCTTTATCCGCGGGGGCGGGCAAGAAGGAGGTATTAGACCCGGAACTGAAAACCTTGCAGGTATTTTAGCCCTTTCCGGCTGTCTTAAAAAATATCATGAAAACTTAGGTGATTATCTTTTTCATGCAAAAGAATTAATGGATTTTTTAATTGAAGAACTGGCCGGCATTGAGGGTTTAAGTTTTATTCCGGAAGTTCGTCCTCAGCAAAAAGATAAGTTTTCGCTGTGGATTTTACAGTTTGCGGTTAAAGAATTGACGGGTGAAGTGCTTGTGCGTTGTTTGTCCGAAAAAGGAATTTGCATTTCGACAGGTTCTGCCTGCTCTTCAAAAAAACAGACTCGCCCGGTTTTGGAAGCGATGAAAGTGGAACCTAAAATGCAGTTAAATTCAGTCAGAGTTTCGATAGGCCCTGCAACACAAAAGGAAGAACTTGAAATCTTTGTTAAAAGTTTAAAAGAAATTTTAAACGAATTCCGCTAATTAATTTTTGTATTCATTAATCGGTTTCTGATTTGCCCAAGTTTTCTTGTTCTTCTTTTAGCTTTGCCGTAATTTTTGATTGACGTGCCAGACGGTTTGCTAAAAGCCGGGACAAGAAGATTCCGTAATGAGGATATTTCTCGATCAATTTCATAAAATTCATCTTAGGAATTTTAATGAGAGATCCTTCTCCAATTGATACGACCGTAGCGGATCTTCTGTCATTCATCAAGAAAGCCATTTCGCCTATAAAAATATCTGCGGGAGTCAGAACAGACATTAGTTTATTGTTTACATATACAGCATACCGGCCCGAGCTTATGTAAAAAAGATCGCTTGAATCTTCGTTTTCGCGGCAGACAATTTGCATATGTTTAAAGGTTAAAAGCTGCTGCGATTTTAAAATAGCCGGCGTAAGGTTGGCTATATTTCTTTGATTGGGTACTTCAAATGAAACTTCATTTCCGATATTATTGTATCTGATATTTTTTACGAGAGTCTGCGAAAGCTTGATGCCCATACCGTGCAGGCCGGCTTCAAAATCTGCTTCAAGATGACTTTTCCAATCGAAGCCGTTTCCTTCATCCTTAATGGTTATCTTTGTTTTTTCGGGCAGTACAGAATATGTGATATAAACTTTTTTCTTTTTGATTTCGGGCTGTTTTTGTTTTTCAGCAATTAAATCAAGCATGTTTTTTCCGCTTCGCAGCCATTTGTTTTTTTCTTCATAAGAGATGTTGCAGTTTCCGTGTTCTACTGCATTAAGTAAAAACTCCATCATTGCCGTTTGAAGTGAAGATCTTTCCTCTTCATTAACTCTGTCGGTGTTGTAAAGATAAGTTCCGATTAGGTTAGCATAAAAAACTATTTCGAACGGATCGGTATCACTTACAAAGTGCCCTGTTTCTTTTTCATCAGGTCTTTGATGCATTCCTCGATTAAAAAGAAAATGTTGATGTTGGTTTAAAATCTTTATAATTTGTTGTGTGTTTTTTTCAAAATCTTTTCTTGTACAGACAAACAAAAAGTTAGGTTCTTTTATTTGTTCAAGTTTTGCTTTTTCATGGCGAGTTTCGGTAATTGCAATGATTCCTCCGAACAAAAGCCATGGGTCTTCTTTTATAATTCTGACACAAGATTCGGCGTCGATATTGGGATCCGCGAAATCAATAATTTTAATTTCAGGCATTTCATATTTAAAGAATGAAACAATGTTTTCATACTTGTCAAGAACTGCAATGTCTACGTTTTCAATATTTGCTGCAGCATCTTTTAAGCCGTTTACTGTAGTTTTTATTGTGCTTATTATAGGTACCTTTTTCATCATTATTTCCTTTAAAATATATCTTATATTATAGCATAAATTTGAAATACATACTATACTTTAATGATGAATATGAACGATTTATCTTTTTTTCAAGGAAGAACAACTCCTCTTGGGGCACAGCTGAACCCCGATGGTGTAAATTTTAGTATTTTTTCCGGAAATGCAAAAGAAATAGTTCTTCATTTATTTGAAACATTGGAAGATTCCGAACCTGCAATTTCCTATAGGCTTGATCCTCAAATAAATAGGACAGGGGATATTTGGCATGTTTTTGTTGCCGGGCTGAAAAATTGGGCCTTTTATCTGTATACGGCAGACGGGGATTTTTTACCCTCAGCCGGCCATTTATTCGATACAAATAATTACTTGCTCGATCCTTATGCGCGGCTTATAAGTGCTCATTCCATATTCAATTCGGAGCAGACTTTTAATCAAATAAGCGGTAAGGCTGCAGGCGGTAAAAATCAACATAAGCCGACGGCAAAAGGCTTTCCTAAATGTGTTGTTGTAGATGAAAGGGAATTCGATTGGCAGGGGGATAGGCCCTTAAACATTCCGCTTCAAAAATGTGTAATATATGAAGCTCATGTAAAAGGTTTTTCTTTTTTGAATGATAAGATAAGCCCTACAAAGCGCGGTAAATATTCGGGGCTCGTGGAGCTGATTCCGTATTTAAAGGATTTGGGAATTACCTCTCTTGAGCTCCTGCCGGTTTTTGAATTTGATGAAAACGAAAATATGAACGTGAACCCGAAAACAGGCCTCAGGTTAAAAAATTATTGGGGTTACAGTACCATTGCTTTTTTTGCCCCTAAGGCCCTCTATGCCGAAGATCCTGGCAATGCCGTAAACGAGTTTAAATTCATGGTGAGGGAGTTTCATAAGGCAGGTATCGAAATAATATTGGATGTGGTGTTTAATCATACCGCAGAGGGAAACGAAAACGGACCCGTTTTTTCTTTTAAAGGATTTGATAATTCCATTTACTATCATCTTGAAGATAATAAGCTTTATTATAAAAACTTTTCAGGCTGCGGTAATAGTATAAAGGCATCGGAAACTCCGGTCATAAAATTTATTCTGGATTGCTTACGTTATTGGGTAACCGAAATGCATGTGGACGGATTCCGTTTTGATTTGGCTCCTGTTTTGGCACGAAATAAAACCGGAAATATAGATTTCAATTCTTTTATGATACAGGCTATAGCGGATGATCCTGCGCTTCATTCTACAAAGATTATAGCTGAAGCTTGGGATGCCGCCGGCGCCTACATGGTTGGAAAATTCCCGGGACGCTGGGCAGAGTGGAACGATTTATTTAGGAATTCGGTCAGGCAGTTTTGGCTTCAGCCGAATCCCGACATAAAGCACTTAGCAAGCAGGGTAACCGGTTCATCGGATTTATATTTTCAGAGCGGAAGACGGCCTTATCAGTCAATAAATTTTGTTTGCTGCCATGACGGCTTTACCCTCTGGGACTTATTAAGCTACTCCGAAAAACATAATGAAGAAAACGGAGAAAATAACCGTGACGGTTCAAATGAAAATTTAAGCTATAATCACGGAATAGAGGGACGGGCTTCTAACGAGGTTGAGCTTATGAGGATGAGGTCTGCAAAAAATATTTTGACAACCCTTATTCTTTCGGCGGGCACACCTATGATTAACATGGGAGATGAGGTATTCCGTACACAAAACGGTAACAACAATACCTATTGCCAGGACAATGAAATGTCTTGGTTTGATTGGGAACTTGTTGAAGAAAATAAGGACTTTTTTGAATTCACAAAAAAACTTGTAAACTTGAGAAAAAGACATTTTTCTTTTTTAAGAAAACATTTTTTTACAGGTGTGCCTAAAAATAACGGAACCCCGAATGATATTACATGGTTTGATTATCAGGCTAAAACTCCGGACTGGACCAAGCCTTCTAATTTTTTAGCCTTTTTAATAGACGGAAATAAAATCAATTTGGAAAGTGATGAAGACGACAACGATTTTTATGTTATGGCCAATAGTTACAATAACGATATGACGGTAAGACTTCCTCCTCCTTCTTCAGGCGGAAAAATTTGGCACCGCCTGATAGACACCTCGTACACAAGCGGCAAAGATTTTTTGGATGAAGAAGCTGCCGAGCAAATTATGAACCAGCAAGTGTATGTTGTACTGGCCCGTACGGTTGTAGTTTTAATTTCAAAATAAGGATGTCTCCCCTTGTTCAAACTTCTTAATAGTGTTATAGTTATTTAACAAAAATTTTAAAGGAGAACTTTGATGAAAACAATAAAGTTGGACGATTTTAAAAATTACGCTTTTTTAAGCAATGTTAAATTTTCGGAAGACGGAAAATATGCGGCCTATGTGTGTGCCCATGCCGACTTGACCGAAAACGATTATAACAAGGCCCTTTTTCTTTTGGACATGGAAACAAAAAAGACCAAACAGTTGACGGGCGAGGACGTAAATTCTTTTTACGGCTTTGACGGAGACAGGCTTCTTTTTTCTGCAAGAAGAACAAAAAAGGAAAAGGAAGAAAAAGAGAAAACCTTTGTTTATTCTATTCCAGTGTCGGGCGGTGAAGCCTTGCTTGCCTACACCTTTCCCCATCCCGTTTTAAAAATGGAATTTGCCGATAAAAAGACGGCTGTCGTTTTACACTCATGGAAGGATGACCCGTTTAAAAAGCTGCCTAAAGAAAAGGCCGAAGAAGCAAAAAAAGACGAGGCTGATTATGAGACCTTTGAAGAGATTCCTTTTTGGAGCAACGGAGGCGGTTTTACCTCACGCAAGAGGAACAGGCTCTTTGTTTACAATCTTTCAAACATGAAGGGTACGGCCCTCACAGATGAGTTTACTCAGGTTGACGGCTTTGACTTCAATAAAAAGACCCAAGAGATTTTATTTACAAAGTCTACTTATACAGATAAGATGCCCATCTATAACGAGCTCATGCTCATGCCCTTAAAAACCAAAAAAGCAAAGCTCTTAAATGCCGGTCAAGATTTTATGTATGCCGATGCCAAATTCTTCGCAGATAAAATTCTTTATACGGGTGCCGACGGCAAAAAATACGGCGTAAATCAAGATGCCGATATTTATCTTATCCCCAAAACCGGAACCGGAGCCAAGATGATTTCGCCCAAGAATTACGACAAGAGCTTATGGAATTCCGTAGGTTCAGATTCAAGGTACGGGGGCGGAGCTAACTCCCATGTCAAGGACGGAAAATATTATTTTATTACAACCGAGGATGATTCTTCTTTTGTAAATGTCATTGACGAAAAAGGAGAATTAAAACAAGTTATTACAGAAAAGGGCTCGGTAGATTGCTTTGCCGTTAATGAAGAAAAAATTCTTTTTATCGGGTTTAGAAAGCAGGAATTGCAGGAAGTTTATCTTTTTGACGGCGAAAAAGAAAACTGTCTTACAAAGCACAATGCTTACGCTTCAAAACTTCAAAAGATTGTTCCCGAAGAATTCGAGTTTACAAATGACGGCGTTAAACTCCACGGCTTTGTTTTAAAACCCTTAAACTACAAGGCCGGAAAAAAATATCCCGGTATTTTGACCATCCACGGTGGGCCTAAGACTGTTTACGGTTCAATCTTTTATCACGAGATGCAGTTTTTAGCCCAATCAGGCTACTTTGTGTTTTATACAAACCCTCGCGGTGCCGACGGAATGGGCCGGGGCTTTGCCGACATTCGGGGCAAGTACGGTACAATCGATTACTCCGACTTAATGAAATTAACCGATGAAGTTCTAAAAAAATACAAGGACATCGACAAGGATAGGGTAGGCGTTATGGGCGGCTCCTACGGCGGCTTTATGACTAACTGGATTATCGGCCACACAAACCGCTTTGCTGCAGCCTGCTCCCAGCGTTCTATTTCTAACTGGATTTCCAAATTCGGAATAACCGATATCGGTTATTATTTTAACTCGGATCAAAACGGAGATGTTACGCCTTGGAAGGGGGTAGAAAAAATGTGGGATCACAGTCCCCTCAAGTATGCCGATAAGTGCAAGACTCCGACTCTTTTTATTCAATCGGATGAGGACTACCGCTGTTTTGAGGCCTGCGCCTTCCAAATGTTTACGGCCCTCAAATATCACGGCTGCGAAGCTAAGCTTGTTTTGTTCCACGGGGAAAATCATGACCTCTCCCGAACAGGAAAGCCCAAGCACCGAATCCGCCGTTTAACCGAGATCTTCAACTGGTTTGAAAAACATCTTAAAAAGTAGGGCCATTCTCTCCGCTTAATTCCAAATACTTGAACCCGAAAGTTTTTTCCGGGAACCGTTTTTGGATTAGGGCGGAGGCTCTTATAATTCTTTCCCTGCCCAGCTCGGCTATCGTTTTAAAACCGGCTTTGAGGGCAGGGGAGTCCTCAGGGCAGGGCTCGTCCCTTTGTACCAAAATAAATTTTCGGGTTTCGTTAAACTCTGCGTTTAGTTCCATTACAGCTTGGGCTGTTGCTGCCGAGCCCGAAAAAAAATCTAAGATAATTGCATCCTCAGAATCGGGAACCAGTTTAAAAAGATATTTTAAAAGAGTTACAGGCTTTGCATAATCGAAAACCTTTGCTCCAAATAAAACTTTTTGTTCATAAGCACTTTGTATATTTGTTTTAACATACTCCGTTGGGAGGAGCGATTTAGGAACGGTTTTTTCTTCTTTTTTAAGATAGGTTTTTACCCAAACCGTCCACCGGGTAGGATTGCCGTTTATCTCTTTAAAAACGGATTTGTCCGTTTTTTTAAATACTATTAAATTTTTTTCTAAAAGGTTTAAAAAAGTTTTTTCGACAAAGCGGTAAATATAACCATCTTTTGGGATTATAAAATTTCCGTCAGGAGTTTTTATAGGATATCTTTGGTTTTTGGCTTGCGTTTTATTTTTCCACGCAAATTGCTGGTACCTAAAAAATCGTCCGTCATCATCCTTGTATTTATACATTTTTTTTGCCTTTTCAGGCATCGGGGCTGTCATGGGCTTTACCTTAGTTTTATCCTTGGCATATAAGACGATGTACTCATGCGATGTGTTGATATGTTTTTTCCGCAAGCCTCCGCCGGTAGAATTATTCCAGACGAGGGTAGAAATAAAATTTTCCATACCGAAAATTTCATCAAGGATGATTCTTAAATAAGGATAGGCCTTATCGTCAATGCTTATAAAAATAAGTCCGTCATTACTTAATAAGGTTTTTGCGAGGCTCAATCTTATATAAAGATAATTCATCCATTCGGCCTTGCTTTGAAAATTATCGGCATAAGTAAATTTTTTACCTGTATTATACGGAGGGTCAATGTATATTATTTTTATTTTTTCTTTATAATCTTTTTGTAAAAAAAGGAGGGCATAGAGGTTATCCGATTCTATATATAAATTTTTTGCAATGTCTGCATTAAAACTTTTTATCTTGTTTTCGGTAAAAGAAAATTTATTTTGATTTTTTAATAGATTTTTCAATCTTTGTGCGGTCTCATCTTTTTCTTCCCATGTAAAAAGTTTCATATCTGGCACACTCATAAATAACTATATAATAAAAAGAATTTTTATGCAATAATGTTCTAAAAATAAGGTAAGCCCCTCTTTACATTTTTACCGTATATTATACAATGTTCCAAAATATTTTTATTATGGAGAAATATAATGAAATCAAAAATTATGGCTATGTTTTGCCTTATTCTTTTTGTTTTTTCGCTTAATGCCGTAGGTGCTGCGGAAACTTATTATTATGATGCAGTAGGAGGCGCTACCGAAAGTAATTCTATGGCTGCGGTTGAAAAGGAAGCCGTTCATTGCGAATTGAAAATAGATTTTCCTATTTTTGAAGATGTTCCGGCTTTAAATGCTATTGTTTCAAAAACGGTAAAAAGTCAGATTACCTCATTTTGGAATGACTATTATTCCGTTTCACCCGATGATATGGCAAAGTCGCCTACTGCCCGAAATTTTGAACTGGTTATCGGCTATGATGATATCATACGGGATGGAAATTATATAAGCTTTGTTCTATCGGTTTATGAATACATGGGAGGTGCCCACGGCCTTACGCAATTGGTTCCCGTAAACTACGATATAAAAACAAAAAAGCTTGTGTCTTTGGCCGATGTTGCACGTTCCAATTCAAAGAATTGGCTTGTCAAGCTCTCAAATGAGGCAAGAAAGCAGTTAATGGAAAAGGTGAAGAAAGGCGAATTATCCTCCGATGAGGGAATGATAAAAGAAGGAACAGAGCCCAAGCTTGAAAATTTCAAAATTTTTAAAATTGAAAAAGGAAAGATAAAAATTATTTTTGAGCAATATCAGGTCGCTCCGTATTCTGAAGGCTTGCCTGAAATTACAATTCCGATAGATTTTTTTAGATAGAATTTGCTTAACCTGACAACAGGGCTAAAGTCCTTGTTGTCAGGTTGAAGCAGGTGTTAGGATATCTTATGTTCTTAATAAAACTTCTTCTTTTACTTTTGAATTAGTTAATTTAGGATATATTTTTATTTCTAGCCCCATTCCAATACTATCAATATAATCAATAAGTGTTGATAGCTTTATATCCTTTCTTTTTTCTAATCTTGAAACAGATGACTGACTAAAATTTGCAATCTCGTTTTGCTTCAGTTCCTGTAATTCTCTAATCCTAGCTAATTTGATTGAAAAATTTTCTCTTTCTGCTTTTAATTTGGCTTTCTTTATTTCTTCCTCACTCATATATCTTTCCATCATTTCAAACGCATCTTTCATATTAACCTCCTAAATATATCCATATTTTTCAGCAATTTCTTCCGATCGTTTTATTAAATTTTTATAAAACTTCTTTTCATTTACACCTTTTTTATCCCCGCCTATAAGCAAAATTGCTTTTCTTTCCTTATCAAAGAAAAAAGAAACTCTTAAAACTGTTTCAGAAGTTCGGCCTCTTAATTCTTTTAAATTTTTTATCTTCTTTGAACCATGGATAATATCCGCATATGGACGCTTAATTCAGGACCATTTAATCTCAAAAGCTCCGTCAAATAGTATAACTCTGACATACTATCCTTGTCCAAAGATTTATACCTTTCTTCGTATTCTTCTGTTACATTAACTTTCCACATATTTATATTATATGCATTACAGTGCATATTTGTCAATGGATAAATAAAAATATTTTAATATATTAAATAAATATATACTAATTTTTTCTTTTTTTCGTGCGTTAGCGCGTCGTTCTAACTCTTGTACGGCTCGTTTAAAATTGCAAGCCGTACAAATTGTTAAAGCTTATTTTGCACCCAAGGCAGCCATCGTTATATAATTATACGGTTTATTGAAGTGGGGCAAAAAGAAGATGTCCAAGAGTTTAAGCTTATCGATTGTAAGCTTCTCCTGAATAGCAAGGGAGAACATGTGGATGCCCATAGACATATCATAGGTTGAAGCCATTTGAGCTCCGATTATAACCCTTGTTTTTTTGTCGTATACGATTCTCAATTTTACGGGAGGATTATTGTGATCCATAAATTCGGGGCGCTGCAAGTCTTCAAAGTCGGTAAAGTCAACGTCAAGGCCGAGTTTTTTTGCGCGCTCTACAGTAACACCGCTTGATACCATCTTTAAGTCATAGATATTGATGCCGTTAGAACCTTGAACGCCGATGCTTTCTAAGGGAACGCCGGCTGCGTTATGGGCGGCCACAATTCCGCTTCTTACTGCATTTGTTGCAAGGGCGATGTAGGATTTTTCTCCTAAAGAATTATCGAAAACGGTTGCACAGTCTCCTATTGCGTAAACATCCTTTATGCTTGTTTCTTGTTTTAGGTTGACCGAATAAGCTCCGTTTTTAAAGGTTTCAATCTTATCCTTTCCGAGGTCGGTGTTGGGTCTAAACCCGATGCAGACCACTACCATATCGGCAGGATATTCTCCCTTGTCGGTAACAACGGCTTCTACCTTTGTTGTTCCCTTAATCTCTTGAACGAGTTGGTTATATGCAAGTTTTATTCCGTGATCGCTTAGATTTTTATCCATCAAATCGGTAAAGGGTTTATCGTAATAGTTTGAAAGACTTGAAGGCATTGCATCGATGAGGACTACATTTTTTTGATGGCGTTGGAAAGCTTCGGCAAGTTCGACACCGATGTAGCCTGCTCCCACTACGGCAATGTTTTTGATTTCGGGATTTTTTAGTTTGTCGATAACCTCTTGGGCGTTTTGAAAAATCTTTACCTGCTGAACATTTTCCAAGTCCATGCCCTTAATCTTAGGCATTATGGGAATTGAACCTGTTGCAAGGATTAATTTATCGTAGGATTCTTCTATCGGCTGTGAGCCCTTCACTGTTCCGTATACGATTTTTTTATCGAAGTCGATTCGGGTAATATCGGCTTCCATTGTAACCTTAGCCCCCTTTGCTTCCAGTTTTTCCTTATTGGAATAAAAGAGGCCCTCGGAGCCCCTGATTTGATTTCCTATCCAAAGGGCCATTCCGCAGCCTAAAAAGCTGATATTGGTGTTTTTGTCAAAAACAACTACTTCATTTTCTTTTGAAAGATCCGTTAAAAAATTAATGGCCGATGTTCCGGCGTGATTGGCACCTACCACTACAATTTTGCTCATATTTAGCTCCTTTACTGCCTAAAAAAACAGCCCTTATATTTTACACATAAATTCTTGTTTAGTATAGTGTGCAGATTGTATTGTAAAAAACTGTAATCTATGTTATTATATATACGAAAAAAAAAGGTGGAAATACGCCTAAATTTTTCGAGTGAGGTGCATGTGATGATTAAAAGAGATTATTATCTAAAACAGCTGATCCGTAAAAAAGACAATGGCCGTGTTAAAATAATTACGGGTATTAGGCGCTGTGGAAAATCTTATTTGCTATTTAAGTTATACCGAGAGTATTTGTTATCGAAAGGCGTAAAAGAAAATCAGATTATCTCAATCGCCTTAGATGAGATTGAAAATATAGAATATAGAAACCCATTTAAGTTGAATGAATATATAAAAGATAAGGCTAAGAATAAAAATAAAAAATACTATATATTTATTGACGAAATTCAATTATCAGAAACCATAAAAAACCCTTACATTGAAAATTCTGAAAACAATATTACCTTTGTTGATGTACTTCTTGGTTTAATGAAAATTGAAAATTTAGATATTTATGTAACGGGTAGTAATTCAAAAATGCTGTCAAGCGATATCCTGACACAATTTAGGGATCGAGGTGATGAAATCCATGTAAATCCCTTATCTTTTTCTGAAATATACGATTTGTATGAAGATAAAGTACAGGCTTTTCAAGATTATGCTATTTATGGAGGTATGCCCTATATTTTTTCTTTGGAGAGCGATGAAGAAAAAAGTAAATATTTAAAGGATTTGTTTTATGAAACATACTTAAAAGATATTCTTGAAAGACATAAGATTCAAAATGAAAACGAAATTTTTGAAACCTTGTTGGATTTTGTATCATCTGCCATCGGATCTTTAACTAACCCGAATAAATTAGCAAAAAGATTCTTATCCGAAAAAAAGATAAAGATTTCTTCTTTAACAATTTCTAAATATCTTGCATATTTTGAGGAGGCTTATTTATTGTATTGTGCAAAGCGTTATGATGTTAAGGGGGCACGATATTTTAGCACACCGGTCAAGTATTATTTTGCCGATGTAGGCCTTAGAAATGCCAGATTGAATTTTAGGCAAGTGGAAGAAACTCACATTATGGAAAACATTATATATAATGATTTGAGGAGAAGAGGTTATAATGTTGATGTAGGAGTGGTAGAGCATGAAGTGAATAAGGATGGAGCTAGAAAAAAAATACAGTTGGAAGTTGATTTTGTCGTAAATAAGGGACATAGAAGATACTATATTCAATCGGCATTATCTGTGGCAGATAAGGAAAAAAAAGAGCAGGAAACAGCATCTTTAAAAAAAATAGGAGATTCATTTAAGAAGATAATTGTTGTAAAAGATAAGATTGTTCCAAGGCATGATAATACAGGGATTTTATATATAGGTCTGGAACAATTTTTATTACAAGAAACTTCTTCAGATTTAGATATATTATAGAAATTATTATGACAGGCAAAAGACAAAAAAAGACCCGCTTTCGCGGGTCTTAGTTTTATGGATAAATCTTTACCTAAAGATTTTATAGCCTAAAAAGTTTACAAAATTAGATTGTAAAATAATTGGTTCCTACATGAGCCTTCCAAACAAGAGTCTGCTCATGGATTTTTTCTTGGGGTGTTAACACTTCAGATCTTTGGGGTGTTCCGTTTTTCCTGGTTGATTTAATAAATTTTAATAATGTTTTCATCTTTTTCTCCTTTAAAAGATATTTGCAGTTTTACCTGCATTTGATATATATACTATACTTTAAAAGAAAAAATAAGTCAAGCGAATTTACGAGAAAAACTATCTTTTTCTTGCGTTTTTACAGAAAAATACATAAAAAAATTACATTTATTGCGGTTTATTGCGGTAATCTCTAAAAAATCTAACCCCAATCACCTGCAAAAATGACTTCCGGTTCAAGGGTAAAACCGGTTTTATTTTTAACAGCTGTTTGCACTTTTTCTATTAGATTTTTCACATCGGCAGCCGCAGCTTTTTCTTTGTTAATTATAAAATTTCCGTGCCAAGGTGCTACCTGAGCTCCTCCTTCACAAAGGCCTTTTAATCCTGCATTCTCTATCAATTTACCGCTGGGTTGACCGAATGTTCTGTTGTTTTTAAAGGTGCTTCCGGCAGATGGAGCCTTAAAATGCCCCTTTGCAATTCTGTCTTGAATTTTTTCATCGGTTTTTGCAGCAATTTTTTCTTTTACTCCATGCGTTAAACTAAACACAGCTGAAAGTATGATCTTTCTGCCGTCCTTAATTTCCGTGCTCACCGGATTTTGTTGAAAAGGTGAAATTTTATAATCCCAGTCGGATGGCTTGTATTGATATTCTGCAAATTCTGCTTTTTCATTCTCGGTTAAAATGTATTTTACCGATTTTATTATATCCGAGATTGAAACTTCATAACAGCGGGCATTCATAAATACGGCGCCCCCAACAGTTCCGGGGAGTCCTCCAAAACACTCCAAACCCGAAAGAGAGTTTTCTGCAGCCCATTTTGTAAGATCATCGATAAGAACTCCGGCTCCCGCTCTCACAAAAACCTTGCCTTCAGTTTCGCCTATGATTTCTATCTTGTTTAAGTTTTTTAGATTTATTAATACTCCCTTAAATCCCTTATCCGATACAAGAATGTTTGCTCCTCCTCCGATCAAAGAAGTTAAAACCTTATTTTTACGTAAGAAAGCTATAGCTGCTTTTAAATTTTCTTCGTCTTTTGGGTAAAAAAGAGCTTCTGCCGGGCCTCCGATTTTATATGATGTGAGTCCGCTTACAGGTGCATCGAATTTGACTGTTCCCTCTTGAAATAAAGGGTTATTATGAAGTATACTAAATAGACTGTTCATTAAATTTCAGTATATATCATTATGTATCGAAATAGCAAGAGATATTGAAAGGGGTAAGGCATGAGTTTAAAATTATATAATACATTAGGCAATAAAAAAGAAGAATTTATTCCGATTAAAGAAGGTAAGGCCGGTGTTTACGGATGCGGGCCTACAGTGTATGACTATGCACATATCGGAAACTTACGCACCTATGTTTTTCAAGATGTCCTTGTTAAAACTTTAAGATTTTTGGGCTATGATGTTACCCATGTTATGAACATAACCGATGTCGGGCATCTGACTGATGACGAAGATTCGGGTGAAGATAAGATGGTAAAATCCGCTGAAGAGCGGGGTAAATCGGTTCTTGAAATTGCAGAATTTTACACAAAGGCATTTTTTAACGATACCGAAAGACTAAATATAGAAAGACCCGGCATTGTATGTAAGGCGACCGAGCACATAAACGATATGATAGAGCTCATAAAAAGAATAGAAGCAAACGGGCATACTTACATGGCCGGAGGAAATCTTTACTACGACATTTCTACATTTCCTAAATACGGTGAACTGGCAAACATAAAACTTGAAGACCTCAAGGCCGGCGCCCGTATCGAAATAGATAAAAATAAACGCAATCCTCACGACTTTGTTCTTTGGTTTACAAAAAGCAAGTTTGAAAATCAGGCTCTTGTTTGGGATTCGCCTTGGGGACGAGGCTATCCCGGCTGGCATATCGAGTGCTCTGCCATGAGTATGAAGTACTTAGGCGAACAAATCGATATCCACAAAGGCGGAATCGATCATATAAGGGTGCATCACACCAACGAAATAGCTCAGTCCGAGGGAGCTACGGGTAAAAAATGGGTAAAGTACTGGCTTCACAACGAATTTCTCGTTATGAATAAGGGCAAGATGTCAAAGTCTTCCGGTTCTTTTATCATTTTAGAAGATGTTATCAAGAAAGGTTTTTCTCCTCTTGATTACCGTTTCTTGCTTTTGGGCGGACATTACCGAAGCCAGCTTACCTTTTCATGGGAAGCTATGGAAACGGCAAGAAACGGCAGAAGAAACTTAAATATGAGGATTTCTAAACTGATGGAAGGTTTATCCGAAGCGGAAGTCAAAGATTATATAACTTTGACGGAATCCGTTGATCTAAAAACCGCTAAGGAGAAAATTAAAAACCGGACAGTACTCGGCTATTTTGACGGCTTCGCAGCCGCCATGGAAGATGACTTATCCACACCGAAAGCTCTATCGGAACTACAGCTTTTGATAAAGGAAAAGGATATTCCGCAAAGTGAAGTCTTAACGGCTGTTGCCGTCATGGATTCGGTTTTGGGCATCAAGTTAATTGAAGAGGCTTTTAACATTCTTGCAGATAAGAATGTTCTTGAAATAGATGAGGCTGAAATTATCAAGCTCATTGAAGAGAGGTCTTCGGCGAAACTTGAAAAAAATTATAAACTGGCTGATGAAATCAGGGATAAGCTAAAGGGCATGGGCATTATCCTTGAGGATCAAGCCGGTAAAACTACATGGAAAAAATTATAAAATGTATATTTTTTAAGCTTTTTAAGAAAATTGTAACATTTTGGAGATAAAAGTGTTTAAAGAGAAAGGCGGTTTGAAGGCGTTATCAGACAGCGATTTTAGATCAATGTATGAAACCCTCATGCCTGTTATTTATAAAGTAGCCTACAATATAGTCAGAGAAGGGGATATAGCTGAAGATATATGTCATGATTCTTTGATAAAAATGACCGAAAAAAAGATGGAATTCCCGTCTATGGATGATGCTAAATACTGGCTTATTAGGGTTACGCGGAATGCATCGCTTAATCATGTAAAAAGATGCGGCCGTAAACGAAAGGCTTATGCTAAAGCACTAAAGGAAGACACTCGTAAGGTCGATACAGGAGAAGAGATAGTGTTAAAGCAAGAGTCCATAAATTCGGTTCAGGCAGCTCTTGAAAAATTGCCTAAAAACTTGAGGGCTGTTTTACAGCTCAAAGAATACGGCAGCTTAAACTACAAAGAGATAGGCAGCATTCTTGGAATTAGTGAAGGTAATGTAAAGGTCCGGGTGTTTAGAGCCCGTGAACAATTAGCAAAACATATAGGAGAAAGCGATGTCTACATGCCCTAGTAAAGATTTGTATTCGGCTTATGTTGATGGAGAACTACAATCCCCTTGGAAAGAAAAGATAGAAGCTCATCTGGCTTCTTGTGAAAAGTGCAGCAGTGTGGTTGATTCGTATAGAAAAATAAGTTTAAAATTGTCTGAAGTCTCATGTTCCGAACCTGATTTTGAAGGTTCTTTCCTTAAACTTTATGCGAAAAGGCAGGAATGCCTAAAACGAATTGAAGAAAATAAAAAGAAGCCGACAAGCTGGTTTTATAAATCGAATAAAATTCCGGTGCCTGCTTTGGCTGCGGCTGCCGTATTTCTTTTTGTTTTAACCCCGGTTGTTATGATCAGTACCGGGAAAAATTTAAAACCGTCAGATTCAATCGCAGGAAAAGATTTTAAGTCTACCGCACCTATAGTAAGCGATTTAAAACCTGTTAATAAATTTAAATTAAATGTTTCGAATATCCTCGGTGTAAATGAAAAAGCCATAGTTTTTAAAAATAAAACTCAGGCGATAAATTTGAGTCAATATGTAAATTTATATCTGCCTCCTTCAAATAAAACAAAGTTTAGTATATTAGAAAAAAAAATAAATACACAAGTGTTATTTTTTAAAGACCATAATGCAATTACTCTTACCTCTATAGAAAATGGGAAATAGATTTACTTATTTATTTAGAAAATTTTTTATTTTTAGATTTTTTATATTCCTCCTTTTTTTCGGCGGACTTGCGGCTTTTATTTTGTATCTGACATCCTTAACGGCAAAATATCCTGCAATAACGGAAATTTTACCACCCATAGCTGAGGCAGGAGATGAAATCGTAATACATGGAGAAAATTTCGGAACAGAGATAGATTCTTCTTGGGTTGAAATAGGTGATGCAATCATCCAGGCGGAAAACTGCAATTTATGGACGGATAAAAAAATTGTTTTTAAGTATCCCGAATATCAAAACGGCGGTATTGTATATGTGTCCGTACAAAACAAAAAATCTCCCCCGTCTTTTATGGCATCGGTTTCATCAATTCCGTTGATAAAGGATAAAACCCGTTCCGGCGGCATTCCGTCCATAATTTCTTTAGATAAAGATTTTGTTGAAGTAGGCGGTATTATAAAAATATCGGGTAAAAATTTTGGTGAGACCAGAGGCAATTCTCAAGTTCTATTTGTTTCGGATTTTAATGCCGCAATGGTTCAGCAAATTGAGCGGAAGGAAGATATAGAAGCTGCCCGCTGCTCCGACTATGATTTTGATTTTTTACTTTGGTCAAATGAAGAACTTCACGTGAGGGTTCCCGACGGAGCTGATTCGGGAGTGCTTTTAGTTTTGACTTCATCGGGTGCCAGCAATTCGGTTCCTTTTAGAGTAAAAAACAAAATAGGAACAAAAACTTATTCCAATAAGAAAAATTTTGCGATTGCGGCTGAGGTCGATATTTCGAATGTGGTTGCAGCCGAAAAAAATTCTCTTTTTGTTAAGGTGCCTCTGCCTGTGCAAGCTTATTCGCAGCGGGATGTTAAGATATTGTCTATCATGCCTGCTCCTTTTGTTGCCGATTATCAGGGAGCATCTATTCACCAATATGAAAATGTAAACTCTTCTACAAAAATTCATATAAGGCAGGAATACGGCGTAAATACCTATGAGGTAAATACGAGGGTCAATCCTGTAAATGTAAGAGTTAATTCACGCCAAAATAAAGAGATATATAATAATTATTCTATAGCAACGGAACTGATTCCTTCCAATGATCCGGTCATTCAAAAAACGGCCGCAGAAATTGTTCAAAATGAAAGAAACCCGTATAATAAGGCAAGAAGGATTTATAATTATTTATTAAGAAATGTCGAGATAATTCCTGCTTCAATATTGAATTCGGGAGTTTCTCCTGTAAAGGCTTTAACCGAAAAAAAGGCCGATACTTATGATATAGCTATTTTGTTTGCGGCTATTTCACGGGCTGCAGGCGTTCCGGCTCAGCCTATTGCCGGTATTGTAGTTGATGTTTCGCAGGCAAGTTATTTGCACTGGTGGGCGGAATTTTATTTGGAAGGCTTCGGCTGGATTCCTGTAGACTTAGGTCTGGCAAAATCTGTTCCTTTCGATATGGGTGTGTCTCAAAGTGAAAGTTGGTACTTCGGTAATTTGGATGCTTTTAGAGTTGCTTTTTCCCGCGGTGAGAACGTTCAGCCTCCGATGGCTTCTAACAGTACGATGGTTTCAAAAGAAAGAAGTTATGCCTTTTATAACGGCTGGGAAGAATATTCGGGCCTTACAAAATATAACTCCGTTTGGCGGACTCCGAATATAATCGCTATTTATTAAGTTTAAATCGATATCTTAAAATAAAGTCTGCCGTTAAAAAAGTTTTATCTTTTCCAAAATGCCGGTGTAAAGTAGATTATCATTGTGTATAATTCCAATCGGCCGGCTAACATTACAAAAGAAAAGAAAATTTTTACAGGCGATGAAAAAAACGCAAAGTTTCCTGCGGGGCCTACAAGGCCGAATCCGGGGCCTATGTTTCCGATGAGGGCAAGGGAGGCGGTAAATCCGCTTAAGAGGTCGGCTCCGTCTGCCGCTGCAACTAAGGCCGTGATAATGGTTAAAAGAAAGTAGCAGAAGATAAAGCCTGCAACGCTGTAAACTATGTCTTTTCGTCCCGGGCGGTTATTAAGCTGAATGCCGAATACGCCGTGAGGGCTTAAAAGCCGCTTTGCTTCCATTCCGGCTTGTTTTTTTAATATCAGCCATCGAATTACTTTGATGCTTCCTGCAGTTGAGCCTGAGCATCCTCCGACAAACATTAAAGTAAGCAAAATCATTTTTGCAAATTCGGGCCATGCATTATAATCCGCAGTGGAAAATCCTGTGGTGGTAATTACGGATGCAACCTGAAAAAAACTTTGCCGCAAACCTCCTCCAAGTCCGTAAATAGGATAGATAGAAACGGCTATTAAAACGATTGATACAAATACTATTTTAAGATAGGCTTTCAGTTCCGAATTATGGAAAAACTCTTCCGGATGACCTGTAAACAGGTGAAAATAAAGACTGAAGTTTACACCGGCTAAAATCATGAATATTCCGCAGATGATTTCGACAGCCGGGGAATTAAAGGCTCCTACGCTCGCATTTCTTGTAGAAAAACCTCCTGTTCCCAAGGAGGCAAATGTGTGGCACATAGCTTCGATAAAGGAAAGTCCTGCAAGCATTAAAAGAATTATTTGTATAACCGTCATTCCAAAATAGATAAACCAAAGGGCTTTTGCTGTGTGGGTTATCTTTGCCGTTACCTTTCCCTTGTCGGGTCCCGTCGTTTCGCTTTTGATGAGGTGAAAACCGCCGACACCTAATAGCGGAAAGAGGGCAACAGTGAGAGCGACGATTCCCATTCCTCCCAGCCAGTGCATCTGGGTACGCCAGACATGCATTGTCATGGGGCAGGCTTCGATATTGGTAAGAATTGTAGCTCCCGTTGTTGTAAAGCCCGACACAGATTCAAATACTGCATCTGCAAAATTTGGAATTACGCCTGAAATGAATAATGGCATTGCACCCAAGATGCCGGCAGAAACCCATGCTGCTGCGACTAAAATTATTCCGCCCGAAATTGAGAGCTTTACTTTTTTGTTTTTTTGAAAAAAGAAAAAACATGCAGCAATTGCAAGCACAAAGGCTGTCGGAATTAAAAAAGACGGAATCAAATAAGTTTCATTTTCATAAAGGGCTGTTCCGATCGGAATTATGAAACTGATGGAAATTATTGCGAGAATCATAAAGATAATGCGGATATATTGGAGTGCTTTCATTTGAAAATCTAATTGCCTCCGAACATTTTTATAATTTCATCGCTTCGTGATGATTTTACTATAAATACTATTTTATCTCCTGCTTCCAATTCCGTATCACCTCCCGGAATTTTTTCACCGGTTTTATCTGTGACTAGCAGAATTAAATATATTCCGTGTTGTGAAATATCTTTTAATTTTTTTCCTAAAGTCGGGCTTTTTTCCGATACTTGCAATTCTATAATTTCAAGTTTGCCGTCTCCCATTGTATGGACACCCGTTACATTTTCACTTACAAGATGACTCATTATGGAATCAACAACAACATCTTTAAAAGAAACTGCAACATCTACTCCTATTTTATATGCAACATTTTCAAGGACTGAACTTTGAACGAGCGAAATTGTTTTATAAACACCGAGGGTTTTTAGATAGGCACAAGCTATCATATTAAATTCGTAGTTTGGCGTTGTGCATATTACCAAGTCAAATGAGTCAAGTCCTATTTCATCTACAAAGGATTCGTCCATAACATCTGCTTTGTAGATAGAGGCTTCCGGGAATTCTGCGGCAACTTCCTTTGCTTTTTTGTCGTTAGTTTCTATGATGGAAATTTTCCATTTTTGGTTTAAATTGATGGGTAAAAGTTTTGAAAGAAGGGATTTGCCCTTTAAGTTTTTAAGCAGATATTCTGCAATGCTTTTTCCTATACGTCCCATTCCGACTAAGGCAATTTTTTTAAATTCTTGAGTCTGAAATCCTGACAGCTCATAAAATTTTTTTATATGCTCCGGTTTTGTTAAAATTGAAACCCGTGTTCCTGCCGTTAAAATAGTATCGCCTGATGGAATCTTATTTTTCCCGTTTTGTTCTACGCTTACGACTATAAAGGGGATGTCTATATATTTTCTGATATCTAAAACAGCAAGGCCGTCTAAGGTGCTTTTTTCGCAAACATTAAAGCGGGTAAGTTCATAGCTTGAATTTTCAAAAGATAAAACATCGCTTACAGCTCCGTGTTCGATTGCCTGTATGACGGCGTGAGCTGCTTCTTCGTCGGGATAGACTAAAGCATTTATACCCAGAGTTCTTTCTTCTGAAAAGTTAAGAGCATTTACGTAATCCTCATTACGTACTCTGGCAATTTTTATAACTTCGGGGGCGAGACTTTCGGCAATGCCGCATATTATCATGTTGAGCTCATCTGAGTCGGTTACGGCTATCATGGCATCAGCTTTTTTTATACCTGCATCCAGTAGAATTTGCGTATCGTTTCCTGATGCCTGTACAACCATGCAATCCAATCTGTTTGCGGCATGGCGGGCTGTCTCTTCATCTCTTTCTATTAAGACAACATCATGTTTTTTTCGGATAAGCCTGCGGGCTAATTCGGTTCCGGTAACACCGCCGCCTACTATAATTACTTTCATTTTGTAATAGTACAATAAATTTTACTTTTTGAAAAGAGCATAAATATTTTTTTACCTTGCACTTAATAAATTTTAGGCTTTGTGATATAATTATACCGTATTATGGATTTAATAGAAAAAACAATAAAGACTTATGGACGGGATTTAAACAATGTTTTTGTTTTTCCGTCAAGGATTGCTGCGCGGTTATGGTTTCAAAAATCGTTAAGCATTACGGGATTAGGAACTATTCCTTTAGAAAATTATATGTCATGGGATGGTTTTAAAGAAGCCTGCCTTATTTCTCAAGTTTCTTCTTTAAGCCCTGTGTCAAATACTGTGCGGAGAATTTTTGCCGGATATATAAGCCGTCTTAATTCCGAAAAAGCAAAAACAGCGGAAGCTCTCTTTAAGTCTCTTATTCCGGAAAACTATGCCGAAACAGGTGCGGTTTTTTCGGAGTGGATTGCCGGGATTTTGCCTCAGCTTGATCATTTTGAGAAACGTTATACAGATAAGGGTGAGGGTTTTTCAAACGATGATGAAATGAAGGACTATATTCTTTTAAAAAATGAGTATACCGAATTTTTAAAAGAGAACTCTTTGTTTGAACCTTCTTGGGTTTCTTCAGAATTTTATTCAAATCAAAAAAAATATATTATTATTTTTCCTGAGCTTATGGAAGATTTTGCCGAACATGCAGAACTTTTAGATTTACAGAAAGATATTATCTATGTTCCATGCCCTAAATTTAATCAAAAAGAAAATTTGCTTGATGTTTATAAAAATTCAAGAAACGAATTAAAAAATACTGTTTTACAAATTGAAAAACTTCTCAGCGAGGGTGTGAGGGCTGATGAAATTGCCGTAAGTGTTCCCGATATTGAAAACTATGCAGCTTATATAAAAAGAGAATTTTATCTTAGGGGTATACCGGCAGAATTCCGTTCGGGGTTTAACTTGGGACTTGAGCAGGCGGGTAAACTTTTTTCTCTTATTTATGATTGCGTACAAAATAATTTTTCTTTTGAATTTATGAAGCCCATAGTTTTAAATAAACATATTCCGTGGAAAGATGCGGAAGGTGCAGAAGCCTTAATAGATTACGGTGTAAAAAATAATTGTGCTGTATCTTGGAAAGAAAATAAAGAAGATGATTTTTATAAAAATATTTGGATAGAGTCTTTTAAAATAAACTATGAAAAAGATGAAGCCGAGATTGAACAAAAGAAAAAAGCAAGGGATTGGTTTTATAGTTTTTATTATGCCGTAAACAGAATCTGTGAATCTAAAACTTTTAATGATTTACAAAAAAACTATTTTTTGTTTAGAAAAGAGCTGATAGATGAAACTCGCTTTTCTCAAAAAGATAATGCAATCTTAGGCCGCTGTATTTCTTGTCTGCAAGAACTTTTATACTTGGAAGATAAGTTTGAAAGGTATATGCCGGCCGATAGGTTCAAGTTTTTTATTTCGGAATTGGATAAGGCTATCTATGTTCCGCAAAACACAGGGCTCGCTGTAAGTGTTTTTCCTTATAGAGTTGCGGCTGCTGCTCCCTTTGCTTATCATTTTATTTTAAATTGCAGTCAAGAGCAAACAAATATTATTTACAATAAACTTTCGTTTTTGCGTAAAGATAAAAGAGAAGCTTTAGGTGTTTTTGAAACCGATGCCTCTCCTTTCTTTTTTGAAGCTTATACGGCATCGCCTAATACTGTTTTTAGTTTTAGTCCTCATTCTTTTTCCTCATATTTGATTGTAAATAATCTGTTTGAAATGTCTGAAGATGAAGAAATTAAAAATATTAAACGGATGAATAAAAAAATAGAAGAATTAAAATCTTATGATTCTTTTATCTTTGATTATTCTGCAGATAAAGATATCGAAATGCCGGAAGATGCTGTGATATATAAAATTCAAAAAAATGCTGCATTGGCTTTTTCCGTTTTTAAAGAAAAAAAGGATTTTTCATATTTAGATAAAACTTATGATATGACTTGTAAAGAAGTAAATTCTTACATAGAAGAAAATTTATTTAAAGACGGCGCTTTTAAATTAAGCCAAACCGATTTAAAAACATTTACGGAGTGCCCTTCTTCATGGTTTTTAAAAAAAGTTCTTTCCGTATTTGATGAAAATTATGATGCGCACATTTTTGATGCAAGAAATATCGGAAACCTTTCGCATTCGGTTTTGGAAGCTCTTTATATTGAAATAGGTTCGACGGATAAATATTTTAATTCGGATAATTTGGATAGATATATGGAAAAAGCATCTTCAATATTTGACGATATTGCAGAAAAATCCATGGATTTTAGAGGAGGCTTGGCAAAACCTTTTATTCAATCGTTGAAAAAAAGAGTTATGGAAGCTGTTAATTTTGTTTTAGAAAACGATGCAAAATTTTTGAACGGCTATTATCCAAAATGGGTAGAAGAATGGATAGAAATAGAAAATAATGGTATTTTGTATAGGGGGAAAATCGACAGGGCGTCTTTTCCTCAAGATGAAAGAAGCGGAGTTATTATAGATTATAAAACAAATAATATGCCTGCATATTCTTCATACGGAAAAAAAGGTATGAATGCCGATGATATAGAATTAACCGATTTTCAAATACCTATGTATATTTTTTTGGCAGAATCTAAATTAAACCAAACTATAGAACATGCATGGTTCTTGAGTTTTGTTCAGCAGAAAATAAACAAGGTTGTAAACGATAATGAAGTTATTCCTGTTGCCCGCAACGGAGCTGAAAGAACACGGGATGATTTTCAATCTTCAATCGATTCATTTATTAAAGAAGCAGAAAGATTTGCGGAGCTGGTTAATGCTCAAGATTTTACAAGACCTTCATTTGTTTCGTTTGAAACATGTAAAGATTGCAATTTTAAACATATTTGCAGAATCGTTTATTCGGTTAAATAAAATTTTTATTGGAGAAAAATAAAGTGAATGATTATATAAAAAATATGTTGACCGGTTTAAATGAAAATCAAAAAAATGCTGTAACCGTTGAAGAAAATGCGGTAATTGCTGCCGGAGCCGGATCAGGGAAAACAAAAGTTCTGGCTTCGCGTTATGTTTATTTTGTTGTTGAAAAGGGTGTGAGTGTCGAAAAAATAATAGCCTTAACTTTTACCGAAAAAGCTGCAGCCGAAATGCATAAAAGAATTTATAACGAGCTAAAAAAAATAGATCATCCGAATGCAAAAGCTGCGATTGAAAAATTTCATCTTGCTAAGATTTCGACAATAGATTCATTTTGTAATTGGATAGCAAAAACTGCATGTAGAAATTTCGGTATCTCTCCCGATTTTATTATTGATAATACCGAGTCGGAAAAATTAGCTTATCGTATAGGTTTGGATTTTTTTTTAAAAATGAGATCCGATAAGACTATGCAGTTTTTTTTAGGCGATAACGGTATAGATGATTTTGTAACAGGTTTGTTTGCAAGGTTATTAAGTAATTATGTGTTGATTTCAAAGCCTATTGATTTTAAAAAAAGCTTAGAGGCTCAAATAAAGTATCATGAAGAAGAGGAGAAAAAAACATTATCCGAATGTTTTGAGATTTTTACATTTATAAAAGAAAATGATCCTTCCAAAAATTTTACGGAAGAAGCAATGAGTGCATACTCCGCTTTAACTTATTTTCCTGAATCAGTGCAGGATGAAAACTTTATAAAATTGATTTCGATTGTCGATAAAGTTTCTAAAACAGCAAAAGGAAAAGGAAACGATACCGTAAAGGAAATAAAAGAAAGATTGAAAAATATATATGAAAGACTTGGATGTATATATAGCTTTGCGTACTCACGAGACAACTTAAACCTTTTTTTTGCCATGCTTGAAGATCTTCAAGAAGAGTATATATACGAAAAAAAACAAAGAGGTCTTTTAACTTTTTCGGATGTATCGCAGTTAGCTGTGGATGCTTTAATAAATGATATCGATTTGAGAAATTTTTATAAAGCAAACACGGATATTATTATGATAGACGAGTTTCAAGATAATAATAGTTTGCAAAGAGATTTGCTTTTTTTAATTACGGAAAAACTTGAACGTTCTGAAAAATCAGTTCCTTCTCCAAGTGAACTTTGCCCAAATAAATTATTTTTTGTAGGGGACGAGAAACAGTCGATTTATGCTTTTAGAGGCGCTGATGTTTCCGTGTTTAGAAAACTTGCAGAAGAGATTTCAAGTAAAGAAAGACTTGAGGCGACAAGACTTTTAATAAATTACCGCACGGAGCCTTCCCTTATAAATTTATTTAATACAATATTTTCCAAAGTTTTTTATTCCGAGATAAATAGGCCATTGGAAAAAAACGGCTTTGTGCCTGTTTATGAAGCGGAATATGTTCCGACCGAAACAAGACCTCCTGTAAAAGAAGTTAATCCTAAAATTGAAATAATGCTTTTTGACAAAAAAAGATTCGATACATTGGAAAATTCAAGTGAATTTCTTAATCCGGTAGAAACGGAAGCTTTGTTTATTGCAAAAAAAATTTTAGAATTATATAACCGAGGTTTTAAAATTAGAGATGGCAAAATGGCAAGGCCCTGTTCATGGAATGATTTTGCCGTCTTGCTTAGAGCTTCGACAAAACAAAGTACATATGAAAGAGTTTTCCGTAATTTGGGCATTCCATATAGAAGTGTGCAGCAGAGAGGTTTATTTAATGATGCTCCTATAAACGATATTTATGCTATGCTTAAAATTATTGCTTACCCTTCAGATAAAAAAACTTATGCTCAGGTCTTGCATTCTCCTTTTGTAAATATTGATGATGATGCTTTTGCTATATTGCTTTTAAATTTTGAAAGAGCTTTTGATAGTTCTTTAGCGGAAAAACTAACCGGAAAAAATAAGGATGCATATTTGCGAGGTTGTGATTTATTTGCTCGTTTGAATGATCATGTTTTAACAATGAATTGTGCCGAATTGATTACATACCTTTGGTATGATGAAGCTTATAGATATTTTTTATTGAGCAATGAAGAAAATCATCATTATATCGATTTGTATGATTATATTTTTGAACTCGCCTGTCAAGCGGATATAAACGGATTAGCTTTTTCTCAGTTTATAGATTTGCTTTCATCTCATATTGAAGATAATGAGAGACTTGATGATATGGAACTCCCCTTGGATGATGAAAAAGATTCTGTGAGATTTTTGACCGTACACAAGAGCAAAGGGCTGGAATTTCCCATTGTAATAATTCCCGACTGCGGTAACAGAGGTATTCCCGAAAAAAAAGAAGGTCTTGTTTTTTATAATGAAGATATGGGGCCTGTTTTGTATTCGCCTAATGTTCCCGGTTTATCTTTTACATCAAGTAATTTGATTTTTGAATCGTTGCGCGATGAGGCTAATGCAAAGTTGATCGCTGAAACTAAAAGACTTCTTTATGTTGCAGTTACAAGGGCAGAGTCCTATTTAATTATGAGCGGTGTATGCAGTCATCTGCAAACGGACGATTCTAAAAATAATGATTATTCATTTGAAAATCCGCGAAATCTTGAAGATATAAAAAATATGATTAAAATTTCGGATAAGACTGTAAGTTTTTTTGAATTGCTTTTGCCTGCGTTGCCTAATGAGCATGAAGATATTATTTTTAATGAAGTTTTACCTATTGAGAGGCAAAATTTATTTAACAGTTCTAAAAAGCAAAGGAGAGAAAAAATAAATTTTAAAAACCTTTTTGCTTCTTCGAAGATAAAAGAATTTAATCTTGCAGAAAAAAGAATAGCAACCGCCACAGGCCTTGCTCATGAAGTAAATAAAAAGAGAGGTGAAGAATCTGTTTATTCTTTTAATTCTGAAAAAGATAAACTTCCTGAGTCTTCTAAAAATATGGATGAACAAAAAGAATTTACTGCTGCCGAACTTGGAACTCTTACACACTCTTTAATCGAGGCTCGTCTTTTAAACAAGGAATTTGTGTATCCGAAAGGGTATTCCGAAACTGAAAGAAAAAAGATTTATGCTTGGGCCGATAACTTTTTTAATTCGGATATGTACGCTCTTGCAAAGGATGCCGAATACTTAAAAAGCGAGTATGGCTTTTTGACGGAATATGACGGCCAAATTGTAAGCGGGCAGATAGACTTGCTTTTTAAAAAAGATGGAATAGTTTATGTTGTCGATTATAAAACCGATCAAGTGGAAAATCCGGAAGCTCACTTGACTCAGTTGAAGATTTATAAAAAAGCTGTTTTTGATCTTGCAAAAACCGAAGTGAAGACATTTATCTTCTATTTAAAGACAGGGCATTGTGTTGAACTTGATATAAAAAATTAATGCGGACTATAAATTTTAATTTATTGCATTATTTAAAATGGTTGAATTGATTGTGTATTAAAATAAAAGGAGAAAAACACAATGGCAACAGACGGAGTAAAGATTATTGATGGAGATATCGCTTTTGACACGTATAACGGAATAATGGATTTGTACGACAGCGGCGGAACAGCAGAAAGTATAAGAGAGCAAGTGCCTTTCCCGCCGGAAGGGTATGCGGATGACTTCGATTATGAAGTTATGGTAACTGCATACGCTTTGGCATTTTGGGAGATGGGCTTTATTAGCGATGATATTATTGCAGAGGTTAAACGCGTAATGGATAAAGGCGCCTGCGTAAAATCATGGACGGAAGAATGCGGAGCTAAGGCAGGTAAGGCTCGGCAAAAAGAACTTGACAAACTGTGGGCAAAAATCAATTCGCCCAATCCTAAAATACGCAAGCGTAAAAAATATAAGAAGATAACCGAATTTCTTTTTGAAGTGAATGATGTGCTTACATTTCAATCTTCAGGCAAGGCTCATTATGCAATAGTGCTTGCCGATATCTTCCGTTACCGCGATATGTGCAGCTACCGTTTCCTTGTTACTAATTACAGGGGCAGCGAGCCTCCTGCAATCGCACAGGTAAATAAAACTAAAGTTTTGGGATATAAACCTCTGTCGGGCAATAATATCGCCGATATGCTGGCAGGTATGTTCTCTGCGGAAGTCACCAATAAGTTGGAAGGCTTTGCCGATATGATGAATAATATGCAGAAAATTTTTCAGGATAAAACGGAAAACGAAGCTGCACCTCAAATCTTATTGAACATTATAGATATTCCGCACAAGGAGCTAAAAAACTTTGTTGATAAATTCGATGTAATCGGAAAACTCAAGTTAGACGAAACGAAAATTCAATTGGGCAGTGCCAAATACATATCCTGTTTTGAAGAGCTTGCAAATCATTTCGATAACTTGGAACATCTCATCGAAGAATCCAATAACAGACAGCTTCCTGCTGATCTTAAAGTAACGGAAGAATGGTTCGACTTAGAAGGGTTGATGGGAAGTTAAAGGCACATAAATAATTATGAATTCTTAATGAGGGATTAAGAATTAAACAAATTCTTCATTATGACTTATGAATTAAAATGACCTTACATGTTTACCCAATAATAAAAGAAAAGATTAATTCCTGATTACAATAGATGGCAGAATTCAAGGTTATCCGGTACGTACGGAAAGTACAAACCCATTCCTTGACAATTATACCTTTCCCTTGCTATAGTTAAAATTCACTAATTATATTTTTATAAAGAAAATACAGTATTTGATATTGAATTAACAGTTTTTAATTTTTGTTGCTAAAATTTTCTTAACTTTGCGATATTATGAATAAAAACTGAATATCATTATGAGTACTGTTATTTTCGGTAAAAATGCCGTTAAGGATTATGTTACCGATGGAGCTTGGATGCAATGTACCGTGGGTTCTTTGCCGTGCCGTATTACGACTACACCCAAGAAAATACGGATAGGCGGCAAATCGGGCTGCACCGTGCGGGACATCGACCCCATAGTTAACTGGTTCGATTTTGGGGTTTGTTCGGTAACGCAAAAACCTTGCAAAGGGTGTATCAAACTGACTGCTTGGCAAAACTACAAAAAAGATATAGAAATAGAAGGAGCTAATGCCCTGACGGAACAGTCTGTTATACCATGCGGTTTGGGAGGTGTTATTTCGTTTGTCCAGTCGGGACAAATAAAGGCAAACAAAGTAACCAACGGAGCAGAACGTGCTAAGTCTGAGCATGGCGATGCTTGCGAGGAGAATGCAAAACTTCAAATATCGTGTGTATCTTTCGGCACGGCGTACGATATTTGCAGCGACGATTACGGACTTATTTGGGAGAAAAAGGATAAGGAGGGCAATGTGATAGAAAGCAAAGAGCAAGCCGAAAGCGATTATATCAAAACGTATATTTTGGAAGACGGAGGCGAGTATTACCACTGGCTTAACAAACGTACTAATCCGTCGGACGCCGTTAAGTTTAAGCCCGACCCGCTGCCTGTTACCTTTTCGGGGATAGAACCTGTTATACTTAAAGCAGTATTACGGACGGTAAGCGATAAGAAACTTGAGCGTATGCCTCAAATCCGAGTAAGGCACAAGACAGCGGGCAGGGATAAATACGAGTTTGAGACCGTTTCGGTAGAAAAGAAAGGCAGCGATAGCTACGAGGCTGTTATACGCAGCACCAACTGGCCATTTGAGGACAGGATAGCGTGTATCGGCAAGTTTGAACTTCTTTTTGAATACTCCGAAGATGGACGGACGTGGCTTAAAGCAGGTACTACCCGCAACAGGCTTTATATTACATGGAGGGAACCCTTGTATGATAGTTTTTATGACAAAACTTTAGCACTATCAAGTTCTGATAAAGAAGATAAACTTATACATGAGAGTTTACTATGGCTTGGCTGTACAAATGCCCCTACCGATAAGCTGTTGCCCAAAGATGAAGAAACCGTTGTACGTAGTATCTTCGTACCCTTTGAGAGTAAAAGGGTTACCCGAGCCCGCGAAGGTACGGAATATTTAAATATCGATTGGAGTAAAGAGGGCTTAGGCTACTGGAGGGGCAGGAGTGCTGTAGGAGGCGACACCGCTTTTAGGGCTTTACGCTCTGTCCGTTATCTGCTGCAATACGGTGAAGCCCGCTGCGGAGAGTGGACGGACTTTTTCTTACACTTACTTTTAACTCAGGGTATTGATGTAGATGAAGATAGAGATAGATGTGCTATCCAAACGAATTTTTTTTCGACCTATAAACTGAATTATGTCAGTTCAGAGAAGTCTTATGAGTTTTCCGTAAAGGATGCAAGGTTTACTTTGGACAAAACGGAACCGCATAAATATATTACCCAAGGCGATAGTGAAGGACAAGGTAATAAACAGACGCAGCCTACATTCGGTGACCATGTTTGGGTATATTTTAAGGGGAAATTCTTTTTAGATCCCTCTTATGGTAAAAAGTATAGGGAAGAAGAAAGTACCTTAAAGCATTATTTAGAAGATAACCTGAACGATATGTTTATGCGGTTGGACAGCAAAGAGAATTATAGAATTCCTATGATGATAAATAAAGAGTATAACGGCTATGTAGCACCTATAAGCTATATATTCAAAGACTTAAATAATTTTATTTTATGTAACCACACTGAATTATTAAATTAATGTTATGAAAAGGATGTATTTTTTAATATTTATAATACTTAATAATTTTATTATGAACGCACAAGAATTAGATTATCTTATGGAGAAGTTTCATAAGGATAAAACCGTACAATTATCGGATAAATTATCTATTTATCAAGAAAAAGTTGTCAAAAATGATACTTTATATTGGACTCTTTGCCTAAAAAAAGAAGGAGAGCGGGAAACTAAGTTATTAGATAAAGCAGAAACTCTTTATTTGGGAGAAGATACCTTTATGCATACGCCCAATCTGATAGATGCCTATATGGAGGGTAAATATCTGTATGTGTTTATATATAAAGACTATAAGGCGATGTTGGAGATATACTATTTTAAAGACGGCGTTAAGTTTGAAAAAACCGGGTACTTATTATGCCCTATCGAAAGCGGCAGTGTAATGAATTTTGGACTGTATACATATTATGTCGATATAAAAGAAATAGGAGAATATCACTATGTAAGTTATTATGTAACACGTCCGAGTGTAATACAAGGCTTCGGACTATTACGCATAAAAGAAAACAATGTAAGTAAAATAAAAGAAAAGAAAGATTCGGAAAAAAATATTTTTTACCCTTACCGAAGAATAAAAGAAATAAAAGGCGATGTCCCCGAAACGGACAGGAAGACTATTCTTTTTAAAGAGTTTAAAAACCTGGTTAAAGAGCATAATCTACTTGCTCCGAACGCACTTATATATTCTGCAGGTTATATAAATGATGCTATAAAAGAATGGATTTATTATATCTTTTATAAAACTACCGATAGCCCGAACGAAATAAAACTGATAAAATACGGTAATTATCTAAATAATGATCGTCCGGGTTTTGGCTGGCTATTTTGCGACTATACGGAAGAGGCTTTAGCACCTGAATATAGCCATTGGAACCCAAAATAAAGATAATACAAAGGAGGATATTATAAAAGGCAAAAGTCTCGGTCAAATTATTAAATTAATGTTATGAAAAGGATGTATTTTTTAATATTTATAATACTTAATAATTTTATTATGAACGCACAAGAATTAGATTATCTTATGGAGAAGTTTCATAAGGATAAAACCGTACAATTATCGGATAAATTATCTATTTATCAAGAAAAAGTTGTCAAAAATGATACTTTATATTGGACTCTTTGCCTAAAAAAAGAAGGAGAGCGGGAAACTAAGTTATTAGATAAAGCAGAAACTCTTTATTTGGGAGAAGATACCTTTATGCATACGCCCAATCTGATAGATGCCTATATGGAGGGTAAATATCTGTATGTGTTTATATATAAAGACTATAAGGCGATGTTGGAGATATACTATTTTAAAGACGGCGTTAAGTTTGAAAAAACCGGGTACTTATTATGCCCTATCGAAAGCGGCAGTGTAATGAATTTTGGACTGTATACATATTATGTCGATATAAAAGAAATAGGAGAATATCACTATGTAAGTTATTATGTAACACGTCCGAGTGTAATACAAGGCTTCGGACTATTACGCATAAAAGAAAACAATGTAAGTAAAATAAAAGAAAAGAAAGATTCGGAAAAAAATATTTTTTACCCTTACCGAAGAATAAAAGAAATAAAAGGCGATGTCCCCGAAACGGACAGGAAGACTATTCTTTTTAAAGAGTTTAAAAACCTGGTTAAAGAGCATAATCTACTTGCTCCGAACGCACTTATATATTCTGCAGGTTATATAAATGATGCTATAAAAGAATGGATTTATTATATCTTTTATAAAACTACCGATAGCCCGAACGAAATAAAACTGATAAAATACGGTAATTATCTAAATAATAATCGTCCGGGTTTTGGCTGGCTATTTTGCGACTATACGGAAGAGGCTTTAGCACCTGAATATAGCCATTGGAATCCAAAATAACGATAATACAAAGGAGGATATTATAAAAGGCAAAAGTCTCGGTCAAATTATTAAATTAATGTTATGAAAAGGATGTATTTTTTAATATTTATAATACTTAATAATTTTATTATGAACGCACAAGAATTAAAAATTAGAGATAAAACCAATCCTATTCAGCTTACGGAAAAATTACAGGCTGGGAAACCATCTTCGAAAGATAGTTTTTATGTTAATCAAATTATGTTATAATATTAATCGAATTAAAAGGAGATAAAAATATGAATAACCTAAAATTAAGTTTATTGAAAAAATGGGAATTGGATAGTGAGCTTTCGTTTGTACACGGCTCTGTTTTGTTGGCGGACGGAACTGCGGTAATTCTAACTACAGGGCTGAAGAGCGATTGGGATAAATATTACCTCCTTGTGCTTTCTTCCGATGGAATAAAAAAGATTCCGATTGAACATGAACAAACATCAAGCAGAGATTATCCTGTGCTTTTTCGATATGGTGCAAGTTTCGGACTTATCATTTCGGCAAAAGAGCTGCGGTATTACTCCGGCATTCATTCGTTGCCTGAAATAATTCCGATAAAAAATAAATCACAGCTAAGAGGAAGCATTGTGCCGGAAAAAGCCCAACAAAGGTATTTTCAAAATATATCCGACAGCGAGACAATTCCCGTTTGCTTTGAAAATGAATTTTATTGCGGGGATGCAAGATATTTTGCTCTTTTGGAATTTGATGTTGCTGCAAAATCTGCCGAATGGAAATGTTTTTCTACAATAGAAAAAAAAGCATTTACACATCAAGATGACAGCCGCGGCGATGCACCCAAAATAGACAGCATTAAAATATCTGATAAAGAAATCTATGCCTTTATTCCTGGCGACAGCCAAACATCGGTTAATAAGTGGGGAATGAATTATTATGCCCTTGCAAAAATTTCCGAAGACGGAAAAGTAATCGAAAAACTTATCGAATCGGATTGCCTAAAAAAAGACGGTAAAAAAGGCGGCATCAACGGATGCTTTACTGATTCTCAATATGTGATAATGACTCCTCTTTTTAAAACCGATGATTGGAAAGGTAAGCAAAAAGTTTTTTCGCTCAGCACACGTGAGTATTCCGATATTGCATTTCCAAGAGGTATGTCCAAGCACAAACTGGAAAATATCTCTGGGGAATTTTGCCTTACCTCACTTTATGATAGAGGCTTGAAAGAAATTGCCTTGTGTACTTGCGCTAACTTATAAAAGATGGACTAATGGTTTTATTTGTGTATATAATGAAGCAGGAACATTTTAAAAATAAATAAAGGAGAAAATAAATGACACATGCAGAAGCATTTATCGAAAATAATTGTGCTTTTATTGACTGGAAAGAAGAGATAGATGAAGCAGTTTATCAATTAACTATGCATTTTCCTGATTATAAAAGTATATTTGAAAATCAAGACTTTGTTAAACTGATAGAAAACTATTCTGTAGAAGATGCTGAAGAGTTTCTTCCGGCTATAGGGCAGGAATTAAGTCGTTACGATTTAGTTTTGTATGAAATCTATGAGGACAGCGACCGTATTTGTCTTTATATTTGCCGCAAGGATACGAGCGAGATATTTGAAAAAGATGCGAAAGCTAAAAAGATAAGGTTGACTCAGTATAAACAATCGCGGAAGAAATGGGGCGAGCCTGCACGGCTGCTAAAACTTGCAAATCGTTTGCCTTATGAACTCTATCGCGTGGAGGATGTGAAGACCTTTACCTATCCATTTTCTGTAGCAGAAGGCAAATGGATAAGAGATATAGAGAATATAGCTGAAGCTATATATATCGGCAGGAACTATGTTTTTTTAGATTTGCAGACTTTCCCGCCTAAAGAGAAAAGTATCGCACTGAAGTATCTGCCGGCCGGAATACATTATTATGATTATTCCACAGAGCATAAACTATATTGTGCCGGGTTTAGAAATGTCAGTGTAGATGAAAATAGGAATGGGAAATATTGGGGAACGATTAAAATAACTGCTGATCCTTTCGATATGGATAGCTGGGAAGATGTTAAGTGCGAGGATTATTTAGATGAGCTTTCCGTTCCTGTTTGGATAGGTGATGATGTAGTTATACTTTATGAAAATAAGGCGTGGATAATTCAAGATGCTGCTCACGGCGGAAGAGAATGCCGCAAACTTTGGGAAACTCCAAAAAAGGAACAACCCGCACGCGATGAGTTCTATCCGGAATTAATTGAAATGTCCGACGGAAAGCGATATGTCTTTGCAAATGGATATTTCCTATCCCTTGAATATAAAGAGAAAAAAAGCAGCGGTTCGCTTTCCGAAAAGACAGAGAGAACCCCTGAACTTAAACCTCTATTTGAGCTGGACGAACCTATCAACTGCGGATCAGCTTCTTTCGAAAAAAATAAGTTCGTGTATATTCATCGAGGATTTATTAAGGAAATTGATATCACGACAGGCAAGCTGGTGCGTACTTTTGAATTGGAAAAAATGAATCCGAAAGTATATAACTATATCAGCAAACTGAATGACGAATGGCTCGCTGTAATAGGAGTTGCCGACAAAAACTATGACCTTGCTCAGTTTTGGAATTTCAAAACCGGCGAAAAGCTTAAGATGAAGTTCGGCAATCTCGGTAAATTCGCAGTGAGAGATATTATCGAACATCCTGACGGCTATACTTTAATTAATGTTAGCAGCGGCATACTAAAAGTCGATAATATGTTGGACTTGTTGAGTAAGGAAAAATGATGTTGCCTATACTTTAAACTTTTTCACCTCAGCAGTTAACTTCTCAATGCTTTGTTTATTTTTTTGGCTGATTTCATGGACGTCTTGAACGGCGTTACTGATTTGTACTGCGCCGCTTGCCATTTCGTTCATGCTGTCAGTGATGACGCGAGTCAGTTCATCTAGTTTGTACATTTCTTGCGCTACATTTTCACTGCCTCGCAGCATTTCTGCAGAGCCGTCATTTACCTCATTTGTTGCCATGTTGATATCGCGGATTGCCGTTAGAACTTCGCGGCTGCCGTTTTCCTGTTCGTGCATTGCTTCCATAAGACGTCGGCTCATATCCCGTACTTGGTCAGATAAGGCAAAAATCGTATTGAACTTTTCTTCAGCTGTTTTGGCAGAAGTCGAAAGTGCATCGATTTCTCCGCTTAACACTTTAAGAGTTGCTGTAATAGTTTTACCTTGAGCACTGGATTCTTCGGCGAGTTTGCGTATTTCGTCGGCAACGACTGCAAAACCTTTACCTGCTTCTCCTGCGTGGGCGGCTTCGATTGCCGCATTCATTGCAAGTAAGTTTGTCTGGCTTGCAATATGCTGAATAACATTTGAAGCTTCGAGCAATCCGCCGGATTCTTCTGCAATCTTTTGAGTTACTGTGTTTGCTCCTGTAACCGTTTCTTTTCCGTCAGCGGTAGCTTGTGCAAGTGTTTTGATAACTTCGTTTGTTTTATCGAGGGTTTGTGCAATGGATGAAATATTAGAGACCATTTGTTCGACCGCAGCAGAAGATTGGGCAACACTTGCAGATTGATTTTCGATACTGCCGTTCAGCTGTTTTATGGTGCGGATAATTTCTTCTACTGTGGAAGCTGTTTCGGTAACGCTAGCTGCTTGACTCATCGCTTGCTGTTTTACTCCATCAATGTTGGCGCTTATCTGGTGTACAGCACTTGCCGTTTCAGTCATGTTACTTGCAAGTTCACTCCCTATGTTTGTCATTTCTACGCTGTTTTCTTCTACCGATTTTATGGATGCACCGATTTTTTTTATCGTTTGGTTAAAATAATCGGATAATAGTGTTACTTCATCATTACCTTTTACGGGTAAACGTACCGTTAAATCGCCTTCTCCTTGTGCTATATCTTTCAGTGCTGCCGAAGCGATCTGTATCGGCTTTATTATGCGGCTGACAATAAAGAAGACAATTGCAAGGCTTACAAACAAGGTACTAAAACCTATAGCTGCCATATTAATACGTAAGCGGTACACTGCATCCAGAAATTCATTTATAGGGGCAAATATATAAACGGTCCATTTTGTTGATTTGATTTTTGTATATGCTCCTATTTTCTCTATACCTTTATATTCATAATATCCGATACCGGAGTTCTCTGCTTCAATCGCTTCCTTTTCAAATGCACCGCAAGAAGCTAAAGTTTCATCATTTATTGCATCTTGAATTGTATTTGACAGATTATTGACTAATTCGTAATCAGGATCGGCTATTGTCGTTCCCGATATTCCTAAAATGGTACAGGCTCCCGTTTTTCCTACAACAATATCATCTATTTGATCGGCAAGCCATGTTCCCTGTACTGCAACATTTAAAGCGCCGACAATGGTTTGTTGGCTGTCATATATCGGCATGGCAAAGACCATAATAAGTTTACCGTCTAAAGATGAAGTGAAAGGCTCCGAAACAAAAGTATTTCCTTTCATTGTTTGCGGATACCATGCTTGTTGTTTTACCTTGATAGTTTTTTTACCGTGTGTATATAAATTTCCTTGTAAATCTGCAATGCTTATTGTAAGAAGCTCTTTATGTAATTTGATTTCTTTTTTTAACAATTCTGCTTTTTGCTCAAAGCTGTACAATGGATCGGTTAAAATAGGTATTCTGGTCATACCTTCCAAAAATCGAAAAAAGGCTGTAACACGTCCGTCAATAATTTCTGCTGTGTCTTCAGCCTTATCTTTAAGATGCGCTTCTATCTTTCGCATTACTTCAACCCGTGCAGTTCTGGCTCCTAAAAAAGCAAGCGTAAAACCGACTGCAAAGATCAATATCCCAAATACTATCAGCAGCTTGTTTTTAATTGAAAAGTATTTTTCCTTTTTGGGGTAATATAATCATTTTTGCTATTCATGTCAAGTACTCTCCTCAAGTATCATGTTTTTTATTTTTTTAATAGATTGTAAACCTATGTTTATGGTATTATAAACTTTTTTCTACAATAAGTCCAGTTATCCTAAACGATTATCTAGGAATTATAATTTAATCGATAAATTTGCTGTATAATTGCTCCAACTTGATTAGTCCAAGAATTTTTATTGATTCTAATTTTTTTGTGGAATCTGACTCATATCTTGTTATTAATTTTTCAGGCATCCTATAGGTACTATAAAAATACCATCCTCCCGCTTATATGCAAACTCACCTATTCCAATAATTATCATCAAAAAGGATGGTGCGGGCATTTTTGATGTATCAATTTTATTTGATAATGATTTTAAATTTTTTGCTGCATCTTCAATTAATTTTTGTCCTCCCAGTTTAATTTCTGCTAAACCATATCTTCCATTTTTGAGATGAATTACCGTATCACATTCCAACCCTGATTTATCCCTATAATGTAAAACATTACCTCCAATACTTTCTGCATATACTCGAAGGTCTCTTACACACAGTGTTTCAAATAACAGCCCCATTGTGTTTAAATCATTAGTCAAATCTTTTGGTCCAATTCCAAGAGAAGCGGATGCTATTGATGGATCTACATAGTACCTCGTATCAGAAGTTCTGATTGATGTTTTTGATCTTAGATTAGGATTCCATGCAGGCATATCTTCGACTACGAAAATGTTTTTTAGTGCATTAATATAGGATGCAATGGTATCTTCATTCAAAGATTCTGTATCATTTGAAATCATATCATCCTTCAGCATAGTGTTTGCAATTTGTGTTCCTTGATTTCTTGCAAAAGATCTCATCAGCCTTTTTACTCTTTCCGGATTCTTACTCACACCATCTGCTCTATTAATATCGGATTTGATAACTGCTTCATAGTAATCTTCAGCTTGTAGTAATGCTGCTTTTTCCTTCATTCCAATTGCATGGGGCCACCCGCCTCTGCAAATTAAAAAAGCCAAGTGGTCTATATCTAAATCATTTATTCCTTTTATGCTATCAGTATTGTTAAAAAGTTTTTGTAGGCTTACTTCTCCTGTTGAATCTTCTGATTCATATAAAGACATAGGCCTCATCATTAACCATGTAAAGCGGCCTGTTCCCGAATGAGTTATTTCTCTTGATTCTATTGGTACTGCCGAACCTGTAAGTATAAATTGACCTTCTTCTCCTCTTGTATCAATCTCATATCTTGTTGCATCCCATAGTTTTGGTGCTATCTGCCATTCATCAATGAGTCTTGGGGTGTCACCTTTTAGCAATCTTCCGGGATCTATTTCAGTCATTTGAATATTTGTTTCCCTTTTGCTGGGTTCATCCATTCTTAATACACTACCTGCAACTTGCATTGCGGTTGTTGTTTTTCCACACCACTTAGGGCCTTCAATAACAACAGCTCCTTTTGCTTCAAGTTTGTCTTTTAACATACCGTCTACTATGCGGGCTCTATATTTTTTCATTAAGCTTTACCTCTACATATATTATGTCATTTTTTCGGCGTTTTGGCAATAATTATTTCCTGCTTTTGGTTATATTTTTTTCTGCTGTTTAGCTAAAAATTTTTCGGCGTTTTAGCAGTTACATTGCATCTCATTCGGGTAAACTTATATCATACCTCAACAATAATCTGTTTTAAAAAATGTTCCTTCTTTCCCCCAAATCATATTTTCTATCTCTTTTTTCGTTATGTTTTCCAATTTTTTATAAACCGGAGCTCCTCTAATGCAAACTCCAAAAAAATAAAATATTCCGCAGGCCGGACATTGCAAATAAAAGCAGACAGTAAAATGAAGCTCTTCATCTATAATTTTAAGCATATCTTTAAACTTACAGTCTCCTGCATAAATTTTCAGCTGTTCATTTTCAATCTTGCTTAACAGAAGTTCATAGATCGGCATAAAACTTTTATGAGGGTTTTCTTGTGCATTTTTAAAAGCTGTATCTATATCATCACAATTTTTACACATAGTTTTTTAACTTATCGCTCCGACAAATATTTTTTTATTTCATCAGCGGTCAATTTTCTCACTTCTGTATGCGGATATTCTTTATACTTTTCAACAATAAAAACGGGTTTCATAGTTTTGCACGCTTTGTCTTTATTTTTACTCAGGTATAGCTGTAAGTCTTTGCCGTTTGCAAATATTTTATATAGTCGTCTGTTGTTTTTACTTTCAATTTCATAGATACCGCAGGGCTGTTTCACGGTATAATCAGCTGTACGTAAATAGAGCTTTGCAATTTCCAATGATTTAAAAGGAAAATTCCATCGCTGCAATCCGCGCTTAGAATCATGCTCAATACAAATACATCGCCCGCACGTTCCGCACATATATTGGGTATGCTTTTCCAAACAATCCGCCGGGTTTAAAAGCGGAGTTATTCTGCTTTTGTCGATATAGCATTCTTTACACATTTTATTCCTCGTATCGGATTAGGGTGTGCAAAGTATAAGCTCCCCGATATGAATTTTCCAGACACTCTTGCAAGGTGTCGAATTTTGGAATCATTGTGGTTCTGTCGTCATTCCTCGATACACCAATGGACTCAAGCCATGTTTCAATTTTATTTCTAATCGCCGTACTGTCGTCACTCAAAACATCGCTTGATACAAGAAAGACCAAAAGCCAATAATGGTCGCCGCCGGCTTTTGCTTCAGCTGAAGCTATTTCGTAATAGTTTTTGCTAAACGGAAAAGAAGTAATATTTTGCTTGATGGTCTCAATAGCTTCGACTGCCTGTTTTTCACCACATTCAGCTGATGAATAATACCAGTTGTGAAAGAAAATCAAATTCATAACAAATCCTCCTCTTTTAGAATATTATATTTGTTTTAAGACGTTTTTTCTAGTGAGGATTTACTGATTCCTATAAGTGACTGATGTTCCATTAATTGGGTACAATTTATTGTCAATGAATCTTCACCATACCTCATAATATACAACTGCTATTCCAAAATTCGGTTCATATAGTTTGACATATTTTCTATAAAATCATCAAAGGCTGCCAAGTCAATGAGCTCTTTATGTTCCATATCATAGCTTGCAATTTTTTTTGTTTTAGGATTCCATACAATATAAATATGGGTGTAATCTCCGAGTGAACGGGAAAGTCTTAATAATTTCTGCCTGCCGAATTTAAAGGGGACGGTATCAATCAGTGTAAAGAACTCAATATATCCAAAATCAGAATTCTCTAAATCAAAGTGTATGTTTTCAGTCTGTAAAAATTCAATCAATGTCTTTGGTAGTTTATACGGTTTTAATTCATACAATTTATTTTGTTTTTGATGAAACTCGGAAGGTTCTAATGATTTAAAATATTCCGCCATTTCATCATCTCCTTTTTCTAAGGCTATGCTATATGGACGCATTCCGTCTTTTTCGGAAATTTTAACATCAGCTCCATGTTCCGTCAAAAATTTACACATTTCTAAATCGACATATCTTGCAGCTACACAAAGCGGAGTAGGCATAAAAGGATAAACCATATCAGGTGCATTATAGTTAATATCTGCTCCATGCTTAATTAGAAATTCCAAAACTTTATAATTACGGTCGAACACAGCTTGACGCAAAACTTGTCCTCCGTATTTAGTTGCGGTATGACCAAGCTCTTGTATAAGCGGAAAATTGTCAAAGCGATTTCCATAATACGCTTCCAGAAAAGCATCCGAACCGGCATTGTTTACTGTATTTACCTTTGCGCCATGAGAAACGAGGAGCCTTATTAACTCATCACTGCAATACCTAACTGCCGACAAAAAACTAGGATGACCTTTTGCATTAAGATCTGCACCATTTTCCGCCAGCCATTTTACAGATTGAAATTTTTCCATCATAAGTGCAAAATCTAAAGGAGAGATATCTGTGTGCTTATTCAAGCTGATTGCTTTATCAATCTTCCATCCATTTAATAGATTTTCTTCCAACGCAGAAATGTTTTCATTTAGCACATCATTTAAAATTTGCGGCAGCGATTCAAATGTTCCGATATTTCCGCTCTTTATCATACCTAACTCCCTGCTACCGATTTCCGGAAGCGTATTCTCCCATATTGATGTCTATTACTTCTCTTATCGGCTGTATGAGAGAATCTTCATATTGAACCTTCCATTTTATATCGGGATTCATTTTGCCGTTTGTGAAACCTGCGATTGTATTCCCGTCTTCTATCGGATTATCATTATCGTAAATGTAGGATAAAACATTATATGCATGGTTTACAACATCATTCGGATTTAAGCCGTGAAAATGATATTGAATATCCGGTAAAAAGAGTGTACTCATGCCGAGCGAGTCAATCAGCATGTCATTTGTTCCTTGAATATTAAAAAAACGAATATTTACCGCATAATGAATAAAGCGTGTTTCTTCGGGTAAGGTACAGTTTAGAATTTCTTCCCTAGTCAGCATTTTTTTAGATGTTTCAAAAACGACTGCCTTGCAGGACGGATAAATGTTCACTAATGCTTCAACATAATGCACCAGCATTTCCGCTCTTTCTTTATAACCTAAACCGGCAGCCAACATATCCGTTGCCAATACTTGATATTTACATGTCTCCAGAATTTCTTCGCCGTTCGGACAATTCCATAATTGTGTTGCGGCAATATCATCCATAATCGGTTTTTCAATTTCAGAACAGTTCATAATGATAAGCTGAGGATGAGCATTCAACTTTTCTTTTTCAAAGTATACGGAATATTTTTTTGGAGCAAAGCCTGCCATATTACTGTCATAGCAAAAGCAATCCGTTTCGCCTAAATGCTTGGCCATAATTTTATGCATAAGCTTTTTTTCAGGCGCTTTACATTTTTCTTCCATAAGTAAATGAATCACAAAAACCATACCGGGAAGGTCGGCAATTTGACTCATGTCTTGTTTAAGAGTTTTATCGTTTTCGTTTAATTTTTTTCTTTCATAACTTGATGTCATACCTTTACCTCCAACAAAAATCTAATTTTGCTGATTTCGCTAACTCATCATATCATTAAATTTTTATAAAGAAAACAAAAGCGGTTTTTTTCGAAACACAAAATCTATATTACTCTCTTCTTTAAGCCTTGCAAGAATTTTGCTTTCCATTCCGCTTACAATGATAAAATAAAATACTAAAACAAATAATTCTTCATTTGTAGATTTGCGATTTTTTATATATTCATAACGAATAGCAAAGCGATCATGATCGTTCTCTTCTTTAGCAAAATGATATGCAAATAATAGTATTTCTAAAAGTTTCTCATTGCTATATTTTTTTGCGTTTTTAAGTAAAAAGTCATTCGGCACTATATTTGAAATATAGTATAAATATTCTTCCGTATCCCTCTTTATCTCATTCTCTAAGCTTTTGTATTCAATGTAATTTTCCTCAAAAAGTTTCAATTCTTCCTCTGTTGCAAAATGCTCATATAAGCTCTTTGAAAGATAAATACGATAACGATAATCTTCTGAACGGATTTCAGGTTGATAATTCGTATTTTTAAATAATTCTTTCGGATTTTCATGTAATAGATGAGTTGGTTCTACAAAATGATCATTTAAATCTTTAATGATTCTATCAAGCACTTCGAAATTTAATGTTTTTTGCTTGATGTAAAATGGAATATATATTGCTCTACTTTGGGGCACTGTAAATAAAAGTTGATATAATTGAACTTTATTTTTATTAAAAATTGAAGCAGAAAGATGCAGTAAAACATTGGGATTATTACGGCTTCTTTGTGTGATTATCTCCAAACTCAAATCTCCTACTTTCTTTTTTATCGTTCCATTTTTAAGCATTTTAAATCCTGTTTCATTTAAGTTTTTTAGGATATATTCCATAGCGTTTTGAAAATAATCATTTTGGGACATAAAATCACCTCCACAATTTTTAATTTATCAATTGTTCGTCCGTTCCATTATATCACCTTTCTTATATTTTGTCATCGTATTTGTGTGCATTTTTAGAAGCTGTATCTATATCATTACAATTCTTACGCATACTTTGCGTTCATTAATGTGGGATCAGCACCAAACCAAGTTTGCACTTCATTTTCATCTGTATAATTATTTAGTTTTTGAAAATTATAATCAACTGTATTAGAATCTATAAATATTTGAATTTCTCCTAGTGGTGTTTTTAACATAAAATTCTCCTGCTTTTACTTTATTACAATCCATCTCCCGTCACGTTTTGATCCGGTTCTTTCTATTATGTTTTTTTCTTGCAAGGTCTTAAAAGTTCTCTCAATTGTTCTTTGGGAGACTTTTATTTTTTCCGCGAGATCAACAGATGTATAGCTTGGGTCTTCTATTAGCAATGCAATCACTCTTTTTTCCGTTTTATTTAAACCGACATTCAAACCGACATTCAAACCGACATTTTTATTTGGCAACATAGCTATAACTTCTTTTTCAAATGGAATGATGCAGAGAATATAGTTACTTTCAATTTCAAAAGCTTTTTTTCCATATTTTTCGACTATTGTCGGCACTCCATGCCCTGTATGTTCCGTAAGTCCCATCGTCAAAAAAATTCGCATCAATGTTCCATTTCTTGGTTTACTGATACCCTCAAAAAATTGTTTCTTAGTTAACCCGTTTGGAAGTCCTCCATGCGATAATATTTCCAGTCTGTCATCATACATAGATATTTGAGGCTCGGTAACAAGCCAATCATTATGGACTAATGCATTTAGAAGAGCTTCATTTACGGCATCATAATCAAATAAATAGAGATCTTTTCTCGGTCTGACAGTAGTATCGGAAATACAGATATTTTCAGCTTGCAATCTATTTTTTATTTTACTATAGGTTGTTAAAAGGCAACCATAGCCATAGTCGCTTCTTTCTGAAATTGAAGCTTTGTTTTTCCCTTGAAATTTTACAAATATAAGAGGAATGTTGTTTTTATCAGATAATAGTTCAGCTAATAAATTATATTCACCGGCTTCATTTCGTAAATTCAAATTACTTTCAAAGGTGCTATCTTCTAAATGATAGCCTTTTTCAGAATAATATATTTTAAGCTCCCTAAAAGATAAGTTTTTTAAATTTGATTTTTTCTTAATCATGTATTCTCCATCAATAAATTTCCGTTCATATCTTATTTTTATTTGTTCCGGAGTCATTTCTTTGCAGGTTGAGCCTATTCTTATCGTACATCCGGTAGAAGAAAAACCGTACTTCTTGTGACAATAAATATGGTTTCTGCCTTTATTGATATGAATTACTATTATTGTTTTTCCATTATCAAATCTTAGTTCTGACCTTATTTCATCTTGAGGATTTGGTTCAATTTGTGTTGTTATAATATCGGAAATTTTTCTTAATGCCTCATCAATTTTATTTACACCAACTACTACTCCATTATCCTTTACACCGATAAGAATTGTTCCACCATCTCCATTAAGAAAAGATACTATTTCTTTTGTAATCGTATCAGTATATCTTTCTTTTAATTCTACACTTTCTGATTCTAAGTATCTTTGCATGTTAAATACTCCTGTTATGATAAATTATATCATAAGTGAGCTATTTGTCAAATATAAACCGGCATTTTTTTGATTTTGTATACTCATCAGGAACTCTACGATAAAAAAAATCATATAGTTATTTATATATTTTTCTCCCATTCAAGTAGATTTATATCTTTTATGTGAAGCTTTTTTCCTGTATAGTCGTTTTCCAGTTTTATTCCGTTTTCCTCGATGCATACACGATGATACCGGTCATTTAAACCTATATATTTTCCGGTTGAAATATCAATTACTACACTTTCAATAAGATCCCATGTGTTTTTCCGGACGGATTCTGCAATTAAAAAGCGGTTATCTAAAAACATTAAATTCCTCCATAAATCCGGAATGGAAGTGTAAGCCCTAAGTTAGATATTTTTATAGAATAAATTTGATCTCCATGAGGAGGTACTGTTTCAAACTTCAATTCGATTTTCTGTTCTTGATAAGAAATAATGGCATCATCACATAAGCTAAGTGGAATTGATGTGTCAGCAATATAAAGACATTTTTTACTCATTATTTATGTTTTGGATAATTATTTCCCCTATTCTTAACTTTCCCATGCAATATCAATTAGTTTTGCATCTTCGCCGAATTTTACGCATAATATCTCGTCGCTTATATCCGGATCAATCATAAAATCCATTGTGATGTGCGGAGTATTATTTATCCACAAACCCAGATTTGTTACGCTCATTTGATTTGCGAAGTCGGTTGTATCGCTTGGTAAGTCATCTAACTCCAAATCTTCGATATGAAAGTCAATATAGTGCCTGTCATTATTTAAGTATTCGATAATAGCACGGCGGCCTTCCTTGATTTTTTCGTCTAAATCTACAAGAAATTGTGCGTAGCTATCCAGCAAAACATCCGGCGCTTCTCCGTTATTACTATACCACAGCCAAACTTGAATTCCATTAATTTCTTTCTCCCAAATTACCGATACATCGTCATCGGTTTCAAGGTTTAAAATACCGAAATACTTATGTTGAATTTCTTTCATATTTTTTCCTCCATATATTAGTTAGTATAACATATCGATAAATAAATCTCAATAGGGAGTATTTTCTTCTCGTTTATAAAAGTTGTATATAATCATACTACTTACAGATGTTTTTCTATTCTGTCAGTCTATCAATTTCTTCTTTATACTCCGCTTCCGATAGAAATAAATCCAGAAAGTCGGAGAAATGCCCCAAGTCTTCAATCTCTCTAAAATATACTTCATGATCCGTGGTATATACCTTTGGATTGCTAAAATCTTTATCGCTTAGACATATAAAGTAATAATTGGGATAAGAGTTGGAATCGCCAATGATTAAAAACTCTAATTCACTGCAAGGAATTACAGAGCTTACATATTCTTTATCTATACAATTGGAGTATTCGTCATAATCGGTTGTTCCTTTCGTGAAAGGAGTGAATTTCTCGGTTCGGTATTGTATTCTCGGGTATGGAATTTCCTCTTCCGGTATTATTCCCTCTGCTTTAATTCTATGGAGTAAATCATCTTCTAAGTAATCCCTAAAATCTTTCATAAGAAAGCTTTTAGGGAAGCTAATGCTTCTCATATTGCTCAGCAAGTTCTCTCCTTCGAAGGCACATTTGCCGCCCAATTTAGCAATTCTATCAGTTATTATTTTATTCATAAATTCTCCTTATAAGCTAATTTTTTGGCATATTAAATTTATAGGTATCTTCTTCATTATCACATTTTGTTAAATTATCGTTTACCGCATTTTCATTCTTTTTGAACACAAAGGCATAGCCGTAGTTTTTACTTTCCCTCTCAGTCTTCTCTATTTTTTCCAAGCCTATAAGATCAAACTCATACCTGCCTTTGGGTATATCAAAACCTAAACGATAATTATAAGGCTCAATAATTTCCTCAGGGCCGGTTTTAATATATTCCGTTCGCTCGGTAATATGCTTTTTAATATTTTCAAAATCATAGTTTAAATCATCGAAGCATGAAAAGCAAATTTTATTTAATTCTCCAACTTCCAAATAAAGTTTTTCAAATCTGCATACTTCTTTAAATCCTTCGGGTATGACAGTTTCTTCATTTATTGAAGCGAATATATGATATTCAAAAGCATTGATACGGTAAAAAGGAATCAGTTTAGCCTTTTCTACAAGTTCCTGAAAAAGATCGAAATTCTTCTGTAGGTAGCTTAAAAGCTTTTTCGCCTTGCATTTTTTTAAAGTTAAATATTCCGAAAGTAAATCGGTAGGAATAATCGCCATTCCATAACCGTCTGTTGTTAATTCTCCGATATAGTTCATTACATGTGTTCCTTTCTTTCTTTAATAAAATCAATCACATCCGACCAGCCGCCGTTTATTGCCTCATATCCCCAGCGTTTATCCGTCAATGATTCAAGGTCGTCAATACTTTTATGCAAAGCCTCGGACATTTCTTTTCTTCTATCTGAGGGAATAGAGTTTAAATATACATCGCGTATTTTGAATCTGACATTTTGAAGAAAATTGACCGTATCGACATAGACAGCCGAATCTTCAAAGACCGTATTTTCAGGAAAACATTTTATAACGTTTTCAAAGGCGGTTTTCATATCGGATAATTTTAATGCTGCCAATGTGTCCGGTACATAACGGATAAGCTGCGGATAATTGCAGATAAATTCCCACCAACCGTCGCCCTTCCAATTTCCTATGATGTTAACGGCAATATGAAAAAGAAATAAATCCTCATCGGTTTGATTTTTAATTTCTTCTACTCCTCCGATTTCCCATAGTTTATCCGATACTTCCGCAAAGAAGTCTTCCGTAAAATCTTTTTGATTTTTGATTAGTTCTTTCAGTGTAAGCATTTTATTCTCCTTATTATTTGTGCTGTTTTTATGCAGCATCTTTTAATTAGCTTTTTTTAAATTATAGTAAATCCGCACATACTGCATAAACCGTATCTTCAGAAAAAGCTATAGCATATAATGTATCTTCAATCACAATCATTTGTTGGTATGCTGTTATTTGAAAATTACCGAAATCTATTTTTTTAAATTCCATGCCGTTTTTTTTATTTAATAATATCGGTTTATTTTTTATATCGGCAAGTAAGATATAATTCTTATATTGTATGAAGTTTTCTGTTCCGCCTGTTTTATAACTATAAAGAAGACTGCCGTCATGCATATTCACCGCAAAAAACTTTCCGCCGTTTCCTGCCGTTCCAAAATACAATATACTTTTTTCTTCTTTCACTTCAGTATAAAGATATGAACCTAATTTCAGTTTCCATACTATTTCTTTTGATTTTATGTTTCTGCATGCCATTATAGATTTTGAGAACATATATATTTCGTATTCGCCGAAATGATATGTTTTACTGTCATTATATATTTTATCAATAGGTTCAGGTGATTCTTCGAGTTCAATAAGATTAGTATCGGATATTTCTATCAGCTTTGCTATGGAAGGCGCAAAGCCTTTATATTTTTTAGTATTCAATAAGAATTTATCACTTTCAATATAACAGGCCGCATCCGTTTTACTAAAAATTCCTTCTTGATGATATATAAGATGTGTCTTGCTATGTTTGGTAAAATCTTTTGAAAAAATATCAAGCAAGATATAACTTTGTAAACACTTTTCTTCATCAACATGACGGAAAGCACAATGAACAACCGCTATTTTATCTTTTAGCGGATATATTCCGATTATACCATGGCTTACAAAGGTTGTATTTTCCAATATTAACGGATATGCTTTTAACATAAGTTTACCTGTTTTTATCATTTATTTCCCAATGCCCATTGCTGCCTCTTCCTACATATTTTAAATTATCTATTTTTTTTATGTATCGTTCTATTGTTTTTTTACTGACACCGGCTGCATCGGCAATGGCTTGTCTGGTTATTTTGTTATTTTTTCTTATTCTTTCTTTTATAAAGGCAATAAGCTCTGCCTTTTCATAAGCTGTTTTGCGGGCGACAGTCTGAGCGACATTACGAGCGACAGTCTGAGCGACATTGCGGGCGACAGTCTGAGCGACTTTTTGCGTTGCAATCTTTTTGACAGGTACTAAATATAAGGGCGGATAAATTTTTTGTGAATTATTGATAGAAGTTGTGAATTCTTTTATGATTTTATCAACTTTATCCGGATTAACACCTACTATCTTTCTTTTATCATTAACACCCAATAATATATGTCCGCCATTTCTATTATTAAATGAGCATACGGAATCATAAATATCTTTAGTTAAGGCATCTTTTGATTCTTTAAATTCAACATCTATTTTTTCACCATTTTGGAGTAGTTTATTTACTTCCTCTAAATTCATTTTAACCTCCTTTTTAATTATGATTTTGATTTACATTATATATTATGATATGAATATATAGTACTTGTCAACTAATTCAATTACAATAAACTTGCATAAGTATCGTATTTGTTTTTCTATTCTATTTTCCCAATTGTTCTTAACCATAATTTTGCATTTGCACATTCGCTGTCAATCGGGCCGGTTTTATTATTGGTAAAAGCCTCCCACTGCCAGCATTCACCGCCGACGCAGCCGAGTTTTGTCCACTCTTCCAAAAGCTCTATAAAAGAATGAGCCATTACATATCCATGCATCTCATCTCCATCATGGCTTAAATAAACAATATTTCCATAACTTTCTTTTTCCAGATCAATTGCAAGCAAATCCCCGTTACCCACTTCATAAAAGCTGAGTTTATTATGATAGATTCTATCATACGGATTATCGTAATCGGGATAGCAAATTTTAATCCAATCCTTTCTTGACTCTTCAAAAGCTGGAAGGAGTTTTAAGCCGAAGTGCAGATTGCCTGAAAAAGCATTGCTCAACTCTTCAGGTAGTTTTAAAATTTCTTTTTCTTCATCATAAATATTCCAATAAAATTCTAAATGAGAAGAAAATTCGAGCAGCACCTTTTTAAAATCTTTAGGCAGGCTGCATCCTAATTTTTTTTCAAGCTCTGAAATTTCTTTTTCGGCTGCAGGTTTTTCAATGATTAATTCTGTTGTATAACCGCCGAGCTCTTCAACTCTTTGTTTATACCATTTCAGCCGCGATACAATTTGATCATACATATAATTTTTCCTTTTCTTTTATCCCCTATCAATTTTATATTTCGCAACATCAAAACCCATCTTCTTTAAATTGCTGATTTGTTTTTGCCTGTGTTCCTCGGTTCCGCCTCCGATTAAAACGTCGCTGTAAATTTCACTTTCGGGCCAATCATCATAATAATTGTTTAGGAACTGCGGGATTTTTTCGTACATGGGTTGAATGATTGAAATAGAGCCCTGTTTAAGACATTCAATATACGTTTTTTTATCAAGGATTTCCGTATGCCCGTATCGGTCAAATGAATTGAGGCGGCTGAGAGCTCCCTCAATATCCCAAGGTGTGAACACAACCAAATGCTCAGGGCAGGCCCAGCGCTCAATATCCGTTTTATCGGGCGAGGGAAAAAGTTTTTCCCAAAAGCCTCTTTTTACCGCATAACTGCCGGTAGAAATATACAGCCGGTACGGAGTGTTTTCAAATACTTTTTCAGATAATTCGCCGGTGATGGGCTCAAATATTCCGTATACATCGCAATTTAATAGACGGGCATAATAGGATTTTTCACCTGCCTCTATTTCGTAAATTGCACCTATTTCATATCGTGCCATTTTCTACCTCCATAAAAACTTTTTGCAAGGATTAGCAAATCCTATAAAAACTACTCTTCTCCGAATGTTCGAGCAAAGAGTTTTTTCATTTCTTTTGCATATTTAACGGCTCCCGGAATCCTCAGTCTTTTATAATAATCGGGTAGAATTTCAGGATGATTTTTTAATATCTCGAATTCAGCCATATACATTGCTAAACATGATTTTGTATATTTGCCAACCGAACGGACTTTTGATTTTTCATCTCCACCAAGTTCTTCTCCCGGAGGAAATTCGCCGTCAGGATATTCTTCCGGTGTGCCCTCGCTGTACTTCCAAAATTCTTTTGTCCAAAGAATAATATCGCTTTTATTTTCTTCGATTAAATGCAAATACCACTCAGTCAATTCTTTTTCCGTAGATAATTTGCAAGTAAAACCCTTCAATAAAAATTGGCGTTGTTTTAACCGGTCATGTAATCGGGAAATTTCAATATCCCTGATTTTTTCTTCAATTCTTGCCGGATTTGTAAGCCGAATCAGTTCCGAATAGATTTCGCTTTCTAAAAATTCTTTTAAAGTATTTATTTCTTTTGCCATGTAAAAAGCCTTCTGCAAATTAAAGGGAGCCTCTAAAGACATCAGTTTTTAGAGATGCTCTATTATCTATAGATTATACCACTTTTAGCAGATTTTTTCTATTGTGTAAAAATGATTGTTTTTATGTTTTTCAATAGTATAGAAAAATACTGAAAAATCATGTATAATCGAAAGATAAGAACAAGAACACGTCGAAAAGTATAGATAATGCAATTGATAAAAGAAGACCAAGAGGAACAGGTTGTACGGCTAAAAAATAGATTATGAAAGAAAATAAATTTCCTATATTCAGGTTTACAAATTCGGATATTGAATATCAAGTAATAACGGAAGAAAATAGTACTTCTTTGGCAAGATATATGCAAAAGAATGACTTAAAAAAATTAATTATTACAAGCAGCGAAAACGGTCCCGGTTGGAATGGAAGCACATTGCCGGATTTAAGCGATTTTGTTTTTTTGGAAGAACTTTTAATCCATTGGACTAATATAAAAAATATAGACGGTATTCATTCTTGTAAAAATTTAAAAGTCTTATGGCTTGATAATGATGATGCTACTTCGATTGAATTTTCCAACTTTCCTTATCTTGAAAAATTTATCTCTTGGGAAAGAAAAAACATCAAAAATATTTGGAATGTATCTACTATAAAGGAACTTACCCTTGCAGGTTTAAGAAAAGATAATTTTACATATGGCGAGGCTTTTAAATCAATAGAAAAATTGAGAATTTTAAAAACGCCGCTAATGGATATTTCCTTTCTATCAAAAAACAATAAAATATCATTTTTGGAATTATTGGATTTTAGTAAAATTGAAGATTTATCCCCTTTGCAAACATTAACACAATTAAAGCATTTGAGAATATCGGCACATAAAGTAAAAGACTTTTCTTTTTTAAAATATCTTGTAAATCTTGAAAAACTATATATTTCGAGCAGGATTGGTGAATTTACAAAAGATTATTTTTCGGGATTAAACAAATTGCAAAAAGTAAATCTTTCAGGAAATGTTTCAATTCAAAAATTCAATAGAGAACTGCTTACTTTAGATAAATTTAAAGGAGTATGCAAATCATGAATAAAATAGAACACGACGATTTAATAAACAAAATATTTGCGGAATTTAAAAAGGCTGATAAGTCTAAATATACGTCATTGTTTATTTCAAGTTTAAGCAGCAAAAATATGAATTGGAGAAGCGGCTTATCCGTATTTGCAATAATGCAAAGTTTTCCCAATCATAATTTTACACTTGGAGAGTATACCGGAATCAACGATGAATTATTTGAAAGAATGAGTATTGAAGATAAGCAATTTGTCAAAGAAAGAATTCCGTGCAAATTTTGTTCCGAATATAAATCCATAAAACCTGATTTTGAATTTGCTAAAGAGGCATTCAATAAAGTCGGAGGTTTGCTTGGAGCGGATTTATTGTGTTATTACTATTTTTTATCGGAAACCAATAAGATAGAGAATGTAAAGCCCTGCAATGAGGATTTTAGAATTTTTTCCGAAATTCTCACCATTCTGGCAAATGCAGCCCCTAATGAAACTGTAAAAAAGACAATATTTTTACAGATAAAAAAGATAAAAGGTTTTAAATCGAATTCGGAACAGTTGAAAGCTTTGTTAGAGACTTTAGGGTTTTGCAGTATTTTAGAAACAGAAAAACAAAAGGGATTGCTAAATGAATATATAAATTTGGCAGCCGCTCCTCGAAAAACTCATAGCTCCGATTGGAATTACCCTGTAGATTTTTGGTTAGGTAAAGACGGTATAAATAAACAAGCCTTTAGGTTTTGGTTTGAAGATTATAAAGAATTAGAACAATTTTGGAAATAACGGGTTAATACACCGGATGTATTATTTAAGTACCGTTTGACTAGCTGCCGCTTAGGCACACCTTTACAGGCAATAGACAGCGAAGGAAAACTAATTTGGGAGCGAGAGCTTGATATTTACGGCAGAATACGCAAAGAAAAAGGTGAAAAAGGTTTTTGTAATTTCCGTTATCAAGGGCAATACTTTGACAGTGAGGTAGATTTATGTTACAATAGATACAGGTATTACGACCCAAGTACAGGCATATACATAAGCCAAGACCCGATAGGATTAGCGGGTGGGTTGAACTTATATAGCTATGTTCATGATAGTAATTTTTGGGTTGATATATTTGGACTATATTTACATCGTCCATATATTAGAGTTTCAACCAGAATGGCTGTTGAAAAAGAAGCTAATATAATAAATAATCGTTTTGTGGATGCTAATAATCCAAATAAATTGATAAAAGGAGGGAAAAGAAGAAGTTATAGTATTGCAGAAGGGAAATATCATTTAGGACATAAAAAAGGCAATGAGTTTTGGAGAGAAAAAGAGAAAGCAGAGGTGGAAGGTTTGACACAGAAACAATTTAATGATAGAATGAATAACCCAGCGTTGTATCAAATCGAAGACCCTTATGAAAATATGAGTCATAAACACGAAAAAAAGAAAGATAAAAAATTAAATAGTTGTAATAAAAAATAGTATGAAAAAATTTGATGACAAACAATTATATCCTCTGTTATTACAAGATGATTTTTCCAAAGTGAAAGATTTTTTGGATAAATATGGATTAAATAGCGTTGATAGAGATGGACGAAGTTTTCTAACAACCTCAATTGCAGAGCAAAAAAATACATTTGCGAAAAAACTGATTGATTTAGGTGCTGATATTAATCAGCAAGATTATAGCGGTGAACCTCCCTTATTTGCTGCAATAAGGGCAAATAATTTGGAAATGCTTAAAGTATTATTTGATAACCCAAATTTGAATAAATCATTACAAAATGATGATGAGAAGAATGCGATGATGATTGCGCTTCAAGCACATCCAACAGATAATGAATTGATGATTTATTTAATTGAAAATGAGATAAATCCATTTATAGAAGATATAAATAAAAATTCTGCCTACTCGTTAATGAAAAGATATGCCTCTGGTGAAATTACAAGGGGGGGGAAGAAATTAAATATAGAGCCCGTTATACAGATTATTAATCAAAAATATCATAAAGATTAAAAGCGATAACATTCCAGATGTGTTGTTAAAAAATAGTTCTTTGAAAAATACAAAAACGGTAACATTTTAGCTGTTTTATTACATTTGGGCAAGAGAACTTGACATTTACGGCACGGAAATCAAGTTTTAAGCGGTTTATTTACGTTGCTTGTTACGTCCGTAACAGGTGATGTGTTATGCCCGTAACTGGTGGCATGTTACGGCACTACGCGAGATGAGCTTGCAAAAACGGCCGGTAAAGCAGTGCCCGTGTCCAAAAATTGATTTCCCTGACATTTACGGTAGAGTCCGTAAAGAAAAAGGCGAAAAGGGTTTTTGTAATTTCCGCTATCAAGGGCAATACTTTGACAATGAGACGGATTTATGTTACAATAGGTACAGATATTACGACCCAAGTACAGGCAGTTACATAAGCCAAGACCCGATAGGACTGGCGGGCGGTAATCCAACGATTTATGGGTATGTGTTTGATAGTAATATATAAGTTGATATATTTGGGCTGGCAACTGTCTATTTAAGAAATAATGAAATTTATGTGGGAAAAGCTAAACAAAATGCAAAGACAAGATATAAAAGTGACAAAGTAAATTCGGCTACAGATATATTTACAGATATACCTGATACAGATACGGCGCAAGGAGTAGAACAAATTACTTATGAAAGATTAAAAGAAAGTAAATTCATAGATGAAGTAAATCCTGTAACAAATAAAAAACGTCCAGTAAATATGGATAAAAAGGATAAAGCTAAAAGAAGAGAATATGGTGAAAAGTGGTTAAAGGAGAAATATGGAGATGACTATATAAATGTAATTGATGATAAGATAAATAATCACTATGATAAAAATGGAGCTGGTGCAGGTTGTATAAAATAAATGCATAATAAAAAATGGACAGATTAGAAATTAACAAATTAACAGAGTTAGCAGACTTAGAAAATCAAATTATAAATGCAAAGCGTTTATATATTGGAAATAATTTGAGTAATAATAAATTACTAATAACAATAAATGATGTTCTAAAAAATTATAACAAAGAAGTAATTTTATCATTAAATAAAAAAACAGAAATAAATCAACAAAATTTTAAGCAATTACAATTATTAACGAATTTAAAAAAACTTAGAATAATTGTTTTCAATGGTCTTATAGAAGACTTATCTGATTTGTCGTATATAGATGATTTAGAAGAGTTTAGGATTTATGATAATGTAAAAAAGGGGATTTCGTTAGAACCATTGGCTAAGTTTAAAAATCTAACGACATTAGGTTTATATACAGGATTTACTACAAAACAATATTCCATTATTAACACCTTTGATAAATTACAATGTTTAGATGCTTTTGATATAGATTTATCAAAAATTGTAGATTTACCTATAAAAAAATTGTTTGTAGGTAGAAAAATACTAGCAAGTGAGCTGATTTTAAAAAAAATCCCAAGTATTGAATCTATTTTTTTAGAAAAATGTAAAGAAGTTAACATTTCTTCTATAAGTCAATTAGAGCGATTAAATTCAGTTCATTTAAGATATATGAATCATATTTCTGTAATTCCATTTTTCAAAAATGAAGAATATATATATGATTTTGAATGTGTAGGGTTATCAAAACTTGAAAATATAGAAGCTGTTTTTCGAATGAAAAAACTTCGAGCATTAATGCTTACAAATTTAGAGTTACTCAAAGCAGAAGATTTTAGCAGATTAAGTGAATTACCGAATTTAAAAATAGCTTATATAACTTTCAAAGACCCCAAAGAAAACTTAAAATTTTTTGAATTTTGCCAACGGAATAACTGGATTTACAAACAACCCGCATTAGTTAAATAGTAAAAATGTCAATATCTTGATGTATAAACCGAATTAGCATATAATAGATTTAGGTATTATGACCCGAATACAGGCACATACCTAAGCCAAGACCCGAATACTCGGATTGATGTGTTCGGGTTGAGAGGGCTTTGGAAGCTGACTACTGAAGGTACAAGTAAAAAACGCACAATAGGGCAACATACTTATTATCAACATAAGTCAACAGGATTATGGTGGTCTATAGATACAGCGAAACATGGCGGATCAGCATTTAAAGTATTTAAAGAAGGCAAAGGGGGGGTATTAGAATGGTATAGAGATGCTGACGAATATGGAGACTTCATTGATCCTAACAAAAAACATAAGGGAACTAAAGGGAAAAAAGTATGTGGGGGATAATGATATGATTGATAATATAAAAGATTATATTAAATTGGCTGACAGTTCTTTTATGGAAGATAATAATAAAACAAAAACCGAAGAATTGTCTCCTGAACTGATATCTGAAATAATACATAACTATCCTGAAAGAAAATCATGGCTTATTCATAACAAACACATTCCTGTTGAAATATTAAAATTACTTAGTAAAGATAAAGATACAGATGTGCGATTCACTATTGCAATGAAAAATAAAAATGACAGAGATACATTTGAAATCTTAATGAAAGATACGGATTATTCGGTTAGAATGGCTGTTGTGAGAAATAAAAAACTTCCTATTGATTTGTTAGAAAAAATGACAATGGATAATGAACCTGAAATATCTGAGGAAGCAATAAGGATTTTAAAAATAAGAAAAATCATTTAAAATATGCATTATCTCCGATCATATAGGCAAACCTTTACAGGCAATAGACGATAACGGCGAGCTTGTATGCAGTGCCGATTACACATATACGGCAGACTTAAAAAAACTAAAAGGAGAGCGGACATTCATACCGTTTAGATAAGCCGGGCAGATAGAAGACGCTGAATTAGAGGGGCTTTACTATAACCGGTACAGGTGGTATAATTCGGAGACAGGCACATACCTAAGCCAAGACCCGAATACTCGGATTGATGTGTTCGGGTTAGCTGCAACCTGTCAAGAGGAAATAAAAGACTAACTGCAATTTGAGGGAATGACAAGAGATAAAATACATAAGGAGCTTGAAAATAGAGGATTTGAGAGAAATAAGTAGCAATAAAGAAGAAACACATGTACCAATGAATTAAAAATGAAAATAGAAGAAGAATATCAAAAAATTATAGATTATTGTGAACAATTAGATTATTCAGATTTAGAGGCTGTTTTTGAGTATGCAGATAAAAAAGTATTTGGGCACTCCTCAGAATTGGCTCTTATTATAATGATTAATTGTGCTATAAAACAACCGAAATGGCTTGATGATATTATGGAACATACGGAATTACTATTATATTATGAAGGTAATAAAAGTATCTATGACTACATATTATCTAAATACAAAACAATAACAGACAAAGACGTCTTATGCCTGTTAGATGAGTTTCTAAAAATTTTAGAAAAAAAATACTCTAAAGTAAATGTTAAATTAGAAAGGGATTAATGCAGATAATTGCTAAAGACGTAAACATAACCAAGCACGCAAACAGGAGGCAGTAAAAAATAAATATATGAGTACTAAACACAAAGTAAAGGGCATAGCCCCGCAAGACAATACAAAAGCAGACCTTTTTCCGTTAGATTATTTTTATTATGCTTTGGAAAATGTAAAAAAAGCACAAGAAAGCTTAATGATTGTAGAGCAAGATGATGGTTGTCAAATTTTACTTGTCAATCTTGACATGTTGATAACAATTTGTAAAAAATATCCAATTACGGCAGCTTCCAGTATTTATCTTCTCAATCGTAAAAAATTAAAAGAAACATTTGATGCTTGGTGGGAAAGAAATCATAAAAAAATTCCTGCTAAATATCGTAACGGTATCAAAGAAAATGCAGATACTCTTTTTGAAGAATTGTTTGCGATAAGAAGTTGGGCTAAATCCGAATAATTATAAGTTTATGACAGATTTAAAAGAAAAAATCGCCCCTTTTTTATGGAGAGAACAAGAAAACAGCTTTTCCGTTTGCTTATATGTAGGAGACTACAAAGCTGAATTATTTGAAACTCGTGAAGACGAAGGTTTTGAGGGAAACGGTTATGATTGGGTTTCCTTAGCAAAAGTATTTTTAAAGGAACGAAAACCTGAATTAATAGATGTTGTTGGGTTCGACCCCGAAGCGGATATGTTTTGTGCTTACTCATCAAATGAATCAGCTTTAAAAACATTTATACTCTCATTTAAAGAAACTTGCGAAAATGATGTTTTAATACAAAGTCTTTTCTCAAAAGCAGAATTGGATTAGATATATATCATAAGTTACGAATGGAGCGCTAACGGCAGACTTAAAAAAACTAAAAGGAGAGCGGACATTCATACCGTTTAGAAAAGCAGGGCAGATTGAAGACGCTGAATTAAAAGGACTGTTAATATGAAATTACAACTTACATATTTTGAATCAATAATAAAGGAAATAGTATACAATATTTCTGTGAATAATTACGAAGCCGTTAAACTTAATAGTCAAAACGGCAGAGTTGATATAGATGATTTGAGAAGAATAATTACAAAATATGGTTGTATTATAGTTCCATTACCGGATGAAGCATTTACAAAGGCCGAAATTTATGATGTAAAAGATGAAAATAGACTTGATGTTTATATCCCTTTATGGACAAAAGAAGAAGGCAGAAGTGATTTGACATTATCAGTATCCTGTTATATTACCAACGAAACAGCAAAAGTCGAAATTAATGATTTAAGGGTTTTATAAAATAGCGTGCTCTATCTCAAAGATAATGCTCCGGTTTTTGGAGTTGATTGTAACAAATTATATGCATATACATTATAAACAGCTGGCTTATGTTCAAGCAAAAGATATTGAACAAACAAGATAATAAAAATAATTTTTTGATGAAAATAAAACAGATGAAAATGGAAAAAGATATAAAGAAGAATATGAGAACTTATAAAACACAAAAGCGTTACAGCACAGATGGAGAGGTAGTAGCAATACCTCTGTTTTTGACAGAAAATCCCAAAGCAAAACTAAAAAAAGAGGATTGGAACAAGCAATTTGCTTTTGCACGGGCTATTAATGAAGTTGCGGGAAAAACTTTAATTGAGGTATTTAATAAAACGGGAAACTTAAACACACCAATAGATATTATAATCAACTCAGGTATATTAATGAAACCCTTTTATACAGTATGGACACCTGTATTAAAAAAACGGTGGAAATCTATTTATATAACTCCACATTATGACAAGGTAACGTGCTCTAATTATGATAATATAGAATTGGTTTTAGGCTCAATAGATAATTTAAGAGTTTGGAAAGCAAAAGACAATAGCGAAACACCTATCACGCGAGAAGAATTGTTGAACGGCGATTATCAGTTAATGGGTATTTATACAGAAGTGCAAGTAGAAAATAAGATTATAAAAAAATTGAGCAGTATATCAGAATGTTTATAAAAATATTTTAATAATAAATCGTAATTTCAAAAACTATTTGAAACAAACGGCTGCTTAGGTACACCTTTACACGTTTTTGCTATCAAGCCGATACCTTGTTACCGACACCGAATTAGCGTATAATAGGTACAGATACTACGACCCAAGTACAGGCACATACATAAGCCACGACCCGATAGGGTTAGCGGGCGGGTTAAATGTATATGCTTATGTTCACGACTCGAACAGTTGGGTGGATATAATGGGATTAAGTCCTATAAATCTAAATTCAAATAACGCCGTAGGTAATTTTGGAGTTTATGAAATTCATATAGATGATAAACTATATAAAATAGGGAAAGCTGATTTAGGGCGTGTTACAAAATCATCAGGACAACCAACAAGACTACATCAACAATTGAGAAAATTACAAGAACTACACCCTAATAGTGTTATCAGAGGGGAAGTCGTAGAAAAAGGATTTAAAACAACAGCAGAAGCAAAAACAGCAGAGACTGCCCGATTACAAGCTCATTATGATAAAACAAGTGAGATACTTGACGGTAATAAAAAAAGTTTTAAACCTAAAAAAGGATGTGGATAATATGAAATTTAGAATTGGTGCAATATTTTCAGATGTGGGTATATCTTTTAAGATTTCTCACAAAGTTGTAAAATTGATTTGGAATGATTTGGAGAAAGAAATCAACTTATCAGATGAATACAACAAAGTGCATAAAGACTACACTTTGGTTTTTTTGTATTCGGCAAGAGAAAGCAATGATTTTTTTGTAACAAATCCAACTATATCTAAACGGTATAAGGTTGTAGAGTATGTAATCTATATGCCTTATAAGGAAATTCAAAAAGACACAGATATTTACAACATCTTTCTCCATTATATGGAAAAAGGGATAAGAAATATTTTTGAACAATATAATATAAATCAATATCAAATTGATGATATTTTTTCAAAAATCAGAATGAAAGTAATTGGAAATAAAGAATATTTGCCTTAGTTGCGATTATTTATTTTCCTTTCTTCCGCCTTTTGCGGAACATCGGCAGGGTATAATAGGTACAGATACTACGACCCAAGTACAGGCACATACATAAGCCGAGACACGATTGGGCTGGCGGGCGGACTAAATGCATATGCTTATGTTCACGACTCTAACAGTTGGATAGATGTGTTAGGACTAACAGGAACTTATATGTTTACCGATGGGAAAACATGGTATATAGGAAAAGGACCAGAAGATAGGATGTATGCTTCAATGAAAGAAAGAGTAGGTGGAAAGGCTAATGTAACACAAGGAATATATGTATATTATGGAAATAATCAAACAGGCTTAATGGTCGAAGCTTAACTTATGAGAAGAAAGAATGCAGTTACTGACCCTAATTTTAAAAATGCAATTAATTCTCCGGGAGAAAAGCTACTTGCGGATGCCCGGAAAAATAATAAGACTTTATACAATGATATTATTCAAAAAGCAGATGATTTTGAAACAAAATTTAACCAACAGAAAGGAAAAGGTATAAAATGTCATTAGATAAAACCATAAGAGAAAATTTAGATGGAAAGTATTTAACTATATATACAGACAATTTCAACAGAGGTATAGAATATGCCGCCCAGATAGGCATTAATCAAATACATCTAATTGGTATTTCTGGAATTGAGAATATTATTGATTTTAAAGAGTTTGCGAAGATATCGGACACTTTAAAAGTACTCTCTTTTATTGGCAGCGTTGAAAATATTATTAATTTCGAATCAATTTATTTATTAAAAAATGTTGAAAAAATTTATTTTCAACAGAAGCAAAAATTTGCAATAGATATTTCAAAATTTACCCAGATTAAACATTTAGGAAGTGAATATTGGAAGGGATTAACTAATTTCAATAAGGCTCACTCTTTAAAAAGCATGGTATTTTTTAAATTCACTGATATGAATTTAAAAAAAATTTCAGAATTACGAAAACTGCAAATATTACATATTTATAGTTCGAAGATACAAACCTTGAATGGAATTGAAACGCTTCCAATAACTGAGCTATCTTTGGTAAGAAATAATAATTTAGAAAATATTCAAGCTATCAAAGATTTGAAAATGTTAAAAGAATTAAACATTGAACGATGTAAGAAAATTGTTGATTATAAATTAATTGATATCATCAAGAATAAAGTAAAAGTTAGTATTATTAGGTAGTCTGATGGTAACATATAATTTATGTCCTTAATAATTCCGCACAATAAAAATAAGGGAGATTTTTGTCTCCCTTATTTTTAGCCAGAACATTGGCAGGTGTTTTTTATACCAATGTCAACACCTTGCTGCCGAAAGCGAATTAGCGTATAATAGGTACAGATACTACGCCCCAAGTACAGGCACATACATAAGCCGAGACACGATTGGGCAGGCGGGCGGTAATCCTGCATTATTTAGGCGGAATGAAATTCCTTGATGTAAAAGCAAACGGTATTTTTCCTTTTAAATCTGAGGCGTTATCATTTACAAAAAAAAACGGACATGAACGAAATTTATAAAATTAACGATTTATCGGAATTGGAAACTTTTTTAAATTCTCAAGCCTCTGTTGAAAAACTGCGCGAAAAACTTTTTACAGAGTTTTTAAAATATGCGGATTATAAAAGCGTATCCGAGTGGAACAAGGCTGTGCGTCTTTGCGAATGTCTTGCCGTAATCGGCTGGGGAAATCACGAACCGGTGGAAGCGCTCAGAGGTGTATTTTTTAACGGTAATCCCCGTACTTTTTTTTGTAACAGATTCGGAGAACTACGTTTTGTCGAAGCAATATGGTCAAAAAGAAAGACCGGATTTACTATGGAGCAGGGCAGAACTTCCTACTATCCCGGGCCTGAATGTAAAGACAAAAAACAACCGGTGTATTGGGATTACCCCGTAACCGAAAAGATAGAAGACATAAAAATTGAAAGTCAACGCAATTGGATTCCCAAAAATCCTATTTGGATTGTGCGTACGATATCCAACTGTTATGAAAATTCAAAACCGGTTATAGAAAGTATTAAGGAAAAACTTCAGGACGAATTGAACAAAAAGATGCGCCCGGAAAAATACGGAAAAGCCGTGAATTGTATTTTCTTGAATTGTGCTTTCAGTTATTATGATAATGCTCATTGTAAAACAAATTATATTATCGATGAAACCGGCTGCAAATTATCAAGTCAAGAAGCGGCGAAAGAATTACAAAAATTATACACAAAAAAAGAAATTTCTGAAAAAGGATATTACTTGCGTCCTCGATTTCAATACGGCCCGTTTAAAACAGACACAGGCAAGATAAATGCAGACATACATTTTGAAAAAGAATTCAGTCAATTAACACATCAACAGCAAAAAGAAAAACTGGCAGAGTATTTTTTAGTTGCTCTTAAAACCATTGCAGAAAAACAAAAAAAGAAAATACCTGATTATGATTTCAATTTAATAATTGCCGATTTTACCGAAATAATAAATAAGTGGAAAGCTTAAAAGGAGTGTCAGTAAAAAGAACAATGTCAAAGTTACAGGATAAAAAAGATTATAAGAGAGAAAATGACAGATATTATATTTATGCATTGCAAGCCTTAAAACAATTGTTTACCGAAACATCCTGTGCTTGGAAAAAATGGATTGAAACCGATATTGAAGAATACCTAAGCACAGGCAGCGTTCAACATCATCTTATGGCTTATGGAGGAATGGGCAGCATAAATGATATTTGGATTTGCAAGGTAAATAATCATACCATAAACGGCGAAGCTGAACCATGGGCAAATGAGTTGATGGAATGCCTGAAATGGCTTTCTTACGGAATTGCACATATGATAAAGGAAGACAAAAAAATAAATATTGAAAAAATATTTGCAGAAAGCCGTACACCGAAAATATTAACAAGCATTCAATGTAAGTCTTGCGGGTTCTCGGAAATACACAAAAAACAAACGGATTGGTATCTGGCTTCACTTCTTTTACCCAAAATGACGGAAGAGGCCTTTTTACAAAGCAAAACGGAAGAATTAATTTCCGCTTGCCTCATACCTGATATTCCGAATTTAGTTGAAGAAAGAGAGCGGATTATAAAACTTGCGGAACAAAGCGGAATCGGCTTTTCGGCATCTGAAAATTCTTGCTGCAAAAAATGCGGCGGCGATACCGGAATCAGATATTGGAAATTGGACGGTAATATTTTTAAGCCGTATTAATTAATTTACAAGGATGCTCTAATGGATATACAGATAGAAATCAAAAAATATTAGAAGACATTGTAAAGGAAAAACGGGAATTTGTAGCTTATAAACAAATTCTTCGAAATTCGGAATTATTATCACAATCAAATGATGATAAAATTTTGAACGTAAAACTATAAAAGGAAAAATATTATGACAAATAAGCTGACAAACCAAGAACAAAAAGATATAGAATTATTTTTTGATAGGAATAAAGATTACATTAAATACTCCGATGTACCCAACGAACTTATAACCAAATACACAGGCTTATTGCCCGAACCTATTTTGGAAGTATGGAGGCGTACCGGTTTTGGTATTTACGAACACGGCTTTGTACAATTTGTAAACCCTGATGAATGGGACTTTGCATTTGATTATATTGATAATATCTATGATAAAAGCATTGTAATAGGTATTACAGCTTTAGGAGATTTATTATTATGGGATATTAAAAATAAAAATAAATTAAATGGAGATCATATTAAAATTATTTTTATCAACGACTGCGATGATGATGTAGTAGGAGGAAAAGACCCGGCTTTTTGGTTAGGTTACGACTTTGATATTAATATGGAAGATGAAGCACACGAAGATTTTGAATATAATGTAAAAGAATTTCGTTCAAAAAATTATCAAAAAATAAAACGAGTGTTACCTCCTTTAAAATATGGTGAATGTTACGGCTATACACCCATACCGGCATTAGGCGGTAAAAAAACATACAAAACATTAAAGATAGTTGATGCCAAAACATACGTAGATATGATAGGTCAAGCCGTCGGAAAGATAATCGATTTAAGTTAGGTTTGAGCAGTAAAATCACCTCTTGCGGCAAGGATTGTAGCGGCGGCGATACCGGAATCAGATATTGGAAATTGGACGGTAATATTTTTAAACCGTATTAATTAATTTACAAGGAGCTCTAATGGATATACCAAAACAGCCATCAAGGTTACCGAAGGCAATAGGTCTTTTAATTATGACGGCAGGTTCTGCTGTGTTTTTTATAATCGGTTTTGGGATTCAAAATGCATACAAAAATGCGGCAAGTGCCGGCAGTTTTGCGCACGCGCTTTCAAAAGAAACGGTGTACATCGAAACAAAAAAAGATGAAACGGTTTTTATCTACACCGATTTGTATTCGGTAGAGCGCAGCGATTATATATACGAAATAAAAGATGATAAAGGAAAAATAATTGAGTTTACAAAGCTGAGCGGCAAGAGGGCAATCCCGTTTGACGGAAAGATTATGGGGCACTTTATACCGTCGGCTTCTTTTTCCGCACCGGGCGGCACGGTAAGCATATACTGCGATACCTCAGGTTCCGCACGCGGCGAATTTTTTATCGGTGCCGAAGTGCGTGCAAAAAACATATCATTGTTGGCGGTTTTGTTTTTTATACTTGGAATTATCGTATTGATATTCGGTTTTAACATGGGCGTTAAAAATATTCTGGTCATCTCTAAAACCTCGGTTAGATTTTAGAGATGACCGACGAGTTTTTAATAAGTCTTTAATAACAAAGGACTTATTAAAAACATCGCACATAAGTTTAAGGAAAAACTATAAAAAACGGAAGTTTTTATAGTTTTCCTTTTATCGAAAAGAATGGTTCGAGAAATACGGGAGATAAGCCTCTGTAAAATTGCGCAGACGTTTTCTTAATTTATAAACTTAAAGGGAAAAATATGTATAAACAAATTGAAGAATGGATTGACGGTGTTTTAAGCTCTGCCGCCGTCGATAAGATTGAAGCCTTTTGCTTTAATTTAAATGAAGAAGACGGCGATATGTGGTCGATGGAATTGGTCGGTACTGAAAGTTTTGATTTGGAAGATGAAGACTGGGCATGCGATGAGATCACCGACTTCGGCAGCCGCGATAATCCTTTTCGTTGGGAAGAAAAAGCAAAATGGAAAAAGGTTTTAAAAGAGGTTACCGCAGCTATTAAAGAGTATTTGGCAAAAGGAAAATACTGCGGTGTTTTAAAATCGCGTAAGGGTGTGGGCGTAGGTTTTGTAGACGGAGACTTGGAAATTCTCTATTCAAATTTATCGTAGATTATTCCATAGTGAGGTGTAAATATGATACCGATTCAAGGTTTAGGACTTCTTTATGTTATGATAATTTATATAGGCGGAATGTCTTTAATATCGAAATTGCCCTTTATCGGCTCGCAAAGCAGTAAGGTGCAAATAATTGTGATATTGATAAGCCATATAATTCTTTCAACTATAAATTATTTTCTTTCTCGGTTTTTAAACCGCAGCGAAGTAAAGCACAGTGTAGGCAACTTACGCTTGGAAAAGTTTATTTTCTTTTTAAGCCTTATATTTTTATTCATAATATCTCTTATGATATACGGAGAATTTTTTAAGGGATAAAAAACAGTTATAATGAATTAAACATAAAGTAGACAAATTTCAAAAATTATAAATTTTGAAGAGAAAGAACAATGGTAATACCAATTGAAGCCGTAATATGGTATAATATTGATTAATATATGCAAACAAAATTTGAATTTATAGGAGTATTGAAATATGATATTTCATGAATTTGGCAATAAAAATTTTCCTCATATATTATTGATACACGGTGGAGGTAATTCCTGGTGGAATTATTTTTGGCAAGCTCGTATATTATCAGACGAATTCCATGTAATTTTACCAACACTTGATGGTCATGGAGAAGAATATCAAAAAAATTATATTTCAACTGAAAATTCCGCACAGCAAATCATGGCTTATATAAAAAATAATTGTGATGGAAAATTGTTTGCCTTAGGCGGTGTTTCTCTGGGTGGTCAAATTGCAATTGAGTTATTATCATTAGATAGTGATATAGCTCAGAAAGCGATAATAGATGGGAGTATTTGTATTCCTCAGCCAAAATTAGCGCGAATTAGTACAATTATTGTAAAACTATTTGGGAAACTGATGTTTAGTAAATCGGCCTGTAAAATTCAATTAAGTTTAATGAAAAAAATGTATCCCAATATGGCCTATCCGGAAGAAATAGAAAACTATTATATGGAGGATATGCCAAGGATTACCATTAAAACATTAGTGACTATGTACCAAACATATATGGGCGGGTATAGACTTAAATGTGCTATTACAGAAAGCAAAGCACAGGTTTTATATATTTATGGTGAAAAAGAAATGAGCTGTGTTAAAGAATCTGCTAAACTGTTTCAAAAAATGCATCCTAATTGTACCATCTATGAAGCTAAAGGTTATAATCATGGATATCTATCAGCTTATCTACCTTTAGAGTGGATGGAACTGGTTAATCCATTTTTGAAAACTAATGTTCAATTTAAAAACTAAATTAAACTACAAAGCTGTCTAACAAATCCCGATTTGCCGAAGCAGCACAATTTTTATATCAGGGCAGTAATTATAAGAATGAATATTTAGGCTTTACTCACTAACAAAATATGCGGAATGTGATATAATGAAATAAACATAAGGCAGGCAAATTTATAAATTTTGAGGTGAAAGAACAATGAGAATACCGATTGAAGTAGTAAGCGGCATTATTTTGATTAATGTATCTGTAAACGGAATTAACGGTTATATGGCATTTGATACAGGGGCTATGAAGACATGTCTTAATAAATTTCATTTTCCGGATTTTGTAGGAAAAGATATTGAAGTTGCCAAGTTCGATAATGAAATGAAGACTGCTTCTGCGGTAGAAAGTATATGTGATATTAGATGTCATGAATGGGTTGCACCCAAGACCTCAGTTTTGTTATTAGATATGGATTATGTTGAAAAACCGCTTAGAAATATTAAGCCGGATCTTTGTTTCCTTGGAACAATAGGAATTGATCTTATAAGAGAACACACTGTACTACTTGACTATGCTAATTTGCAGATTGGATTAGACGAAGATGCTCCGGAGGGATTGGAGTATTTTGAAATGAAAACGGGAGTATTGCCGGTGATTGATGTTAATGTCTTAGATAATGTATATCAGTTCGTATTGGATACGGGAGCAAACACTTGTCTTCTTGATAAATCTTTTGGAATAGATAGTTTAAAAGTAATAGATGAAGTAAACGGAATAGTTCAGATAAAGGTAACTGCACTTGGTAGTGAATATAGTGATGTTACCGCTGTTATGCATAATATTGACGATATTAAGCTCAAAGTACCGGTATCCGGTGTAATCGGATACCAAGTGTTAAAAAACCGCCTAAGCTTTTTTGATTTTAAAAACGAAAAGATTGGGATCAAATTTCATAAGAAACAAGAAGAATGTGATATAATGAAATAATCAGCTTAAACAAATTTAAAACTTACGGGAGGTATAAGAAAATGGGAATGATAGCAAACTATCAATATTTAAGTGATGAGAATTTAAAACAGCTCAAATCTTTTAATGCGGAAGAAGATGAAATCTTTGAGAATGTAGAAGAGTGGAATGAAGAAGCAAAACTGCTGCTGGATATAGATAAGATGTGGGATGCACTTCATTTTGTGCTTACTGGTATCGATAGCAGCAAACCGATAGAAAATGACCCTCTTAGTGAAGCTGTTGTAGGCGTATCTCCTATTGATGGCATAGAAGATTTTATAGCTTACACCGAAAAGTCAAGAATTAAAGACATCATTTCAGCTCTCGATAATTTTGATATAGAAAAAGCTATGAATAATTTCAGTATGAAAGAATGCAAAAAAGCGGATTTATATCCGAACATTTGGGATTATGAAGAAGAAGCTGATGAAATAAAAGAGGAATTAACCGACTGTTTTCAAAATATGAAAGAATTTTACAAGCAAGTGCTCGAAGCTGACGGCAATGTATTGGTTACCATTTATTAACCAGGTTTGAACATGGGAAGACTTTTGCATATCGGACTAATGACCTTTTTAGGTATCTCATTTATTTTTTGCACCTGTTTTTTATATCGCAATTTAAAAAACACCCTTGGTAATGGAAAAAGATTAATTGATGAGCCGGTAAACGAAAATACAAAAACCGGTAAATTGGGATTAGGCGAAATTCTTGTATATGGTTTAATGTTTATAATAGCAATTCTTTTTGTTGTACAAATTATCTACAAAGGATCCAGATTTCCTTCAGCAACAGCCGTTTTAACAAGAACGGTAATTCTTGTGCCGATTATGGCCTTTTTTAATGCAAGAAAACGCACCGGAAAATCGTTGGTTGTGCTTTTTGCCTCTTTATTGTTTTTAGTCTTTTGCACAATAGCATATATCGCTATCGGCTTACCGGTAAAAGCTCCGGTTCTTACCTTAAATAATACCGAAATCAAATTAGGACATACCGCGATAAAAGAACTTATGAATGATGGTTTTGACATTTATACGGAAAAGGGACGTGTAACTGCTTTAGACATAATGAAATTTCCCAATTCAAACGAATTTGAAAAATATTCAGGTTCACCGGATATATCCGTTGCAAAAGGTTATCATCGGCGGCCTATGAAACCGGTACCTTATTCAAAAGCCGTTTTAGTAAAAAATAATGCAATTATTGCCCGGCTTATATTTTATGGAAGCATGAAAAAGGAAACCCCGCTTAAAGATTGCAGCATCATTTATTTTTGGATGAAAAAGGATGACATTTCAAAAGCAAAAGATAATAAAATATCTATAAAATTAAACGGGGTCGATATGCTTTCTGTGCTTAAAACCGATACCATGAAAAAAACATTCGGGCGCAAGATATTAAGACCTCATCAAATAGAAGCAGATAAACATTATCTAATTTCGTGGCACAGTAACAGCAATCACTTATTTTATAATTCCTATACTGCAAGTATCGATATGGACGATAATTATTTGATGACAGGTATTGAACTTGAATGCCAAATCGCAAGAGAGGCGGATTAATAAAAAAGCCCGCACTTCTTAACACTTTTTAAGAAGCGAGGGCTTATTGTATCGGCTTTAAGTTTACTGTGCCAGGCGTTTGTTTACAAGTTCGGCAGCTTGCTTCGGGTTAGCCTTGCCGCCGGATTTTTTCATAACCTGTCCCATAAGCCAGCCTGCAACATTGGTCTTTCCGTTTTTCCAGTCTTGGACGGCTTCGGTGTTTTCGGCAAAAACTTCTTCTACGATTTTTTCGATAAAGGAAGAGTCGCTCACCTGTTCCATGCCTTTTTCGGCGATTATGGCAGACGGTTTTTTACCGAGAGCTATCATCTCGGCAAAAACATCCTTTGCCTGCTTGCTTGTTATTTTTCCTTCTTCAATAACATTTACAAGTTCTGCTATAGCACAGGGTCCGAATTTTAAATCGGAGAGAGAAGAGTTTGTTTCGTTTAAAACAGCCAAAACTTCAGCCAAAATCCAGTTGGCGCATTTTTTGGGAGAAGAAGATTTTTTTGCCGCCTCTTCAAACCATTCCGCCAAATCTCTTTCCGAGGTAAGGGTCTGAACATCGAATTCCGACAAGTGGTATTCTTTTTTAAACCGAAGCCGTTTTGCTTCCGGTAATTCTCCGACCGAATCGCTCACCTCTTTGATAAACTCATCGCTCAATTCCAGAGCTCTTAAATCCGGTTCGGGCATAAAGCGGTAGTCTTCGGCTATTGTTTTTGTACGCTGAATTACAGTCTGCCCTGAAGGTTCGTCCCAGCCCATGGTTCGTTTAAAGCCCTGCTTAAAAGCAATTCGGTTCTCGCTCGTGTATTCATCCAATTGGCGGGAAACCTCATAGGTGCAGGCATCCTTTACAGCCTTAAAGGAGTTCATATTTTTTATTTCCGAAATAGGGGTTCTAAACTCTACGCCGTTGTCGATGATTTTTAAGTTTATGTTTGCATCGCAGCGCAGGGCTCCTTCTTCCATGTTTCCGTCAGTAACGCCGACGAATTTTAAAATCTCCCTGATTGTCTGCATGTAGCGGGCAGCCTCATCGGGAGTTGACATATCGGGCTTTGAAACAATTTCGATTAGAGGAACTCCTGATCGGTTAAAATCGATGTAGCTGTGTGAACCTTCTATATGAAGACTCTTACCGACATCTTCCTCCAAGTGGATGCGCTCGATTCTCACTTTCTTAAATTTAGGCTCCTCATTTTGAGCGGCGAGGTTAATTTCGACTTCGCCTTCTTCGCATAGAGGTGTGTAAAATTGAGTTATCTGATAGCCCTTTACAAGGTCGGGATAAAAATAATGTTTTCTGTCAAATTTGGAAAAATTATTTATCCTGCAGCCGAGGGCGTGCCCTGCCTTAATTCCGAACTCTACATATTCCTTGCTTACTCTGGGGAGGGCTCCCGGAAGTCCGAGACAGGAGGGGCAAACCCGCGTATTCGGAATGCCGCCGTAACGGTTTTCGCAAGAACAAAAAGCCTTTGTTTTGGTTAAAAGTTGGCAGTGTATTTCGCAGCCGATAATTATTTCGTATTCTAAATTGCCGTGTTTAAGCATGATCTTCCTCCCAGGCCTTTGCAAGTTTTAAGATGTTCTCTTCCGAAAATTTCTTTCCGCAAAACTGAATGCCTACCGGAAGTCCTGCCTTTGTTTTTCCTGCCGGAACCGAAAGGGACGGAATGCGGGCAAGGTTTACAAAGGTTGTAAAAAGGTCCGAAAGGTACATAGCGATAGGATCATCTACTTTTTCGTTAAGTTTAAAGGCCGGAGCCGGAGCTGTCGGACAGATTATAAAGTCATATTTTTGTAAAACTTCATTTACGCCTTGAGCTATTTTTGCCCTTACGTTTAAGCTTTTTTCGTAACAGTCGCCTGAAAATTCTTTTGAAAGAACATAGTTGCCGGTTATAATGCGTCTTTTAACCTCAGGGCCGAAACCTTCGCTTCTTGTTTGAATATAAAGCTCGTCATTTCCCTTACCGGCATCTTTGCGGAGGCCGAACCTTATGCCGTCTATGCGCGAGAGATTGCTCGCTCCCTCCGAGATTGCAAGAGTATAATAAGTAGGAATTGAGGCTTCCAAAACAGGAATGGAAACTTCTTCAAGTTTTGCCCCATTCTTGGTAAGCCATGCACATACTTCATCAAAGACTTGTTTGACTTCCTTATCCAAGCCTTCCGTATTTAAAAATTCCTTGGGGATTGCAAATTTTAATGAGGCGATTTCTTTTTTTGAATAGGCAGAAAGATTTAATAATGAAGAAAAATCGGCTTCTTCCGAAGTTTCGTCATTTTCGTCCTTGCCTGCCATGATGGCTATGCCGAGGGCTATATCGGCGGCTTCTTTTCCGAAAAGGCCTACTTGGTCTAAGGAAGAACTGAAGGCTGCTACCCCGTATCGGCTGAAAAGTCCGTATGTCGGTTTAAGGCCGTAAATTCCGCAATATGAAGCCGGAAGCCGAACCGAGCCTCCCGTTTCCGTTCCGAGAGAAAAAGGTGCCTGATTTCCTGCAACTACGGCAGCCGAGCCTCCAGAGCTTCCGCCCGGCGTTCTTTCCCTGTCAACGGGATTTCTTGACGGGCCGTAGCATGAAAATTCGGTTGAAGAACCCATGGCGAGTTCATCCATATTTATCCTTCCCATTAAAACGGCGCCTGCCTCTACCAATCGGTCGATTACCGTTGCATTATATGGAGCATAATATCCTTGTAATGAGCGGCTGCAGCAGGTGCATAGTTTTCCTGCCATTGAGATATTATCTTTTACCGCAATGGGCAGGCCTAAAAGTGGTTTTTCGTCAAAGGAAACGCCTTTAGCAATAAGCTCATCCGCCTTCTTTGCATGTTCTTCTGCGTCTTCAAAAAATTCGACAAACCCGTTTAAAGGAAGAGGTTGTTTTAAATCTTTTTCATATTCGGCTTTAAATGCTCTAAGAATTTCGAGGGAAGAAAGCTCTTTATTTTTTAGTTTGTCACGCAGCTGAGTAAATGTCAAATTCGTTATCATAAACAACTCCTAAGCTCCTGAACCCAAAACCTTGGGAACTCTAAAATAATTATCCATATATTCCGAGGTCATCTTTTTTAAGTCTTTTTGAGCAAGACCTTCTTTTACTTCATCGGAGCGTAAGGCTGATTCATCGTGGGTTGCATACATTGATGAATCCAAATTGCTGTCGGCAAATTTATCCAAGATTTCGAAATAACCTACCAAGCTATTTACCTGTCCGGCTAAGCGGGTTTCTTCTTCTTTCCCTAAAGAAAGGCGGGAAAGATACAAAAGAGTCGAAAAGACTTCTTTTGATATTTTATTGCTATTTTTTTCCATAAGTGACGGCCATAATATCACAAATAGAAAATGATGTTAAGTAGGGCCAAATGTCCGGCATATCTATAATCGGGAGAAAAATGGGCTTTCAGGTAACAAATTTGCCTGCAGAAAATCCATAAAAACCTTACAAAAAGTACTTGACAAAAGTTACGGAATGGGATATATTCCCTCTCACCGTCGGCGAGACGGAAGCGTTGAAAATGGCAGCAAATGCTTGAAAAGTTTTGAAAGTTTTACCCTTTAAATGAAGGGAGAGCTCCTTAAGTTTTGCAAGGTGAAAACTTGCAAAAAAGACCAAAGAAAATTAAAACTTTTTTGAAAAAAGCTCTTGACAAAAGATGAGGAAATGATGTATACTCACTTTTGCTCGCTAAACAACTTTTTCAAGTTGCAAGCGAATGATATTTGAAATTAAGAGGGAAGGGAAAGAACAAAAATAGCCAAAGCGTAAAGCTTTTGGTAAGGAAAGTATCAAAAACCGGTAGAGGCTGGCTGATTAGCTTTTACCAAATTCCTTAACATGTTAAGGACAAACTTACGTTAAGAAATCAACCGCTCTTTAAGGGCGGCTTGAAATAATAATGATGGAGAGTTTGATCCTGGCTCAGAACGAACGCTGGCGGCGCGTCTTAAGCATGCAAGTCGAACGGTAAGGGAGAGCTTGCTCTCCCCTAGAGTGGCGGACTGGTGAGTAACGCGTGGGTGACCTGCCCTGAAGATGGGGATAGCTAGTAGAAATATTAGATAATACCGAATGTGCTCATTTACATAAAGGTAAATGAGGAAAGGAGCTACGGCTCCGCTTCAGGATGGGCCCGCGTCCCATTAGCTGGTTGGTGAGGTAAAGGCTCACCAAGGCAACGATGGGTATCCGGCCTGAGAGGGTGAACGGACACATTGGGACTGAGATACGGCCCAAACTCCTACGGGAGGCAGCAGCTAAGAATCTTCCGCAATGGACGAAAGTCTGACGGAGCGACGCCGTGTGAATGAAGAAGGCCGAAAGGTTGTAAAATTCTTTTGCAGATGAAGAATAAACACAGGAGGGAATGCCTGTGAGATGACGGTAGTCATGCGAATAAGCCCCGGCTAATTACGTGCCAGCAGCCGCGGTAACACGTAAGGGGCGAGCGTTGTTCGGAATTATTGGGCGTAAAGGGTATGTAGGCGGTTAGGTAAGCCTGGTGTGAAATCTACGAGCTCAACTCGTAAACTGCATTGGGTACTGCTTGACTTGAATCACGGAGGGGAAACCGGAATTCCAAGTGTAGGGGTGGAATCTGTAGATATTTGGAAGAACACCGGTGGCGAAGGCGGGTTTCTGGCCGATGATTGACGCTGATATACGAAGGTGCGGGGAGCAAACAGGATTAGATACCCTGGTAGTCCGCACAGTAAACGATGTACACTAGGTGTCGGGGCAAGAGCTTCGGTGCCGACGCAAACGCATTAAGTGTACCGCCTGGGAAGTATGCCCGCAAGGGTGAAACTCAAAGGAATTGACGGGGGCCCACACAAGCGGTGGAGCATGTGGTTTAATTCGATGATACGCGAGAAACCTTACCTGGGTTTGACATCAAGAGCAATGACATAGAGATATGGCAGCGTAGCAATACGGCTCTTGACAGGTGCTGCATGGCTGTCGTCAGCTCGTGCCGTGAGGTGTTGGGTTAAGTCCCGCAACGAGCGCAACCCCTACTGCCAGTTACTAACAGGTAAAGCTGAGGACTCTGGCGGAACTGCCGATGACAAATCGGAGGAAGGTGGGGATGACGTCAAGTCATCATGGCCCTTACGTCCAGGGCTACACACGTGCTACAATGGTTGCTACAAATCGAAGCGACACCGCGAGGTCAAGCAAAACGCAAAAAAGCAA